>NZ_LMLM01000032.1:0-334618 GCF_001421905.1 Duganella sp. Leaf61
TCAGCGTGGTCACGCCGGGACCGACATCGACCACGATGCCCGCGCCTTCGTGGCCGAGAATGGCCGGGAAAATGCCTTCCGGGTCGGCGCCGGACAGCGTGTAGTAGTCGGTATGGCAGATGCCGGTGGCCTTGAGTTCGATCAGCACCTCGCCGGCGCGCGGGCCTTGCAGGTCCACTTCCTCGATGGTGAGCGGCGCGCCTGCGCGCCAGGCTACGGCTGCTTTGGTTTTCATGGTGGTTCCCTTTGCTTGAAGATGCGCGATTCTGGCACCCGCAAGCCTGCGCGTGGGGCAGCACCCCGGAGAATGGCAGGATTTGGTGCAATAATGACCGGATTTTCTCCTGACACCACCGCTTCATGACAGTCACACCCGCAGCAATCACCATCGACATCGTGGTTTATCCCGGCTTCAAGGCCATGGAAGCCGTCGGCCCCATGTCCGTTTTCGAGTACGCCAACCTGCATTTGCAGCGGCGCGGCCACCCGCCCGGCTACGACGTGCGCATTGCCTCGTGCCAGGCCGGCCCGGTACGTTCCGACACCCTGATGTCGCTCGACGCCACCAAGGCCCTCGATCCGCTGGCATTGCCCGACAACGCCATTATCGTCGGCGCGCGCCACATCCGGCAAGCGCTGGTGGACAGCGCCGCCATTATCGCCTGGGTGGCGGCCGTGGCGCCGCGCATCAAGGCGTTGACGGCGCTGTGCTCGGGCGCCTTTTTCCTGGCCGCCGCCGGCGTCCTCGATGGCAAACGCGCCACCACCCACTGGAGCGTGGCCGAGCGGCTGCAAGCCGAGTACCCTGCCATCGAAGTCGATGCCGACGCGATCTTTCTGCGCTCCGGCAATGTGTGGACGTCAGCGGGCGTCACCGCTGGCATCGACCTGGCGCTGGCGCTGGTGGAGGAAGACTACGGCCGCGATCTGGCGCTGGAAGTGGCCACCGAGATGGTCGTGTATCTGAAACGCCCGGGCGGACAGTCGCAGTTCAGCGCCCACCTGCTCAGCGAGCGTACCACCCGCCCCACCATCCGCGAACTGCAAAACTGGATCCTCGAGCACCTCGACGAAAAGCTCACGGTGGCACAACTGGCACAGCGCGCAATGATGAGCGAGCGCCATTTCGCCCGTGTGTTCCAGCAGGAGGTGGGCCTGAGCACGCAAGAGTTCATCGAGCTATGCCGGTTCGAGCGCGCCACCCAGCTGCTGGCCGACCTGGCGCTGCCGCTCAAGACAGTGGCGGCGCGCGCCTGCTTCACCGACGAAGCCCATATGCGGCGCGTCTTCATGAAAAAGCTCGGCATCACGCCGCGCGTGTACCGCGAGCGCTTCGCCACCACCGGGGTTGATGGCTGAAACGCGTTACGGACAAGGTCCGGCGCCCGGCGCGGCGCCCAGAGTTTCCGCAGGGGTAATCGTCGTGGACATCGGCAGTTGCAGAGGCAGCTTCACCAGCGGGAACATGGCGCGATAGGCAGTCAGCTCGCACTCGGCGGTGACGGCGGGATCGCAGATCCGTACCCGCACCAGCCGGATGCACGCGGCGCTGTTGGGATCCTTCATGCAGGCGATGCGGTTGTTCACCGGGCACGCTGGCATGTTGCCGGCTGCGATGGGCTGCATCACCTCCGTTCCGGCGCCGGACAACGACATGTAGTCGATGCGCACATGGGCATCGCTGACCGGCGCGCCCATGATCAGGTTGCCGGGCGTGGTGCGCAGCACCGCGCGCTGGCGCACCGCCGCCATCGCTTGCGGGTTGGAGAAGTCGGCGCTGGCAGCGGCAATCGCCGCGCGCTGCGTCACCATGTACAAGGCGTTGTACAGGTACATGGCGCGTCCCACTTCCAGCACCCCGCAGGCGATGGTCAGAAACACCACCAGCACCAGCGAAAATTCCGCCGTCACCAGGCCGCCCACCCTGCGCATGGCGCTCACCGGTACAACTCCACCGGACCACCCAGGGTATGCTCGGGCACCAGGCCGCCAAACTCGGCAAACAGCGTGGTCGGCGTGGCTGGTACCGTCATCAGGAATTTGCCGATGGCCAGCACGGTGGCCGGCTCGGGGCCGCCGGTCGCCACCGGGCAGGCCAGCAAGGGCACGTTGAGCACCCGGCGATTGGTCACGCCCTTTTGCGCCACCGGCGGCGCCTGGAAATTGGTCCCGCTCGTGCTCTGGTAGGGGATGGTGCCGGGATAGTTCTTGGCAGCGGGCGCGCCCGGTGCGTACAGGCTGGCCCAGTCGCCAGCGCCAAAGGTCGCGTAGCCGGCTGCCGGTTCATCGACGCCCTCCGTCCATTCGCTGAACGGCACCGCCCTGGCATAGGCCCACAACGGCCCGTATGCTTTAGGATCGGTGCCGGCGGGCGCTGGCGACAGGTCGGCAACGGTGCGGCGCTTGCCGCCGGTGGTGGTGACCTGCGCGCCTTGCTCATTGGGTGTGGCGGCCATCCACGGCACCCCGCCGTCTCGCAGGTACGGCCGCGCGTTACGGTCCACCACGGCTGTCTCGGCCGTGCACAGGCTGTTTTCGTACTGGGAGAAACGCGAGTTGAGCTGGCGGTACAACGCTGCCAACGGAAACGGCTGCGCCACCATCACCTTGCCGCCCTGCAGCGTTGTAATGCCCAGCTGGCCGGTACAGACGTGCGGCCCCACCACGGCATCGCTCAGTCCGGCGGCAATGCCAGAGCCGCCGGCTTGCCCCGCTGCGAGCGTGGGATGAATCACGAAGCTGACGGCAACGACGCCGTCCGGATTGAGTTGCATCAGATCGTAGGCAACGCCGCGCCGGAAGCCGTATTCCACCAGCTCCTCGGTGGCCGGCGGGCCGGCATTGACACGCTTGGCACCGGCCAGCCCGGACATCGCACACACCGCCAGCGGCATGACGTCGATGCCGGAGCGGCCCGCCACGGCAGTGGCGGCCACCGCCACCGATTGCATGGAAGAGTGGAGCATCCTGATGATGAACAGCGTGACCGAACCGACCGCCGCATCGAGCTTGCCGGTATCGGCGCGCACGAACAGCAGTCCCGCCGCCGCCGCCCTGGCCGCATCCGCGCTCTGCCAGCCGCCGGTTGGCGTGGCGCCGAACGACAGCATGTCGTCGCGCCACGTCAACCGGCGCGAGCCATAGCGATAGCGCAGGTCTGCCAGCGCCTCCGCCCCCTTGGCCAGTGCGTTGTCGATGCCGCCAGCCTTGCCATTGAGCTGCTGGGCGGCGGCCACCGCCACCGTGCGCGCGGCGAGATCGAGCTCCTGGCGGCGGTACTGCACCAGCGCCAGGTCGAGCGCCATGCCGCTGAACACCAGCAGGCCCATCACGATCATGATGAACATGAGGGAGGTGACGCCGCGCTGGCGCCGACGAGAAAATGCGTCTGATATTTCCATCGCGCAATCGTAGATCGAAGGAAATATATGGCATTGCTACAACTCAATAGTCTTTGGCGCAGTGATGCAAATCTGTCATCAGCACGTCGCGGTGCTAGCGGCGCTTGAGCAGGTAGTACCCCACGCCCAGCGCCACCGCCGCAATCGCGGTCTTCTTGACTGTGCGCTTGTCCACCCGGCGGGCGATGCCGGCCTGGATGGCCGGCGCCTGCGTGAGCAGCAGCTTGCCCCACTCGCGCAGTTCGTTGTGGGCCAGCCTGGAGCTGGTTTGATCGAGCAGTTGCTTGACGCGCTGCGGCAGGTTGTCAACAAAAGTCGGCTCGTGGTCTGTGACCAGGTCGGGGTAGGCGACGGGCTTGTTGACAGGCTTATCCAAATTCATGGCAATGCTCCTTCGGTTGGTTTTGTTGAAAGATACACGCGCTGGAGTCCGTTCAACGTGCGCTTGCTAACCCTGGTCACACTGTATGAAAGACCAGGCTTGACCAACGTGGCACACGTTGTTGTCGAAGATGCTTTACA
Organism: Duganella sp. Leaf61; assembly: GCF_001421905.1. NCBI lineage: Bacteria > Pseudomonadati > Pseudomonadota > Betaproteobacteria > Burkholderiales > Oxalobacteraceae > Duganella > Duganella sp. Leaf61. The sequence continues at coordinate 3,924 of NZ_LMLM01000032.1, forward strand.
ATCAGAAACATTGTTCATGAATAAAACATGTTCAGGAACGTGATATCTACTTACAGCAACGGGAGCAGCATGACCGCCACAACACAACCCCATTACACTGCCGAGGAAAAACGCAAACGCGTGTTTGCCATCATCAGCGCCTCCTCCGGCAACCTGGTCGAATGGTTCGACTTTTACGTTTATTCGTTTGCCTCGATTTATTTTGCCAGCCAGTTTTTCCCTAGCGGTAACCCCACCACCGAATTCCTGAAGTCCGCGGCCGTGTTCGCGGTCGGCTTCCTGATGCGTCCGATCGGCGGCTGGCTGTTCGGCCGCATTGCCGACCGCGTGGGCCGCAAGAAATCGATGATGATCTCGGTGATGATGATGTGCGGCGGCTCGCTGGCGATTGCCGTGCTGCCTACCTACGCCACCATTGGCGTGGCGGCGCCGATCCTGCTGCTGATCGTGCGCATGTTCCAGGGCCTGTCGGTGGGCGGCGAGTACGGCACCACCGCCACCTATATGAGCGAAGTGGCGCTGCGCGGCCAGCGCGGCTTCTTCTCGTCGTTCCAGTACGTGACCCTGATCGGCGGCCAGTTGCTGGCCGTGCTGACCGTGGTGATCCTGGAAGTATTCCTGACCGAAGCCGAGCTGAAGGCCTGGGGCTGGCGCATTCCGTTCGTGATCGGTGCGATTGCCGCCGTGGTGTCGCTGCTGCTGCGCCGCACCCTGCACGAAACCAGCAAAGCCGCCGACATGAACAACAAGGAAGCCGGCACCCTGGCCTACATCTTCAAGCACCACCGCGCCGCTTTTATTACCGTGATCGGCTACACGGCCGGCGGCTCGCTGATCTTCTACACCTTCACCACGTACATGCAAAAATACCTGGTCAACAGCGCCGGCATGCCGGCCAAAACCGCCAGTATCGTGATGACCGGCGCGCTGTTCCTCTACATGTGCATGCAGCCGCTGTTCGGCATGCTGGCCGACCGCATCGGCCGCCGCAACTCGATGATGCTGTTCGGCGCCCTGGGCGCGATCGCCACCTTCCCGATCCTGGCCATGCTGCGCGGTAACGACAGTCCGGTGCTGGCGTTCCTGCTGATCACGCTGGCCCTGGCCATCGTCAGCCTGTACACGTCGATCGGCGGCCTGGTGAAAGCGGAAATGTTCCCGCCTGAAGTGCGCGCGCTGGGCGTGGGCTTCTCGTACGCGATCGCCAACGCCATCTTCGGCGGCTCGGCCGAATTCGTGGGCCTCACCTTCAAGAACCTGGGCCACGAAAACTGGTTCTTCGTCTATGTGACGGTGATGATGGTGATCGCCTTCCTGTTCAGCACCCGCCTACCGAAGACGCCGTCGTATCTGCATACCGATCACTGACCGGCAGCGCCGGGCCTGCGATTTACTCCCAGGCCCGCGCCGCCGACCGGTGAATGGTCCACGTAAAGCCGATACCGGCCGACCAGCCGCTGTTCTTGCGCAGCAAGGGGCTGTCGCGGTTGGCTGAGTGGCTCAGGTTGTCGTAGCGGGTAAAGCCGAACAGGCGCCAGTCGGGTGAGACGCGGCGCGACAGGCTCACGCCCAGCCGGGTCATCATCAGGCCGGCGCCCGCCTGGTAGGCGGGTCGCTCGGCGGTGGCGTATTGCGGCGCCACGTCGTAAAAGTACTGGTTCAGGCGGGCGTTACCAAGGACCAGGCCGAGGTTGGCGTCGGCTTGCCACACGCCGCTGCGGTCGCCGGTCTCTGCCACCAGGCGCGGCTCGAACACCAGGCCCTGGCGTTTGAAGCCATTGCCCAGTTCCAGCGGCACCCGCAACGGCAACTCCAGCCGCAGGCGCGACATCGCGGTCTCGGCCAGGCGCACTTTCAGGCGCGGGCCAAATTCCAGTAACGAATTGAGGTCGGGCATGCCGGCGCGGGCCCCCACGTCGTCGGACTTGGCCGGCAGCGATAAGGCGAAGCCGACGTCGAGTTCCACCCGGTCGGTGTTGAGCAACCGCGCACCGATGCCGGAACGGTCGGCGCGCAGCACCTTGCCGCGATAAATCACCATCGGCAGTACCAGTGCCCGCTGCGAACGGTCATCGGCGCCCGGATAGGCCGGCGTGCTGGCGGCGCCGCCGAACAGGCCGACTTCCCACAGCGGCAAGTCCGGCGCTGGAACCGGAACCGGGGCCGGTTCCACCCGCTGGGCGACGGCCGGGGCTGCCAACGCACACATCACCACCACGGTCCACAAACGTACCTTCATCAATACTCCAGGTTCAGGCCCGGTTTCAGGCCAACAAGTGCGGGCCAATCTCGCGCACCGATTTTACGCCCGTGAGCACCATGGTGGTCCGGATATCTTTTTCCAGGATGGCCAGCAGCTTGTCCACGCCAGCCTGGCCCTGCGCCGCCAGCGCATACACGAACGCCCGGCCCAGCAGCACACCGTCCGCGCCCAGCGCCAGCAGGCGGAAGATGTCGGTGCCGGTGCGGGCGCCGCCGTCGGCAAAGATGGTCATCTTCCCTTTGACTGCCTCGGCAATCGCCGGCAGCGCGCGCGCGGTGGACAGCGCGCCGTCGAGCTGGCGCCCGCCGTGGTTCGAGACCACGATGCCGTCCGCACCGAACGACAGCGCAGCGCGCGCATCGTCCGCTTCCAGGATGCCCTTGATCACCATCGGGCCGTCCCACTCGTCGCGGATCCACTGCAAGTCGCTCCAGCCGATGGCCGGATCGAAATTGTTACCCAGCCAGCCGATATAGTCGGCCAGTCCGGTTACCTGGCCGCGATAGGCCGAGATGTTGCCCAGGTCGTGCGGGCGGCCGTGCAGGCCCACGTCCCAGGCCCAGCCCGGGTGCGTGACCGCTTGCAGCATGCGGCGCAGCGCGGCGTTGGGGCCGCTCATGCCGCTGTGGGCATCGCGGTAGCGCGCGCCCGGCACCGGCATATCGACGGTAAATACCAGCGTGGTGGCGCCCAGCGCCTTGGCGCGCTGCAAGACGTCGCGCATGAAGGCGCGGTCCTTGAGTACATAGAGCTGGAACCACAGCGGCTTGTCGATCGCCTTGGCCACCTCGGCCAGCGGGCACACCGATACCGTGGACTGGATGAACGGGATGCCGCGCGCACTGGCTGCGCGCGCAGCCTGCACCTCGCCCCGGCGTGCATACATGCCGGTCAGGCCCACCGGCGCGAGCGCGATCGGCATGCCGTAGGTGTTGCCGAACCACCCGGTGGTCAGGTCCAGGTCTTCCGACCCTTGCAGGATGCGCTGGCGCAGGTTGATCTGTTGCAGGTCATCGACATTGGCGCGCAAGGTCTGCTCGGCGCCGGCGCCGCCGTCGAGGTAATGGAACAGGAAGGGAGGAAGCTTGCGTTGCGCGACGGCGCGGAAATCGGTTGCGGATGAAACGATCATGGGCTGGCAGACGGATTGGCGGGGGTTGCCCGATTCTATCATTGCTACTCTTTTGCAATCGTTGGCAATCAGCATCAATCACAAAGATGCGCGTTACTCATGGTGTTACCGGTTATTGGCTGTTAATTTCCATGCGTAAAAAGTAGTAGAATTCCCCGCTAATCACCTCAATACGCGAGTTCCCCTTGTTAGACAGTTTTCCGGCACGCGCCCTGAGCAACGCCCTGCAGCGGCGAGTGGCGGCGCTCGACCAGGACGACCTGGACCTGCACGGCTGGCGCGCCCGTCTGCTGGACGGCCTGTGCAGCGCTGCTTTCTGGCTCGGTTTGGTGGTCATGCTGCCCAGCATGTGGGGCGGCGCCAAACAGGGCCACTGGACGCTGGTCGTGGCCGACATCGTTGCCGTCACCGGCATGGCCGTGCTCAATTTCCGGCGTGGACTGTCCTACCACTGGCGCGCCGGCGCGCTGCTGGCGATCGCCTACCTGATTGCGGTGGCAGTGCTGTTTTCCATCGGCCCGCTGTCGCAGATTTACCTGTTGGCGGTACCGGTGCTGTGCACGGTGCTGATCGGCAGCCGGGCAGCCATCTGCGCCTTGCTGTGGTGCAGCGCCACCCTGTTCGTGGCCGGCGTGGCCGGCGGCATCGAAACCGGCGTGGCCGTCCTGGTGATCAGCCCGCTGGCGCACTGGATCCTGCTCACAATTAACTTCTTGCTGGTCGCCGCCGTGCTGACCATCTCCTGTACCTACCTGCTCCACGGGCTCGACGGCGCATTGGCGCGCCAGCGTGCCCACATCCTCGCGCTGCAGCAGCGCGAAGCCGACCTGCAGGCCTCGCAGGTGCGCCAGGCCGAATCGCTGGCTGCGCAGCGGGCGGCCGAAGTCTCGAACCAGCTTAAAAGCGATTTCCTGGCCATGATCAGCCACGAGATCCGCACCCCGCTGGGCGGCGTGATCGGCATGCTGCGCTCGGCGCTGAAGGATGCGGGACTGCCGCACGATACCGTCGGCAAGCTGCGCGTCGGTCTCAGCAATGCCGAAGTACTGCTGCAAATCATCAATGACATCCTTGATTTCTCGCGGCTGGAAGCGGGCAAGATGCCGCTCGAAACGCTCGACTTCAACCTGCCGGCCCTGCTGCACGACGTGGTGAACCTGTTGGCCGACCGCGCCGAGGCCAAGGGCATTTCGCTGATCGCCGATCTCGACCCCGGCTTGCCCGCCTGGTGGCGCGGCGACCCGACGCGGGTGCGCCAGATCGTGGTCAACCTGGTGGGCAACGGCATCAAGTTCACCGACCACGGCGAAGTGCGCCTGGGCGCCGCCGCCGATAGCGAAGGGATAGTGCTCAGCGTGCGCGACAGCGGCATCGGCATTGCCGCCGACGCCCTCGACCGCCTGTTCCAGAAATTCGCGCAAGCCGACGCCGGCACCGCCCGCAGGTACGGCGGCACCGGCCTGGGCCTGGCGATCTGCAAGAATATCGCCGCCGCCATGGGCGGTCGCATCGAAGCCGGCAGCGAGCCCGGCGTGGGCAGCGTGTTCCGCGTCTACCTGCCGCTGGCCCCCGGCACACCGGCGCCGCAATCGGCCGTCGCGCCACGCACGCCGCATGGCGCCCGCCTGGCGGTACTGTGCGCCGAAGACGGCAGCACCAATCAGATCATCCTGCGCGAACTGCTGGGCGAAATGGGCCATGCCATCACCATTGCCGAAGACGGCGTGGCAGCGCTGGAGCAACTGGCCGCGCACGATTACGACCTGGTGATCATGGACGGGCGCATGCCGCGCATGGACGGCATTGCCGCGCTGCGGCGCCTGCGCGCCGGCATGGACGGCGTGCGCAACCCGCAAGTGCCGGTGATCGCGCTGACAGCCAACGCCACGGTGGAAGAGCGCCGAAATTTCCTGGCGGCGGGCGCCAACGGCTTCCTGTCCAAGCCGGTGGACGAGGCCGACCTGCACGCCGAAATCGCGCGCCAGCTCGCGACGTTACTGTCGCTGGGCAAGCCCCTGGCTGGCGCACAAACCGCAACCGACCGGCGGCGCGAACTGGACACGATGTTCGGCGTGACCGACCTGGCGCCAGCCGACGATACCTTGCAGCGCGCCCTGCGCGCCGCGTTCCAGGCCGAAGGTCCACGCCTGTTGCAGATCATCGAGCAGGGCCTGGCACAAGGCGAGTCAGCAGCAGTGGCGCTGGCCGCCCACAGCCTGCGCGGCGCGGCCGCCTTCCTGGGCGCCGCCGCGCTGTCGCAGCGCTGCCACCGGATCGAACAACTGGCCGATGCGGGTGCGCTGGAGTCCATAGGCCAGCACCTGGCGGCGCTGCGGCAGGAGCTCGGGCAAGCGCTGGCGGATATCGCAACGACCAGCTAAACGCAGCGGTGAGCAAGCGCGCATGCATCGTCGAGGAAATCAACGCGCGCGGTAAACAGTATCCTCAAGGGCGCACCAGCACCGGCGCGTCGTCGCCCTCTTCCGGGTTCTTGCTCAGATACACCACTGTCTGAGTAGGGAAAGCCAACTCGATGCCAGCCGCTTCGAGCTGCTCGTAGATAGTCAGCAGCAGCTCCTCGCGGATAATGACCTGGGTGTCGAATTCCTTCACGTTGATGTAGGAAAAAACTTCAATATTGAACGAGCGGTCGCTGATATTGCCCAGCCGCGCGCGGCCGCCTTCGGCCATGTTCACATTACCGGAAATAATCTGCTGCACGATCGATATCGCCTCGCGCAGCTTGGCGGACGGCGTGCTGTAGGCAATCGCGATGATCGGGTTGAACAGGAAGCGGTCGCGGTCGGCGTAGTTTTCGATCTGGCGCGCCGACAGGTCGCCGTTGGGGACCGTCACCACGGTGCGCTCGCCGGTGCGGATGCGGGTGGAACGGATGCCCACGTCTTCGACCGTGCCCACCACGTCGCCCACCTTGACGAAGTCGCCCACCTGCAGCGGCCGGTCGGCGATCAGGGTCACGCTGCCCACCAGGTTTTCCACGGTCTTCTGGGCGCCCAGCGCCAGCGCGATACCGCCGATACCAAGCGCGGCGATACCGGTGGTGACGTCGATACCGAAGGTGTCGAGGATGGCGATGACGGAAAACGCCAGCAGCAGGAATTTCACGGCGCGCCGCACCAGGATAATCACGGAAACGACTTGACGGCGCTGGTGGCGCTGCATGCGCGTAATGGCCAGGTCGGCGATGCCATCGACCAGCCGCAGGCTGAACCACACCACCGCGATGGCTGTAACGATGCCGGTGTAGCGCAGCAAGGTCTGGCGCGCCACGATCGACACCGGCAACTGGTCGGCCCAGTTGTAGAACACGAACACGCCCACGAGCAGGCTGAACGGCGGCAACGCTGCCTCGAAGAAGCGGAACGGGCTGCTGGCTGCTGGATCGGACAGCAAGCGGCGGGTGCCGACCACCAGCACCACCGAGAGCAGCCACAAACCGCCAAAAATCGCCACGCCCAATCCCAGCAGCGTGGCCCAGTCTTTGAGCGGCGCCCCGCCGATGAGCACCTCGTTTTCCGCCGGGGCGGCCGGGACCGGCACGCGGCGGGCCGCCGCCGAGATCTGGCTCAGCGTCTCTTTCGAGATGCGCCAGATCCTGGGCTCGCCGTCGGCGCTGCGCGTCATCACGATCGGGATTTTCTTTTCTTGCAGGGTGACTTCACCGATGTCTTCCTTGTCGGCATCGAGCTCATCGTCGAGCTTGCCGGTCTCCTGGTTCGACAGCGTCGCAAACGGCTTGAGCGAACCGCTGTCGTCGAGCATGGCGTGGAAGGTGCGGGCCTGGGTGGCGACCGCCAGTTGCTGGCGGTTGTTGGCCGGATCGGGCACATCGAAGTACTGTGCGGCCCGGTCGTAGTCGAGCTCGGCCAAGGCGCCGATCAGGCCGGCCACGGCCGAACGCGGCGTTTCGCGGCCCATGTTGTCGGTAGGGGTTTCCGCCGCCGGCGCTGGCGCCTTGGGTGCGGCGGCCATGACTGCGGGCATGCTCATCGCCAGCATCAGGCACAGCAGGATAGATTGGAAGAATCGCTTGGGCAAATGAACCTCTTTGCTGAATGGGGGGGCGCAACAGCACGTTGGCACGTTGAGTTAGGCTGCAAAGTCTAGCATTCGGGCTGTCTCGGTCACGCACTGTTGACGAGAATCCACTCCTCAAATATTCATGTCGATCATCATAAAAACCATTGACAAGCAATATGATGACGATCATCATATAAATCCCTGACCGCATACTTTGGAGAGCACGATGAAATACAGCGCATTCGGCACGACCGGCTTGATGGTTTCCCAGGTCGCCCTCGGCACGGCCAATTTCGGCACCGGTTGGGGCCATGGTGCCGATGCCGACGCCAGTGCCGCCGTCTTCAACGCCTATGCCGAAGCCGGCGGCAACTTCATCGACACGGCCGACATCTACCAGTTCGGCCAATCCGAAGAACTGCTGGGCACGCTGCTGCAAGGACGGCGCGAGGATTTCCTGCTGGCTACCAAGTACACCAATGGCGCCGTACCGAATGCCAACCGCCTGGTGACCGGCAACAGCCGCAAGGCCATGGTGGCGTCGGTGGAAGCGAGCCTGAAGCGCCTCAACACCGACCGCATCGACCTGTTCTGGGCCCACCACCCCGACGCCACCACGCCGCTGGACGAACTGGTGCGCGGCTTCGATGACCTGGCCCGCGCCGGCAAGATCCTGTATGCGGGACTGTCGAACTTCCCGGCCTGGCGCCTGGCCCGCGCCGCCACCATGGCCGAGCTGACCCGCGCGGTGCCGATCGCCGCCGCCCAGTTCGAACACAGCCTGGTCCACCGCCAGCCCGAAGCGGACTTGCTGCCCGCCGCGCACGCGCTGGGACTGGGCGTGGTCACGTGGTCGCCGCTGGGCGGCGGCATGTTGACCGGCAAATACCGGCAAGGACAAACGGGACGCGCGGAGGCGTTGGGCGGCAAGGTATTCCAGGCCGAAGACTCGGCCCAGCGCAGCCGCATTCTAGATACCGTCATCGCGGTCGCAGAAGAACTGGGCGCCACGCCGGGCCAGGTGGCGATCGCCTGGGCCGGCACCCACGGCGCGGTGCCGATCCTGGGACCGCGTTCGGTTGAACAGTTGGCGGACAACCTGGGCGCGGTGGCGCTGGTGTTGACGGCCGAGCAGATCGCCCGGCTCGATACGGTGAGTAGTCTGGATCCAGCCGCCGCGCCGCGCTTGCCGGTGGCGTGGGCCGAGGGCACGCCGGCGCGGCCGATGGCCTAAGGCTCGGCCGTCTCGCCGCGCTGCTGCCGGCTGGTTTCCAGCAGTCGCTCCAGCGCCTCATGCACCTTGTCCGACGTCCCCTCCCGGTCGATCCACCAGTCGGTGGACCAGATCCGCAGTATCTCCCAGCCCAGTCCGCGCAGCACCTGTTCGCGCAACAGGTCACGGTCGCGGGCCGTGGCCGAGCGGTGGTAGGTGGCGCCGTCGCATTCCACGCCGCACAGATAGACGCCGGGCGCATCGGGGTGGACGATGGCCAGGTCCACCCGGAACGACGAGGCGCCGATCTGCGTGTGCACCTGCCAGCCGCGCGCGGCCAGCGTGCTGGCCACCGCTGCCTCGAACGGGCTGTCGAAACCGCCGAGACTGCCCTTGGTGGCTTCGGCCAGCGCACGCGGGCCGCGTTCGGCAAATGCCAGGAAGTGCTTGAGGTCGCGCACGCCAGCGGCCTGGGTGCGCGACAGGTCGAACTGTTCCGCCTTCAGGCTGGAGAACACCCGCAACTCCTGGCGTGCACGCGTGATCGCCACGTTCAGGCGGCGCTCGCCGCCATCGCGGTTCATCGGACCGAAGTTCATCGAGACGCCGCCGCCCTGGTCGGGACCGTAGGTAACCGAGAAATAAATGATGTCGCGCTCGTCGCCCTGCACCGATTCCAGGTTCTTGACGAACAGCGGTTCCAGATCCGTTTCGAGGAAATACGGTTCCAGCGCCGGGTCCTTGCGCCGTTCCTCGTCGAGCAAGTCTTCGATCAGGTGCATCTGCTCGGTATTGAAGGTGACCACGCCGATGGTCAGCTTCGACTCGCGGAAGCCGGGCGCCTTGAGCTTGGCGACGATGTCCGCGACCAGCGCCTTGGCCTCCAGCTGGTTGATGCGCGCCCCGCCCTTGTCGTACACGCCGGCCACGTGGTGGAAACTGACCGCCTTGTCTTCGGCCACCGGCGACGGGAACGTCACCAGGGCGCCACCGTAGTAGCGGTGGTTGGAAAACGCGATCAGCGATTCGTTGCGGCTGCGGTAGTGCCACGACAGGTTCATGGTGGGCAGGTTCGCACCCATGCATTCGTCGAGGATGCTTTCCAGGTCGATTTCGACGTCCTCGTCCTCTTCCGAGGCATCGGCGCGGTCGAAGAACGACGTTGGTGGCAACTGCTTGGGGTCGCCCACCATCACCACCTGCTTGCCGCGCGCCATGGCGCCGATGGCATCCCACACGGGAATTTGCGATGCTTCATCGAATACCACCAGGTCGAAGGCGCTGGTGTCCGCCGCCAGGTACTGGGCGATCGACAAAGGGCTCATCAACAAGCATGGCGCCAGCCTGGCCAGCGCGGTCGGGATGCTGTGCATCAGTTCGCGCAGCGGCATGTGCTGCTTTTTCTTGCCGATCTCGTGGCGCAGCACACCCCATTCGGAATTGCGGGTCACTTCATCGGCGCGCGGCATGCCGGCGCACAGCTGTGCCCGCACCCAGGCGCGGGTGACGTCGGTGAACTGGCGGTCAAGCGCGCGGAAGTCGCCGATGCGCTTTTCGTGCTCGGCCGAAACGAAGTTACGGATCACATCCTCGTTGTCCACCGCGCGGTTGAGCCACCAGCGGCTGTAGTTGATCTCGAACGTGCGCAGCGCCTGTACCGGGGCCACCAGGCCGGTTTCGATGGCGCCCACCAGCGGTCCCAGCGCCTGCGACTGCGCCTCGGCGCGCACCTTGCGCCAGGCACACCACGACTTCAGGCGGGGCTCAGCCGCCATGATGCGGGCGCAACGCGCGGACAGGTCGCTGAGCGCCAGCTCGTCGAACTGCATCGCCACGCCCACGCTGAACATGCCGGCCTGCGCCAGGTGCTCCAGCGCGGCCTGCAGGGTGCCGATGGCGGCCAGGTAGCGGTTGCCGGCGGTAACGACCGCCCCGCCCGGCGCCAATTGCGTATTGCCGTCGCCCACCAGCATGTCGAACGCCTGGCGCAACACGGCGGCGTCGTCTTCGCTCTCGGCCAGGTCGGCAACCGCGTTCGACACTGCGGCCTCGAACGCCAGCACGCGGAGCACCGTTGCCTCGCTGTTGTCCAGTTCAATCCAGGCATCGTCGATGGCGGCGCGCAGCTCGCGCATGCGCACCAGCAGGCCGAGATCCCTGGCGACGTCCGGTTCGGCGTCGCCGGAAATGCAGTCCGCCAGCGTTCTGGTCAGCTGGCGCTTGCGATTCCACGACAGCGGCCAGATGCTGGCTTCGGCCTCGCTCCACGCCCGGTGCAGTTGCCGAACGTCGAGTTGTTCTACCTGCTCGTCGTAGCGCACGGACAAGGCGCTCTCGCTGGACTTGAGTTCGTCCAGCAGTTGCAAGCCCCGCTCCAGTTCGGCCACGATGTCGGCCGCCCACGGTTTGCCCAGCGCGTTCAGCAACGCCACGCGCTCGGTCAGCAGCGCCTGCGCCTTGCGGCTGCGGGCGATGATCGCCTGCAGCCAGGCGGGGCCGCTGCGGGATGTCGAACCGCCCGCTTGCGGGGACGCCTGGGTACCGGGCGCCATCACTGGCATCGTTGCATGCGCGGCGCCAGCCGGCTTAGGCGCTTGGGAAAATGCCGCCATCGCTTGCCGCAAACGGCCAAGCGCCGCGCGTGCTTCCGGCAGGAATACGAAACTCCACTGGTGACCAAATGCCTGCGGCAGCACCTGCACCAGGTCGGCAAGCGCCGATCTGGCGCGGCGGCCGGTCGGCAAACCGGCCAGGCCGGTGGCGTTTTCCACCTGAGACAGTGCTTGTTGCACGGCGTCGGCAGCGGTTGCCGTGGCGCGCACGGCGCCGATCAGGGTCTGCTGCCATGACGGCGTCCAGTCGGTCTGGCCGATCGCCATCAGCGGGCCGCCCTGCAAATGTTGCTGGCCCACGGCTGCGGCGTTGACCTTGAGACGTTCGGTCAGTTCGCGCAGGACGTCGAGCTGGACCTGGTCGTGCGCGTCAGCATCTGGCCAGGTCAGTTCGACCCGGGGTACAGCATCGGCATCGCCATCGACCACGTTGCCGATGGCCTGGAAAATCGTCAGGCCGTTGCGATGGCGCTGGTGCAGCCGTTCGACGTACTGGTTCAGCTCATCGCGCAGGCGCTTGAGTTTCAACGCCTGGGCACGCCATACCTCGGGATCGACATCGCCCTGCGCATCCCACGCGCGGTGCAACTGGTTGATCACGTCGAGCTTACGCGCTTTGCTCGAATGCAGTTCCAGGCAGAACTCGCCCAGTCCCACTTCGCGCAGGCGGCGATAGACCACGTCGAGCGCAGCAATCTTTTCCGACACGAACAGCACGCGCTTGCCTTCGGCCAGGCACTGGGCGATCAGGTTGGCGATGGTCTGGCTCTTGCCGGTGCCGGGCGGACCGATCAGCACGAAGTCCTTGCCCTTGGCGCCGGCCATCACGGCCGACAGCTGCGACGAATCGGCCGGCAGCGGGCAAAAGGTCTGCTCGGGCGCGTAGTCCGCATCGAGCCGCCTGGGCAATGGAAACGCCAGGGTGGACTGCGCGCCAGATTGATACGGCTCGCGCGGCGTATCGATCAGGTGGCGCACCACGGGGCTCTCACGCAACTGGTCGGTGCGCTGCGCCAAGTCCACCCACATCAGGTACTTGGCGAACGAGAACGGCGCCAGCACCACTTCGTCCGAGACTTCCCAGCCCTTGATGTCGCGCACCGCGTGCGAGACGGTGCGCCAGATCTGCGCCACGTCGAGCCCGGCGCCATCGCGCGGCAGCGCGCCGTCAAGCACGCCCAGGTTGAGCTGGAAGTCCTGCCGCAGCATCTCGACCAGGGTGGGATTGAATCGCGGCTCGTCCTCGTGCAGGCTCACCGTGAAACCCGAGCGCGCGCTCTTGCGCTGCAACGACACCGGCACCAGGATCAGCGGCGCCTTGTACACCTGCCCCGCCTTGTCGTCGCGGGTCCAGTTGAGAAAGCCCAGCGCCAGGAACAGGGTATTGGCGCCGCCCTCCTGCAAGGTGGTGCGGGCGCTGCGATACAGCTCCACCAGCCGCACCTCGAGTTCCTGGGCATCGACGCTGACGAACACTTCGCGCCGCGCCAGCGCATCGAGCGCATGTTCGCGCCGCACGTCCTCGCGCGAGCGCTGCTCGTGCAGGGCCTGGTTGCGCGGATCGCTGCCCTCCATCAACTCGGGCCGGGGCACCAGCCGGATCGGTGCGCCTTCCGACAGCGCGTCTTCCAACGCTGCCGGTTGGGGCGCGTCGAGCCGCAGGGTCTTTTTGCCGCTCTTGAAATTGAGCAGGTTGTTGCGCAGCGATAGGTCGAGCAGCTTGCGCTGCCAGCGCGCCAGCCGGTCCCTGGGGTCGAGGGCGGGGGCCTCTTGCGGCGCATCGTCAGGCAGATCGGGGGCGCCGTCGTCGAAGGTGGCGGCAGTCGCCTGCATGGCGTCGCCGTCTGGCGCCGCAAAGCTGTGGCTTTCCGCGCTGGCCAGCGGCTTGATGCGCTGCATGCGCGCGCGGCGGATATCGACCAGCAGCTCGAACTGATCCTGCACCGCGTCGGCCAGCTGGCCGGCGGCTATCTGCGTCGCATGAGTAAACGACGGCGCCGGCCGGGCGGCAGCCAGCGTGGTCTCGAACAACACCAGTTCCTGCAAGCGCAGGCGCTTGCGGATGGCTGTCACGTCATCGACCACCACCGTGGAAAACTCTTCCTGGCGCAGCCAGACGCCGGCAAACGCATGCCCCTTGGTGAACACGATGACGGGATTCAAGCCGGCCTGCTCCAGCGCCGAGCAAAACAGCAAGGTCAGGTCGAGGCAGGTGGCAATGCGGCCATCCATCAACTGCGACGCGCTGCGCACCTTCTGGCCACGGTGCTCAAAACTCGCGGGCGGCAAGGCGTAATCAATGCCCAGCCCGGCCACGGCCGTCCACAGCGCGGACGTCAACTCCCAGGCGCGGCGGGCGCCGCCCTCGTAACCGTCAAGCGAAGGAGTCTTGCCGGCCTGGCGCAGCACCTCGGCAGCCTGCTTGAGCAGGCGGTCGATGGCCGGCTCGTTCGGCTGCACGAAAGCCGCGACCAGGTCGGGCAGATGGGACAAGCCGCCCCACTGGTTGCGCGGCAGCAACTCGACCTGGCGCTCCAACGTGGCCAGCACGCGCTCGCGCTCCGTGCCGGCCTTGGTCACCAGCGTCAACGTGATGGTCGAGGTTTCGGCCTCGGTCAGTTTGCCGAGCAACATGCCGTCCAGCTGGACGTCGCAATCGACGATGCCGTAGCGGGAATGCGGGCCACTGGTGTCGATCAGCCAGGTCTTGGCTTTGAGGAACGGTGGAAACGACGTCAGGCGCAGCTGCAACTCGACGAGCTCATGCGCACTGTCGTTGACCACCGCCAGTTCCCGCAGCAGCGGCACCGAATTCTGGAAGTCGGCGAGGTTGAGCTTGCTGCCATGCGCCACATGCAATGCGACGTCGACCGGGTTGATGGCGGCATCGATTGCCGGTACTGCGACTGGTTCCACTTGATTTCCCATGCTATTAACATAATAGTGATGCTGTGCGACAATCATTCAATCATCGCGTTATACTGCGCCCGATGGCCCATGCCGAGCAGTTTAGCGTGGTCCCCAGAAGACCCCCTTTACATTTCGCCAAAGTCCGCCAGCGCCACCCGCTGTGCGGCCGGTCCATGCACATCGCCAGCCAATTTCCGCTTTCCGCTCTCTGGTCCACCGACCAGTCGGGCACTTTTGCTATTTTACAACTCGTCCCGGACGCGGTGTTGGCGGTCCCCGCACGACTGTCCCTGCCCGATTGGGTGGCAACGGTGCACGCCGGCGATATGGCGCATGACCGGGAAGCCATCGCCACAGCCATCGGCCTCGGCGCGCCGTTCCAGGCCGAGTTTGCGCTGCGGTGCCTCGACGGCGTCACGCGCCAGGTGCGCCTGTCGGGGCTGCCTGCAGCGCCGGGCTGCTATCACGGCTTCATCACCGACCTCAGCGCTCACCACGAGGCGCTCGCCAGCGCCCGCCGCGAAGCCGGGGAATACCGCCTGCTGATCGAAAACACCACGGATCTGATCGCCCATGCCGACACCGCCGGCAATTACCTGTCGATTTCGCCGTCATATGAATCGATGATGGGATGGAATCCGGCCAGCGTGGTGGGCCAGCCCGTGATCGCGTTCCTGCACCCGGACGACCGGCAGCACTCGGCCGCCGCCTTGTCCAGCGTGCTCGGCGGCGGTGTGCTGCCCAACGTGGTGGAGGTACGCAAGCGGCACCGCGACGGCCACTACATCGTGCTGGGCACCAAGGCCAGCGCCATCATCGATCCGGTGACCGGCCAGTGCGTGGGCGCCGTCATGGTCTCGCGCGACATCACGCGCGACAAGGAAATGCTGCGCGACTTCGAGGAGCGGGCCACGCACGACGCCCTGACCGGCCTGCCCAACCGCGCCTGGCTGAACCAGCACGTGGACCGGCTGCTGGCGGCAAACACAGGCGACAGCCTGACCGCCATCCTGTTCATGGACCTCAACGGCTTCAAGGAAGTCAACGATACGATGGGACACGCGGCCGGCGACGTGCTGCTGCAACTGGTGAGCGCGCGCCTGAAGCACTGCATGCGGCCCGCCGACGCGGTGGCCCGGCTGGGCGGCGATGAATTCGTGGTGGCCGCCGTCTGCAGCGACAGCGCCGACGCCCGCGCCATCGCCCTGCGCCTGATCGACGCGCTGAAAGCGCCGTTCCGCGTGCATGGCACGCTGGTCAACGTGGGCGCCGCCGTCGGCATCAGCCTGGCCCGGGGCGGCGCAGCCACCACGGCCGGCATGCTGCAAGACGCCGACAGCGCCATGTATGCGGCCAAGGCGCGCGGCGATGGAGCGTTCGAGATCTTCCAGCGGCCGCTTACTTCACCTTGAGCCGTAACAGGTACACCGGCGTCACCGTCACTGTCCGCAGTTGCGCAAGCTGGGCCTGGCCGCCGAAGTCGGGACGGGCCTTGCTATCGAGGTAGATCGGAGCGTCCGCGCGCAGCGGCAGCACCGATACTGTCAGCGGCTGCGCCAGGCGCTCGCCGATGTGGCGCAGACCGAACTGCCAGCCATAGCCGCTGTAATACCAGTCGTCGAGCATCTCCACGCCCGCATACAGGCGGCCGATGTCGCCGACGAAATCGATATTGAGCAAGGCGTCGTCAAGGCCCTTGAGCTGGGCCGGCGGCACCGTCACCTGCCACGAGGCCGCTGCGCCAAAAGTTTCCGGGCCCGGCTCCTGGGCTGCCTTGGCGTTGCCGCCGATCAGCAGCGGCGGTACCGCTTGCGCCGCGCGCAACGGCGCGATGCTGGCAGTCAGCTGGCGTTCGGGCAGCGTGGCCGCGAAGGTCTGGAAGATGCCGTCAGTCCCTTTTTGCACGGTACCGGCAGCGGTCGGCGCCTTGGTCAGCGCCGGGAACACGGCCACGCGGAAGGCGCTGCTGCCCACCGAGCGCAGTTGCAGCGCGCCGCCATCGACCACCAGTTGCTGTTCGCTCAACAGCAGGCGCCGCTTGCCGGCCACGTCGGCAATGGTCAGTTGTTCGGCCTGGCTAGCGGTCAACACCACCACGCGCACCGGTCCGCCCTTGCTGCGGGCGATGGTGACGGCAGCGCCGGTGCCGGGCTGCAGCTGATCGATCACCAGCTTGCCGTCGCGCTCGGCCACGCGCGCGCCAGCGGCCTGCAATTGCGGTGCAATGGCGGGGTCAAACGCGAGTTCGACGGGAATCCGCTTGTGCGCGGCAAATACGTACACCACGCCTTCGGCGCCCAGGTCGAGCCGCGCCAGCGGTTGCGCGGTGGCCGATTTCAGCACCATGCCGTCAAGGTCGAAGTTATAGGGCCAGATGAAATAATCGCCATCGGCGATATCCACCGGCGTACTCGGGAAGACCAGTTTGCCGCCGGGCAGTGCAACTTCGAAGCGCACGGCCTGATGTGCGGCCATTGCATACTGGCGCACGTGGTTGTTGACGAAGACAAAACCGCTGTCGCCGTTGCTGCGCGCTGCGTAGCGCGGGGTTTTCAGATCGGCGGCGTTATCGGGCACGGCGGCCGGCTTGCGCACCGTCATCGTGGCCAGGCGTGCGCCGAAATCCTGCAGGAACCAGTGGTACGGCCGCAGGCGCATGAGCACTTGCCGCTGCTGGCCGTCCGGGCCCAGCGGCGCCTGGAAGTCGTAATTGATCAGCGGAACATCGTTGTAGCCGCCGCTGCCGGTGCTCTCCTGCAGCCAGGTGCGGCCGGCCGGGTTGCGGCCGCCGTGGAACATGTAGTAGCCAAGCAGGTTCACACCGGAACCAAGCTGCACGGGCACCATCGAGGCGATGTCGTCGGCGCCGATCACGGGACGGCGGCGGTACATGAACGGCACGCCGGGGCCGTATTCGGCGCCGAAGAACGGCGTCTTGCCGATTTCGTCATCGGCCGTGCCGCGCTCGTGCGTCACGGTCTGCGCACCGAGGTCGCCACTGACGCGGGTATCGAAGCGGAACGCGTAGGTTTCCTTGGGCGCCAGTTCGCGCGTGCTGGTGGCCCACGGTTCATCGACGTAGCCGCCGAAAACCGGCGTGACTTCGCCGGGCGGGTACACCGCGCCGTCCCAGCCGGTGACCGTGTACAGCGGCGCGTCAAGCCCCGCCTTCAATGCCAGACGCTTGAGCGTGCTGATGTGTTCCGCCCCCTTGCCCGGACCGCGCAGGTTGTATTCGTTTTCCAGCTGCACGCCGATCACCGGGCCGCCGTCCCTGAACATCAATCCCTTCAGTTGCCGGCCGATCTGCGCGTAAAAGCGTTCGACGTAGTGCAAATACTGCGGATCGTTGCCACGCGTGGGCATGGCGTACACCACCCAGTCCGGCACGCCGCCGAAGCGCACTTCGGCGTGGGCCCAGGGGCCGATGCGCACCACTGCTTCCAGTCCGACTTTTTTGCACAGTTGCAGGAAGCGGCGCAAATCGCGGCGCTCGCTCCAGTCGAACTTGCCGGCCTGCTCCTCGTGGTGGTTCCAGATGAGGTAGCTGGCGACGACCGTGATACCGGCCGCCTTCATCTTGCGTAGTTCCAGTTCCCAGTCGCTGGCGGGCGAGCGCGTGTAGTGGAATTCGCCCATGACCGGAAACCACGGCTGGCCGTCGCGCGTGAGGTACTGGTTGTTGGCGCCCAGGCGCACGCCGGCCGGCGACACGGCCGTGCCCTGCTTGAGGTGGCCCAGCAACGGTGCGGCCACCGGCGCGGTGGCGTCGATTTTCAGCACGGTGTCGGCTTGCGCCAGGGCGGCGGGGAAGATCAGCGCAGCCAGGGCCGCGCGCAGGAGGGTCTCGGTCATTTTTTATTTGTGCAAGAAATAGAGAATTCCGGTGGCAGCGGGTCGAAGCTGCTGCGAACCGGTCGCAATTAACCGGCCGCAGTGCGGCCGGCAGCATCTAATCGCAATACAGCTGCGAACGTCCGCCATCGATCAGGATATCGGTGGCGTTGATGAAGCGGGCTTCGTCGCTGGCCAGGAACAGTGCCGTGTAGGCCACCTCGCGCGGCGTGCCGATGCGGCGCACCGGCAGCAACTGCTCCTGGCGGGCGCGTTCGGCGGCCGGATCGGGGCACGAGGCCAGCCAGGCTTCGGCGCTCTCGGTCAGGATCAGGCCCGGTGAAATGGAGTTGACGCGGATGCCGCGCGCAGCGTATTCGATGCCGAGCGACTTGGTCAGGCCGATCAGCGCATGCTTGGCCACCGGGTACGGAAAGCAGCCGGGGATGATTTTATGCCCGTGCACCGAGGCGATATTGACGATATTGCCGTAGCTGCGGTCGAGCATCGACGGCAGCACCGCGCGGATCACGTTCCACGCGCCTTCCAGGTCCACCGCGAAGCAGCGCTGCCAGTCGCTGGCCGTCATTTCCAGCGGATCGGTGAACACGTTCATGCCGGCGTTGTTGATGACTGCATCGACGCGCCCGAAGCGGGCCAGGGTTTGCGCCACCAGCGCCTCCACCTGGGCGCGGTCGGCAATGTCGGCCTGCACATACAGGCTGTTCGGGCCACCCAGTTCATCGCGCACGGACGCCGCGTGGGCATCGTCCTGGTGGCTGTTGAGCACCACCTGGGCGCCCTCTTCCAGCAACAGTGCGGCTACAGCGCGGCCGATGCCCATGGTCGAACCGGTGACGATCACCACCTTGTCTTTTACTCTGTCTGCCATAGTCTCCATTCCTTGCAGGTTTTTGCTACATTGTCTTACGGGTAAGGCCGGCGCGGCTATCCTGATTTGGCATAGCAATAACCGGATTTGGCATGGCTGACCGCCTGCCTGACCGAAAAAACGGTACGGGTATAATCCGACGACCATCTTTCTTGCCATCATTCATGAGTCATACCGTGTCCGACCGTTTTGTGCGCAGCCATCTCAAGATGCGGCACCTGATCCTGCTGGTCGAACTGGGCCGCCACGCGTCGATCGCCAATGCCGCCGCCGCCGCGCGGCTGACGCAGCCGTCCGCGTCGCGCCTGATCAGCGACCTCGAACACGTGCTTGGCATCCAGCTGTTCGAACGCATGGCGCGCGGCGTGGTGCCCACCTGGGCCGGCAAGATGCTGATCCGCCGCGCCGGCGTGGCGCTGGCCGAGATGGATGCGGCGCACTTCGAAATCTCCACCCTGCTGTCCGGTATCGGCGGCCGCGTGGCGATCGGCAGCGTGCTCACACCCGCCACCAATATCCTGATGCAGGCCATCAAGCTGTTCAAGGCGCGGTCGCAAAAGGCCAGCCTGGTGGTCGATTTCAGCACCAGCAAGTCGATGGTGGAGCGCCTGCTCGACGGCCAGCTCGACATGGTGCTGGGCCGTATCCTCGATACCTCGACCGTCCCGCTGCTCAATTTCGAACCGATCACCGACGAAGTCCACCACCTGATCGTGCGCGCCACCCACCCGCTGGTGGGCCGCGCCGACCTGCAACTGGCAGAGCTGGTGGAACAGTCGTGGATCGTACCGCCGGCCGGCAGCATCCTGCGCGACCGGCTGACGGCGCTGTTCCTGTCCGAGGGCCTCGATCCGCCGGTGGAAACCGTGGAAACCTTGTCGGTGCCGCTGGTGGTGTCGCTGGTGACCAATACCGACATGCTGGTGGCGCTGCCGAAAGAGCTGGTGCAGGCGCAGCTTGCAGCCGGCGAACTGGTTGCGCTGCCGTTCGACCTGAAACTGCGCATGGACGTGTACGGCATCATCACGCGCCAGGGCCACGTGCTGTCGCCAGGTGCTGAAATCATGGTCGATGCGCTGCGCGAAGCGGCGGCAGTCGAACTGGCGGCCAGCCGCAAGCTGCGCCAGGTCCCCTAACCCAAGACCTGCAAGGTCATCCAGGTGGACGTGACCGCGCCCGGCGCCAGGTCGCGCAGGCCAGTGCCGGTCACGCCTTCGGCCCGCAACTGGTGGGCGTTGGGAATGTGGGTAACGGGCTCGATGGCAACAAAATCACTGCCCGCCCCGGGCCGGTAGCATTGCAGAAAGCCGCACAGCGGATCGGCACTGAGCAGCAGCGCGTGATCCGGGTAGCGCAGTACCGCCTTGCCGTCCCAGCCCGTGTAGCAATTGTTGACTTGCCACGGCCCCACGTCCAGCGGCCCCGACGCGACCGGTTGCGGCGCCACGCCGGTAGGCAAATGGTCGGCCGACACACCCCAGCGGCCCTCCCAGTTGGCGCTCAGCGTCGCACCCGCGCTGTGAAAAGACGGGTGAAAGCCCATCCCGAGCGGCATGGTGCGGGTGCCGGTATTGGTCACCCACAGCGTTTGCGTGAGCCAGTTGTCGCCGAGCGCGATCGACAGCGTGGCGGCAAAATCGAACGGCCAGTGGTGGTCGGCCTGGTGCTGCAAGCCCAGCACGACATGCGCGGCATGTTGTTCGATCACGCGCCAGGGCCGCCGCCAGCCCACGCCGTGCAGGCTGTGGGCCTCGCCCGGGTACGGTGGCAACGGCTCTTCCCCTGGCAAGCGGCCGTGCGCGATGCGGTTGGCGTACGGCACCATCGGAAAGCACGCGACCTCGCCATCGGGCGCATGCAGCAGCGCGTCGCCGCGCCATTGCCAGGCGCCGATGGCCGCACCATGCCCGGGATACAGACGCGCGGTACTGTCGCCGCAATGGAGATCGATCGCTTCCAGGACAAAACCTTCAAATGATGGGTGATTGGTCGATTATACGGTCGGCATCGGGCCGCGAGCCATGCTGCTTTGTCATGCTTCGCAGCAGGAATGGCATGGCCCAAGGTCGCTGCTGCCCCGCTTTCCTTTGTAAAATCGCAGACGACGACAATTCCCACAATAAAGAGACAGACAGCAAAGGACAGAGGAATGATGCATGGAATAGAACAGCCGGTTGCCTGCAGCACAACCACCGCCACACCGCCCGCCTCCACCACCACGTTGTGGCTGGCGGCGGCCGTATCCGCGCTGGGCGGGCTGCTGTTCGGCTACGACTGGGTCGTGATCGGCGGCGCCAAGCCGTTTTACGAGGCGTGGTTCCAGCTGGTGTCGCCGGCGCAGCAGGCATGGGCCGTCAGTTGCGCGCTGGTCGGCTGCCTGGTGGGCGCGATCGGTTCGGGCTGGATCAGCGACCGCCTGGGCCGCCGGCGCGGCCTGTTGATTGCAGCGGTGATTTTTGCCGTGTCGTCGATGGGCACCGGCTGGGCCGGCTCGTTTGACGGCTTTATCGCCTGGCGCATGATCGGCGGCGTGGCCATCGGCCTGGCAGCCGGCCTGTCACCGGTGTACATCGCCGAAATCGCGCCGGCAGCAATACGCGGCCGGATGGTCTGCCTGAACCAGATCGCCATCGTGCTTGGCATTCTCGGCGCGCAAATCGTCAACCTGTTGATTGCCGAACCGGTGCCGGCCGGCGCCACCGCCGCCCAGCTGGCCGCCAGCTGGAACGGCACCACCGGCTGGCGCTGGATGTTTGCCGCCGCCGCCGTGCCGGCAGTTGCGTTTCTGCTCGGCTGCCTGTTGATCCCGGAGAGCCCGCGCTGGCTGGCCGGCCGTGGCCGCACCAACGATGCGCTGGCAGCGCTGCACAAGCTGGGCGGCGCTGATTATGCGCGCGGCGCCATGCATGACATCCGCACCGCGCTGGGCGCATCCAGGGGCCGCAGCCTGAAACAGGTGCTGGCCGAGCCGCGTTTCGCGCGCGTGCTGGTGATCGGCGTTGTGCTGGCCGTATTGCAGCAATGGTGCGGCATCAACGTGATTTTCAATTACGCCCAGGAGATTTTCGCCTCGGCCGGCTACGCCGTGTCGGACATGCTGTTCAACATCGTCATCACCGGCGTGGTCAACTGCGTGTTCGCGCTGGTGGCGCTGGCAACCGTCGAGCGCTGGGGCCGCCGCCGGCTGATGCTGCTCGGCTGCGCCGGCCTGTTCGTGATCTACCTGGCGCTGGGTGCCTGCTACCTGGCGGGCTGGCAAGGCTGGCCATTGCTGCTGCTGGTAGTATCCGCGATTGCCGTGTACTCGATGACGCTGGCGCCGGTGACCTGGGTGGCGCTGTCCGAAATCTTCCCGCAGGAAGTGCGCGGCGCGTGCATGGCGGTGGCCACCACGGCGCTGTGGGCGGCATGCTTCCTGCTCACCTACTCCTTCCCGCTGATCAACGCCGCCATGGGCACCGGCATGACGTTCTGGCTGTACGCGGTAATCTGCCTGGCGGGGTTTGTCTTCGTGCTGCGCAAATTGCCGGAGACACGCGGCAAGAGCCTGGAACAGATCGAGCAAGGCTGGCGTTGAGCTCATCAACGTAAAGGCCGGCGCCTCTTGCCAGGAGCCGGCCTGTTTCATGGTCACGATTATTTATTGCTCTGCCACCAGGCTGACGTCATCGACCTTGAGCCACTGGCCATCGCTGCCCTCCGAATACAAGCCGATCTGCATACTGCCGTTCTTGACTTCCACGTTGGGCACGCTGACCTCGGTCCACGCGGTGCGGGCCGTTTCGAGCGTGATGGCCGCTTCCGGCCCGCCGTGGCCGTAGGCGTACAGCCGCGCCACCTTCTGGCCGCCGCTGCCTTTTATCCACGCCTTGAGCGTGTAGCGGCCGTTCGGCAATGTGACGTTCTGCACCGCGCTGCCCATCGTGTGCTGGTCGTGCGCCAGCATCAGCGCCCAGCGGCCGGTGCGGCTGTCCAGCACGTTGACGGTGGGACTCGGCCCTTTCAGGTTGGTCCAGCTGACCACCCAGCCGGTAACGCCGGTCTGCGCCACGCGGTCGGCCTCGAAGCCGGGGTTGAGCACGTAGTTGTTGCCCTTGCCCACCTGCCAGGTGCCGCGCCTGGCGTCGAGCGAAAATTCGCTGAGCGAGTGGAACACCGGCGCCGTGCCGTCAAACGTGAGCGGCACCCAGATGTTGTAACCATTGCCGTTGCCGGCGTAATTGCTCCAGCGGTCGCCGGCAAACAGCACCGTGCCCTGCTTGCCGCCGGCGACGGGAATGAAAAAGCCGTTTTGCGACACGTGCGAGAAGTCGTTTTCCGTGCCCTTGATCAGGCGCTCGTGCGTGTACGGGCCGTCGATGCTGGGCGACGTCATGTAATAGCTGCGCGAGGCATTCCAGCCGTGCAGCTCCGACGAGCAGAAGTAATACAGGCCGTTGTGCTTGAACATGGCGTTGCCTTCGCGCCCGCCGGCCGGCGCCTGGTGCACCAGCTTGGCCGGGCCCACCTGCAAGAAGTCGCTGGCGCGCAGCGGCGCCACGTACAAATGGCGCCGCTCGCCGGAATTGCTGAAGATGAGATAAGGCTGGCCGTCGTCGTCGATGAACACGGTCTGGTCGCCTGTGGCCGCGCCGTTGACATTGGGCACCTGGGTTTGCAGGTTGTCGTATTTAAAAGGGCCGGTGGGCGCATCGCTGGTGGCGAACAGCACGCCGTTACCGGCGCTCTTGCTGCCGTACTGGGTGACCAGCACGTATTTTTTGGTGCGTTGGTGGTAGACCACGCCCAGCCGACCGAGCCAGGCGTCGCGCTCGAAGATCTTGCCGGGCGCCGCCACCTTGATCACTTCGCCCTCGTTGGTCCAGTTGACCAGGTCGGTCGATGAATAGGCGGTCACTGCGTTGAATCTGGTCGCGGAGCCGTCAGGCTTGCGGCTGGCGATATAGCCGACCGCTTCCTCGTACTTGACGCCATACCAGTAGTATTTGTCGCCGACCTTGAGTATGCCCCCTCCTTGCGAATAGATCGGCGCGCCGCTGGTATCGCGCCAGAAGTCGCCGTTGCGGATGGTGCGATTCGCCGCAGCAGTAGCAACGGGGGTGGCGGTAGCAGCGGCAGCGGCCGGCCCATCGGCTGTGGCCGGCCCATCGGCGGTAGCCAGCGAATTGGCGGTAGCCGGCGTATCGGCGGTAGCTGGCGTATCGGCGGTAGCCCGCGTATCGGCGGTGGCCGCCATGACCGGCCCTGTGCCGGCCGTGCCGCCCACGGCCAGCGCCAGCAGCAAGCCGGGCAACCAGCGGGCGCTGGTTGTGCTTCGGGATATCGGATACCGCATCAGTCTCTCCTCGTTGTTATGCGGGAAATTCTAGCGGAGGACGACCTGCGCGGCTATGCCGGTTCGGGCGGCAGCCATATCAAAACCGGCATGGCCGGTGTTTAATCACCGATCTGAGCGAAACAGCTGCTTGTACTGCGACGGCTGGCACCGCAGGTACTGGCTGGCCGCCGGCACCTGCGCGCCCAGCGCGGCAGCCGCGTGCCATGGCCAGCGCGGGTCGTACAGGATGGTGCGCGCCAGCGCCACCAGGTCGGCGTCGCCATTGGCGATGATCGCTTCGGCGTGCAGCGGTTCGGTGATCAGGCCCACCGCCACTACGGGAATCTGCACCACGTTTTTGATGGCGCGCGCCAGCGGCACCTGGTAGCCGGGGCCGACCGGAATATCCTGGTCCCGATGCAGGCCGCCGCTCGAGACGTGGATCGCATCGGCGCCATGGTCCTCGAACATTTTCGACACGGCCTGCGCTTCTTCGACGGCAAAGCCCCCCGGCACCCAGTCGGTGGCCGAGATGCGCACGCTGACGGCGCGATCTGGCGGGAACGCCGCGCGCACCGCATCGAACACCTCGAGCGGAAAGCGCGCGCGGTTGTCCAGCGAACCACCGTATTCGTCGGTGCGCAAGTTCGATAACGGCGAGAGAAACTGGTGCAGCAGGTAGCCGTGCGCGGCGTGGATCTGGATCACGTCGATGCCGAGGTCGGCAGCGCGGCGCGCCGCGGCAGCAAAGCCGTCGCGAATGCGGCGCAGACCGGCGTGGTCGAGCGCAGCCGGGGCCACGTAGTTGTCGTGAAAAGCCAATGCCGACGGCGCCACCGTGGCCCAGCCATCGGGCTGGCCCGGCGCGATCTGGGCGCCGCCATCCCACGGCTTTTGAGTAGAAGCCTTGCGGCCGGCGTGGTTCAGTTGCACCGCAATCGGCATGGCGGACCAGTGCCGGATCGAGTCGATCACGCGGCCCATGGCGGTCTGGGTGGCGTCGTCGTACAGGCCCACGTCGCCATAGCTGATGCGTCCTTCGGGCAGCACGGCGGTCGCTTCAATGGTGAGCAGCGCCGCGCCCGATTGCGCCAACTGGCCCAGGTGCATCTGGTGCCAGTCGGTCATGCAGCCATCGACGGCCGAGTACTGGCACATCGGCGCGATGACGATGCGGTTGTCCAGCGTAATGTTACGTACTTGCAGCGGAGTGAATAATTGGGAATGGGGCATATCGGTTCCTTGTAATGAGCGCAGCACGTCAGTATCAACGAGTGTAGCGGACTGCCGGCGCGCTGCGTACCTCCTATAGTGGAGGCACGCGATTTCTGCCGGCGTCGCTGACGCGGCGGTTGATCCAGTCGCAGACCCGGCCGCGTACCTGCGCAGCGATGCGAACCGGAAAACGGATGAAGCCATGTGGCGCCTCGGGCACCACGTGGCATTCGACGTCTGTCACGGCGCCCCAGCGCTCAGCCATCAGGGTGGTATCGTCAAGCAGCGGATCGCGCTCGCCCGCAAACATGATTGCCGGCGGCAGACCGGCCAGGTCGCCATACAGGGGCGAAGCCGGCGCCGCGCGGCGCTGGTCGTCGGTCAGACCGGGCGTGAGCAGGCGCATCGACGCGGCCATCGACGGACCGTGCAGCACCAGCGTCTCGGCGCCCGCCGCGTGCACGCTGGGCGTACCGGCCAGGTCATACACGCCGTAGTACAAGACGGCGCCATCGATACGGCGCAGCAGCGCCGGCCAGCGCTGCAATTGCAGCAGCGTGGCCGCCGCCAGGTGGCCGCCGGCCGATTCGCCAAGCACATACACCGGCAGTTCGTCGTACTCGGGCAGCCCGCCATCGAGCAGCCAGCGTGCGGCCGCCAGGCAATCGTCCATGATGGCCGCCAGCGGCGTGTTGGTCGCCAGCCGGTAATCGACCGACACCACGGCCACATCGCAGGCCGCAATCAGTTCGGCGTTGAGTTGGTCGTTCATCTGCGCATTGCCGATCGCCCAGCCGCCGCCGTGAAAATCCAGTATCACCGCGCGCGGCGGCCTGTTTCCTCGTAATACCCGCACCGGCACCCGCAGTCCATCGGACTGCGCCGCGTACCGTGAAATACGCACGCCGGACCGTATCGTACGCACATCGGGCACGAACTGGGACAGCCGCAACAGCGACTGGATCACGAACGGCATCACGCGGTTGCTGATCTTGAAGCGCGGCGCCCATGCCAGCTTGCGGTTGAAGCTGCGCATTTGCTTGATCGCCCCGGGTTCAACCACCAGCGCGAACGTCATCGGGCGCGGTCTTCCTTGCGGATGGCGGCAGCGAGTATGCGCTCGACCACCGGGCGCGGCACCTTGCGCACCAGCAGAAAGGCGGCGGCGCTGCGCTGGCCATAGGTACGGGCCCATTCCAGGCCCTGGCGGACGATCGATGCCTGGCGGGCATCGGTACGGGGGAGTTGTTTGGTATCCATCGTGCCACTATCGCATAAAGCGCCGCACCGCACAGTACGGCGGCGAACGGTGCGGACCATGTTCCACGGTACACTGCGTTGCTCTATAGCCAGGAAAGAATCGATGTTACCGACGTTACGATGGATATTACCGTTGCTGGCCTGCTCGGCGCTGGGCGGCTGCGCCCTCACCCGCGTCTCCGACGCCACCCTGGCCGAAGAAGCGGAAAAGCTGCACGCGGTCGGCCTCACCATGGACGCGGCCAGAAAGGTCGCCACGGAACATGGTTTCGAATGCAGTCCCTACATCAACCGGGACGTGTCGGTATCGACCAAGGAAGGCGTACTCAAGACCGACATGCTCGAGTGCAGCAAAAAGTCACTTGAACTGGTCTGCCCGCAACGCCGCTACGTGGTATTCAACATCGACCCCGCCACCGGCCTGGTGCGCGCCGTGGGCAAGCGGTTTACCCAGAATTCGTGCTTTTGACGCACGCGTGATACTCTGCGCGCCACCGCATATCCCGAGAGATACCATGAGCACGCCTGATCTGCCCTTCCGGGCCACCACCGCCGAAGCCTGCGCCTGGCTCGAACAACAGACCGGCACGCCATGGACCCTGGCGCGCATGCTCGATAGCGCCTTGAACCCGGTTGTCTGGCTCGACTATGATGCCGCTTATCCCGAGCTGTTTGGCGAGGCCAATGGCGGCTATGCCGCGCCGATTTATTTTGCAGACGATGTCGCCCGCCTGGCCGCCGGCAGCGCGGACATTTTGATCACCATGACCAAGGACGCCTACAAGCTGCCGGTGCGGCTACCGGAGCCAGGCTTTACGCGGCCGCTCGACCAGCTGCGCTTCCAGAAGCGCGACCTGGAACGGCTGGTGGGCAAGCTGAAACAGGAGGCGCAGGCGGCACAGGAGGAAAAGCAGAAACTCGCTACCACCGAAACCCAGGCGGGCATCAGCAAGGCCGAAGTGCTGCAGGCATTTGGCGCGCTGGTGAAATTGAACCTGGACCAGGCGCTGGACGAAGCGATCGGCATCTTTGGCGACGATGGCGCCCGCGTCAAGGCGAGCGCCAAAAAATCGAAACGCAACGCGGTGTGGAATCCGGTCACGCTGGCCCTGGGCCTGCACGACGTGTACCGCGCACCGATCGGCCCCTTGAAGCGGGCCTTCACATCGCACGATTTCCTGCACGCGTGGCGGGGCAACTGGGAAGAATCGCTGCGCTTGCTGGGGAAATGACTCAGGCGGCGGTGGCCTTGGCCAGCTTCTGGATGCGGCGCGGCTTGTCGTTGATGATCTGGTGCCGCTTGTGGTCGGTCATTTTCTTCCACGACCGCGCCTCGTCCAGCGTGCGCAGGCATTCTCCGCAATAGCCGGTGCGGCCTTCGAATTCGCACACGCCGGTGCAGGGAGATTTGACTGCCATGATTACCTATGGAAATAAGAAGGCCGGCAACAAGTCGGCCTTCGATACGCTGACATTCGCTATCTTACCAGTACGGCCTAGCTGGCAACACCCATGAACGGAATCACACCGCACACCAGCGCCGCCACCAGCATCACCAGCGACGCCGAGATCGCCCACAGCAGGGTGTAGCGCTGGTGATCGCCGAACTCCACCTTCGCCATGCCCACCAGCAGGTAGGTCGAGGCCACCAGCGGGCTGAGCAAGTGCACCGGCTGGCCGATGATCGAAGCGCGGCCGATCTCGGCGCCGGTGATGCCGTACACGGCAGCGGCCTTGGCCAGGATCGGCACGATGCCGAAATAAAACGCGTCATTCGAGATGAAGAACGTGAATGGAATGCTGAGCAGGCCGGTGACGATGGCCAGGTGCGGGCCCATCCACTCGGGAATTGCATAGATCACGCTGGCGGCAATCGCATCGACCATCTTGGTGCCTTGCAGGATGCCGACGAAAATGCCGGCCGCGAAGATCAGCGACACCACCGGCAGCACATTGCCGGCGTGGGCGGCGATGCGCTCTTTTTGCTCTTCCATGTTCGGGTAGTTGATCATGATGGCAATCGCAAACGCGATCATGAACAGCACCGGCAGCGGCAGCACGGCCAGCACCAGCATCACCATCAGCGCCAGCGTCAGCCCAAAATTCACCCAGATCAGCTTGGGACGCGCGGTCTTCGGATCGCCGACCTTGATATCGTCGCAATGCTCGACTTCCGGTGGGCAGTTCAGGTGCACGACCTTGCGGTCGGCGCCGGCGCGGCGGCCCACGAAACGGGCGCCGTCGCTGTGACCGAACTGGGTGGCGCCAGCGGCCGGCGTGTAACCGCTCATGGCGGCATTCACCTGGCGCGGCTGCTCAAAACCGGCATAAGCCTTTTGCGGAACCAGTGCGGCATCCTGCTCTTCCTGGGCCAGCTTGGCAGCCTTGGCCGCTTTCGATTGCAGCGGCTGCAACTCCACTACGCCCAGACGCTTGCGCTCCTTGCGGCCCAGCATGTAGGCCACGAACAGCACCCAGCACACGCCGGCGATCATGGCCGGGATCATCGGCACGAAGATGTGGCCGACGTCCACGCCCAGCGCGCTGGCGGCGCGGGCGGTCGGACCGCCCCACGGCAGGATGTTGAACACGCCGCCGGCCAGCATGATCACGCAGGCCATCACCAGGCGG
Source organism: Duganella sp. Leaf61 (assembly GCF_001421905.1). NCBI lineage: Bacteria > Pseudomonadati > Pseudomonadota > Betaproteobacteria > Burkholderiales > Oxalobacteraceae > Duganella > Duganella sp. Leaf61. The sequence goes on from NZ_LMLM01000032.1 coordinate 33,244, forward strand.
CTCATGCCGAGGCGCTGGTACAGCGGCAGCATGGCCGAGACGGTAATCATGTAGGTGGTGGCGCCGTCGCCGTCGAGCGAGACGATCATGGTCAGCGCGGCCGTGCCCACCACGATTTTCATCGGATCGCCCTTGACCAGCTTGAGGATCAGCTTGACGACAGGATCGAACAGGCCGGCATCGATCATGACGCCGAAGTACAGGATGGCAAACATCAGCATGACGCCGGTCGGCGCCAGTTGCTTGATACCGGCCAGCATCATCGGGCCGAGCTCGGGGGCAAAGCCGCCGATCACGCCAAAGATGATCGGCACCAGGATCAGCGCAACCAGCGCCGGCAGGCGCTTGGTCATGATCAAGAACATAAACACAACGACCATCGAATAAGCAAGCACGGTCAACATTTGATTTCCTCCAGGCATTTCGTCTCCGGCAACCACACCGGGGTTATAGTTTTCTCGCATATGCAACATCAGCGACGTGAATACTATAAGTGCCTGAAGCTTTCAATTCACTTTCAGTGCAGCGCGTTCAGTTCTTGCTGCGGCGCTGCCAGAACGGCGCGTCCGGCCACCGCTGCTCGGCCGCGTAATAGCCTTGGCGCATGTGCAAATAGGTTTCGAAGTTGTCGAACAGCGAGCGGTTGTAGTGGCGGGCCATGTTGGTGTCGCCCAGCAGGTACGCTTCGGCCACGCGCGCGGCGTGGATGCCGGAGCTGACCGCCTGGCCGATGCCCATCGATGAGATCGGATCGAAACACACGGCCGCGTCGCCGGCGGCGGTCCAGTTCTCGCTGTCGTGCAGCGAAGCTACGCGGCTGTGGATGGCGTAGTGGCGCATGGCTGTCGGCGCCGGCAGGTGCGCCATGATCCGGCCCACGTGCGGCGTTGCCAGTCCCTGTGCGCGCCAGTTGTCTGCCTCGTTGAGCTCGAGGCGCTTGAGGATGTCGGTATCGGTGATGAAGGCCACCGCCACCTTGTCGCCCGGCAGCGGGGTGACGTAGTACCAGCCGTGTTCCATGGTTTCCACCAGCGTCTGTTGCGGCAGGAACGTCGGTGCGCCCAGATCGTAATAGCCGTACAGCGCCACCAGGCCATCCTCGGTATGCACCGGGCGCCCGCGCTTTCTGACCACCAGCGCATTCTTGCCGCTGCAATCGACCAGGTAGCGCGCCGAGATGTCGAGCTGCTTGCCGCCGACCAGCAACTGTAGGCGCCATGCCTCGCCGTGCGCAAGCTGGACAACCTCGGCGGGCCGATACAGCGCCACGCCGGCCGTAGCTGCCTGGTCGAGCAGGATGGTGTCGTAGCGCCTGCGGTCCAGCTGCAAGGTATTGCCCTGGCTACTGAAAATGGTCTCGCGCATCACCAGGGCGTCGCTGCCCCACGCCGCCGCGTGCGAGTACGTGGGCAGTTGCGCCCCCGCCAGCGCCGCGCGCGGCACGCCCAGATAATCGAGCAGCGACAACAGCGATGACGAGACTGATTCCCCGGCCCGGAAGTCCTCGAACAGGCGCCGCTCGACCAGCGCCACCCGCAGGCGCGTGTAGCGGGACAGCGCCAGCGCGGCAGCAGTGCCGGCGGCGCCGCCGCCGATCACTACCACGTCGTAATCAAGCGGCGCATCCATCCTAGTGCCCGTAAGGACGACGACCGGCAGCAACGATTTTCTGCGGCACGTCGTGCTGCGACGCCTGCGCACCGTTGCTGCTTGCCATGCTCGCTTGCAGTGCCTGCAGCTTCTCCTTCGGCGACTGCGGGTCCTCGTCCTTCAGGAACCAGGCGGGCAGATAATTCGAGTCGTCGCCGGTGATGAAGCTGCTGGCATTGCCCACGCCCACGCTGGCCACGACGAATTTATCGTGGTTGCGTTCCTTCTCGACAAAGTACGGATACAGGCGGCCGGCATCCGCGTCCTTGTTCTGGTTGACCACGAAGCCCAGGTATTGCCACGAGCTGATCATCTGCGAGAAGCTGTTCATGCCACGGCTGTACATCACCTGCATGCCGGCCGGCACGCCAGCTACCAGCTGCTCTTCCCTGGTGGTGGCACCGCTGATGACGTTCCACGGGCTTTGCGGCGGCCACCAGTACGCGTAGTACGTCGGCGGCACCGGGATCGACGTAGCGGGATTTTTCACCAGGTCCGGGTTGTCGAAATTGATCATCTGCACCGAGCAGTCGTAGAAGTCCGCCTGCCACGGAATTGCCATGCGCTTGGTAAGGTCGCCCGGCTCGCAACCGCTGCCGACGGTCGGATTGTTCCAGTCGATCGGTTCGCACTCGTCGCGACCGGGCGACAGGCCGTTCTTCTCATAATCGGCATCGGCGCGGTGCAGGATCGCATACGGCCGTTCGTAAATCACCGGGTTGCGCACGCTCCAGGTCACCTCGATGCCGGGGCACATCGGCTCGCCCACGCAGTTGCCGATGGCAGCACGGTCGAGCGCGGCGATGCCGGCGAGCGCCAGGCCCGGCGCGGTCGGCGAGAACTTGCCGGCAGCCCATTGCTGAAGGGCGAAATACTGGGTATCGGTCAGCACCGAGAACTTGCTGATGATGTTGTTGCGAACCGAGTTGGTACCGGAATTGAGCGGCATCAGCGGAATGCCGGCAGCGGGATCGGCCGGGGTGTAGCCGCTGAACAACTGGTTGCCCTGCCCGCCCGAGAAGCCCGGTGGCTGCGTCAACGTGGCCTGCTTGATCTTCGACGGCTTGCGGAAATAGCTGAGGAATTTTTCGCGGTTGGCCCGGTTGTTGTCCGACGCATCGGCCACGTCGAAGGCCGGGCGAATGAAGGCGGTCATGGCCGGCACCGTGGCCACCCACTGGTAGTCGCCCATGCGCTCGAGGAACGGCCGGATGTCCTGCTCGAAGTTGACGACGTAGTCGGGGTTCCAGCCGTCAGAACCGGCCCACTTGACTGCATCGTAGGCGGCAGGCAACGCGCCCTTGTACTTGATCGACAGGTCGGCCACCACGTCGTCCCAGGTCGAGATATTGACCAGTTCGGGCGCGAACTTCGGCGAGCCGATCACTACCCAGGCTTTCAGTTCGACCGGTGCGCTGCCGTCCCTGAAATACACGGTGGCAGTGACCGGGCCGTCCGCGATGTCATCGTTCCAGGTGTCGCCGCCGCCAAAGCCGGTGATGCTCTCGCTCCCACCGGCGCGGCCGTAGGCGCCGATCACCAGCAGGTTGCCGGCGCTGTCGGTCCGCATTTCACCGAGGGTACGCACCGGCAAGCCCTGGGTGATGGAACCGGCATCGGGGAACGATACGTGCGCATAGCTTCCCGCACCCTGGGCGTCAAAGTGGGCGATCTGCTGCGGCCCCGCCAGCACGCGCGGACCCGGATCGACGATCAGCTTCTGGCGGTCGGCGCCGGTGACGGACGCATTGCGCAAATCGATCCAGTTCTGCTGGCTCAAGCCCCAGGCCTTCGGCGTATTGGTCCAGGTTTCGTAGCTGTTGTTCTGGCCGAACATCAGGTCGCCCAGCAGTGGCACGTAGTTCCACCAGGCCGCCTTCTTGTTGGCGACGTGGACTTTCCATTCGATCTTGGCGATGGCCGGATCGTCGAGCGCAATGGCAACCGGCGCCTGGCCGGGCAGGTTGCGGTAGATCTGGAACTTGGCAGCCTGGCGGCGCACGCGACCGAGGCTGTCCTTGAACTGGCTGACGGTGACCGGCTGGTTGTTCTGGAGGACGGGATTGCCGTTGGCGTCGGCTTCGAACGGCAGGCCGCCGGTGGTTTCCGGCGCCAGGTAAAACGAATCGAGGCTGTTACCGACGCGGCCGATGCCGATGGCCGGGTGGATCGAGTACTGCGCATTGTTGCTCATGTGTTTTCCTTTGAATTTATCAAGATATCTGTCGTTTCAAGATCGCTTCATACCCCTCCACCAGCAGGCGCAAGCCTTCCGGCGTTTCCTGCGGTGACAGCGTGATGTCGAGGGTGCCGGTCTTGGGCTTCTTTTTGAACAAGCCTCCGCTCTGTCCGCCCGGAAAATTCAACTGCAACTCGCCCCCGACGATTTCCATCTCGAAGCAGGCCGTGAACCTGGCCTTTTCCACCTTTGCCATCGTGAACGGCACCAGCGTGACCAGCGGTACCGCCACTTCCAGGTTCTCGAGCTGGCCGGCCTCGTTCAGGTGCGGGTATTCCAGCGTGACCGTGCGCGGCACCAGGGTCTTCTGGTCGCCCGGCTGGCTGCCTGTTGCAGGGTCGGCGGGCACCTCGATGAAATATTTATCGAGGACCTTGGTGTTCGCATCCATCAGCGCATCGCTCGCACCGACCAGGGCTGCGTGGATTGCGGCTATAAATGATTTCAGGCTGATCATCGGTGTTACCCCCGTCGTTTCACTTGTTCCAGTTTCTCCATGGCGTTCGCTACCAGAGGCTTGCTTTCCACCGCCAGCCCGATCGCGGCACTGCATTGCGAACAGATGAACTGCACGCCAAGCAGCAACTGGTGGGTATTGAAGGGAATCTTGTTATTGCACACAGGGCACGGGATGGACTGTTCGGAATTGATCATGATTTGTTTGAAATAGTTGGGTTTCTGTTAGCCGACGCCGACGCGGGAGCAGGCGCAGAAGCGGGAGGGGGAACGGCAACGGGCTGGATGGCCTTGGTGTACAGATCGAGGATGGTCAGCACGCCAGTCGGTAACGGCAGCGGACTGGCATTCAGGCTCACCTTCAAATTGCTGCGCTGGTCCGATCCTTTGCCACCTTGCGATGACCGGGCGATTTTTCCATTCAACCTGGCGCGGTGGTCGGTTACCTTGTTATCGGTGCCGTTGGCGGCAACAGCTTTCTTCGGTATGGTGGACGTAATTTCCATATCGAAATCGATGCTGACCTTGTCCACTGCCAGCGAGTTGATCGGGATGATGCACAGCAGCGGCATGGAAAAATTGAGCTCCACCATCTTCACCTGGCCCGGTTCGCCATCGTCCGCCGCGTCATCGACCACGCCCCTGGTCATGGACATCACGATCATGACCGGCGCATAGACGTCGTTCTGGTCTTTGGTAAAGCAGTACTCCAGCAGGAACCTGGTTTGCCCGGTCACCATCACCGCGTTGGCTTTCGACGCTGCGACCAGCGGAGCGCTGATCATGGCTTCGATATCGAGTTCCTTGCTGAAGTTGGGTTTGAACGTTTTGTTTCCGGAGTCGGCCATAAGTTCACGCACGGTGGCGAAGTGGGTTAAACAGGCCGGCCCCGGTCAAGGGCCGGCCACAACGGGAACGCTTAAGATTTAGGCGCTGCAGGCGCGTCCAGGGTGATCGGCGAGATCGACTGGGTGAACGCCTCGATGATGGTGTTCACGCCCTGCGGCAACGGCAACTGGGCCGCGTGGACAGCCACCGTGTATTTCGCCGAGTTGCTCTTCTGGTAGTGGGTGTTATGCGTGGACGAATCTTTCGAGTCGTAACTGGCACTGCCGCGGATGGTGACCGACACCGGGCCCCAGCCCACCTTGGCTTCGAAGCTGCCTTCGCCCTTGCTCTCCGACGACTTCTGGTCCGACTGTTCTTCGGAGAAGCTCGAGTTCACTTCCATTTCGAAGTTGATATCGACCGTGTCCACGGCCAGCGAATTGAGCGGGACGATGGTCAGCAAAGGCAGGTTGAACTGCGTGGTCAGCGACTGCAAGCTGGTGGCGGTGGCGGGTACCACGATGGTCTTGCCGTCGGGGCCCAGCACTGCGGGCGAACCCGGTGTGACCACGCCGCGCGTGAGCGACATCACCACCATGATCGGCGAGTAATTGTTGTACGCCGCCATTGCCGGTTTGCCAACCACTTCCGGCGTCGTCACCACGCCGTGGGCATCGACCACCGCCGGTACGCCTTTGACTTCCGCCGTGGCCGCGACCGGCTGCAGGTTGAAGCAGGTATCGAGCATGAATTTGGTCTGGGTCAGCGCCATGGCGGAGTTGGCCCGGGCGGCGGCATTGAGTGGGCCGCCGATCAGCGCGTCCATCGGCAGTCCGGAGAACTGCTGCGCCATCGATAACAAATTGGAATCCATCTTCTTGTTTCCCTTTTCAGTTTTGGGTTTGCGTTGGTATTTGCATCAGCGGCGCCGTTCCGGACCGGCGCCGCCAGCGCTCTACTGCAAAGGTCATGCCACCGGCAAAAGAAACAAATTTGCCTCCGCCTGGCGGCGCTTGACCAGCCCCGGCAACACCACACCACCGGCGTGGTCCCACAGCTTGAATTGCTGTGCCGCGCCTGCCACGTCGCCCTGGTTCAACAGCTTGAGCAGGGTCGAAGCCGCAAGATTTTCCACGCCGAGGTTGTAGGTAAAACTGACCAGCGCGGCAAACTGGTTGTCGTTGACGGTCACCTTGAGCAAGCCCTGCACCTCCGCGCAGGTCGCGCTCACATCGTCCTGCAACAGGCTGGTGGCGTCGGCCACGCACAGCCCGCCGGGATAGAGCTGATCGGCCTGCGCACCGCATGCCTGGCCCTTGAGCGCCTCATGGCTGACGGTGATTTCGTGGCCCCAGCCGATGGTCCAGATCTCGATGGGATCGGCATACGGACGGAAGACTTGTGCCGTAGCATCCCAGCCCCCCGCCCCTTCGAATTGCTTGATCAACGCAATACCCGCGTCGTTGCATGCGCGTGCAGCCATAGAACCTCCTGAGAAAAACACCGGTAATGGCTGCATGTATCCGCAAGCACCGTGCCACCTCCGACTACCGCCCAGCAAGCCATTTATGGCAATTCCAACCCGCGATGCCAGTGCTTTTTTACATGTCAACAATCGCTTTTTACATGTCAACCCGAGCTGAAATAAGTCCGCCGCCAGATGGCAACGCGTAGCGCAATTGTTACAATTAAACATTGACTTTAGGCAATTGCCAATTGATAATCATTAACGCATTTGACAAGACTTTCCCTCGCCCCCGGTCACAGGAGTTTGCGATGATTTCGGTAGAAATTTCAGCTGCGTCATTGGACCGGTTCGGCGACTACGAGCTGCGTGGCAGCCTGGGCGAAGGAGGCTTCGGCCGCGTGTACCAGGCGTGGGACCCGGCGCTGCAGCGCACTGTGGCCCTCAAGTGCCTGAAGACGGCCAACCACCACGCCAGCCCCGCTACCCTGATCGACGAAGCACGCCGCGCGGCATCGCTGCGGCACCGCGCCTTCGTCAAGATCTTCGCTTTCCAGGAGTGGCACGACATCCAGGCCATCGTGATGGAACTGGTGCCCGGCACGACGCTGCGGGCGCACATCGGCAGCGCGGCGCCCGACGTGGCGCTGGCGCTCGATATCGTTGACCAGGTAGCCGACGCCATGGCCGAAGCGCACAGCGCCGGCCTGATCCACGGCGATCTGAAACCGACCAATCTGATGCTCGAGCCTTCGGGCGCGGTGCGCATCCTCGATTTCGGCCTGGCGCGCAAAGTCGATCCACTGGCCACCGATCTCACCGCCGGCCAGGACGATGGCGCCACCGTGGCCTATACCGCGCCCGAACGCCTGATGGGCTGCCCGCTCAGCCGCGGCAGCGACATCTATGCACTGGGCGTGGTGCTGTACGAGTTCCTGGTCGGCGAGCGGCCGTTCGCCACCCTCAACGGACTGGCCCTGGCCGCCGCCCATGTGCATACCACTTCGGAAAGCTGGCCGTTCCCGGCCAGTACCGACCGCTCGCTGGTCGAACTGGTGCGGCGCATGACGGCGCACGATCCGGCGCGGCGGCTGCCGACAATGGACGCGGTGCGCGAACGCATCGCGGTGCTGCGCAGCGCCGATGGCGCGCCGCCGGCAGCGCTGGCATTACAACCGGCATTGCAGCACGCATCGCCGGCGATCACCGAGCCATCATCGCCGCAGATGGCGCAGCTGCTGTCTGCCGCCACGTCGCCGTTGCTGTCGGCAACCGCATCAATTCAGGACGTCGCCACCGCGTTGGCAGCATCCGCGCCGGTCCGGCCGGTCTGGCGACGCTGGCGCTGGCAACTCGCCGCCGCGCTGGTGGCTGGCACGGTTGGGGCCACGGTACTGGCCTGGCAGTCGCTGCCGCTTGATCGCCTGGGCGCCGCGCTGACGCCCTACTCCGAAGCGCGCGCCATGGCGACCGGCCTGGAAAAGATCGGCCAATACGACCGCGACGGTGCACTGGAGCAGGCTTTGCAGAGCTTCAATTCCATCCTCGAACGCAATCCCAATCACGCGGGCGCCGCCGCAGGCGCTTCGATCGCTTACAGCATGCGCTACGTTGGCGACGGCCGCGACGACAACTGGCTGCGCTTTGCCGCTGCTGGCGCACAGGCCGCGCTCCGGCAGGACGACCACCTGGCGTTGGCACACGTGGCGCAAGCCTGGTCGCTGGCATTGGGCGGCGGCAAGGAAGCGGCGCTGGCCGCCGCCGACCGTGCGCTGGCGCTCGATCCCCTCGATCTGCAAGCGCTGAACGCCAAGCTCAATATATTGCTGGACCTGCGCCGGTACGAACCGCTGGGCGCGCTGCTGGAAATGGCCAGGAAAAAGCTGCCGAAGCAACGCATGTTCCCCGACATCGAAGGCACGATGCATTACCGGCGCGGCGACTATGTGCGCGCCGAGCAAGCGTTTCGCACCAGCTTGCAACTGGAGCCGGACGGCACGCGCGCTTATTCCAACCTCAGTGCGGCGTTGATGCGCCAGGACCGCCTCGATGAGGCGCTGCATGTACTGCAGCAGGGGCTGCGCGTGCGCCCGAGCGGCGCGCTGTATACAAACCTGGGCAACGCGTTGTTTGCGCGCGGCGACTATGCCGAGGCGGCGCGCGCCTTCGAGCAAGCCGCCTCGAGCGCACGGGGCAGCCCCAACGACTACCTGAAATGGGCCAACCTGGCCGACAGCCTGAGCTGGATACCGGGCCGTGCGGAAGAAGCGCGCAATGCTTACCAGCGCGCCATGCGCCTGCTGGCTCCCCTGGTCGAGCGCAATCCCGCCAATGGCGCCTATCTCAGCCGCATGGGCCTGTACGCCGCGCGTATCAAGGACGCGGCGGCGCTGACCTGGATCGACCGCAGCCTGCGCCAGGAACCGGACAGTCCGGACGTGCGTTTTCGCGCCGCCATCGCCAACGAACTCACGGGCCGGCGCGACCAGGCACTCGCCCATCTCGCCCGTGCCACGCAATTGGGCTATCCACTCAAGCTGCTCGAGGCGGAGCCCGACCTTATCGCGCTGCGGCGCGATCCCCGTTACACCACCACTATTGAGGAAAAAGTACGATGAGCGATACCCCGGCAATCCCACAACCACCAGCGCGGCTGATACTTGAAGTCGGCTTCGATGTCGATCAGCAATCCGATCAGCTGTCCTACCGCCTGCTCCCCGACCCGCTGTTCCCGCCGGAACCCGATCCCAACCCGCGCCGTGGCGGCTACGCCAACGCGCTGTATTTCAAAGCTGGGGAGCAGGTCACGGTACAGGTGGTCGGCGGGGGCTACAAGGTCGATAAAACGCCTGGCTTCGTGTCGTTCCAGATCGTCGATTGCACCATCATCACCAAGCCACAAGTAGTGCGCCGCGACAAGGGCGTGCGCACCGAGTACGCGCCGCCATCGCCATTTTCGCAAGCGCTGAGCGCAAGCTACCCCCTGGCGCTGGACTTCTCGACCCATGTCACCGTGGATGACGAGAAATACTTCGAGCTGACGCAAAACTGGAAGCAAACGCTCGATGTCGCTTACAGCCCGGGTCTGTGGGAACTGTCCATGGTACTGACCGTGCGCATCATACGCGGCGTCGGCGAAGTCGATGAAGTGCGGGTGTTCAGCTTCGATCCCGAAGCGGAAGTTGGCGGACAAGGCACCATGCCACAGGATCCTGGCTGCGCCTAAGCGAGCAAGCCAATACCGCGCAGGTGCCGCCGCAATGCTTCACTCGGCGTTTTCAGCATCTGCGCGCACAGCACCACGTCGTCGCCGCATGCGCCGACTGCGCTCTGCAGTTCGGCCAGCGGAATCGCCGCCGCCGGACGAATCTCCGGATGATCGTCGATCAACTTGTACATGGACGGCCGCGACACGCCCAGCGCCAGCGCCGCCGCGCCCACCTGCCCGCCATTGTCTTCCAGCGCCGCCAGCACGGCATCGTGATCGAGTTCGGACAGCTTGGCGCGCCGCGTGACCTTGCGCACCGCATCGTCGGGCGCTACGCCACCGCCTGGCAGACGCCCGGCGACATTCGACGGCTGTGGCGGCTGCTCCACTTCCGGCACCAGCACCTCGAACGTCGGCGCCGGCCCGTCCACGGCCGCAATCAGCGCCCGCCGCACGACCATCGCCAGTTGGCGCACATTGCCGGGCCAATCGTAGCGGCACAGCGCATCGATCAGCGTGGTCGGCAGCTCCGCCGGCGCATTGCCGGCGTTTTCCCACTGCGTGATGAAGTGGCGGATCAGCAGGCCGATATCCTCGCGCCGCGCCCGCAATGGCGGCAGGTGGATCACGAACCCCTCGAGGCGGCGCAGCAGCGCCTGGTTGTATCCGTGTCCCAGGTCCTGGTCGGTGGCGGCGATCACGCGGGCGCCGCTCCTGACGTCGGCAGCAGCGCCCAGCGGCCGGTAGGTGCCGGTTTCCAGCACCCGCAGCAGCATCGGCTGCACCGCGCCGGGCGTGTCGCCAATTTCGTCCAGGAACAGGGTGCCGTCGCCCGCTTCGGCAAACCAGCCGCGCCGCGCGCTGTCGGCGCCGGTATAGGCGCCCTTGGCGGCGCCGAACATGTCGGCGGCGGCCAGCGTCTCGCTCAAGGTGGCCATGTTGACCGCCACCAGCGGCCGGTCGCGGCGCGGACTGCCGGCGTGGATGGCTTGCGCCACCAGTTCCTTGCCGGTACCGGTTTCACCAAGCAGCAGCACCGGCAGCAAGGTGCCGGCCGCCTGCCGGATCGATTCGTGCAGGCGCAGCACCGCGCCGCTCACGCCAAGCAAGGTCGTGCTGCTATTCAGGCGCGGCAACTGACCGCTCCAGTGCATGCACAGCAAAACGCAGCCGCCAAGCGCCAGCACCACGCCGCGTTCGACCGCCGCCACCGACAGCGTGGCCCCGCCCGCCAGCGTCTCGCCATCGACACCGATGCTCATGCGGCTTTGCGGCGTGACGATGGTCACCTGGTCGGCGGCGTCGCGCAGCAGTATCAAGGGGTCGCGGGCGATGCGGCGGTCGCCCAGGCCCAGCGGCGTGCCGCCGGGACGGCCGAACAGCGGCGCGAAGCGGTTGAGAGCGATCTGGCGCGAACCCGGACTGGCAAACGCCTGCTCGCCCACGCGCGCCAGCTCCGGGTGCCACAGCACCGTGAACGTCAGCATGCGCTGCGCACTGCCCGTCAGCGACGACAGCAGCGAGGTGAGAGTGTGTTCCGCGTCCTGGTCCATCAGCGCCCTGCCCTTATTTGTCGAGTGGACGTTATCTTAACGGACTTCCGGCCGGTTGGCGCTGTACGCGAACTGAGGGCACCGCCGGCAACGGCACCGAAGCTACGGAATACGCGAATGTAAAGTATCATCGCACGCTTTCGTCACCGTTTAACAAGCAATCGAATGAGCAAAGCAGCATCACCGTACGGCCCACAGTTTTTCTCCAACCCGACGATGGTGCTGGCTCTGGCCACCCTCTGCTGCATCTTGTGGGGCAGTTCCTTCCCGGCGATCAAGAGCGGTTACGAAATGCTTGGCATCGCCCGGCACGACGTGCCATCCAAGCTGATTTTCGCCGGCTATCGCTTCCTGCTCGCCGGCCTGGTCCTGCTGGTGCTGGCAGTGTGCATGCGCAAATCCTCGCTGCGGCTGGACCGGCGCCAGTTTGGCCAGCTGGCCGCCCTTGGCATCGCGCAAACCGGACTGCAATATGTGTTCTTCTACATCGGTCTCGCTTACACGACCGGCGTGCGCGCGTCGATTCTGAATGCGACCACGACCTTCTTCAGCGTGCTGCTCGCGCATTTCGTGTACCGGAACGACAAGCTGTCGCCGCGCAAGAGCGTGGGTTGCCTGCTTGGCTTTGCCGGCGTGCTGGCGGTCAATGCCGGCGGCGGTCCGCTGACGGCGCCGCCGTCGCTGCTGGGCGAGGGCTTCATTGTCATTGCCGCGTTCGTGCTGTCGGCAGCGTCGATCTACGGCAAATACGTTTCCAGGAATATGGATGCGATGTTGATGACCGGCTGGCAACTGGCCATCGGCGGCCTGGCCTTGCTGGTGGGCGGCTACGTTACCGGCGGCACCGTCGGCGCCATGACGGCGGCATCGACCGCGCTGCTGGTGTACCTGGCGTTGCTGTCGGCCGTGGCGTTTACCGTGTGGAGCCTGCTCCTTAAATACAACCCGGTCGGCAAAATCAGCGTGTTTGCTTTCCTGGTTCCCGTCTTTGGCTCTGCGTTGTCGGCCGTGTTCCTCAACGAAACCATCCTCGAATGGAAAAACCTGGCCGCTTTGCTGCTGGTGTGCGGCGGCATATGGCTGGTCACGCGAACACAGGCGCCGCCCGTGGCCGCGTCAACCGCCAGTTAGCATTACCGCCGCGCAGCCGCAATGATCACGTCCGCCACCTTGGCCGGTTGCGACACCATCGGCACGTGGCTGGTCGGCAGCGTGGTGGTGACTGCGTTGATTTTTTTGGCGAACGCCTGCTGCAATGCCGGCGCGATCATGCGGTCCTGGTCGGCCACGATGTAGTAGTTGGCCTTGTTCTTCCAGGCTGCCACGGTGGTGGTGTCGGCGAAGGCCTTGGCGGCAATCGGGCCCTGGGTGGCGGCGATCATGCGGGCGGTGGCGGCTGGCACGTCCTGGGCAAAGTTTTTTGCCACCGAGTCAGCTGGCAGCCACAGGTAGCCGGTGGCGTCCTGTTGCAGGGTTGGCACGCCAGGCGGCACGGCGTAGTCCTTGCCCAGGTTGCCGCTGGCCTCCCCTTCCGATGGCGCAAATGCCGCCACGTACACCAGCGCCTTGATCTCGTCGCTGGTACCCGCTTCCGTGATCACGGTGCCGCCCCACGAGTGGCCGACCAATACCACCTTGCCGGTTTGCGCATCGACCACGCGCCTGGTGGCAGCAACATCGTCAGCCAGCGAGCTGAGCGGATTTTGCACGGCCACCACCTTGTAACCCTTGGCGTGCAGCAGCGGAATCACCTTGTTCCAGCTGGAGCCATCGGCAAAGGCCCCGTGTACCAGCACGATGGTGGTGTCGGCGGCGGCGGGTACATCGGCAGCGTTGGCGAAGGCGGTGGTGGCAAACAGGGCGGCGGCGATCAGCGAGCGTTTCATGGTGGTGCTCCTTCAGGTTGGGGTGAATTAAGTAGTGCGCTATGTAATTATAATAGTCCGCAATTTAATAGCGCACAAGTTATTTTTAAATTATTTCGCGTGGCTTGCTGACACGGTACGGACGGTGCCGCCGTCGATCACGTGCTCGGCGGCGAAACAGTGGTTGACCACATGCTCTTTCAAGTCGAAGTTGATGATCAGGTCGAGTTTCACATGCCGTAATCTGCCTTGATGAGCTCGGCCGCACGTTCGCCGATCACCACGCAAGGCGCCATGGTGTTACCGGTCGTAATGCGCGGCATGATCGACGCGTCGGCAATGCGCAGGCGGGCGATCCCATACACCTGCAGGTCGGCGTTTACCACCGACAGCTCGTCGCGTCCCATCTTGGCGGTGCACGACTGGTGCCAGTAGGTGACGGCGCTGTTGCGCAGCCAGTTTTCCATGTCCTGCGGCGCCAGTTTGCCGGGCATGGATTCGCGCTCGACCAGCGGCCGGAACGCGGCGGCATTGCCCAGTTCGCGGCACATTTCCACCGAACGCAGCGCTGCCTTTACATCATCGGGGTCACCCAGCGTGTTGGCGTGGATGACGGCAGTGTCGGTCGGCTGCGGACCGGACAGCAGCACCTGGCCCCGGCTTTTCGGATGGGCCAGCCCGGCAAACATGGTCCAGCCGTGTTGCGGCACGTGCGGACCGGCGTTTTCCGCGCTGGGCACCGGGAATTCGACCTGGCAGTGCAGCATGTCGGGGGCATCGAGCGCGGCATCGCTTTTCCAGTACAGCGTGGCTTCCGACCCGCCGTTGCCCACTTCCTGCGGCGCCTTGTATTCCCAGATGCAGCCGAACGACACGTGGTCCTGGTGGTTCTGCCCTACCCCGGCCAGGTGCTGGCGCACCGGAATGCCATGGCGCCGCAGTTCCTGCTCGGGCCCGATCCCGGACTGCATCAGCAGCTTGGGCGTGTTGACCGCGCCCAGCGACAGCACCACCTCGCGCGCGGCGCCGAACATGCGCGGCTCGCCATCGAGCAGCACTTCCACCCCGGTCACCCGGTTGTTCTCGAACGTGAGCCGCGACACCAGCGCGCCAGTCAGCACGGTGAGGTTGGGCTGCGCCATGCGCGGATACGTGTAAGAGCGGAACACCGATAGCCGCTTGCCATCGCGGATGCGCAGGTCGTTGATGGCCGCGCCGCCATGGCGTTCCATCATGGCGCCATTGGGGCTGTCGAAGGTGGGCACGCCCAGCGAACGCGCGGCGTCGAGCATCACGGTGGCAGCCGGCTTGGGCTGGTGCGCCGGGGCCACGTACACCGGGCCGCCAGTGCCCCGGCGCTCGGGATCGGCCGGGCCGTGCCAGTCTTCGATGCGCTGGTAAATCTTGAGCACGGACGCGTAGTTCCACGCGGCGTCTCCCGCTTCGGCAGCAAAATAATCCCAGTCGGCGCGGTGGCCGCGCGCCCACAGCATGACGTTGATGCTGGAGCCGCCGCCCAGCACCTTGCCCATGTTCATCGGAATCGCGCGGCCGTTCAGGTGGCGGTTCGGTTGCGCGGCAAAGCCCCAGTCGCGCTCGGTGTTCAGATTGAGCGGCCATTGCGCCGGTTCGATCACGCTGGCCACTTCGTCGTCGCCGCCGGCCTCCAGCAGCAGCACGCGTACGTCGGGATTTTCTGCCAGGCGCGCGGCCACCACCGACCCAGAGGAACCGGCGCCGCACACGATAACGTCGTAACTGGCAGCGAGGGCGCCACGCAGCGCAGCCTGGTTGGCGCGGACGGCAGCCGCGAAATCGTGTTGATTGAGTTGAATGTTGTTCATTGTCGAGGAACTGGTTGAGTAGTTGAAACGCCGTCAAATGCCTGGACGACGCCCATTTACGCATTTCTGTTATTGCGTCTTTTTCCGATTATACCGATTTTGCCGATTTAGGAGAGTTGTTTCTCAGGTATCGGATGGATGAGTTGGACCGGCATTAGCGTGCGCTATACTTACGGCAATGAAAAGTTCGCTCAGCAAAAGTTCCATCATCACCACGGCGCAGGCGGCCAAAATCCTCGGCGTGTCGCCGCGTACGGCCCAGCTATGGACGGAAAGTGGCGTCATCCCGACGTGGAAAACGCCGGGCGGGCACCGCCGCATGTTCGAAGAGGATGTGGTCGCCGTCCTGCACCGCAGCGACGATATCGTGGTCAAGCCGCGCCGGGTGCTGGTGCTGGCGCCAAGCGGGCGTCACAGCGCCTGGTCGCACGCGCTGGCCACGCTGGACGTCACCGACGTCAGCCTGGCCGCCGACCCGGTCACCGCTGCCGTCATGCTCGGCGCCACCGTGCCAGACGTGCTGATCATCGAGGCGCAAGACCTGCACGCACTGCCCGGGAATTTTCTTGCGACGCTGCGCGGTATCGCTCTGTTGAGCCGGCTGCAAATCGTGATCGCGTCGGCCGCACCGCAGGCAGCGCCCGACTTTCCAGCCACGGTCATCCACTTGCAACCGGCCACCGACAATCTGGGCGAAGAACTGACGCGCCATACGCAACTGCAACCGCTGCGGGTGCAACCGCTGCCGGCCGCGCTGCGCGAGGCCCCCTTCCCGGTCGCCGCCAACGAACCACGCCGGCTGCTGGCCGTGCACCGCTCCGGCCTGCTCGACAGCGCCAGCGAGGCGGCGCTGGACCACCTGACGCAGATCGCCGCACTGAGCCTGGGTGCGCCGGTCGCACTGATTACAGTGCTGAACGAAGACCGCCAGTGGTTCAAATCGAAGGTGGGGCTGGAGATGGCAGACACGCCGCGCAGCTGGGCGTTCTGTAATTACACGGTGCTGGAATCAGGCTTCCAGGAGTTCCCGGACTTGCAGGCCGATCCGCGCTTTGCCGACAACCCGGCCGTCAAAGGCGCGCCGCATTTCCGGTTCTATGCCGGCACGCCGGTCACCGACGACCAGGGCTATGCGCTCGGTTCACTGTGCGTGATCGATACCGAGCCGCGCCAGCTGAACGCCGTGCAAAAGGAAATCCTGGACCGACTGGCCAGCCTGGTCACGGCGGAAATCGCACGCGGCAGCCGGGGACAGACGCGGCCTAGGTAAGCAAGCCACTATATCAGTCACGGGAGGCAAGAGTGGACTATGACTACGATTTTGTCGTGATCGGCTCCGGCTTCGGCGGCAGCGTTTCCGCGCTGCGGCTGGTGGAAAAAGGCTATCGCGTGGTCGTGGTCGAACAGGGTCGGCGCTGGACCGCAGCGAATCTGCCCCGGACGACGTGGTCGCTGTCGCAGTGGCTATGGCGGCCGGCACTGGGCCTGCATGGTTTTTTCAGCATGCAGTTCTTCCGCCACGTGGTGGTGTTGCACGGTAATGCCGTCGGCGGCGGCTCCATCACTTACGGCAACACCTTGCTGGTGCCGCCAGCCACCGTGTGGTCGCAGGGCAGCTGGGCCGGCCTGAACGACTGGCAGGCCGTCATGCCGGGCCACTTCGAAACAGCCAAACGCATGCTGGGCGTGGCGACCAACCAGCTGCTGGGGCCAGCCGACGTGCGCCTCCGGCAGATGGCCGCAGCGGTGGGCGTGGAAAAATCGTTTTATCCGACCGAGGTTGGCGTCTTTTTCGGCCAACCCGGCGTCACCTATCCCGATCCCTATTTTGGCGGCGAGGGCCCGGCCCGCACCGCGTGCGATGGCTGCGGCGGCTGCATGGTCGGTTGCGGCAAGAACGCCAAGAACACGCTCGATAAAAACTACCTGTACCTGGCCGAGAAAAAAGGCGCCGCACTGTTTGCCGAAACCAGGGTGGTCGATGTGCGGCCGTTGCACGGCAGCGCCGACGGCGCGGCCGGCTACCAGGTGCAGCTGCTGGTGTGCTCGGGACCGCAGCGCGGCCAGCGGCGCCGCATCACCTGTCGCGGCGTGGTGTTTGCCGCGTCGTCGCTTGGTACCCAGGATTTGCTGTTCCGGTTGCGGGACAAGGGGTCGCTGCCGAACATCTCCGAGGCGCTGGGAAAATATGTGCGCACCAATGCCGAGTCGCTGATCGGCGTGCGCTTTCCCGGTTCCGAAGCCGACCTGTCGCGCGGCATTGCCATCGGCTCCGGCATCTATATCGACGAGCATACGCATATCGAAACCGTGCGTTATCCGAACGGCTCCGACGCCATGGGCCTGCTGACCACCGTGATGACGCTGGGACGGCCCGGCTGGACCAGGATCGTGACCTGGGCCGCCACCCTGCTCAAGTTGCTGGTCACCCGCCCGGCGACCACCTTGCGCGCGCTGTCGCCGGCCGGCTGGGCGCGCGAGTCGATGATTTTCCTGTGCATGCAGACGCTCGACGGCCACCTCACCATGAAGCGCAAGCGCCGCTGGTTCTGGCCTTTTTCCAGGCAGTTGACCACGCACGGCGACCGCATCCCGACCTTTATCGCCTCTGCCAACGATTTCGCCATCAAGGCCGCCAAGGCCACCGGCGGCGTGCCGCTCACGTCGATAACGGAAATCCTGCTCAACATCCCGATGACCGCGCATTGCATGGGCGGCGCCGGCATGGCCCGCACGCCCGCAGACGGTGTATGCGACGGCAAAAACCGCGTGTTCGGCTACCGCAATATGTACATCTGCGATGGCTCGATGCTGAGCGCCAACCTCGGCGTCAATCCCAGTTTGACCATCACCGCATTGACCGAGCATGCGATGAGCCATGTATCGCCATGCGACGAAAATTTGTGGGATGCCACCGGCACCGAAAACACGTAACCCTCGGGCAGCGTCGTAATATGTTCGTTAGGGCAACGAACGTGTAGAATCAATGGTTGGCATTACTACAACAACCATCTCCACGCAGAGAGAAAGACTGAGACATGCCCCAACAGAACCAACAACCTCAACCATCCCGCCCGGTGCGCCGGGTTATCGTCGCCGGCGGCGGTACGGCCGGCTGGATGGCCGCCGCCGCCCTGTCGCGCACATTGGGCAAGGTGCTCGATATCAAGCTGGTCGAATCCGACGACATCGGCACCGTGGGCGTGGGCGAGGCCACCATTCCCAGCCTGGCGCAGTTCCACCGCCTGATCGATATCGACGAGCGCGAATTCATGGCGGCCACCCAGGCCACCTTCAAGCTGGGCATCAGCTTCGAGAACTGGCGCGCCCGCGGCGAAAATTACATCCACGCGTTCGGCTCCACCGGCATCGACCACTGGACCGCCGGCTTTCACCACTTCTGGCAAAAGGGCCGCGAACGCGGCATCGCCGCCGACTACGGCGACTACTGCCTCGAGCACAAGGCCGCGCGGGCGCTGCGCTTCGGCCACCTGCCCGACGACGGCCTGGTGTACGCCTACCACCTCGACGCCAGCCGCTACGCGCGCTACCTGCGCCGCTACGCCGAACACTTCGGCATCGAACGCATCGAAGGCAAGATCGCCGACGTGCAGCGCGACCCGGTGGATGGCAACGTGGCGGCGCTGGTGCTCGATTCCGGCCGCCGTCTCGAGGGCGACCTGTTCATCGACTGCACGGGCTTCCGCTCGCTGCTGCTGGGCCAGACCATGGGCGTCGAGTACGAGGACTGGTCGCAATGGCTGTTCAACGACAGCGCGATTGCCGTGCAAACCGAGTCGGTGGGACCGGCCGTGCCGCTGACCCGCGCAATCGCCCACGACTGGGGCTGGCAGTGGCGCATCCCGCTCCAGCACCGCACCGGCAACGGCATCGTGTTCTCCAGCCGCTTCGTCGATGACGACACCGCGAGAGCCGCACTGCTGGCCAATATCGAGGGCAAGCTGCTGACCGAACCGCGCGTGATCCGTTTTACACCAGGCCAGCGCCGCCAGGTATGGGCCGGCAATGTGGTGGGACTGGGGCTGGCAACCGGCTTCCTGGAGCCGATCGAATCGACCAGCATCCACCTGATCCAGCGCAGCATCGTGCGCCTGTTGCAGCTGTTCCCGACCGAGGGCATCGAACCGACCGACGTGGCCGAATTCAACACCCAGAGCGCCGACGACATCCGCACCATCCGCGACTTCATCATCCTGCATTACAAGGTGACCGAACGCGACGACTCCCCATACTGGCGCGCGGCGCGCGACATGACGGTGCCGCCGTCGCTGCAGCACCGCCTCGACCTGTTCGGCGGTTCGGGACGCGTGTTCCGGTCGCAGAACGAGCTGTTCTCGGAAAACTCGTGGGTGCAGGTGATGCTGGGCCAGGGTTTGAATCCGCGCACGCAACACCATACCGCCGACGTGATGCCCGAACGTGAGCTGGCGGCATTCCTCGATGGCATCCGTACCGGCATCGACCGCACCGTGGCGCAGATGCCGGCGCACCAGGCATACGTGGAGCGGTACTGCCCCGCGGAGCAGCCGTAGAACCTGCCTTGGCGCGTCAAACGATCAGCATGACGATCACTTGCGCAGTCCGGCCGGACAATGGATGACTTCGGGTCGCAGTGTGGTTATGCTGGTCGGTTTCCAGACGGAGGCCCGCCATGCACCCAGTTGGCACATTGTTCGTCCGCTTGCTGATACTGGCCTTGCTGGCCAGCGCTGCGCCCGCAGCGCGGTCAGCCGTTCCCGTCACCGAGCAGCGCTACCTGTCGGGGCAAGGACCGAAGACGGCGGTGCCATGGGAATTCAAGGTCTCCGATGGCAGGCGCGCGGGCGCGTGGAGCACGATACCGGTGCCATCGAACTGGGAGCTGCAAGGCTTTGGCGGCTACGACTACGGCGAAGGCGCCAAGCGCCACAACGAGCAGGGCCAGTACCGCGTGAAGTTTGCCGTGCCGCCGGCCTGGCGCGGGCGCACCATCCGGCTGGTGTTCGAAGGCGTGATGACGGAAGCGACGGTGCGCGTGAACGGCATGCCGGCCGGTCCGTCTCATATCGGAGGTTTCTACCGCTTCGGCTACGACATCACGCAACTGGTCAAGCTGTCCGCCGGCGCCGACAATGTGCTGGAAGTGGACGTCAACAAGGTGGCGTCTAACGCGGCCAGCGAAAAAGCCGAGCGTGGCGGCGACTACTGGGTATTTGGCGGCATCTTCCGTCCGGTATGGCTGGAGGCAGCACCGGCGCAGGCGATTGCCGGCGTCGCCATCGATGCGCGGGCCGACGGCACGCTGGCCGCGCGCGTACGCCTGTCGCAGCCGGCGCCGGGCGCCAGCGTGGAAGCCCAGGTAGTCGATGCGGCCGGCAAGGCGGTCGGGCCGGTGTTCCGCGCGGGGCTGGCCGCTTCCGCTGCCGATCCCGCACTGGTCACCGTGCGCGGCAGCCTGCCCGCGCCGCGCCTGTGGACGGCCGAAACGCCCCACCTGTACACGCTGCGCCTCACCTTGCGCCAGAACGGCAAGGCGCTCCACACCCAGAGCACGCGCTTCGGCTTCCGTACCTTCGAAGTGCGCCAGGGCGACGGCCTGTACCTGAACGGCAGCAAGATCATCATCAAGGGCGTCAACCGCCACAGCTTCCGGCCCGAGACAGGCCGCGCGCTCGACCGCGACGACAACTACGCCGACGCGCGCCTGATCAAGTCGATGAACATGAACACGGCGCGCATGTCGCACTACCCGCCCGATCCGGCCTTTCTCGAAGCGGCCGATGAGCTGGGTCTGTACGTGATCGACGAGCTGTCGGGCTGGCAGGCCGCGCACGGCACCGCCATCGGCCGCCAACTGGTGGCGGAAATGGTGCCGCGCGACGTCAACCATCCCAGCATCCTGTTCTGGGCCAATGGCAACGAAGGCGGTTTCAATACCGATCTCGACGCGGAGTTTGGCAAGCACGATCCGCAGCAGCGCCCGGTGATCCATCCGTGGGCCATTTTCAACGGGCTCGATACCAAGCATTATCCTAACCGGCACCTGGTCACCGAGCGGCTGCGCGGCCCCAACCTGTTCATGCCCACCGAATTCATGCACGCGCTGTACGACGGTGGCGGCGGCGCCAGCCTGCAAGACTACTGGGATGCGATGATGACCTCGCCGATGGGCGTGGGCGGCGTGATCTGGGCGCTGGTGGACGAAGGCGTGGTCCGCACCGACCTGGGCAACCGCGTCGATCCCTACGGGACTTACGGCCCGGACGGCATCGTCGGCCCGCACCATGAAAAGGAAGGCAGCTACTATGCGGTGAAGGATATCTGGTCGCCGGTCAAACTGGGGGCGGCGACGTTCGATACCGGCTTCGACGGCACGCTGCCGGTGCACAACCGCTACGACTTCGCCAGCCTGGACCAGGTGCGCTTCGACTGGCAACTGCTGCGCTTTGCCGCACCGGATGCGGCTTCCACGGCAGCGCACATACTGGCCAAGGGCACAGGCAACGCCAGCGGCGTGGCCGCGCGCAGCGATGGCAAGCTCGATCTGCGCCTGCCGGCCGGGTGGCGCAAACTCGATGCCGATGCGATCGCGGTGACCGCGACCGGCGCGGATGGGCAGCACATCTGGACGTGGACGTATCCGGCCAGCAATTTGTCGGCACGCCTGGCGCGCACCGCCCTCCTGCACCAGCCGCCGCTTGCAAGCGCCCCCGCCGATTCGGCGACGAGCACTGCGCCGATGGCCGCTTCCTCCGGTACTGCTGCCGCGACCAGCGCTGCATCCGCCGCGTCCACGCCAACGGTGGCCACAGAGGGAGCTACCCTGCGCCTGGCCGCTGGTCCGGTCAGCGCTACGTTCGACGCCACCACCGGCCAACTGCGCACGCTGCAGCACGGCAGCCGCGTGTCGGCCCTGACCAACGGCCCGCGCCTGGCCTATGCCCATCCGCGGCCGGCACCGGAGACCGAGGTCGCATGGCTGCCGCTGACCGCTCACGCACACGACAGCACCGCTGGCAGCACCGGCAGGCAAGCCGGCGCCACCATGCACCGCCTGGCCGCGCCGCAGACAGCCAGCGTGATCGAAGTGATTCCCGCTTTCGACAAGACCACCGCCTACGCCCGCTTCAAGCTCGACATCAGCGCCGACGGCGTCAACTGGAAGACCCTGTTCGACGCCACCCGGCGCAAATCGGATGGCAACGACTATCGTTTCCCGCCGCAACCCGTGCTGGCGGTGCGCATCACCAGCGCCACCGGCCAGCATGGCCAGCCGATCGCCTTGAACAGCGTGCGCCTCGGCCACGCGGTGCAGCGTTTTCCTGCCCTGGCCGCTGCCACCAATTCACCGGATCCGGCCAGCGTGCGCAGCGGCACCGGCATCGATGACGGCGGCAAGCCGGTGGCCTGGATCGAAGCCAGCCACAGCAGCGGCCTCGACCGCCTGCGCTGGACCATGGCGGCCAACGGCGACCTGCGGCTCGATTATGGCTATCGTCTCGACGGCATGGTGCAGTACCACGGCATCACTTTCGACCACCCGGAGACCGCGCTGCGCGGGATGCGCTGGCTCGGCGAGGGACCGTATCGCGTGTGGAAAAACCGCCTGCAAGGCACCTGGCTCGGGGTGCACGAGGTGGCGCAGTTCGACCAGCAACCGGGCGAGAGCTTCCGCTACCCCGAATCGCAGGGATTTTTTGCCGACGTGCGCTGGGCGCGCTTCGACACGACCACCGGCACGCTGCGGGTGAGCAGCAACAGTCACAACAACGCAGCCGCCAGCTACCTGCGCGTGGGCACGCCGCGCATTTCTCACGCCAACACGACGGTGGAATTCCCCGCCGGCGACCTGTCCTGGTTGCACGCCATTCCCGCCATCGGCGAAAAATTCACGCCCACCGAAGCACTGGGTCCCTCGGCCGCCTGGCCCGTCGCCAACGGCGCCTACCAGGGCAGCCTGACCTTGCGCTTCGATTAATCCATTCCCACGAAAGGCCATTATGCACCGCCTGACAATCCTGTCCGCCATCCTGCTGTGTTGCGCCATCCCGGCAATGGCGCAGGCACAGCAACCGCCAGCAACCAGCCAGTCCGCGCCGCAGGCCGAAGCCCCGCTGCAACTGCCCGCCATGCACCTGCACGATCCGTTTATCGTGGCCGACCAGGCCAGCCGCACCTATTACCTGTACACGTCGAATGTACCTGGCATGTCCGGCGAATGCGGCGTCGGCGTCATGGCATACACCAGTACCGACCTGAAACACTGGCGCAAGCCCACCGTGGTGTTCCGGCTGCCGCAAGGCGGCTGGGCCAACGATGGCGCCTGGGCGCCCGAAGTCCATGCCTGGCAAGGCAAGTACTACCTGCTCACCACGATGTACAACGAGAAGCTCACCCTCGATAAGCCGTCGGCATCGGGCTGGAAAGCCTTCCGGCGCGGCACCATCATGGCGGTGGCCGACAGCCCGCGCGGCCCGTTCGTCCCGCTCAATAAAGGCGAGCCGGTCGTCCCCAGCGACCTGATGACTCTCGACGGCACGCTGCACATCGACCGCGCCGGCAAGCCGTGGTATGTCTATGCGCATGAATGGGTGCAAACTGCCGACGGCACCATCGAAGCGATACCATTGACCAGCGCCCTGAAGCCCGCCGGCGCACCGGTGCTGCTGTTCAAGGCGTCCGAGGCCGACTGGAGCAACGGCCAGAAACCGGTGGACCCCGACGGCAAACCCGCCAAGGCGCCCGTGTACGTCACCGACGGCCCGCAGCTGTATCCATCAACCGACGGCAGCCTGCTGATGCTGTGGTCGAGTTACGACAAGAACGGCTACGTGCAGTCGGTCGCCCGCTCGGCGTCCGGCGACGTGCGCGGCCCGTGGATCCAGCTGCCGCCGATCCTCAAGCGCGATTCCGGTCACGGCTTGCTGTTCGATACCTTCGACGGCAAGCGCATGCTGGTCGTGCACCGGCCGTTCAAGAACGCACGCGGCAAGCTCTACGAAGTGCGCGACGCCGGTGGGCGCATCGAGATAGTGAACCAGCGCGTGGATCTCGATGGCGACCATTTGATGGGGGTGGCGGAGCGGGCGCCGCAGATGGCTTGCCCGGCGGCGAACTAGGATACCGCTACGGAACCGGCGCCCTGCCCGCGTGGCAAAGCAATCAGGCGCCTGCCTGCTGCCGCACCGGTATCCAGCCCTTGAAGCCCTCGATGATGCCCCACAGCTTGGGCGGGATCGCCAGCGCCCCCACTTGGGCCGGATCGATTTCGAACTCCAACGGCTGCCCCTGCTGCAACCGGCTTACCCAGTCCGGGTTGATGATCAACCCGCGACCGATCGCCACCAGCGACAACCCGGCGTCCAGCGCCTCGCTGGCGTCGGCAGGCGTCAGGATGCCGCCGGCGGCAATCACCGGTACCCGCCCGGCCACGCGCTCGACGATGCGGCGCACGATAGTCTGGCCGTCGGGGTCGTCGATGGGTCGGTCGCCCAACAGGTTGGCCAGCGAGGCGTGCAGGTAGTCGACGCCCAGTTCCAGCAAGCGGTCGATAAACGTCAAGGTCTGGTCGATGCGGTAACCGTGCTCGCCGGGTTCTTCCGGCGAGAGCCGTACACCAAGCGCGAACGGCCGGTCGGCATGTTCGGCAATCACGCGCTTGACCTCGGCAACAACGGCCAACGGGAACCTCATGCGGTGCTCCAGGGAACCGCCCCACGCATCGGTGCGTAGATTGGTTGCAGGCGACAGAAAGTTTTGCAACAGGAAGCCGTGGGCGCCATGGATTTCGATGCCATCGAAGCCGGCCTCGATGCCGCGCCGTGCGGCGGCGCCGAAGGCCGCAACCAGTTCCTCCACCTCGTCGGCGGACAGGGCGCGCGGCGTCAGCGGCGCCTGGAACGGCGTGGCTGCGGTCAACACCGCGCTGGAACTGACGACATCGCCGCCGGGAATCAGGTGGGGCAGCGCCTTGTTACCCGCGTGAAAAAGTTGCAGGATCGCCGGTGCGCCACCGCTCCTGGCGGCGTCGGCCAGGCACTTGAGGCTCGGCACGAAGCTGTCGTCCGCAGCGGAAAACTCGTGCGTGAAGCCGATGCCGTTGGCGGTGACCTGGGCGCAGCCGGTGATCACCAGGCCGACACCTTTGACGCGCAGCCGGTAATAGGCCTCCTCTTCTTCGGTGATCTGAAAATCGTCGGAGCCGGACCACGTGGTCATGGGCGACATCGTGACGCGATTGCGCACGGTGATGCCAGGGATCAGGTCGAACGGGCGCAGCAAGATTGCCGATAAATGGTCGATGATGGTGCTCGCCGTGCTCGACGACCGCCCCCATCGTTTCAATGCCATCATGCGCAGGCTCGAGGGTGTGACCCAGAAAGCGCTGACGCAGTGCCTGCGCCGCCTCGAGCGCAATGGCCTGGTGTCGCGGCACGTGATCGCGTCACCGCTGGCGGTGCGCTACGAGATCACCGCGCTGGGCCGCACGCTGCAGGAGCCCTTGCGGCAGCTGCATGCGTGGACGCTGGACATGTTGCCGCTGGTCGAAACCGCCCGCAGCGATTTCGATCAGCGCAATTCATCCTGAACCGATTGGTTTGCGTCACTGGCAGGCACCGGCGCGATGCCACCGATGTCGTGACCCCGACAGGAATGCATTACGCCTGTCGGGCCGCAGCGGTCACCAGCCACCGCTTCCGATTGCCTAGAACATATACGTCAGGCTGAAACGCATGGTCCGGCCGAACAGAGGGCGCGCCACACCACGGTTGCGCGAACCATCGGGCGACAGCAGGTCGTTGAACAGGGGATCGCCCTCGGTAAACGACAGCTGGTTGGTCAGGTTAGCCACGTGCAAATGCGCGCTCCAGCGCTCCGACAACTGGTACTGCGCCCCGGCGTTGATGATGTGGTACGACGGGTACAGCGTGACGTTGCTGTCGGTGGCTTCCGAAAAACGGTTGCCGTAGTACTGGTACTGGCCGTACAGGCTCAGCGGGATATCGGTCAGCGGCTTGAGGTCGAACGACGGCATCAGGTTGACCATCACCTTGGGCAGGCGGCGCGGCCGGCGGCCGTCTTCGCTCACCTGCACGTAGTGGTAGCCCGTGATGATGCCCTGCGGGTCCTTGTCCTCTTGCGTAATGGTGTAGTTGGCGCCGTTCACCTTGGGGTTTTGCATGACCACGTTGCCCTTCAGTTCCAGGCCCGCCACGGCGGCCGGACGCCAGCTCAGCTCGACTTCCGCGCCGATATTCTGCACGCCGCGCTCGTACAGCTGCGCGACCTCCGGGCAGGAGTTGATCTGCGTGACGCCACCTTGCGTGCCGCACGCGGACGAATTGATGTCCCGATAGACATTGATCGAGCTGCGCGGCGAGAAGTTGTTGTAGAAGGTGGCCACCGACGCGCCGAAGCCACGGGTCAGATAGCGCAGGCCGATTTCGTACTGGCGGATATGCTCGACCGCGCTCACCCTCACCGGCTGGCCGTTGACCACCGTGAGGTTGGCGGTGCTGAGGTCATTCAGGTCCTGCAGGCTGGGCAGACGGAACGAATCGGACGCCAGGCCATACACCGCCAGCGCCTTGCTAAAGCTGTAGTTGCCGCCGATCGACCAGCCGAAGCCGTGGTATTTTTCCTTGAGCTTGCGCGCTTCGCCCGGCAGGCTCACCTCGTTGTCGGCAGTCGTATCCTGGACCGAGCCGGGCACCACGCCGGCGGGCGTCAGGTCGGTGATGACGTTGCGGTCGCGCCGCGCCACGTCGGCCTTGAGGTTTTGCCAGCGCACGCCCACGTCCATCTTGAGCTTGTTGCCCATGGTTTCCCAGTGGTCGAGCAGGTACGCGGCATTGCCGTCACCACGTATCTTGCTCACGAAGCCACCCCAGCCGGGCAAAATGGCGCCGCCCTGGGTCAGGCTCGGCCCCACCTGGTTGCCTTGCGCATCGACGGCAATCAGATCGACCAGGCGCGACTGGTTGGACACGTCGCTGACCAGCAGCGCCTGCTGGAAGTTGGGCGCGTAGTCGTAGCGGCTTTTGTACACGCCGAAGGTCAGGTCGTGGGTACCCTGGAGATTGAACGATTTCTGGGTTTTCAGGTCCAGCGAAGTGCTACGCGCCTCGGTATCGGCGATGAACGGAATCATGAAGTTCAGGTTGGCCGAGGCTGGCACCGGCGAGCCGTCGTTCAGGTAGCGCCCCGCCACGCCGCTCGCTTTCGCATAGCGCTTGATGAAATCCTCGCGGCTGATGTTGGCGAACGACGCGCAGGCATTGCTGGCCGGGACGTTGAAAAAACCCACCAGCTTGACATTGGTGAGATTGCAGCCGAGCGCGGCGCCATGCGCGGGCGAGATCACGTCGTTCTGGTAGCGGGCATTGAGGAAGTTGGTCGAGGTGGCCGTGTCGTTGCCGGTGAACACGGCATTGAAGCCGTTGCTGCCGGTGGTGTGGCGCAGCCCGCTGGAAACTTTCCAGCCGTTGGCAAACTCGTGCGAACCACCGAGCGTGAACATCTTGAAATTCGGGTGGATGCCGTCAGCCTGGTCCACGGTGCGGCTGCCATACTCGCCGATCATGTTGAAGCGCCGGTTGTACTGGGAGGCCGTGGTGCCGTGGGCAAAGTCGATGCCCAGCGGCTCGATGCTGCCCTGGCTGATGGCGGTGGGATTGGCCGGCGTGCCGGGGTTGGCAAAGCGTGGCACCGAGATCGGCAGGTTCTGGTAGAACGCCGTGCGGTCATTGATCACCAGTACGTCCGCGCGCGCGGTGGTCTTGCGGTCGTCGCTGGTATAGACCAGGTTGCCACGTACCTGGCCACCGCGATCGGCGGTATAGCCGGTGTCGCGCACGCCGTCGCTGCGGCGGTAGAAGCCGCCGACTGCACCGGTCAGGTTCGGCGCCAGCGGCCCGGAAATAAAGGCGTCCTGGCGCAGGAAGCCGTAGTCGGCGTACTCCACCTTGTAGCCGCCCGCCAGGCGGTCGCCGCCGGTGCGCGTGACGTGGTTGACGGTGGCGCCGAGACCGTTCGAATACAGGATGCCGCCGGGACCGCCCTTGACCAGCTCCACGCTCTCGGTCATCAGGTCGTCGCGGATGAAGACGTCGTTGTTCATGAACGGCGCTTCCGGTTCTTCATAGGCGGGCAAGCCGTCCACCAGCTGCGGCGCGAAGCGGTAGCCGCCGGTTACGGGCAAGCCGCGCACGGTGATGTTGTTGCTGGCCTCCCCCGCACTGCCGCCCTCGGAATAAATGCCGGGGAAGTTGGCCAGCATGTCGGCCGTGCTCATTGGCGCCAGTCGCTGGATTTCTTCGCCGCTCAGCGTGTTGATCGAGAACGTCGCATTTTTCTTGGTGGTGCTTTGGGTCACGCCGGTGACGATGACCACGGCGGCCGGATCGGTAGCGGAATCCGCAGGCGTCGTGGTGGCGGGGGCAGGAACCGGCTGGGCGGCCTGCTGTTGCTGTTGGGCGTACACCAGCGCGGGCGCCAGGCAAATCGCCAGGGCTGCCGAACGGGTGAGGTAATGAGTGATCGAGTAAGTCATGCTGCATCTCCTGTTATGATTATCGGGCGGCGCACAGCCGCCATGCAATTTATTATGTCCATCGTTGTCATCGCGGGGTAAAAATGGTTAGTCCAAGGGCGGCACCTCCTGCAGGGTGGGCATGTCGGCGCCACGCCGCGCGCAGGTGATTGCCGCCGCGCGGCCGGCAAAGCGCAGTGCGGCCAGCAGTTGCGCCGGTTCCAGCGCCGCCAGCGCGGCGCGCGTGAGCAGTTGCTGACGGGCCAGGTGGGCGAGCAGCGCCGCCTGGAAGGTGTCGCCCGCCCCCACCGTATCGACCACCTCCACGCGATGCGCCGGCAAGGCGTGCGTGCCGGCCGCGCGGGTGGCTGCCAGCACGCCGTGCGCACCGCGCGTGACCACCACCAGCGCCACGCCCGCGTCCAGCGCCGTGGCGATGAACTGCTCGGGCGTGGTGCCCGGATAGACCAGGCCGATATCTTCGTCGCTGATCTTGAGCAGGTCGGTCAGCGGCAGCATGGCGGCGATGGCAGCGGTCCACACGTTGCGGTCCGGCTGTATGGTCAGCCGCACGTTGGGATCGAAGGCGATCAGGCTGCGGCCATGCTGGCGCCGCACCAGCGCCAGCAGGGTGGACGCCACCGGCTCGACGGCCAGGCAGTACGAGCCCACGTGTATCGCCACGGCGTCGCGCGGCACGCGCGCCAGGTCGGCCGGAACAACCTGGCGCTCGGCAGTGGCAGTGCCGTACAGCGTGTAGGTGGGCGCGCCACCGGCATCGACATCGACCGTCACCAGCGCGGTGGCTGCCGCCGGCCGGGGCGCCGCAGTGACATCCACGCCCTCGGCGGCCAGGGCGGCGGCCAGCTTGCGGCCGAACAGGTCGTGCGACAGGCCGCCGAAGAACATGGCCGGAGCGTCCAGCCGCGCCAGGCCCACGGCCAGGTTGAAAGGCGAACCGCCGATCCGCGCCGACAGCGCGTAACCGGCCGGCGTCTCGCCATCGCAAAACACATCGAACAACGCTTCTCCGCATACGACGATCATGCTACCTCCGGTACTGTGGTGATATCGGGCACGTGCGCATCCACGCGGCGGCCCTCCTGGTTGAATACATGCAGGCGCCCGGCCACGGGACCGACGCGCCAGGCGGCGCCGGTGGCGGGCGGCTCGCCGCGCACCACCACCATCAACGCCTTGTCAAGTCCGGCCACCTGCAAGTGCACGTACGACTCGGCGCCCAGGCGCTCGACCAGCAGCACCTTGCCTTCGATGGCGCCATGCGGTTCCGCCGCCAAGTGCTCGGGGCGTATGCCGACCGTGACGTCGCCTGGCGCCGTACCGGCCGGGGCGCGCCAGTTCAGCCGCAATGCGCCCAGCCACAACTGGCCGCCGGCATCGATGCGCCCGGCCAGCATGTTCATGCGCGGGCTGCCGATAAAGCCGGCCACGAACACATTGGCAGGCTGGTCGTACAGGTGCATCGGCGCGCCGATCTGCTGCACGCCGGACGGTCCCAGCACCACGATGCGGTCGGCCAGGGTCATCGCCTCCACCTGGTCGTGGGTGACGTACACCATGGTGGCGCCCAGCTGCTGGTGCAGGCGGGCGATTTCCACGCGCATGTCGGCGCGCAGCGCCGCATCGAGATTGGACAGCGGTTCGTCGAACAGGAACGCGCGCGGCTTGCGCACGATGGCGCGGCCGATCGCCACGCGCTGACGCTGGCCGCCCGACAACTGTGGCGGGCGCCGTTCGAGCAGGTGCTCCATCTGCAGCATCCGCGCCACGCCCTGCACCGCCACCTTGATCTCGGCCTTGGGCACCTTGGCCAGACGCAGGCCGAAGGCGATGTTCTCGAACACCGTCATGTGGGCGTACAGCGCATAGCTCTGGAACACCATCGACAGGCCGCGCTTGGCGGGCGGCACATCGTTGACGACTTCACCGCCGATGCGAATCTCGCCCGCACTGATATCTTCCAGGCCGGCGATCATGCGCAGCAGCGTGGACTTGCCGCAGCCCGACGGGCCGACCAGCACCACGAACTCGCCATCGTCGATGGTGAAGTCGATGCCCTTCAGGATGTACTGCGCTTCTTTTCCAGGGTAGGTCTTGCCTACGCTGTGCAATGCGATTGCTGCCATCTCAATTCCTCTTTTGGTTCAAACCGAGCGCCCATACCTTGAGCGACACGATGCGGTCGCCGTCTTGCGCAAGCAGGCCCAGGCCGTCCGCGTCGGGCCGGGCGGGATAGATGCGGCTCGTCAGGCTCAGGCGCTCGTTGACGTAGGCCTCGACCATGGAACCGTCGAGGAATAGCCGCAGCCGCAGCGGCTCGCCTCCCAATACGAAGTCGCCGCCCTGTACCGGCGCGCCACCGGCGTTGTTGCCGATCATGCCGGGATCTTTGGCGCCGGTCGCGGTGCGCGGCGTGGCGCTGCGGCTGCGGTCGATCTCCAGCCGGTGGCGCGCGGTATCGACATACAGTTCGGTGACTTCGGCCCCGGCTGGCGCCACGCGCACGGCCAGCCCGCGCTTGCCCGCTGCCGGCGAAGGCGCCAGTTGCAGTTCGACTTCCAGCGCCGTGCCATGCAGCCCGGCCAGCGCTGCCGCTGCCTGCGCCGCACTTACATCGCGCAGATCGAGCAACTGTGCGCGCCGCAGCGAGGCCAGTTCGGCGATCGGCGCCACCCGCAGGCCGCCGTCCGCGCCCAGCGACAGCGCAATCGGCAGGCCGCCGTTATGGGCCCAGCCGGCGTCGTGTTCATCCTGCAGCGACCGCTTGCCCTGGGCGATCGAGAACACGATGCTGCGCCCGGTCTTCGGATCGACAAATCCGCTGGGGCCGGAAAAATGGCCCTGGCCCGCGTCGAACACGCGCGGCGCCTCCTGGTCCGGGATAAAGCGGGCGCTGGCGCGATCGAACACGCCGGTCCAGTAATATGCCTGGCCGCGCACGTCGTTGAGGAACACGTGGCGTTCGCGTCCGTCCACGCCCTGGCCGACCGGCAGCAGCACCGGCAGCTCCCAGGTGGCGTCGAAGCCGGGAAACTGTTTGGCGTCGATCGAGAACAGCGGGCCGCGCGGGGTCCAGTGGCGCAAGTCCGACGATTCGTACACCAGCGCGGTGCCGCTGCGCCCCGGCAGCGCCGAACCGACCAGCTGGAACCAGCGCTCGCCATCGCGGAACACGAACGGATCGCGGAATTCGCCGAAGCGGCCCTGCCCTGCGGTTTGCTCGGTGACCGGCGCCGGGTATTTTGTCCAGCGCACCAGGTCGGGATCGGTGATGTCGGCGGGCATGGCCATGGCCGTGCGCTGGTTCGGTTTCACTGCGTCGTTGCCGGCGGTGAAGAACAGCACCGGCGTGCCGTCCGCTGCATACGTGGCGCTGCCCGACCAGACGCCGTCGGTAGCCAGGCCGTCGTCCTCGGGCGCGAGCGCAATCGGCAGCTCGCGCCATTGCACCAGGTCGGGGCTGACCCAGTGGCCCCAGTGGATCTGGTGCCAGAACGGGCCGAACGGATTTTTCTGGAAAAACAGGTGGTACTGGCCGCCGAAATAGAACGGTGCATGCGGCTCGTTCATCCAGCCTGCGTCGGGCAGCAGGTGGTAGCGCGGGCGGTCGGGGTCGCCCTCGAACGTGGCGGCGGCGATCTGCAGGTCGGCCGGCGCCAGTTTCGGCACCACGCCATGGCGCGCCTGCAAATCAGCCGCCATTGACCGCGAAACGGCGCCAGCGTCGGCCGGACCGGCATCGATCCGCACTTCGTCCATCAGGCCGAGAAAGGTGTTGAGCTTGAAGACGCGGCCGATCTGCTCGGGCTGCGAATAGCGGCCCACCGTCAGCGGCAGGGCCGGCAAATCGAGCGCTGCATCGGCCGGCGCCGCGACCTGCAACACCCGCTCGCCGTTGAGAAACAGGGCAACGCGGCGCGTGGCGGGATCATAAGTGGCGGCCACGTGCGACCACGCGTCGCGTGGCAGCTTGCGGTCGTTGACGCGCGCATCGACCACCGCGCTGCCGAAGCCGAGCTTGAGGCCCCAGGTGCCGAAGCGGTACACCCCGAACGACAGGCCCTGTTGCGCCCTAGTGTCAAACTGGCTCAGGAAAGCCGAGTAGTGGCCGCCGTCACCCCACTCGAACGCGTGCGGCGCCACCCAGGCGCTGAGCGTGAAGCCGCGCGCCAGCTGCGCGGCAGTCAGACCGGGGGCCGCGATGTCGGTCGAATAGCCGTCGAACAGCAGGCAGCCACCGCGGATGCACTGGCCGGCCGGGCGCCACAGCGGCGCCGAGTCGGGCTTGAAGCGGGCGCGGTTGAAGACGTAATTGACCGGGTCGCGCCGTCCCGAAACCGTTTCGGCGGCCAGATGGCCGGCGCCGTCGTCGAGCGGCCAGTGGGCCAGCGGCGCGTGCGACCGGTCGGCGGCGGCAGTTGCTGGCGTTGCCGACGCTGCTGCGGGCAAGGCCAGTGCCGCCGATCCTGCCCATGTCAGCCCGATTAGTCCGGCCACGCCGGCCGCACCGGCAGCATGGACCACATCTGCCAGCCGGATCCGGCGTGCCGCTTTGCCCGACCGGCCCGAACCAGCCAGCCGCACCCACCAGCCAAGCCGGCCAGGGCCGCATGCCTTGGCGCCATTCCCCGGGGTTTCCTTGTTCATCGTGTCTCCTCGATTATTTTTATAAGCCGATGTCTATCGTTGTCATTTTGCGGCCAAAGGATCGTCCAGATGGTACAACCCATTTTCCATGCGCAGTGCAATCGGGTCGGTGATGCGGCCCACGAACTGGCCATCGGCGCCGGTGTCTTCGAATGCCATCAGGCAGTCGCCGCCGGTGACCGGATCGCGCAGGATTTTGCCGGCATAACGGCGGCATGGCATATCGCCATCGAGGAAACCGGGCGCCGGCTGCCATGGTCCCAGCGGATGGTCGGCCACCAGGTAGTGGGTGCCGGACACGCCGCCGCCGTGCTGCGCGCGCATCGCTTCCGACCAGTGCGGCGCGACGTTGCAGAACACGCAGTACCAGCGCCCCTCCCGCTCGAAGACCTGCGGCACTTCAAGCTGGCCGTAGTGGCCGCCCTGGTACACGGGCGGCATCGCCTGCCATTGCACCAGGTCCGGTGATACCGCGTGGCCGATCACGCCGCGCTCGTACAGCGGACCGTCGTTGCGGCGGGCCGTGAAGAACATGTGGTACATGCCGTCGATCTTCTCCGGCAGCACCCACGGGTCGCGCAGCGCGCGGTCGTGCCAGCGGCCTTCCGCGTGTTCTTCGTAATAGCGCTCGTCGAGGTCGAGCGCCAGGCCGCTGCCCACCCGCTCCCACGGGCCGTCGATGCTGGCCGCGACCGCGTGGCCGATGCGCTGGCGCATGCCGTTCTCCGCGCGGCTGGTGCCGGTGTAGAACAGGTGGTAGCCGCCGTCCACCTTGATGACCGAGCCGGTCCAGGTGGTGTAGTCGTCCCAGGCCGGCGTGGCCGACGGCGCGAACACGGTGCCCTTCGGGGTCCAGTGGCGCAGGTCGGTCGAAACGGCGTGGCCGATCGAGACATTCCAGTGGCGCAGGTCGGGATTGCCGATGGCGCGGTCGGCCTGCAGGAAGAACAGGTGCTGCTGCCCTGCTTCCTCGTAGTGCCAGAAGTCCCAGATGAATTTGTCGTTGATGTGAAGTGTCATGTTGCTTCCAAAGGTTAGCCCTTGACCCCGGCGCCCGCCACCGACGCGACAAACTGCCGCTGGAAAGCCAGGAACACCGCGAGCACGGGCAAAGTAATCACCGACGCGTAGGCCATGATCTGCCCCCACGAGTTGGTGCGTCCAAAAAACTGCTGTATGCCGGGCTGCACCGGGCGGAATGCTTCGCCCTGGATCACCATGATCGGCCACAGGTACTGGTTCCACGCCGAGATGAACAGCACGATGGCGGCGGTGGCAATCACCGGGCCGCTGTTGGGCATGATGATGCGGGCATACACGGTCCACGGTCCGGCGCCGTCCATCTTGGCCGCTTCGTCGAGCTCGGGCGGAATGTCACGGAAAAACTGGTAGAACAGGAACACGCAAAAAGCGTTGGCCAGGAACGGAATCACCTGCACGTGCAAGCTGTTGAACCACCCCGTGTGCAGCACCAGCTGGCCGTGCTCGATGGCCGGCCACGGCAGGCGCGCGACCAGCGACAGCAGCGGGATGGCGATCACCTCGAACGGTACGATCACCATGGCCACCACCAGCGCCAGCACCAGGTTGCGGCCGCGCCAGCGCATGCGGGCAATCGAAAACGCCAGCATGCTGTTGACCAGCACACCACCGACGACAACCAGCGCCGCGATCAGCGTGGAGTTGAGCAGGAACGACGGCAAATCGCTTTTCTCGAAAACGGCCGTGTAGTTGGCCAGCGACCAGTCGGCGGACGGCAGGTAGGCCGACCAGCGATCGAGATTGGCAAAGATCGCGCTATCGCTCTTGAACGACGAAATAAACATGAACAGCAGCGGCGCGATGAAGACGATGCCGATGGCGCTCATGGCCAGGAACAGCGCGACGTCGCGCAGGCGGCTGCGCCAGGTGGTGGTCATCATTTTTCTCCTTTGGCGGCCAGGGTGCGCTGCATCCACGACAGCACCAGCACGATCGCAAAAAACACCAGGGTGATGGTCGAACCGTAACCGACATCCTGTTCCTTGAAGCCGCTGCGCACGGCGTGGTACACCACGGTGGTGGTCGAGTCGAGCGGACCGCCCGAGGTCATCACATCCACCTGGGTGAACAGCCCGAACGCCAGCAAGGTCGTCGAGACCGCCACGAATACGATGGTGTTGCGCAGGCCCGGCAAGGTGACGTGGACGAAGCGCTGCCAGGAATTGGCGCCCATCAGCTTGGCGGCTTCGTACAGCTCCGGCGAAATCGACTGCAAGCCCGCCAGGAACACCAGCATCTGGAACCCGGCGCCCTGCCAGGCCGACATCAGGGCAATCGCCGGCAGCGCGTAGCGGCTGTCGCCGAGCCAGTCGGGGCCGGCGTCGGGATTACCCAGCAGGCCGCGCAGCAATTCGTTGAGCATGCCGCGATCGGTGTTGAGCATGAACGCCCACACGATCGACGCCACCACCATTGACGTCACCACCGGGGCGAAATAGACGGTACGGAAAAACACCCGGCCGCGTATCTTCTGGTTGACCAGGATCGCCAGCCCCAGCGCCACGCCGCACTGCAACGGCAGCACCAGCAGCGCAAACAGGAAGGTATTGATCAGCGAACGGTAGAACAGCGGATCGTTGGCAGCGAGCAGCACGCGGGCATGGCCCAGCATGGCCGGCAGGTCGAGACGAAACGCTTCGCGATACGTTGCCAGTTCGGGATGCATCTGACGCACCTGGCGCCAGGTGGGGTAGCGCACGCCGTCGTCGTCGGTGCGTACCTGCCCATCGGCGCCGCGCAGCGGCTCGACCACCGCAACGTCGAGCGCGAGCAGGCGCTGGAAATTGGCCAGCCCCACGTAGCGGGTAGGCTCCGGCGACATCAGGCGGTGGTTGGTGAACGTGGCGCCGGCCGCCAGCAGCAGCGGCAGCGCGACGAACACGATGAACAGCAGTACCGCGGGCATTGCGAACAGCGCCACTGCCAGCGGATGGTCCTGGCCCAGTTTGATTTTCATGTTCCGTCTCCTGCCTTGCGCACGGTGAAGCCGTAGCCGTTGTTACGGGCGATGTTGTTGTCGATTGCTTCCACCGCCTCGTCCAGCGCCTCGGCCGCGTCCTTGCCGCTGCGGATGTCGGCCATGGCTTTTTCGAACGATGACGACATGGCCGGGTACGCCGGCGTTGCCGGGCGCGCTACCGCGTAGCGCTGGGCAAACTCGAAATACACGCGCCAGTCGCCACCCGGCTTGTAGTGATCGGTGAGCATGGCGCCGGCGGTGGTGACCGGCACCAGCCCGGTCATGCGCGAGGCGGCGCCGATTTCCGCCGGCGACACCAGGTGGGCGAGAAACGCCGCCGCACCGTCGGGCTGGCGGCAGCTGCGGGTAATGCCCCACTGCCACGATGCAGCGCCGATTTTCGGACCGTTGCCGAAATCGGGCGGCGGCATGGCCACCAGGTCGGCGCCGAACTGCTCGCTGTACTCGCGCGCCTTCCAGGAGCCGGTGTAGTGGAACAGCACCCGGCCCTGCTCGAATGCGCGGTCGTCGGCCGGATGGCGCTCCACCAGCTTTTCCTTGAACAGGCGGCCGTAGTAGCGGCCCACCGCCACGGCCTGGTCGCTATTGAGCACGCCATCGACGCGGACGTAGCCGCTGCGGTCGATCAGGTCGGTGCCGGCGCTTTGCAGCCACGGCGAAAATGCATAGCTGTACCACTCGCCCTTGAAGCGGCCGTTGACGTCGAGCGGAAACCGGTACCTGCCGCTGCGTTTGGCCTGCGCCAGGATGTCGTGGAATTCCGCCGCCGTGTACGGATGCTCGATGGAGGCCACGCGCACGCCCAGTGCGGCCAGCTGCGAGCGCCGGGCAAACAGCGCCAGCGCCACGTCGAGCTGGCCCACGCTGTATATGTGTCCCTTGTACGTGCCGCGTCCACCTTCGAGCAGGCCGCTCAAGGCGGTTGCGGGCAGCAGCGTGTCGAGCGGGCGGATGTGGCCCGCCCAGGCGAAATTGGGCACCGTGGGCTGGTCCAGCGCGATCACGCACGGCAGCTGGCCCACCATCGAGGCGGCGGTAATCGACTCGGTATAGGAGCCTTGCGGTATCGCTTCGACCACCACGCGCCAGCGCGATTGCGCCTGGTTGAAGCGGTCCACCGCCGCGCGGCCGGCAGCCATTTCCAGGTCGCCGGTATCGTGGCGCCATACCTTGATGTCCACCGGCGCGGCCAGTGCCGGCGCTGCCGCCATTGCTGTTGCTGCTGCCAGCGCGGCGAGCGTCAGGCGCACGCGGCTCATGCCTTGCTCCGGGTGGCCGGCGCGCCAACCGTGCCGCGCATGACCGGCGCGCACGGCACCTTGATGGTGCGCACCGCGTCGGCGTCGGGCGCCAGCACGTAGCGCCCGGAGATCTCGCCGATCTCGCGGTATGGCAGTGCGACGGTGGTGAGCCCCGGATCGAGCGCCTCGGAAATCAGGCGAAAATCGTCGAAACCGACGATCGAGACATCGGCCGGCACGCGCAAGCCGCGCCGTTGCAGGATGAAGATCACGCGCATGGCCATCTTGTCGTTACCGCACAGGATGGCGGTGGGCCGGTCGGCGCTGGCAAACAGGCGGTCCACCGCGCCGGACAGGTGGGCGAACTCGTTGGCGTCGTCCGCTTCGGCGCCATGGATCAGCCAGGCGGGATCGGGCGCGACGCCATGTTCGCGCATGGCGCGGTGGAAGCCCCGCTGGCGCAGGTCGGTTGCCACCATGCCTGAAATCAGCTGCAGGAAGGCGATCTTGCGGTGCCCCGCCTGCAGCACCATTTGCGCAGCGGCGTATCCGCCCCCTTCATCGTCGGGCACGACCTGCATGTGGTGCTGCGCGGCTTCGAAGCAGTTGGCCAGGGCCGTGGGGGTGCCGCCCAGCGCGGCCGACAGCGTGACCTGGCGGTGGAATGGCGTGGCGAACAGGATCGCCTCCACGCGGCGCTCGCGCATGTCGGCCACCAGGCGCCGGGCCACGTCGGGATGGCCGCCGGTCTCGCCGATGAGCATGACTTTGCCCAGTTGCTCGCATACCTGCTGGATGCCCTTGATGATCTCGGTGGAATCCGGCGTGGTGGTCAGCTTCTCGGCAATCACGGCCACCAGCCCGGTCGGCCGCCCGCGCAGCATGCGCGCGGCGGCGGACGGCGAAAACTCGAGCGCCTGCATGGCCTGCTCGATGCGGGTGCGGGTTTTGAGCGATACCTCGGTACCGCCGTTGAGCACCCGCGACACGGTTTTGATGGATACGCCCGCTTTTTCAGCGACATCATGAATCGTCGACACACCGTCTCCTCTGCTGCTGTTTTTGGAATCGACTCGGCTGCAACCTGAAAATGTCCAACGTTGTCATTTTTAGCGATGATAAGCAGCCGTGAGAAAAATGTCAACGCAAAAAACCATTGCGAATTTTGTCCCGACTACGTAGTTGGCCTGCGTTCGGTTTCAACTTTTTTGTGTTTTCGCTACGTGAATTGGTACGTACACGAACACACCGAACCAGGCAGCGCTGTTAATCTGGATCCGGAACTCTGATCGGCGCACCGTGCGCCGCTTGACAACTTACCGGGAATTTTCAATGACACGCACCTTCACTCTTTCCGCTGTAGCCTTGGGCGCCCTGCTCTGCACCAACGCCGCCTTTGCAGCGACCCCGGCCACTCCTCCAAAAGCGGACGCCAGCATGCAAAAAGTGCTCGACGCGCTAGCCGCACTTGGCGGCAAACCGATCGAAACCCTGACGCCGCAAGAAGCACGCAAGCAGCCGACGCCGGCCGATGCGGTCAAAAAAGTATTGACCGACATGGGCAAGAGTACCGCGCCGGAAGCGGGCGTCACCGTCAAGCAGATGACCGTCAAGGGCCCGGCCGGCGACTTCCCCGTGCATATCTACACGCCCGAAGGCAAAGGCCCGTTCCCGGTGATGGTGTACTACCACGGCGGCGGCTTCGTGATCGCCGATACCAAGGTGTACGACGCCTCGCCACGCGCGCTGGCCAAGATGGCCAAGGCCATCATCGTGTCGGCCGACTATCACCGCGCGCCGGAAAACAAGTTCCCGGCCGCACCTGGTGACGCCTATGCAGCCTACACCTGGACCCTGGAACACGCCATGGAATTCAACGGCGACCCGGCCCGCGTGGCAGTGGGTGGCGAAAGCGCGGGCGGCAACCTGGCCACCGTGGTCTCGATCATGGCGCGTGACAAGAAGGCGACGCTGCCGGTACACCAGTTGCTGGTGTACCCGGTGGTGGACAACGACATGACGCGTCCGTCCTACGTGACCAATGCCGCCGCCAAGCCGCTCAACAAGCCGATGATGGAATGGTTTTTCAAGCACTACGCCGCCGATCCGAAGAGCCCGATGGCGCTACCGCTCAAGAACGCCGACCTCAAAGGCCTGCCGTCGGCGACCGTCATTGCCGCTGAAATCGATCCGTTGCTCTCCGAAGGCAAGGCCTACGCCGACGCCCTGCAAAAGGCCGGCGTGCCCGTGACCTACAAGCTGTACAACGGTGTCACCCACGAGTTCTTCGGCATGGGCGCCGTCGTGCCGAAGGCCAAGGACGCCGAGCAATTCGCGGCCGATGCGCTGACCAAGGCATTCGCGGCGAAAAAGTAACAGCAATGCACCATCGGCGCCCGGGACGATCCCGGACGCCGTGCATGGCAACCACGGTGCCGTTTGTTATCAGCCAGCCGCCAGGCGTATGATGCGCGGCGCCTCATCACCCAGGCACTCCGCCGGCACAAACGCAACCTTGTCCCGCTCGGCCAGACGCATCCCGGCAGGCGCCAGTGCGATCGTGTGTTTGCGCAGCCGCATGGTGCCGTACTGTACCGCCACGAAGCGGGTGCCGGCCAGTTGGCCGGCATCGAGCGCCGCCAGGCAATCGGGCAGCTTTGCGGGACGCTCGCCCTCGGCATACACCTTGTCGATGTAGCCGTGCCGTTGGTCGGCGGGGCCGTACGTGGCGCAGCCACTCGAGGCCGCCACTATTGCTATCGCCACCATGCTGCGTAGTCTGTTCATATTCAGTTCCTTTCGATATCAGTCGATCGTCCACAGCGCGTGGGCATCGAGTTGCACGCGCGCGGCGGCGGCCAGTGCCGCGATCTGGGCGGTTTGCGCGGCCAGCGTGGTGTCCAGCGCCTGGCGGCGGCTCAGCAGCGCGTCGCTCAGGCTCGCTTCCCCGGCCTGCCAGGCGCGCTCCATCAACTGCGCCTGGCGGG
Organism: Duganella sp. Leaf61; assembly: GCF_001421905.1. Classification (NCBI taxonomy): domain Bacteria; kingdom Pseudomonadati; phylum Pseudomonadota; class Betaproteobacteria; order Burkholderiales; family Oxalobacteraceae; genus Duganella; species Duganella sp. Leaf61. Next base: position 73,801 of record NZ_LMLM01000032.1, read on the forward strand.
CGCTTTGCTGGGCCACCTGGCGCAGGCTGGTCCAGGCCTGGTACGTGTGACGCTGCGCCGCTACCGCGCGCTGGGCATCGAGCTGCACCCGGGTTTTCACCTGGCTGACCCGCTCTTCCGCCATGCGCGCGCGAACGGCAGCGGCGTCGCCTTCGGCAGTGCGGGCAGCGCCGCCCAGCGGGATCGACAGGCTCACGCCCAGCGTGCGTTCCTGGCCGTCGCGTTCGCGCGTGCTGCGAATGCCCAGCACCGGATCGGGCATCCGTTCGCTGGCGGCGCGGCGCGCCTTCAATGCATGGAACTGCGCTTCCACCTCGGCCAGTTCCAGTTCGTGGTTGTCGTCGGTGATGCGGGCAATCCGGGTTGGCGTGTCGTCCTGGTCCCGTTGCGGTTCCGGCAGTCGGTCCAGTTGCGGCTGCGGTAGCTGCCGGTAGGTGGTCGATAACAGCGCCAGCGCTTGCGTGGCGTCGTGCCGGGCTTGCGCCAGCAGCACTTCGGACCGGGCCAGCTCGGTCCCGGTCTGCATCACTTCCAGTGCCGGACTGTCGCCAGATTTGACGCGCAGCTCGGCGGCCGCTTGCAGCTGCTGCACCAGCGCGTGCTGCTCGGCCAGGCGCTGCACGGTGGCGAGCGCACGCAGGGCGTCGTACCAGTCCTGCATCAGGGTGCGGCATGCTTCGTGCCAGGCGTCGGCGCGTTGGGCCTGCGCCAGCGTCACGCCTTTCTCGCCGATCTTGCGGTCCTGGTCCGCCTTGCCGAACCAGCGGATGCCGCGCTCCAGGCCCAGTTCCTGTTCCCTGTAACGCCGCTCGCCCTCCACGCGGCGCTGCGAGGCGCCCGCGCGCACGGTCCATTCGTGGGTACCGGCATTGAGCCTGGCCTGTTCGGCGGTGGCCAGCTCCTGCTCCATGGTCCCCAGCCGCAATGGCGGCAGGGACTCCAGCGTGCGGCGCACCGCCTGCTCCGGCGGCAGCGCGTACAGCAGGTCGCCGGCCAGCGGCAGGTTGGCGCCGGTGGCGTTGTGGGCGGGCAGCAGACCGGTAATGGCGACATTGGCAGCATCGGCTGCGCCGGCCACCAGCGCGCAGGCCAGCACCATCCCGGTCAAGACGGTTCTCATGCCAGCCTCCCGCTGGCCAGCAAGGGACTCATCCAGTAATCGACATCGGGCGCCGGCATCTCGGCGGCCAGCGCCTCGATCAGCAGTTGCAGTTCGGCATACACGCCGGCAATCAGCACCAGCTTGCGCGCGCTGCGGCCCTGCACCAGCTCCATTGCCGATTGCAGCCGCGCGCCCTGCCCCATGCCCTGCGCGGCAATGATGGAAAAACCACCTGCCCACTTCGGATGCAGCAGCAAAAAATCGAGGATGTCTTCTTCCAGGCTGACGGGAATGACCAGCGTCAGCAGGGTATCGTTGGTTAAAATCTTCATTCGGTTTCCAATCGGGCAGGCATGCCGAAACGGCGGAACAGCAACGGCAACAGGATCAGCGTCAGCAAGGTAGCGCTGAGCAGGCCGCCGATGACGACGATGGCCAGCGGCTTCTGGATTTCCGAGCCGGGACCGGTAGCGAGCAGCAGCGGCACCAGGCCCAGGCCGGTGATACAGGCGGTCATCATCACCGGGCGCAGGCGCCGCAGCGCGCCCTGGGTGACCACCTGCGCCAGCGGCACGCCGCGCGCCACCATCTGGTTGAAGCACGTGATCATCACCAGGCCATTGAGGACGGCAATGCCCATCAGCGCGATGAAACCCACCGAGGCCGGCACCGACAGGTATTCGCCGGTCACCGCCAGCGCCACCACGCCGCCGATCAGCGCGAACGGAATGTTCACGAACACCAGCACCGCCTGCCGCACGCTGCCCAGGGTAGAGAACAGCAGCAGGAAAATCAGCGCCAGCGCCGCCGGCACCACCACTGCCAGCCGTGCAGCAGCCCGTTGCTGGTTCTCGAACTGGCCGCCCCACGACAGGCGGTAACCGGCCGGCAGCTTGACCTGCTGCGCCACCGCAGCCTTGGCTTCCTCGACAAAGCCGACCAGGTCGCGGCCCCGCACGTTGGCGCGCACCACGGCCAGCCGGCTGCCGTTCTCGCGTTCCACCTTGACCGGCCCATCGACCGCGCGCAGCGCGGCGATCTGGCTCAATGGTACCGAGTGGCCATCGGCCAGCGGGATGCGCATCTGGCGGAACAGCTCGGGCGACATGCGCAGGTCGTCGCCACCGCGCAGCAGCAGCGGCAGGCGCTGGGCGCCGTCGATGACGATGCCGGCCGTGCGGCCCTCGATCATGGTGCGCAGGTCGTTTTGCACCTGCTCGGCCGTGAGGTTGAGGCGGCCGGCAGCCACGCGGTCGATATCGACCAGCATGTACTGCACGCCTTCGTTCTTCACGGTGAGTACGTCTTCGCTGCCGCGCAGCGCCTGCACCACGCCGACAATTTTTTCGGCCAGCTCGCCCAGCTGGTGCGTGTCCGGACCGAAGATCTTGATGGCCAGGTCGCCGCGTACGCCGGACAGCATTTCCGATGTGCGCATCTCGATCGGCTGGGTAAAACTGAAATTAATGCCCGGGAAATCGGCGGTGGCCTGGCGCAGGGCGTCGATCAGGTCTTCCTTGTCGGGGCTGCGCCATTCATCGCGCGGCTTGAGGACCAGGAAGGAATCGGTTTCGTTGGGGCCCATCGGGTCGAGGCCCAGTTCATCGGTACCGAGGCGGGCGACGATGCGCGTCACTTCCGGCACCTGCTGCAGGATGCGGCGCTGGATCGCCAGGTCCTGGTCGGTCGATTCGGCCAGGCCGATCGACGGCAGCTTCTCCGATTGCATGATCAGGTCGCCCTCTTCCAGTACCGGCATGAACGATTTGCCGACCACCATGAACAGGCCCACGGCCACCACCAGCGCCACGCCGGCCGCCGTCATCACCAGTCGCTCGCGTCCCAGTGCGCGCGTGAGCACCGCCTGGTACACGCCTTCCATCCACACCAAGATACGCGGCGCCGGGCCGTGATGGGCCTTGAGCAGCAAGGAGGACAGCACGGGAATCACGGTCAGCGACAGCAGCAGCGAGGCGCCCAGCGCGAAGATGATGGTCATGGCCACCGGCGCGAACATCTTGCCTTCCAGTCCCTGCAACGTCAGCAGCGGAATGAACACCACCATGATCACCACCATGCCGGCCGTGACCGGCACGGCCACCTCGCGCACCGCGCGGTAGATCACGTGCAGCCACGACATGCCCGGCTGCGCCTTGCTGCTGTGTGCTTCGATGTTTTCCACCACCACCACCGCCGCATCGACCAGCATGCCGATGGCAATCGCCAGGCCGCCCAGCGACATCAGGTTGGCACTGAGGCCAAACTGCCGCATCAGCAGGAAGGTGCCAAGCGCCGACAGCGGCAAGATGCACGCCACCACCACCGCCGCCCGCACATTGCCGAGGAAGATGTACAGCAGCACCACGACCAGCACGGTCGCTTCGAGCAGCGCCTTGCCGACGGTGCCGACCGCGCGCTCCACCAGGTGGCCGCGATCATAGAAGGTGTTGATGGTGGTGCCGGCGGGGAGCGTTTTGCCGATGTCGGCCAGCCGCGCACGCACCTGGTCCACCACGTCGAGCGCATTGGCGCCGCGCATGGCCAGCACCAGGCCCTGCACCGCCTCGCCGGTACCGTTTTGCGTGACCGTGCCGTAGCGCGTGAGCGCGCCGATGCGCACCTGCGCCACCTGGCCCACCGTCACGGCCACGCCATCGCGGCTTATGATGGCGATCGCCGCCACGTCGGCCAGGTTGCGCACGCTGGAGTCGCTGCGGATCAGGAACGATTCCTCACCGCTGTTCAGGCGGCCGGCGCCATCGCTGCGGTTGTTCGCCTGCAGCGCCTGTTCCAGCTGGTCGAGCGACACCTTGCGCGCCGCCAGCGCGGCCAGGTCGGGAATCACCTCGAAGCTGCGTACTTCGCCGCCCAGCGAATTGACATCGGCCACGCCGGGAATATTGCGCAGCTGCGGGCGGATGGTCCACTCGAGCAGCGTGCGCTTTTCCATCAGCGACAGCGGACCGTCGATGGTGAACATGAACACGTCGCCCAGCGGCGTGGTGATCGGCGCCAGGCCGCCGCTGGCCGATGCCGGCAAGTCCTGCAGCACCGCCGCCAGCCGCTCGGTGGCCTGCTGGCGCGCCCAGTACATATCGGTGCCATCGTCGAAATTGAGCGTGATGTCGGCAATCGCGTACTTCGATTGCGAACGCAGCACCGCCTGGTGCGGTATGCCCAGCAGTTCCTGTTCGATCGGCGCGACGATGCGGGTTTCCACTTCCTCCGGCGTCATGCCCGGCGCCTTCATGATGATTTTGACCTGGGTGCTGGAGACGTCGGGGAAGGCGTCGATCGACAGCTCACCGACCGCCCTGGCGCCGGCCAGCACCATCAATATCGCCAGCACCAGGACCAGCAGCCGCTGCGCCAGCGACAGTGCAATCAGACGGCCCAGCATTATGGCTGTCCCTTGGCGGCAGGTGCCACCGGCGCCTCGGCTGCGGATTCACCGAGACCGCTCCACGCGCCCTTGATGGCGGCCACGCCGCGCATCGCCACCGGCGCGCCATCGTTGAGGGCGCCACGCACCCAGACCAGCTCACCGGCAGCGGCGCCCGGTTGCACCGGCACCGCCTCGAAGCCCTGCGCGTTGCGCACGAAGACGTAGCTGGACGCGCCGCGCCGCGCCAGCGCGGCGGTCGGCACCGCCAGCGCGCCGGTCTGCGTGCGCGCACGCGCCAGGCGCGCCTCGACAAACGCGTTGAGCTTGAGGCAGTTGTTGCGCTCTTGCTGCGCCGCGCGCACCAGCGCGGTCTGGTTGACGCCATTGACCAGCGGAGAAATCGCGCTGATGCGTACCTGGCACCCTTCAGCCACGGTCAACCGGTCGCCCACCGCCAGCGCCGCCAGTTGCTGGCGCGAGGCTTGCAGTTCGACCCAGAGCGGACCGTCGCGCACGATCTTCGCCACGCTGGCGCCGGGTTCGGCCTGCTGGCCGACCGCCAGCGGCATCTCGATTACCGTGCCGGCCGCCGGCGCGCGCACCGTCAGCAAGGGACTCAGGCGCTGGCTGGCCGGCAGCGCCGCCAGCGCCGCTGAGCTCATGCCGCCCGAACGCAGCGCCTGCGCGTGCTGGTGGACGGCCAGTTGCGCCAGTTGCGCGGCCGAGCGGCTTTCGTCGAGGCGCGCCCGGGCGATAATGCCGTCGGCATGCAGACTTTCGTCGCGGGCCAGCTTGTCGGCCGCCAGCCGTGCGCGCGCCGACAGCTCCACGTAATCGCGCTGGAGTTCCATCCAGGGCTGGCTGAACAGGGTCGCCAGCGGCGCGCCAGCCTTGACCGCCTGCAGCGTGGCGACGTGCACTTCCTGTACCATACCGCCCCAGGCCGTGCCGCTGACGATCATCGCGGTGGCCGATGGCACCACGGTGCCGGACAGCACCACGGCGTCGCCGTCCGTGCCGCCCGCTTCAGGCAGGCGGGCCAGCGCCGGCGTAGTCTGGATGCCGGCGCGCTGGATCTGCGCGGCGGTGATGGCCACCTGCTCCAGCCGGGCGGCCGGCACCACTGCGGTGGCAACGGCGGACATGAGTAATAATGCGTTGAACATGGTTGATTCGCGGTGGGGAGAATGCGGGCGATGGTGCTGAGCAGTTCTTAAGAGGTTCTTAACAACTGCCGCCCAGTATCCGCGCCACCCGATCACTGAAAAAAACAGGCTGACACGATGCGACTACTGCTGACCGAAGACGACCCGCAACTGGGCCGCGCCACCCAGATCGGACTGGAACAGAACGGCTACGCCGTCGACTGGGTGCTGAGCGCCGAACATGCACTGACGGCGGCGCGGCTGCACGACTATGGCTGCATCCTGCTCGACATCGGCCTGCCGGGCCAGGACGGCATGCAGGCCCTGCACCTGCTGCGCGACAGCGGCTATACGGGCGCGGTGCTGATGGTAACGGCGCGCGACCAGGTGCCGGACCGCATCGCCGGTCTCGACGCCGGCGCCGACGATTTCCTGGTCAAGCCGTTCGACCTCGACGAACTGGCCGCCCGCATCCGCAGCGCCTGCCGCCGCGCGGCCGGGCGCGTGCGCGAACAACTGGTACACGACGACCTGGTGATCGATGTCGCCGACCGGCTTGTGACCAAGGCAGGTCGGCAAGTGGCGCTGACGATCAAGGAGTTCCGCATCCTGCTGATGATGGTCGAACAGGCCGGCCGGGTGCTGAGCCGGGAGCAGCTCGAGAAAAACCTGTACAGCTGGGGCGACGAGGTGGAAAGCAACGCGGTGCAGGTCCACATCCACCACCTGCGCAAAAAACTGGGCCGTGACCTGATCCGCACCGTGCACGCCATCGGCTACTGCATCGACAAGCCGGCGGCGCCATGAGCGCAGCACCTGGCAAACCGTGGTCGCTCAAGCGCACCTTGCTGGCGTCGCTGCTGGGACTGACGCTGCTGCTGTGGGCCAGCAGCGCAGCCATCGTCTATGTAGAGGCGCAGCAGGAAAGCGACGAACTGTTCGACCAGTCGCTGGTGGAAACCGGCCATTTGCTGCTGTCGCTGGTGGAGAACGAGGTGCGCGAGCATGGCTTGTCGCAGCCGATCAGTCTGCCGATGAAGGGCCACGCCAACCCGCACCGCTACCTGCTGTTCCAGGTGCGCGACGTTAACGACCGGGTGCTGTACAAGAACGACGGCGCCCCCGATGCGGCGCTCTCTCCCGACGCGCCAGCCGGCCTGTCGTGGACCACGCTGCACGGCCAGCGCTGGCGCCTGTACACGCTGTGGGACGAAAGCCGCGAACTGGCGCTGGTGGTGGCCGAACCCACCAGCCACCGCGAGGACATCAGCAGCCGCTTCTTCTACAAGATCGTCATCTTCGGCACGCTGCTGGCATTGCTGGCGACGGCGGCGCTGTGGTGGAGCATCAGCCGCGTGGTGCGGGTGTTGCAGGATTCGGCGGACGAGGTGGCGGCGCGCACACCCAACGACCTGGCCGAGGTGAGCCTCGACGCCGCACCGAGCGAGGTGCATCCGCTGCTCTCGGCCATCAACCGCCTGTTCGGCCGCGTGCGGCAAACCATGGAACACGAACAGCGTTTTACTGCCGATGCGGCCCACGAACTGCGTACGCCGCTGGCCGCCATAAAGACCAATCTGCAGGTGCTGCAGCGCGCCCGCACCATCGAGGAACGCGAGGAGTTCATCGCCGCGCTGGGCGTGAGCGTGGACCGCGCCGCAAGGCTGATGGACCAGTTGCTGACACTGGAAAAGGTGGAAGGCGCGATCACCACACCGCAAGCCGGCGACCTGGCGCCGCTGCTGCGCGAGCACGCCGACCACTGGCGCCAGGTGTGCGCGCAGCAGGGACTGGCGCTGGAGTTGTCGATCGCGCCGGCGCCCTGTGCGCTGCACCCGGACAGCATGCACATGCTGATCCGTAACCTGGTCGATAACGCGCTGCGCTACACGCCCGCCCCCGGCCGCATCGCCATCAGCTGCGGCCAGCGCGATGGCAGCAGCTTCCTGTGCGTGGCCGATTCCGGGCCCGGCATTCCGGCGGAGATGCAGCAGCGCGTGTTCGAGCGCTTCTTCCGCCTGGCCGGCGCGTCGCTGCCGGGCAGCGGCCTGGGGTTATCGATCGTGGCCCGCATCGCCGATGGCCACCGCGCCAGCATCAAGATGAGCGGCGGGCTTGATGGGCGCGGGCTGGCGGTGACCATGGACATTCCAGCCGACGCCTGAAGCTCGGCAGCGCTCACGGTTCAGGTATCGACAATCCGGATACCAGCCATGCAGCCAATTGATTTTACACAGCGTGGCTTGGCCGGCACACTGCCCCCACCGTAAAACAATCAGCGAGACAAACCCATGGCCGCGCCGTTCCCGCTCCTGCTGTGCCGCCTGGACGAGCTGGCAGACGGCGCCGCGCGCGGTTTCGATCCTGCGGGCTGCGGCCAGGACAGCATCCTGGTGGTACGCCAGGGCGCGCACCTGCATGGCTACCGCGACCTGTGCCCGCACTACGGCGACACGCCGATGGCCTGGCGCCGGCATGCCTACCTGAACGCCGACGGCACCCACATCGTGTGCGCGGCGCACGGCGCGCTGTTCGACATCGACAGCGGCGCCTGCGTGCGCGGGCCATGCCTGGGCCAGGCGCTCACGCCGGTTGCACTCACGGTCGATGCCGGCGGCAACGTGCTGTTAACCAGCGACTAAAAACAAGCAGCTGAACACCACAATAATCATACTTCGACGGAGACAACCATGACATCACCAGCAAACAGGATCCTGATCATCGGCGGCGGCTTTTCCGGCATGGCCGCCGCCATCGAATTGCGCAAGCTCGGCGCCGACGTGCACGTGGTGGAAATCGATCCGGGCTGGCGCTCGTACGGCGCCGGCATCAGCCTGGGTGGCGCCACGCTGCGCGCGTTCAAAACGCTCGGCATTCTCGACCGGTTTCTCGAACAGGGTGCGGCGGCCGATGGCGTGGACCTGATGCTGCCGCACGGCCAGTACCTGGCCACCGTGCCCACGCCGCGCCTGGCCGGCGCCGACGTGCCCGGCGGCGGCGCCATCATGCGCCCGGTGCTGGCAACAATCCTGGCCGACGCCACCATCGCCAGCGGCGCCAGGGTGCGCCTGGGCTGCACTTTTACGAGCCTGCGCCAGCACGCCGATGGCGTGGAGGTGGAATTCACCGACGGCACGGCGGGCCAATACGACCTGGTGATCGGCGCCGATGGCCTGTACTCGCAAGTGCGCGAGGCGCTGCTGCCTGCAGCACCTGCACCGCGCTACAGCGGCCAGTGCGTGTGGCGCGCCGTGCTGCCGCGCCCGCCGGAAATCGAACGGGCCACGATGTGGGTGGGAGCGAAGATCAAGGCGGGGCTCAATCCCGTTTCGCGCGACCAGATGTACCTGTTCGTCACCGAAGACCGCGCCGACAATGTGCGGCTCGATCCGGCGCAGTTTCCCGCCATGCTGGCCAACCTGCTGGCGCCGTTCGCCGCGCCGCTGCTGCAGCAATGCCGCGCGCAGCTGCTGGAACCGGGCGCCGACGTCCAGATCGTCTATCGCCCGCTCGAGGCGCTGCTGGTGCCGCCGCCGTGGCACCGCGGTCGCGTGGTGCTGATCGGCGACACCGTGCACGCCACCACGCCACACATGGCGTCCGGCGCCTGCATCGGCATCGAGGACGCCATCGTGCTGGCCGACGAACTCGATCGCGCGGCTACCATCGAGGCGGCGTTGACCGGGTTCGAGGCGCGGCGCTGGGAACGCTGCCGCATGGTGGTGGAGAACTCCGGTCGCCTGGGCGAGATCGAGATCACCGGCGGCGACAAGGCCGAGCATGCACGGATCATGCACGACACCCACGTGGCCCTCGCGGCGCCCATCTGAGCAACATCGAACGACCTAATCCGGTTCCCCTTTGGCCATCTGCCCGAACACCTCGTCGCGCCGCACCCACGCGTGATACAGCGCCGCGCCCAGGTGGGCCAGGATGGTGGCGAACAGCACGTATGCCAGCACGCCGTGCAGGGGACGCAGCATGCCGTACACCTCTGGGCTATGCGGCAGGATGGCCGGCAGGTGCACGCCGCCGAACATCGGGATCGGGTAGCCGCCGGCCGACAGCATGGCCCACCCGATCAGCGGCATCGCCAGCATCAGTGCGTACAGCAGCCAGTGCGACGCGTGGGCGGCGAATTTCTGGATGGTCGGCAGGTCTGCGGGCAGCGCCGGCGTGGGCCGGGTCAGGCGATTGACCAGGCGCACGATGGCCAGCAGCAGGATGGCGATGCCAAGCGGACGATGCAGGTCCAGCAATGGCGCCCGGTATTGCAGCGAGACGACCATGCCGGCGCCAACGAACAGCATGGCCAGGATGGCCAGCGCCATGGACCAGTGCAGTACGCGGGCGAGCAGGTTGAAGTGGCGTGGGCGGTTCATCGGGCGCTCCCGTTCTGGTTGACCGGATAGGCGGACTTGCCTTCAGAAATTTCGCGTTCGCGGCGGTTGAACGATACCGAGTACGCGGCCGAGCGGGCGCGCAGCACCGGATCGTCGCTGCCGGCAATGCCGTTGGGCACAATCAGCGGGTCGAAATTGAGGTCGCGGCAAGGGCCGGTCGCTTGCGGTTCGGCGTGCTTGATGGCGAGCGTGCCGATGGTGGCTTCCTGCCGCGTGTCGGGCCAGGCCTTGGACGGGTCAGTGATCGGGTCGCCGGGCGCAGCGATTTGCACCACCAGGTCCCACAGCAGCGGGCTGGCGGCCAGGCGGCGGTCCAGGTCGGCGATCAGGAAATCGGGATCGGCTGCTTTCAGCTGTTCGGGCGTGAGCGCCACGAACGGCAGGCGCGGGCGCATCGACCAGCGCACCATGCGGTCCGTGCCTTGCGCATCGGTCAGGCGGAAGGCGTTGACGCCGTTGAAGCGGGTATTACCGAGGCTGTCGGACTTGGGCGCGGTCTTGGCCCAGGCCTGGAAGGCGGCGATCTCCGGGTTGGCGGCCAGCACGGCCTTCATTTTCTCGGGATCGGGCTTGCCGGTGGCGGGATCGGGCTTGCCGGCTTCGTTCATGGCCTGGAAGGCCTGCGGCGTGGATGCGGCAAAGAACGGAAAACTGTTCATGGCAATGCGCCATTCCTGGCCATCGTCGGTTTTCAGCTGCACAGCCATGCCGCGCACCGGCGACGCGCCATCGGGCGCATACGGGTTGTTGGACGACGCGGAGAAGCGGCCGATGACGTCGATCGAAGGCTGGGCAAACGCCCGGGCCTTCGACAGCTTGGCCGCGTCGGGCGCCGGCGTAAACGTGCCGGCAAAGCACACGCCCTTGCTGTGCGCGCGCCGGAAGCCGGACGCCTGTTTGCCGGAGGTCTCGGCAAAGTTCATCATTTTTTGCGGCGTCAGGTCGTGGTGGCCGAACCAGCCGCCCACCCACGCAAACAGCGCGGCAAGGGCGGCAACGATCAGGGCGATTGGTAACAGCAGCAGCGGCGAGCCGCGGCGCGAAGTGGGGTTGGGCATGTCAGGCTGGCTTTCGTAGGGTCGATGGCTGGCGACGGGTAATGGTCGGAATGACCGCGATCATAACCGGTCCGGACGACCTGTGCATTCCTGCAGCACGCTTCCCCGCCCCCCTTCCCGCTCGAATCGGTGCTGCGCCACTTTGCCGAGCGCATGATGAGCGTGCTGACCGACGACAGCAATGCGCTGGCCGTGTACCGCCTGGTCGTCGCCGAGTCCGGGCATTCCGACATGGGACGGCGGCCCGGCGCAGGCCAACAAGGCGCTGGCCGTGGTACTCGAAGCGGCCATGGACTGCGGCCAGTTGCGGCGCGCCGACCCCATGCTGGCGGCGCACCATTTCATGGCGCTGGCCACGGCCGAAGTGAACATGCGCCAGTTCCAGCGCAAGCCGCAGCCCGTGTCGCTGGAGCAAATCCAGGCAATGATGGACCGCGCCATCGACACGTTCTTCCACGGCTTCGGCACGCGGAACTGACGATCAGGCCGCGAAACCGCCATCGATCAGCAGGTCGGCGCCGGTGACAAAACCTGCTTCCGGTCCTGCCAGGTAAGCGACCATGGCGGCCACTTCGTCGGCATGGCCGTGGCGTTTCAGGGCCATCAGCCCGTGCATGCTGGCGGCGAAATCGCCTTCGGCAGGATTCATGTCGGTGTCGATCGGGCCCGGCGCCACGTTGTTGACGGTGATATTGCGCGGTCCCAGGTCGCGCGCCAGCCCCTTCACCAGGCCCGTCAGCGCCGACTTGCTCATGGCGTAGGCGGCGCCGCCCGCGAACGGCATGCGCTGGGCGTTGGTGCTGCCGATATTGATCACGCGCCCGCCATCGGTCATGTGGGCCACGGCCGCCTTGGTCGCCACGAACACGGCGCGGATATTGACGGCGACGGTGGCGTCGAAGTCTTCCAGCGAAAATTCTTCTAGCGATCCCATCCGCAGCACGCCAGCGCTGTTGACCAGGATATCGAGGCGGCCGAAGCGCTCCGCTGCCTGGTCGATGGCGCGGGTCAGTGCGACGGCGTCGTTGGCGTCGGCGTGGATGGCAAACGCGGTACCGCCCTGCGCCTCGATTTCCGCGACCAGCGCCTCTGCCGCGATGGCCGAAGCGCCGTAGCCGATCGCCACTTTGGCGCCGTCACGGGCCAGGCGGCGGGCAGTCGCAGCGCCAATACCGCGCGAACCGCCGTTGATGAAAGCTGCTTTGCCGCTGAGGTTAAGGTTCGAGTTCATGATCATTTCCTTTCGTGGGGTGAGTTGATGGATCCAGTATGGCGCGGAGAATTGATTGCGTATAGCCGGTAATTAGCATGTACACTTTCAACCATTGGTATCAAATGGAATCAAAATGGACGCCCATGCTCACCGAACTCAGTAGCTATCTCGACGCCTTCATTGCCGCCGCCAGCGAGGGCAGCTTTTCTGCCGCCGCCCGCAAGCTGGGGCAGACCCCGGCCGCCGTCAGCAAAAGCGTGGCCCGCCTGGAGAGCCAGCTGGGCGTGCGGCTGTTCCAGCGCAGCACGCGCAGCCTGGCGCTGACGACCGACGGCGACCGCCTGTACGCGCAGGTGCGCCTGCCGTGGACCGAGATCGGCGACGCCCTGACCGCGCTGCGCCAGGGCGCCGGCAAGCCGGCGGGCACGCTCAAGGTGTCGATGGCCCACACGGTGGGCCGCAACTACGTGCTGCCGTTGCTCGACGATTTTATCGAGCGCTACCCGGACGTGGTCCTCGACCTGCATTTCGATAACCGCCAGGTGGATTTGATCGCGCAGGGATACGACGTGGGCATCGGCGGCGGCATCGAACTGACCGAAGGGCTGATCGCGCGCGAACTGTCGCGCGTGCACATTGTGCTGGCCACCGCGCCTGCCTATCTCGAGCGCCATGCCGCGCCGGCCACACCGGCCGACCTGGCCCGCCATCGCGGACTGCTGCGCCGCTCGCTGGCCACCGGCCGGCTGCAACCGTGGACGCTGAAGAACCGGGCCGGCGACGAACTGGTCGCCACCGTCCGGCCGGTGGCCGTGTTCGACGATCCGGAAGCGATGACCAGCGCGGCCGCGCGCGGACTCGGTATCGCCCTGCTGCCGCTGCCGCACGCCCTGCCCTGCCTGGACAGCGGCGAGCTGGTACGGCTGCTGCCGGACTGGTATGCCGAGACGCGCCCCCTGACCATCTATTACTCGAGCCGCAAGCTGGTGCCGGCCAAGGTGCGCGTCTTCGTGGAGCATGTCGTCGAACGGTTCCGGGCCAGCGGCAATGCGGCGCGCTTTGGCCAGGAACTTGGCTAACCGCCAGATCAGCGCCGCCGCAATGCATAGACTATGGCTTCGCCCATCCAGCACGATCAGTGCCCCGTCTCGCACTCCGATTGACGCACTTCGTGGCCGCCAGATCGCGCGCCGACCAATATAGAACGGCGTGATCGCGCAGCACTGCCCTCTTTACGAATATTTTCGTAAAAAACTTGTGCGCATACGAAGTTCTTCGTATGATCAGAGGTCAGAGATGGAATATAGAGAGGCAAAAAGGAAAGTTTTGGATGCGCTTGCCAGACGCCAGTTTTCTCACGAAGTGTGTGGTGACATCAGCGTCAAGAATTTATTGCAGATCGGTGAAGTCACGCCGGAGCAAGTCATTTCAATGATCAAATCCAGCGGCGGGAATGATCATGCCAGCAGTCCTCATCATTCGATAGCCGGGATCGAGGTCCACGTGATCCGGTGCAGGCAGTGGTATATCAAGTTTTATTTCGTTGATCCGGACACCGTTTTTATCAGCGTACACCAGTGAGGAAGCCATGAAACTTTTACATGCGGGCGACAAGAGCAAGGCAATTTGCTATCACTGCAATGCGCTGGTTCACACCACTTATCAGCGGCGAGACATTCCTTTCAGTGATGGGGTAGGCATTGCTACCGATATTCTGGCAGGTGTCTGCGACGTCTGTGATCGCGTTGTTTCCACGCCGGCGCAATCGACGCTCGCCATCAAGGCGAGCCGCGATAAGGCAATGGTGCCGGTTGAAGCCCAGCTGCCAGCCATCTATATGGATGCGCTGGATTTGGCATGCTACCGCATTGATTCCAGCGTGAACTCCGATTTCAGAAAACGCTTGTTGATGTATTACGTGGGCAAGTCGAGCAAGAGCCCAGCATGGTCAGATCGGCTGGTGGCGGCATTGAAGAATAAAGTCGAGTTCGAGTTGCCGGCGGAGTCTGCCCGCAAGCGTTTGTCGATCAAGGTGTCAAAGCCTATGGCGGACGAGATTGCTGCTGTCATGGCGGTCACCAAATTGAGCAAAACAGATTTGATGAAATCCATCGTATTGCAAATCAACGAGGACATTATCAAGCCCAAGATGCCGAAAAATTTTGAAGAACTCCGGACTTTGGCATTGATTGCAAATTGCTGATACGCGAGAACACCAAACCGCGCATCAGTCATCGCGCCTCATAAACCGGCGCCTCGGCATGCAGCAGGCCGTCGGGCCTGTCGCGAATTCACGTCATTCACCCCATCCACAGCAAAAACTGCCCGGACAGCGGCAGCGTCACCGCCGCCACCAGCGTCTGCAACGTGATCAGCGCGGCCATCAGGCGGGTGTCGCCGCCCATTTGGCGGGCCATGATGTAGGCATTGGGGGCGGTCGGCAGCGCACAGTAGAAACACGCCGCCAGCGCTACCGGGGCCGATACCGAGAACAGCACGCACACCTTGGCGGCCAGCAGCGGCAGCACCAGCAGCTTCAACACCGACGTCAGGCTCAGGGCCAGCGGCCGCAGGCCCTGCAGTGAAAACACCAGTCCGCTGCCGACGCATACCAGGCCCAGGCACAGTGCCGCCTTGCCGAGGATGTCCAGCGTATTGAACAGCGGCGCCGGCAGTGGCAGGCCCGCCACGCTCCAGATCACGCCGGCCAGCGTGGACAGGATGATGGGATTGGTTGCCAGGTTGCGCGCGATGCGCCCCGCGTGCGTGGGCATGCCGCTCCACCACGACAGGGCGATCACCGAGATGATATTGACCACCGGCAGGCACAACGCCAGCGACAGCATCACCAGCGCGGCCGTCTGCGGCGTGAACAGCAGCGTCGAGACGGCGATGCCGAAATAGGTGTTGGGCCGTACCGCGCCCTGCACCACTGACGACCGCGCCGGATCGGGCAAGGCGCGCGCCGGCAACAACATCAGCAGCGCCACCGCCGTGATCAGCAGGGTCGGCAGCACCGTCGCCATCGCCAGTTCGCCGACCTGCGCCGACTCGAAGCTGAGCCGGGCCGTCCCGGCAAACAGCAGCGCCGGAAAGCAGATGTTGTACGTGAACTTTTCAATCGACGGAAAAAACGCTTCCGGCAGCCAGCCATAGCGTCGGATCGCCACGCCAAGCGCAATGATCAGCAAGACCGGAAGAATTGCGTTCACCATGCTCAGTCCGCCGAAATGCCCGATGGCCCGATGCGTTCGGCATTGGGGGTATCGGCGATACGGATGCGGATGAGGTGACGGGCCGGGTCGGTGTAATCGGCGCGGCCATGCAGCGAACGGCGATTGTTTGCCCACAACAAGGTGTCATCGGGCAGTTGCTGCGAAAAGCGCGGCGCCCGCTGTTCGATGACTTCGTGCAGCAGCTCCAGCGCTGCACGCACGGCCGGCGTATCGAGCCCCGGCCGCGCCGCCAGCCCCTTGAGCAACGAATCGTAACGCCAACGCATCGTCAGCAGCGCCCCCTGCCGTTCAAAGACCGGCGCCATCTCGATTTCCACCTGCTCGTCGCTGGCCGCGTACACCGACGGCACGCGAAACGGCAGCGGCGTCTCGAACAGCAGCGCACAGGCGGCGCGGCCGGCTTCGGTACGCTGCAATTCGGCATAAATGTCATCGACGCCGATCAGCAAGGATGCGCCGCCACCGCAGCGCGCCGCCGTCACCACGTACAGCAGGAACTGTTCTTCCGGCATCGGGTAAAACGACGAGTCCGTATGCATGTCGGCACTGCCCACCCGCTCCGAGAAGGTCACGAAGCTGCTTTTCTGTGCGCTGCCGGGCCGGGCGCGGATATCCCACGCCACGCGCTGGGTACGTTGGTCGGTCGAGGTCGGAAAACCGAGGCTCAGCGCAATCGCGTACAGCACGGCATTGCGTGGCGCCTCCTCCAGCCCGGCCAGGCCCAGCCCGGTGATCGCCAGTCCGCGCGCTTCGGCGCCCACGATGTAGCGCTGCAAGTAGCGCAGCGATGGCACGGCCAGCAATTCGCGCTGCAAAGCCACTTCATCCGGGTGGGGATAGAAGCCATTGCCATTGAAGTCGCTGAAGTAGCGGCCGACCAGCGCGACGATAGCGGCCTGGTCCTGGCCCCAGTCGAAGTTGCGCTGGTTGACGAAAACCTGCGGGGATTGCTCGAGTGCTATGCCCATCTGAACCTCCTTGGAGAAATGCTTCATGGAAATGTTCTGCAAATACTAAGACGGTTGATGCCGCAATGCAACATGCAAGAATGGCTATACTTTCTGGCTATTTGGGGCTGAAAGCACGGCGGAATGCGGCTAACAGCGTGATGGCTTGGGTTATTCAACACTAAATAATCTATAAATGTTGTTTTCCAGCACAAATGTATCTATAGGGAAACTACGTAGTGGGCACTGCAACAGATGGCAGACACGCAAACAATTCCGCTGTGATATTATAAGTTTCCCTTGGGAAATTCTCTCACTTTCTATCCCATCGTTCGTAATAACAAAACAGGGCGCGCTGGCGCCCACTGCCTGAAGGATACTTTTATGACTTCGTTACGTGATTTGAAGCTGGCAACCAAGCTGGGACTGGCCTTCGCGCTGGTGCTGGTACTGGCGGCAGCAGTCGATATCTTTGCCATCGTCAAACTGGCGCAGCTCAACCGCGCCTCGACCGAATTGTCCGAGCGCTGGATGCCGGCGATGCGCGTGGTGCAGGATCTCAAGGCACAAATCGCCAGGGTGCGCACCCGCGAATTCCAGTACATCATTTCCACCGACCCGGCCGAGATGGACAAGTACGACAAGGTCATCGCCAACGACCTGGTCGACCTGCGCAAGATGCAGGACACCTACGCAAAGCTGATCTCCACGCCCGAGGAAAAAGCGCTGTACGACGAGTTCCTGTCCCTGTGGGACCGCTACATGATTGAAGACGGCAAGATCCGCGCCGCCTCGCGCGCTGCCGAAAGCGATACCGCAAAGCAGTTGCTGCGCGGCGAGTCGAACAAGCTGATCGTGGCGCTGCGCGGCCAGATCGACAAGCTGGTCAAGCTGTATGGCGACGGCGGTGATGCCGCTTCCGACCGCGCCGATGCGCTATACGACTCGGCACGCGTCTGGATCATCACCCTGCTGATAGGCTCGATCGTGCTGGGCGCCCTGTGCGCGGCCCTGATCACCCGCTGGCTGGTCAAGCGCCTCGGCGGTGAGCCCGATTACGCCGTAAAAATTGCCGGCAAGATTGCCGACGGTGACTTGACCGTTGCCATCCACACCCGCGAAGGCGACCAGGACAGCCTGCTGTTTGCCATGAAGTCGATGCGCGACAGCCTGGCCGGACTGGTCGAACAGGTACGCAGCGGCACCGACACCATCGCCACCGCGTCGCAGCAGATTGCTGCCGGTAATGTGGACCTGTCGGCCCGCACCGAACAGCAAGCCGCGTCGCTCGAAGAAACCGCCGCATCGATGGAAGAGCTGACCAGCACGGTAAAACAGAACTCGGCCAGCGCCAGCGAGGCCAATGAACTCGCGTTGAGCGCCTCGGCGGTCGCGCAAAAAGGCGGCGCCGTGGTGTCGCAGGTGGTGCAGACCATGGGCTCGATCAACCAGTCGTCGCGCAAGATCGTGGACATCATTGCCGTGATCGACGGCATTGCATTCCAGACCAACATCCTGGCATTGAATGCGGCAGTGGAAGCCGCGCGCGCCGGCGAACAGGGTCGCGGCTTTGCCGTGGTCGCCTCCGAAGTGCGCAACCTGGCGCAGCGCTCGGCTGCGGCAGCCAAGGAAATCAAGGAATTGATCAGCGACTCGGTCAACCAGGTGGAAAGCGGCAGCAAGCTCGTGGAACAAGCCGGCGCCACCATGGACGACGTGGTGGTCAGCGTGCGTCGCGTGACCGACATCATGAGCGAGATCAGCGCCGCCGGTGCGGAACAGCGCGCCGGTATCGAACAGGTGAACACCGCCATCGCCGGCATGGATGCCGTCACCCAGCAAAACGCCGCACTGGTGGAAGAAGCGACGGCAGCCTCGCAAAGCATGCAGAACCAGGCGACCGCGCTGAGCGAGCTGGTCTCGGTATTCCAGCTGGCCAAGCAGGGTGCGGACCGCGCCGCTGCCCGCCACGACCTGCGCGTGATCACCAACGCGGCGCGCCAGCCGGTGCCGGTGATTGCGGCTGAGCCGGTTCGTCGCCGGGCGTGATATAGCGTTTGATGTAGCGTTTCCAGCCTCCGGCATGGCGTACAGCGGTCAGATCTGCGCCGCCAACCATTGCTGGAAATCGGTCACCATCGCCATGGTCAGCGCGTGACCGGCCTGGTATTCGCGGTAATCGAGCCGCACCTGGTAGCTTTCCAGCACCTGGCTGGCGTTGCGGCCAAAGTGGATGCCCAGCTTGTCGTCCAGCACGCCGTGGCTGACAAACGCCTTCACCTTTTGCAGCGCCGGGCCAGGCTGCACCAGCGGCAGCACTTCCGGCAGGATGCGCCCGCTCAGCATGCCGAAACCGGCCACCTGCTGCGGGGCCGTCAAGCCCACGCTGGCATGTGCATCAGCACCAGGCATGGCGCCGCAACTTGTCCTTTTTGGGCAGGACGCAGGCGGCACGTCAGTCCCGAGACCGGTTCGACCAGGATGCTATCCAATGCTTCAGTCATCTCGTTTCTCTTTCAGTTAAAGGCGTAGGCATCCATCGCCAGCACGCCGTGTTCAAAGCTCGAATGCAGCAACTGCGCCTGGGCGCCGGCGCCGGCCGCCCCCATCGCCACGAACAGCGGCAGCAGGTGTTCCTCGGACGGATGGTTTTGCACGGCCGACGGCGCCCGGTTGCGGTAGTCGAGCAGCGCTGCGCGGTCGCCTGCGGCCAGCCGCTCGCGCATCCATTGTTCGAATTCGGTCACCCAGCCCGGGGCTGGCGCATCGACGGCCTGGCCGCGGAATTCGTACAGGTTGTGCGTGAGCGAACCGGAGCCGATCACCAGCACGCCCTCGTGGCGCAACTGTTCCAGCGCGCCGCCCAGCACCTCGTGGGCGGCAGGACCGGCGCCACGTACGATGGAAATCTGCAGCACCGGGATGTCCGCATCGGGATACATCAGCCGCAGCGGCACCCAGGCGCCGTGGTCCAGGCCGCGCGACCGATGGCGGCCGACCGGAATGTCCGCCGCCGCAAACAGCTCCGCCGCCCGCTCGGCCACGTCCGGGGCGCCGGCCGGCTGGTACCGGATGTCGAACAGCGCCTGCGGAAAGCCACCGAAATCATGGATAGTCTCCGGGTGCGTGGCCAGCGATACCGCCGGCGCGGCGCCGGTTTCCCAGTGCGCGGAAAACACCAAGATGGCCTTGGGACGCGGCAGCTCCGCGCCCAGGCCGAGCAAAAAGCGGCGCGCCGGGCTGTCCTGCAAGGCCAGCATCGGCGAGCCGTGGGAAACGAAAATGGTGGGGAACGACGACATGGTGCACCTCGCTGGATGGGATGCCACCATCATATTCGGATCAATCCAGTTGATAAATATGCGATCGGTAGCTAAACTATTTCCACCTGGTTGACAATTGAGCGCAATGGACCTTTTTAATGCGATGCGAATGTACGTGGCGGTGGTCGATGGCGGCAGCTTTGCGGCGGCGGCCGACAAGCTGGAAATCTCGCGCGCCATGATCTCCAAGCAGATCCAGAAGCTCGAAGAACACCTGGGCACGCGGCTGATGAACCGCACCACCCGGCGCCTGAGCCTCACCGAAACAGGCCGGGCGTTTTACGACCGCAGCCAGCAAATCCTGCAGGACGTTGAAGAAGCCGAGCAGGTAGCCGGCGACCTGACGCGCACGCCGCAAGGCGTTCTGCGGGTAACCATTCCGCTGTCGTACGGCCAGCACCGGCTGGCCACCATCATCGGCGACTACACCCAGGCTTACCCCGAGGTGCAGCTCGATATCGCGCTCAGCGACCGCAAGGTGGACCTGGTCGAAGACGGCTTCGATCTCGCCGTGCGCATCGGCGAACTGCCGCAATCGGACCTGATCGCCCGCAAGCTTGGCGGCGTGCGCAGCATCGTGTGCGCCAGTCCCGGCTACGTGGCGCGGCACGGCGCCCCGAACACGCCGCAGGAACTGGGCGGCCACGCCTGCCTCGGCTACAGCCTGACGGGCAGCGGCACCGACTGGCGATTCGAGACGCCGGACGGCCCACTGGTGGTGCCGATCACAGGACCTATCCGCGCCGACAACGGCGACATCATCCGGCTGGCGGCCCTGAGTGGCGCCGGCATCCTGTTCCAGCCGCACTTCATCGTCGGCGCTGACCTGGCCGCCGGCCGCCTGGTGCAACTGCTGCCGCAATGGCAGTCGGCCGAACTGGGCGTGTACGCGGTGTACCCGAGCCGCAAGCACCTGTCGGCCAAGGTGCGGACGTTTGTCGATTTCCTGGCAGCGGCGCTGACAGGCTGACCCAACCTTGATTCTTCCAACCATAGAGCTTATGAACCGACGACAACTGTTGATCAATCTTGCGATGGGTTTGCCCCTGCTGAGCCTGAGCGGGTATCCCGTCGCCGCTGCCTCCGCCACCGCCGAACGACCGCGCGTGATCGTCTCCACCGACATCGGCGGCACCGATTTCGACGACTTCCAGTCACTGGTGCACCTGCTGCTCTACAGCGACATGATCGACCTCGACGGCCTGATCGCCTCGCCGTGGGGCGAGGGCCGCGACCGCAAGCGCCACCTGCTCGACATCATCGCCGTCTACGAAAAAGACTATCCCAACCTGCGCACCTGGTCCGACCGCTATCCCACGCCGGACCGCTTGCGTGCCGTCGCCAAGCAGGGCGGCTCGGACCTGGCCGGCCCGCAGGGCTGGGGCCAGCCCACCGAAGGATCGCAATGGATCATCGAAAACGCGCGCCGCGACGATCCGCGTGCGCTGTGGGTGCTGCTGTGGGGCGGCTTCGAGGACCTGGCGCAGGCGCTGCACGACGCCCCGTCCATCAAGAGCAAGCTGCGCGTATACATGATCGGTGGCCCCAACAAAAAATGGTCCACCAACGCCTACGACTACCTGGCGCGCGCGCACCCAGACCTGTGGATCATCGAAAACAACGCCACGTATCGCGGCTGGTTCCTGGGCGGCGACCAGTCCGGCGATCTGGGCAATGCCAGCTTCATCAACCGCCACGTCAAGGGCGCGGGGGCGCTTGGCGATTATTTCGCCTCGATCGGGCCGGACATCAAGATGGGCGACACGCCCGCCCTCACCTACCTGTTCGGCGCCACGCCCGGTAACCCGGCCGCCGACGGCTGGGGCGGACACTTCGTGCGCGCCTGGGACCGGCCGCGCGTGACCTATACCACGCCACCTGCCGCCGCCGACGTGGTGGAAACCTTTGCCATCATGGAGCTGGTGTGCCGCCCCGCCGGCGCCACACCGGCGCAACCGCATGCACACCTGGTGGTGGACAAGCAGGAGTTCGACGGTTACCCCGGTGCCGACGGCGCCTGGCATTTCCTGTTCTCGCCGAAGGAAGCCAAAACCTGGTCGTACCGGATCCGCAGCAACCACCCGGGCCTCGACGGCCAGGCCGGCGCCTTCACGTCGCGCATGCCAGCGCCGGAACTGGCGCGCCAGCCGTCGGCGCGTTATCCCAACTGGTGGACCGATGACCCCGCGCCGCAATTGAGCGAAGGGCCGCACCAGGGCGCCAAGACCGTGAGCCGCTGGCGCGCCGACTTCCTGCGCGACTTCGCCGCCCGCCTGCGCCGCGCCCGGGCGCCGGCCGACGCCGGATCCTGACGACCCCCACCGCTCAGAACTTGTGCCGTATGCCGATGCCGGCCCGACGCCGGCGACATTGCCATATGGCGAAGCCGCCGATAGCGCTGAGCGAACGCCGGCAGCATCGCTTACGCTGCGGGCGCCACCGAGGCGCCCTTGACGCCATGACGCGCCAGCGCCGCATCGACAAAGCCGCTGGCCTTCATGCGCTCGACAAACTCGCGCAGCACTTGTGCCGCTTCCGCCCCGCGCACCTTGGGTAGCCCCATGGCCTGCTGGATCACCATGAAGCGCTGGTCGAGCAGGCGCAGGCCGCCGTGGCGCGCGGCATCGACCTCCAGTTGCTGTTTGACGCCGGCCGCCACCTCGGCGCCCTGTTCCAGGAAGACTTCCACCACCGTGGGCGACGTGGGCGAGCGCACGATGGCGGCCCGCCTGAGTTCCCGCGTGAGATACAGGTCGTAAGCGCTGCCCTTGCCCACCACCACCCGGTTGGCGGCATCGTCCACCTGGGCGTTGCCAGTGATGGGCGAGTCGTCCCTGACCAGGTAATAGCCTTCGATCAGCACGTACGGCGCGGTGAACGCAATATCGGCGCCGCGCACGGGGTCGATGGCAAAGAAGCCGAAATCGGCCTGGCTGCCGGCCACCGCCTCCACCGACTTGCCGGCCGCGTCGAACACCACCAGTTCCAGGGGCAGATCGAGCAGCGCAGCCAGTTCGCGCGCCAGGTCCACCGACACCCCGCCCGGTGCGCCGTCGGCGCCGGTGTTGGCCAGGATCGGATTACCGAGGTTGATGGAAGCGCGCAGCACGCCGGTGGGGGCGAAAGCGGCGCGGACGGCCGGAGAAATGTCGATGGTCATGGTGTGCCTCTCAAGTTAAAAATTCAGGGTAGCGGCTGCAGGATATCCTCGATGCCGGACAGCGCCGCGATCGTGTGCTGCAAGTGCTGGCGCAGGAATTCGGACGCCTCGTCGTTGCGTTCGCGCTCGAGCAGGTCCAGCACGTGCAGGTGCTGCTTGCAGTGTTCGATGTAGCGCCCACGGCTTTGCATCGAACGGTATGGTGACCAGCCCGAAGGCTAGCAGAATTCCTGACCCCGTTGCTGCGCGATGGCTTTCTGCAGGATGAACGGGATCACGCCGCCATGCCTGAGCAGCGCGGCTTCCAGCCGGGTTTCCACGGCAGCCGTGGCCTGCAACCGTTGATGGGCGCCACCACGCCGCTGGGCCCTTGCAAGGTGTTGGCGACGGGAGCTCCGGGCGTCAACAGGTTGCGCAGCGTCTTGCTGTAGAAGGCGGCGCGCAGCATCACTTCCCAGTTGCCGCGCCGCGAAGCAAAGACATTCAGGTCGTCGCGGTCGTCGCCGCGCGCCACCAGGAAGCCGCAGCGGATGGACGCTGGCCAGCGCGAACGCACGCGGATAACCGTCGGCCCGGGCGCCCGCGTGCAGCGCCCAACGGCCGGGGAAATTGCGGTTGCCCGACAACATGAATGGTCCGCCCACATCAACCGGCAGCCCCGGATTGAGCAAGGTGGGATCAAAGCCCGCTTCGGCCATTGTATCGCGCATGGAAGACTGGGATGGCGGATGGTTTTTCCATGCCATCATCTATGCATATCATTGCATTAATATGCAAATAGTACGCAAGCGTCAGAACTCGTATTTGACCCGCACGCCCGCGTAACGCTCCGAATTACGCGGCAGGTATTGCATCAGCACGTGGCTGCCGTTATAGAAGTTGTAGTGATCGCCAATGAAGCTGCTGCAGCTCTTGTCCCCTGGGCGCTGCCTTCGAGCGTCTCGGCCGACGCCTTGGTCACCACGTTGATCACCCCGGCCGACGAATTCTTGCCAAACAGCGTGCCTTGCGGGCCGCGCAGCACTTCGATGCGCTCGATGTCAGACAGGTTGGAAAACGCCTGCGCCTGCTGGATCACCGGCACGTCATCGACGATCACCGACACCGCCGATTCGATGCCGGTGCTGTAGGCAAAGGTGCCGATGCCGCGCAGCGATATCGTGTTGTTGCCGGGATTTTGATTGAGCGTCATCGACGGCGCCACCCGGGTCAGGTCGGAAAACTCCATGATCTGCTGGTTTTCGATCGCGCGGGAGGCCACCGTGTTGACGGCCACCGGCACGTTCTGCATCGACTGCAAGCGCTTTTGCGCGGAGACGACCACGGTTTGCAGTCCCTCCTCCGGCTTGGCGGCCGCCTCCTGGGCGTGCAGCGAAGATGGATGGCAGGCCAAAAGTTACCGATATTCGCTTCCAGGTAACAAACACTCACGTCCTTGAGCAAATCTGTGCGCGATCATGCGCAGATTTGAGTTTCCTCACGCCAATGCTAGTTAGCGCACATAACGGATCAGACAGCGATGGTAAATTGCCCTGAGTAAATGTTACCCTTGCTTTTGCCCGTACCCTAGGAAACCGAAATGACCCTGCATGCCGAAATCCCCTTTGACCAGTCCGACCTGGCCGCCTTGCTCGAGCACAGCGATGCCACTGCGCTGGACGCCCTGGGTTTCGGTGCGATCGGTTTCGACGCCGCTGGCGTCGTTCAGCGCTACAACACCTTCGAAGCGCAGGCGGCGGGGCTGCGCGCGGAGCGGGTGCTGGGCCAGGACCTGTTCCTGGCCGTGGCGCCGTGCATGAACAACTTCATGGTGGCCCAGCGCTTTGCCGACGCCCGCGCCGACGGCACACCGCTTGACGCCACCATCAATTACGTGCTGACCTTGCGCATGCGCCCGACCAAGGTCCAGCTGCGCCTGGTGTACCAGCCCGACGCCGCGCTGGCCTACGTGCTGGTACATCGCTCATGAGCGCCATCGGAGAGGATACCGCGCAGGAGCATGCTCAGGAACATGAAGCACTGCTGCAGTTCCTGTACATGGCGCCAGTGGGACTGGTGCAGCTCGCTGCGGACGGCGCTATCCAGATGCTCAACCCGGTGTCGGCGCAACTGCTGATGCCGCTCAGCCGCGACGGCGGGCTGACGAACCTGTTCGAGGCGCTGGCGCCGGTTGCGCCCGACCTGCGCCAGCAGTGCGCCACTTTCGCCGCACCGCAAGGAACGATCTGCGACGCCGTCCGCCTGTATGTGCACGCGGACGACCGCACCGGCGGGCCGCAGGTGATGTCGCTCAGCATGCTCAAGCTCAATACCGACCGGTTGATGGCGGTGCTGGCCGACGTTACCGTACAAGACCGGCGCGAGCGGCAGCTGCGCAAAACCGATGCCTGGCTCAACGCCATCATGACCAACATTACCGACTATGCGCTGGTCTGTCTCGACCGCCAGGGCCGGGTGGAGTCGTGGAACGAGAGCATCGAGCGCGTGACCGGCTATGCATCGGCCGCCATCAAGGGCCAGCACTACGCCCGCTTTTATCCCGCCGGCGCCACCACCGAAGCGCAGCAACTGGACCGCTTGCGCGAGGCCGACGAAAACGGCTGGACCCTGGACGAAGGCCTGCGCCTGCGCGCCGACGGCACCGAGTTCTGGGGCAGCGCCATGATTTCGCCACTGCCGGTACGCGGCGACGAGACAGTGTCCCCTGCCCCGCCGGCCGACGACGAACCGGCCTACTGCATGATCATCCGCGATATTTCCGACCGCCGCGACGCCAGCGAAAGCCTGCGCAAGGCCGCCTACAGCGACCACCTGACCGGGTTGTCGAACCGCCGCGCATTCTTCGAGGCGGCCGACCTGGAACTGGCGCGCCGCAAAAAAGCGCTGCGCCCGGTGGCCCTGATCGTGATCGACGCCGACCACTTCAAGGCCATCAACGACCGCCATGGCCACCCGGCCGGCGACGCGGTGTTGTCCCACCTGGCCCGCACCATGCGCAGCGTGTGCCGCCAGGTGGACGTGCTGGCGCGCATCGGCGGGGAAGAATTTGCCATCATCCTGCCGTCGGTGGCGCTGGACGATGCGCTGGCGATTGCCGAGCGCCTGCGCGCCGAGGTGGAACGCACGCCCGCCACTTACGAGCAGCAGCCAATCGTGTACTCGATCAGCATCGGCGTGGCGGTGATGGACGACACGCTCGACGGCTTCGACGGCCTGATCAAGCGCGCCGACGAAGCCCTGTACGCAGCCAAGCGGCGCGGCCGCAACCAGGTGGCGTGCTGGGAACCACCGGCAGCGGAGCAGGCATGAGCGAAGGTGACCTGGCCTACGAGGCATTGATCCAGTTCCTGTACCGGGCGCCGGTGGCGCTGATCCAGCTGCAGAAAGACGGCGCCATCGAGATCCTCAATCCGATGGCGGCACGCCTGTTGATGCCGCTGGCGCCGGACGGCGACATGGAGAATTTTTTCCATGTGCTGCGCCGCCACGCGCCCGATCTGCCGCAGCTGTGCGCCGACTATTCCGACCAGCAGGGCGTGGTGTGCGAAGGCCGCCGCATCAGCGTGGAAGCGACCCACGGCCACGCCGAAGGCCCCGACGTACTGTCGCTAGGCCTGCTGAAGCTCGACGACAACCGCCTGATGGCGGTACTGCTGGACGCCACCCACGAGGTGGTGCGCGAGCAGCGCATGCTGGCCAGCGCAGCCCAGCTGGACACTCTCACTCAGCTACCGAACCGGGCCGGCACCCTGACGCTGCTGCGCAAGATGGCCACGCGCGAACGTGCTGCCAGCGGCGACCACTGCGCAGTGCTGTTGCTCAACCTGGACCGCTTCAAGCAGGTCAACGATACGCTCGGCAACGCGGTAGGCAACCAGGTAATCGCGCTGGTGGCCGAGCGCCTGCGCACCACGCTGCGCGCGGGCGGACGCCCCGGCAGCGGCCTGGCCGTGGAAACCGCCACCCGCGTGGGCGGCGACGAATTTGCCGTACTGCTCGACGGCTTGCCGGCGCCGGAGGTGGTCGAGCGCATCGCCGGCCGCCTGCTCCAGCGCCTGGGCCGGCCCTATCGCGTGGGCGAACAGGACCTGTCGCTCACCTTCAGCCTGGGGCTGGTGGTGCTGAAAACCGGCGCGCAGGACGCCGACGACCTGCTGCGCGACGCCGCCATTGCGATGGCCGTGGCCAAGTCGCAGGGCGGCAACCGCATGGTCGCGTTCGAGCAGGAAATGCGCGAACAGGCGCTGCTGCGCAGCAGCCTGGAAGCAGACTTGCGCCTGGCGATCGACCGCGCCGAATTGTTCAATGTGTACCAGCCGGTGGTGGGCCTGCTGGCCGACGGCCGCATGGACCCGGGCGCTGGCGTGGAGGCCCTGGTGCGCTGGCGCCACCCGGTACGCGGCCTGGTCGGCCCGGTCGAATTCATCGGCATCGCCGAATCGACCGGCATGATCAACGCGATCGGCGCGCAAGTCCTGGCCACGGCGTGCCGCGATTTCGTCGCCTGGCAGCGCCAGCTGGGCGATCGCGCACCGCGCCTGCTGGCGGTCAATCTGTCGCGCGCGCAGCTGACCCAGCCCGGCCTGTGCGACCAGGTGGCCATCATCCTGGCAGCCAGCGGCATGCCAGCCGCACAGCTGCAACTGGAAATCACCGAGAGCCTGGCCGCGCAGGGCGAAGACATCCAGCAGCAACTGATCGGCCTCAAGCAACTCGGTGTGAAGCTGGCGCTCGACGATTTCGGCACCGGCTATTCGTCGCTGTCGAGCCTGCACCTGCTGCCGGTGGACACGGTCAAGATCGACCGCTCGTTCGTGAGTTTGGCTGCGAGCAGTGCGCACCACAAGGTACTGATCGAGGCCACCGTGCTGGTCGCCCGCAGCCTCGGCATGACCACGGTGGCGGAAGGCATCGAAACCGTGGAGCAGGCCAACGTGGCGCATGCCCAGGGCTGCGACAAGGGGCAAGGTTACCTGTACAGCCGGCCTTTGGAGAGCGCCGTGTTGCTGGAGTGGCTAAATCAGCACCGGGAAGTGTTAAATATTGCATAATTATATTTATTACATGTATTATCTTCGTGCTATCACAGCGGCCACCATCTTACCAATGCCACGAGGATAAACATGAAATATTCATTGTCGAAACTGCTGTTCCCCGCGCTGATCGCCACCAGCGCCGGCATCGCCACTGCAGGCACTGTCCCTGCTACCCAGTCCCACACCATCACCTACGATATTCCTTACGATACGTTATATTTGCCCACGCCAACCGGCGCAGGCATGTGGATCGACAAGCGCGTGTTTCAGCTGGAAGCGCCTACCAACTACGCCCTCACCGGCAAGATGAATGCCACCTTGAGCGCCACGTACGACCTGGGCAATGGGACGGGCAACGCCAACATCGCGCTGTCGTTCGACGTGCTGGTACCGCGGTGCCAGGGCTGTGGCATGTTCGACTCCGACCTCGTGGGCACAGGCCACGACGGTGTTCTCGCCGACAACGGCAGCACGCTGACGTATACAACCAACACCTCGGTTGCCTCGGGACTGTATGGCCGCCTGCTGGTGTATGAAATCATGACCGGGCAGCTTCCTGCTTTCTCCGGCCAGATCCAATTCGAGGCGATCCGCTTCGATATCGAGGTGGTGCCGCTCAGCGCTGTGCCGGAGCTGCCCCCCGTTGCACTGCTGGGCCTGGGGCTGGGCGTGATGGGTCTGGTTGCCCGGACCAGGCGCCGCCCGGCGCACCGCGAGCAGGCGATAAACTAGTTATTCACTGACGCGCACGACCAGCTTGCCGAAGTTGCGCCCTTCCAGCAAGCCGATAAACGCCTGCGGTGCAGCCTCCAGGCCATCGACGATATCCTCGCGGTAGCGGACCTGGCCGGAAGCTATCCAGGCCGCCATCTCGCGCTCGAACGCCGGACGCTGGTCCACGAATTCGCGCTGGATGAAGCCGCGTATCAGCAGGCTGCGGCTCAGGATTTCGCGCATCACGCCCGGCAGACGGTCCGGGCCGGGACGCGGCGCGGTGTCATTGTATTGCGCGATGAGTCCGCATACCGGCACGCGTGCAAAGTCGTTCAGGAGCGGGAAGACGGCGTCCCAGACATGTCCGCCCACATTTTCGAAATAGACGTCGATCCCTTGCGGACAGGCGGCCTCGAGCTGCGCCGCGAAATCCGGCGCGCGATGATCGACCACGGCATCGAAGCCGAGTTCGTCCCGCAGGAATGCGCACTTGTCCGCCCCACCCGCGATGCCGACCGCGCGCGCACCCTTGATCTTCGCGATTTGGCCGACGGCCGACCCCACGGCCCCGCTGGCCGCTGCGACCACCACGGTCTCGCCAGGTTGCGGCTGGCCGATGGTCAGCAGACCGGCGTAGGCGGTAAACCCGGGCATGCCGAGCACGCCAAGCGCGGTGCTGACCGGCGCGGCCGACGGATCGATCTTGCGCAGCGTGGCGCCATCGGCCACGGCATAGCTCTGCCAGCCGGAATAGGACAGCACCACATCGCCCTCGGCAAAATCGGGGTGCCGTGAGCGGACCACCCGGGCGACCGTGCCGCCTTCCATGACATCGCCCACCTCCACCGGCTTGGCGTACGACTTGCCGGCATTCATCCTGCCGCGCATATAGGGGTCCAGCGACAGGAAGAGAACTTTCAGCAGCACCTGGCCGTCGGCGGGTTCGGCAACAGGTACGGCGTCGAGCTTGAAATGCTCGGGGGCAGGCTTGCCGTCCGGGCGGCTGGCAAGCAGGATGCGTTGATTATGTTCGCTCAAGATATATCCTTTTGACGTGATGTTCGGGAAAATTGGCGACAGCGGCGAGGCTGGCCCCGATGTAATGACGATTCTACCGGCCCCGGCATTGAGCGGTCGTCGCGTTGCTGCCCATGGGCGTGCGCTGGCGCACCCTGCGCCCACGCCCGCCCGATCATGCTAATTACCAAATGGTATGGACTAGTTCCGCAGCGTCAGGCTGCCGTCGGCCACCGTGCTGAGGTCGCGCGCGGAGGTAGCCGCGCGCAGGTTGGCTGGCGCGGCGTTGTCGTAATCGACCACCTCGGTATCGGTGGTCGCATCCACGTGCGTGATGCGCACGCGCAGGCGATCGGTGGCGCCGTTCTGGCTGCCGCCATCGTGTGCTTCGAGGGTAAAGCGATAGCCGGCGCGGCCGTTGAAGCGGCCGGTGCCGCTCACGCGGGCCAGCTGGCCTTCACGGCTGACGCTGGCAACTTGGTCGCTGCGGAACTGGAATGGTCCGCTCAGCATCGCCCCCGCTGCACCGGGGCGCTGGCTGGTGCCACCCAGCGGCGTCCACAGCGAAAAGTGCAGCGGCGCGGCGCTGGTGGTGCGCCCGGTGGCGGCGGTGCCGGCGCGCAGCGTGCCGGTGCCGCTCACGGATGCCTGCGCGGGATCTTCCACCAGGACATCCTGCAGCACCTCGGTGGAGCGGCCGCCCGAGTCCGTCACACGCAGGCGCACCGCCTGGAAGCCAGTCGCGCAGAAGCGATGGCGCAGAGTGACCTGCCCGGTGCCGGCGGCCTCGCGCACGGTGGGCGCTGGCGACGGGCAACCGTCGGTCCACACCACGCTGGCCTTGTGGGTTTGCGTGACGGCGTTGTCGACAAAGCCGACCGTGAGCGTGAAGTCCTGGCCCAGTTCCACCGAGCGCGGCAAGGTGGTGATCGGTCCCAGCACCGGCGCGTCGGTGCCGCGCGTGCCGGGCCGCAGCATCACCAGGCCCGCGTTCGAATTGGCCAGAATGACGCCGGCGTCGTTGATGGCATGGCCGGAATGCACGATCAGGCCGGCCGGTGCGCGGTACAGGCGCGTATTCAGGTCGACCGGGGCGGTAACGCCGCCCCAGCGCACGGCCCGCGAGGCGGCATAGCCCTGCCCCACCGGTAGCTGCGCTGATCCCACGATGTCGCCGCCGTTGTTGATATTGCTGGCCACGGTGTCTCTGAACGACAGGCTGGGCAATTGCGTGAGGCCGCTGGTGGGCGTCCATTTGTAGGCAACCAGGCGCTCGTCGCTGCGCAAGGTGTAGCCGACCGCCTCGGTACGGTCATTCAGGTCGGCCACATCGGTGAGCGGACCGCCGCCGTCGATCGGCAGCATGCCGCCGAGATGCCGCCAGAAAAAGCCAATTTCACGCGTGTTGCCGGTAATGTCGGACCGGCCGGCCACTTCGGTATGCGCATTGATGTGCATGCCGAACGCCCGGCTGCCGCCCAGCGTGCCCAGGTTGGTCGGCTTGCCGCTGGCGTCCCACAAGGTGGCGTTGATGGTCCCGCTGGCGGAATCGGCGAAGCCGGTCGCGACATTGAGCTGGTTGATCGCGCTCGCCTCGGACAGCGACGTGGGCCGGGGCCCCAGCGGCGTGATGCCTCCGCCGGGATTCCAGCGCACGGCCCGTGCCGAAATCCCCGCTTCCGCATTCAGGCCGGCAATATAGTTGAGATCGTTGATGGCTTCCGCGCTGGCCACCGAGGTGCCGGGCAAAGCGCGCATGCCGCCAGCCGCAGTCCAGGTAAAGCCGAGCACGTTGCTGTGCTCGGCGCCATCTTCGGAGCTGCCCACCACCACGCCCTGATTGTTCATGGCGCTAATCTCGGTATAGCTGCCGCCCAGCGTGCCGATCTCGCGTATGCGGTCGCCGTCGAAATAGCCGCTGGTGCCACCGTAGTAGTTAAAGGAATTGAACGCGGCCTGGCCCCGTTCGTTAAGCAAGGCCGTGCCGCCGCTGTCCGGCCCCAGGTTGATGATGCTGTACACGGTGCCAGCGGGCGTGATGGCCGGGGCGGCGGATGTGGCCGGCCCGGTGGCGGCAGCCGTGGCGGGCGATGATGAAAACATTGCTGCCAGCGCGCCGGCAGCAGCGCCGGCAACAGCAAGCGCCATGGCGCGTTGTTGCAGAAGGGGTTTGATGGTCCAGGTTTGATGCATTGTCAATCTCCCAGGCAGGTTGAACGCAAGCGGACGCTTGCGCTAACGCCGGGTGACCTGTTGCCACGCGAGGTGAAAAGCACGACTCACCCAACGCCAGGAACACTGTAGGCATACCGAAATGCCACGGAATTGACGATGATCAAACTTGCCCAAGACAACAAAGGTAAAAACGCAAGCTCGGCAGGACAAAAACGCGATACCTGGCGCGGTTCACGTCGAGCCCGAGTCCTTGGGCATGGTGGGAGCATATTCGACCAGCGCACCCCCCTCATCGATGCGGGTGACGGCCAAACCGCTCAATACCCGCTGCACGACGTGCTCCGGCATGTCGTACCTGGCCATGTAGGCGGCAGCATCGTCCGGGCCCAGCATATCGCGGAAAACGATGGCAACATCGACGCGTTGGGCCATCAGGTGGTCGGTTCTTCGCAGCAGCTTCATAAACAATGGAAAAATGGGGCGGCCATCATTGTAATATGCCAAGAATAGTTATTCCATGTCCACAAAAAAAATCGCGCCAAATGCACACTTTGATCGTTTCAAAGCGTCTCACCGCCTCTGGCCGTGCCCGTCGTTGCCGAATTCCGCGCTACGGCGCTGCAACCGGCTGCCTGATTTGCTGCGCAGCGACCGTCGCCTCGATCAGGGGGTGCCGTCCGGACGATAGATCTGCCCCTGGCCCGAATTCAATCTGGGCGGCATGATCTTCAATGCATGGGCAATGGTCTCGCGCAGCGGTTTTGGACGCAGGTCGCTGTCGTACGGCGTGCACCGCTGCGGCAAGCCGTCGGCGCGCCGTGCGTCATCCCACTGTTGCAGCCAGCTGACATGGTCGGCCATGCCCCACAGCAGGAAATCGCGGCAGCGCGGATAGCTGAGCGTCAGGTCCAAGTAATCGCGCGCGATCGCCGCCACGCCGGCGTCGCGCGCAGCGACATCGGCCGGCAACTGGCGGTCGTTGACGTCGAATTCCGTGATGAGCAGGTCGTATCCCATGTCGGATACCTGGTCGAGAAATTTGCGCCAGTCGCTGCCGGCGGCAGTGGCCGCGGCCGGCAGCGTATTGCCGATATGGCTTTGCAGCCCGAGCGCGTCGATCGGCGTGCCGCGTGCACGCAGCGCGGCCAGCAGCGCCAGCACGCCGGCGCGGTGCTTTTCGCTGCCGGCGCCCGGCCCCATGTAATCGTTGTAGACCAGCTGGGCATTGGGCGCGTACTGGCGCGCCAGCACGAACGCCAGGTCGATCTGTTCCAGCGCCCCCATCTTCTGGTTCAGCACATTGCCGATCAGCTCGCCAGTCTTGGGATCGACCGCCTCGTTGACAACGTCGTAGCTGAAGATATTGCGGCCGAAGTGCGTACATACCGCCTTGATGTGCTCGGTCATCAGGCGCTCGGCCACGCGCGCGGGCGAGGCGCCGAAATCGTACTGGTTGACCCAGTCCGGCAGCCAGCGCCGCGACTGCCACAACAAGGTATGGCCGCGCACGAGCAGGCGGCGCTCCCTGGCCCAGGCGACCATCTGGTCGGCGGAGGCAAAGCGGTGCGGTCCCGGTTGCGGCTGCAAGGCCGGCCACTTGGTGGCGTTTTCGGCAACGACCATGCCGCATTCGCGCGCCAGCAGTTGCTCATATGCGGAGTCGCCCGCCTCGCTGCGGCGGCCGACGGCACAGCCGAAGCGCATGCCCTTGCGGGCAGCGATATCTTTCAACGACTCGGACGTGGCGGCAAAGGCCCCGGTGGGCATCAGCACGGCGCCGGCGGCGCCGCCCAGCATGGTTAATACGGATCTGCGATTCGGCATGGCTCTCCCTGGACGAATCGCCATCTTAATGCAACCGACGCGCGCTGGACAGGGGAACGGCAATGGCTCACTGGACGCCAGGCCGCGCCCCGGGTATTCTTGGCCGCACACTATTTTGAAAGGATGGACAATGATCGTCGAATTACGGGTGTACCACTGCCTGCCGGGCCGCCTGCCCGCCCTGCACGAGCGCTTCCAGAACGTCACGCTGCCGCTGTGGGAAAAGCACGGCATCGAACCGGCTGGCTTTTTCACCACCCTCGTGGGACCCAGCAACCAGACCCTGACCTACCTGCTCAAATGGCACAGCCTGGCCGAGCGCGAAACCAGGTGGAACAGTTTCATGGCCGACCCCGAGTGGATCGCCAAACGCGCGGCATCCGAAGCCGATGCACCGATCGTGGGCCATATCGAAAACTCCTTCCTCTCCCCTACGCCCTACTCCCCAATGCGCTGAACCCACGCGCAGCGCGCCGGCCAGACCCCCAGCGGTGGCTTCGATCACGATGCGCGGTACACTCCCGGCATCGGCTACAGCGCTGGCGCCAGTTACGGCCGTATCCTGCGCGCCAGAATCGACCAGCCGACACCCGGTACCGCTGCGCTGCGGTCCGTGCCGGCCTGCACTCCCTGTTATATGAGCTCGCCATCGGTACAGCGCGCTATACCAACCTATGTGCGCTACTTCTTTTGCTAGACCGAAAAGCAGCGCTGTAATTTTCCGAATGCAAGTATAATTACTTCCAGTAGGTATCATTTCTACCAAGTCTATGCACGGTCCTTACCCCGACCGCGCGAGTCGTGTCGGCCAAACAATCGCCGAATATCTGTGTCCTTCGGCACAACAACGATTGTTTATCATGGCCTCTTGCACCCAACAACCTTTTGTTCTGGTTATCGACGACAACCACGACTCGGCCGACTTGATGGTCGAGCTGCTGCAGGCGTGCGGCTGCAGCAGCGCTGCGGCATATGGCGGCGCCTCCGGCA
Source organism: Duganella sp. Leaf61 (assembly GCF_001421905.1). NCBI lineage: Bacteria > Pseudomonadati > Pseudomonadota > Betaproteobacteria > Burkholderiales > Oxalobacteraceae > Duganella > Duganella sp. Leaf61. The sequence goes on from NZ_LMLM01000032.1 coordinate 108,529, forward strand.
TCGAGGCCATCAGGAACTTCAGTCCCGACGTGGTGCTGCTCGACTTGCTGATGCCGGAAGTGGACGGCTTCCAGGTCGCCAGCACGGTCAGAAAGCCCGGTTTCCCGCACCAGCCCACCTTGATCGCGTTCAGCGCATTGAGCGATACGGCAACGACTGACCTGGCAATGCGTTCGGGGTTTGATTATCACCTGCCCAAGCCGGCGACGATCAAGCAAGTCATCACGGTGATTGCCAACGCACGAGCGCGCAAGCAGAACCCCGCGCCGGCCTACAGCAATCGAGGTGACGGACCAACACCGGCCGCCGGCGAAGCGGCGCCCGCATTCAACTACAAATCCGGCTTCTGACGCCGGTCACGTCATGAGCGGGCGCGGCAAAGGCCCGCCGGACAACCCGGCAGGACCGGCCAGCAGCACCAGGCTGGCAAACGCGATTGCCACCGCCAGCCACGCCATCGGGTGCTGCCGCTTGCGCAAAAACAGCCATTGGAACAGCGGCACCAGCGGCACATAAAACGCCGTGATGAACGCCGACTTGCTGCTGTTAATGTGTATCAGGCCCGCAGTCTGCAGCGAGTAGCCGGCGTCAATGGTGACGCCGATGGCGGCGCCCGCCAGCAGTTCCGCCCGCGTGAGTCCGCGCAACTGAAGGTAGCACAGGCTGCCGGCCATAGACGCCATCCGCACATCGGATTATCCTGTCGGCTTTACGTAGCGCGTTTACCTGCAAGGAAATCCATCATGATGCTGCATGTCCCCGGCGTGCTCACGCCGGAGCAAGTCTCCCATATCCGCCAGCGCCTCGACCAGACCGACTGGATCGACGGCCGCGCCTCGGTCGGCGACCAGGGCGCCAAGGTCAAGCGCAACCGCCAACTGCCCGAAGGCTCGCCGCTGGCGCTGGAACTGGGACAAATCATCGTGGCGGCGCTGGCCGACAACCCGCTGTTCTTTTCTGCCGCGCTGCCGTACCGCATCCTGCCGCCGCTGTTCAACCGCTATGCCGGCGGCGAACACTACGGCGACCATATCGACGGCGCCATGCGCCGCGTCCCCGGCAGCGGCCAATGGCTGCGCACCGATGTCTCGTCCACGCTGTTCCTGAGCGAGCCCGACGACTACGACGGCGGCGAACTGGTGGTGATCGACGCCTATGGCACGCATGAAGTGAAATTGCCTGCGGGCGACCTGATCCTGTATCCCTCGACCAGTGTGCACCACGTGGAACCGGTCACGCGCGGCGAACGCGTATGTTCGTTCTTCTGGAGCCAGAGCATGGTGCGCGACGATGCCCGGCGCGGCATGTTGCTCGAACTCGACCGCAACATCCAGGCGCTGCGCGCGCGTCTCGGCGACTGCCCGGAACTGGTGTCGCTCACCGGCCATTACCACAACCTGCTGCGGCAGTGGAGCGAGGTCTGATCCCAAAAAAACGCCACCCGAAGGTGGCGTTGCGCGCTACAAGCTATCGATCAATACCTGAAATTGGCGGTCGCAGAACTTACCAGCGGTACGTGGCCGACAGCACCGCGTTGCGCTTGGCGCCGAACCAGCAGTCACCACGGCTCAGGCAGGTAGCGACGTAGGTCTTGTTGCTCAGGTTGTTGACATTGAGCGCCACGCGCCAGCTCGGGCTGTCCCAAGCAAACATGGCGTCCACCAGGGTGACGTCGGGCGTGGTGGGCGCGGTGCCGTCGCGGAACGAATTCATGTGGCGCACGCCGCCGCCCACCGACAGCCCGGTCACGCCGGCGGCGGCAAAGCTGTACTTGGTCCACAGCGACGTCTGTTGCGACGGGACGCCGTTGAGCTGTTCGTCGAGATCGATGTAGTTGTAATTGGCGATTACCTCCAGCCCTTTGGCGACCTGGCCGCGCGCTTCCAGTTCGACGCCGCGGGCGCTGGTGCTGTCGAGCTGGGCCGACAGCACCGGGGTGATGGCGACAAGCTGATTTTTTTCCTTCCAACGATACGCGGCAGCGTTCAGCGACAGGTTGCGGCCGACCGGCTCATACTTGACGCCCGCCTCCCACTGCTCGCCGCGCAACGGCTTGAATACCTGGCCCTGGGTGCTGTTGGCCACCGGGGTGAACGATTCGCTGTAGCTGACGTACGGCGAGACGCCGCTGTCGGACAGGTACATCAGCCCTGCGCGCTTGGTGGTGGCGCTCGACTTCTGGGCATCTGCACCCTCGGTCTCGTTGCGGGCCTTGTCGTGGCGCAGGCCAAGCGTCAGCAACCATTTCGACGTCAGACTCAGCTGATCCTGCACGTAGAGGCCGGTCTGCTTCTGGGTATTGGCGGCCAGCAGCGACAGGTCGTTGAACGTGAAGCCGGTATAGACCGGGTTGTAGACGTCGATCGGGGTAGCCACCGGGTAACCGGCCGAGCCGGTCTGCTTGTAATGCAGGTAATCTACGCCGAGCAGGAGTTTGTGCTTGATGGTGCCGGTGACGAGATTGCCTTCCACAGACTGGTCGAGACCGAACACCTTGGTCTGCGCCAGCGAGGCGCCCGCATAGCGGTCCACCACGCGCTGGTTGACCGGATCGGCGTTGAACCCGCCCGGCAACGAGAACGAATCGGCGTACAACGTGCGGTAGTCGTTCTTGTTGTACGAGTACCGCATGTTTTGACGCAATTTCCAGTCGGTGTTCAATGCCGTCTCGAACGTCCAGCCGATGGTTTTGCGCTTGGTGTCGTAACGGTCGAAACCCGGCTCGCCGATGAAGCGGCTGGTCGGGATCTTGCCATTCGGGTTGGTGGTCAACACGCCGGACCATGGGAAGAACTGCGAGGTGGAGCCGGTTTTATCGTCCTGCCACAGCGCCTGCAGCGTCAGCGTGGTGTCGGCGTTGGGCTTCCACGTCAGCGACGGCGCCACCAGCGCGTGATCGTCGGGCACGTGATCGACCTGGGTATTCGCGTCGCGCTTGACCGCCACCAGGCGGTACAGCCACTTGCCGTCCTCGGTCAGCGGGCCGGTGAAGTCGGCCTGCACCTGCTTGCGCTGGTAGCTGCCGTACTGCACGCCGATCTCGCTCTGCGCCACGGCCTGGGGGCGCTTGCTGACCATGTTGACCACGCCGCCGGTGCCGCCCTGGCCGTACAGCATGGCGGCCGCGCCGCGCAGCACTTCGATACGCTCGAGGGTATAAGGATCGGTGCGGGCGGTACTGGTGTAGTAGCTCATCGACTTGCGCACGCCATCCAGGTATTCGTCGGGCGAGACGCCGCGCACCAGCATGCCGTCGCTGCGCGAATCGATGCCGTAGGCATCCGAGCGCACGCCGGCCGCGTAGTTGAGCGCGTCCTGCAGGTTGCCGGCGCCCTGGTCGATGACCTGGTCGCGCGTGACGACGGTGACCGCCTGCGGCGTTTCCGACAGCTTGGTATCGGTCTTGGTGGCGGTGGCGCTGCGCTTGGCGAGGTAGCCGGCTACTGCGCTGGTGGCGGTTTCACCCTGGCCCGTTACCAGTACCTGGGGCAGCACGGCGATGTCGCTATCGGCAGACGCGGCGGCGCCGGTCTGCGCCAGCGCGGGCACGGCGACACCGACCGCCAGTTCGGCCAGCAATACTGCAAGCACCAGGCGGCGTGGTTGAAACGGGGTTACACGGTGCGACATGAGGGACGTCCTTTATTTTTTGAATGATGTTGAGAATGATAACGGTTCTCATTCTACAAAAAGGGAGAGGAATCGGCAAGCTCACACCGTTGCCGGATGGCGGTTATAATGATAATCATTCCCATTGCCCGGCGTGAACACGTCGGCTCGTTCAGGTTACCGCCTTCAATCATTTTTCAAATCATGCATAACTCCACGTTCAAGATGTCGCCACTGGCTTTGACCGCCTTTCTGATGACCACCGCCGCTGCGCAAGCCCAGAGCAGCGCCGCCCCGGCTGCCGCCGAGCCTGAAACGCTGCCAACAGTCACCATTACCGCGTCGGCGGACGCTTCCAAGGATGGCCTGTCGAAAGAATATGCAGGCGGCCAGGTCGCGCGCGGCGGGCGCATGGGTATCCTGGGCAACGTGGACATGATGAGCGCGCCGTTCAATTCCACCAATTACACGTCGCAATTTGTCGCCGACCAGCAAGCTTCCAGCATCGGCGACGTGCTGGCAGCCGATCCCGGCGTTCGCGTCAGCCGTGGCTTCGGCAACTTCCAGGAGTCGTATGTGATTCATGGCTTCGAGCTGGCCTCGGACGATGTCGGCTACAACGGCTTGTACGGCATCTTGCCGCGCCAGTATGTCTCGCCGGAATTGCTCGAACGCGTGGAAGTCTTCAAAGGCGCGAGCAGCTTCCTGAACGGCGCCGCGCCTGGCGGCAGCGGCCTGGGCGGCGCAATCAACCTGGTGCCCAAGCGCGCCGGCAACGCGCCGCTGACCCAGCTCACTGCGGGCATTGCGTCGGGCGGCAACGGCTATGGCGCGGTTGACATCGGCCGGCGCTTTGGCGAAAACCAGCAGTTCGGCGTGCGCGTGAATGCCGCCAAGCGTAAGGGCGAAACCAGCGTTGACAACCAGCGCAGCGAAGTGAGCCTGTTTACGGTGGGCCTCGATTACCGCGCCGGCAACCTGCGCGTGTCGGCCGACCTCGGCTACCAGGACTTCGACCTGACCGCACCACGCCCCAGCGTCACCGTGGGTGGCACGGCGGTACCGGCCGCTCCCGACGCCTCGAAGAATTTTGCCCAGCCATGGTCGTTCTCCAGGGAGCGCGACACCTTCGGCACCGTCCGCGCCGAGTATGACCTCAACCAGAACATCACCGCCTGGGCAGCCTTCGGCGGCCGCGCCGGCGTTGAAAGCAATAGCCTGGCGAACATGACATCGTCGTCGGCCGATGGGGCCGCCAGCTTCTACCGCTTCGACAATGCCGGCAAACGCAATACCCGTACCGGTGAAACGGGCGTACGGGGCAAGCTCGCCACCGGCGCGGTCACGCACACGCTGGTGGCCTCCGCTTCGGGCTTCTGGCTCGATTCGCGCAATGCCTACGGCTTCGGCGGCTTCGGCCTCGGCAATACCAACCTGAACGCGCCGACAACCACCTACATTCCCACTTCCGCCCTCTCCTACGGCAACGATATCAACGATCCGCGCACCACGCAGAAGTCGATTCTGTCGAGCTATGCGATTGCCGACACGCTGGGCTTCAACGGCGATACCGTCCTGGTGACGATCGGCGCACGCCGCCAGACCATCAAGGACCAGGGCTACGCCTATAACACCGGCCTGGCCACCGACACCCACTACGACGAGAGCGCCACGACCCCGGTTGCTGCGGTGGTGTACAAGGTGCGCAGCGACCTGTCGCTGTATGCCAACTACAGCGAAGGCCTGGTACAAGGCGGCATTGTCGGCAGCGATTATTCGAATCGCGGCGCCGTGCTGTCGCCATATAAAACCAAGCAAAAGGAAATCGGCGTCAAGTACGATAGCGGCAAGCTGGGCATGACTGCGGCGCTGTACACCGCCGCCAAGCCGATCGGCACCGGCGAGCTGAACGGCGTGTATGCGCTCGGTGGCGAACAGCGCAACCGGGGCCTGGACCTCAGCGTGTTCGGCGTGCCGACCCAGGGCCTGCGCCTGCTGGGCGGCTTGTCATTGCTCAATGCCGAACAGCGTGGCACCGCGTACTCGGGCAAGGATGCCCTCGGCGCACCGAAGACGCAACTGAACCTGGGCACCGAATGGGACGTGCCGGGCGCTGCCGGCCTGGCCCTGACCGCGCGCGCGGTGTACACCTCGAAACAGTACATCAACCCGGCCAATACGCTGGAAATCGGGTCGTGGACGCGCTTCGACCTCGGCGCGCGCTACCTGGCCCGCATCGCCGACCGCGACGTGACCTTCCGCGCCCGCGTCGACAACGTGGCAGACCGCAACTACTGGTCGGCGGCAGTCGTATCGTTCGACTCGGGCGCGCTGGTGCTGGCGGCGCCACGCACCGTGACCTTGTCGGCGACGGTTGATTTCTGACGAGCTGCAACGCTACGTCAAAGGATTGCCGGGCTGACCCGGGCGTCCACCGCCGCAAACACCTCGACCGCCCAGTTCACAAACACGCGCACCTTGGCGTTCAGGTGGCGGTTGGGCGGATAGAGAACGTGCAGCGGATGGCGCGGCGGTTGCCAGTCGGGCAGCAGCTGCACCATGTCGCCGCGCGCCACGGCTTCGCGCACGAACCACGCGAAGGTCTGGCCGATGCCGAGCCCCGCCGCCAGCGCCGTCAGGTGGGCGGTGCTTTCGTTGACGGCCACCGCCGCCGCTGCGTCGATCTCCAGGGTCTCATCGCCACGCTGGAAGCGCAGCGGGAACACCTTGCCGCTCAGCGAAGAAAAATAGCCGATGATGCGGTGTGCTTCCAGGTCGCGCGGATGCGCCGGACGGCCGTACTGCGCCAGGTAAGACGCATGGCAGCAGGTGATGAATTCCATGTCGCACAATTTACGCCCGATTAGCGAAGTGTCGGCCAGCGGCCCGCCCCGGACCACGCAATCGATACCTTCGCTGACCAGGTCGGTGGGTCGGTCGCTCACACCCAGCCGCAGCTCGATGTCGGGATAGGCCGCCTGGAACTGTGGCAGCGCCGGCAGCAGGATCTGGTTGGCCAGGATCGAACCGATATCGACGCGCAGCCGCCCGCCGGGCCGCGCGCGCGTTTGCCGCGCAGCAGCGTCCATTTCTTCCAGGTCGATGATCAGGCGCCGCGCCCGCTCGTAGTATTGGGCGCCCTCCGGCGTGACCGTGATCGAGCGCGTGGTGCGCCATTACCGAGGAACATATTGCCGACGCATTCGACCGCAATGTGAAGGGCCTGATCTTCACCGTCCAATATGCATTGCCGCTGCTGGGCCAGGGCGCCTCGGTGGTGCTGACCAGCTCCACCGCTGGCGTCGTGGGCACTCCAGCCTTCAGCGTGTACAGCGCCAGCAAGGCTGCCGTACGCAACCTGGCGCGCAGCTGGATCCTCGACCTGAAAGACCGTGCGGTGCGCATCAATGTCGTCAGCCCGGGCCCGGTGCGCACCCCGGGGCTGGTGGAACTGGCCGGACCCGAGGCCGCCGCCCGGCAAGGGCTGCTCGACATGCTGGCCGCACAGGTACCGCTCGGCCGCGTGGCAGAACCCGAGGAAATCGCCAGGGCGGTGTTATTTCTCGCGTCCGATGACGCCAGTTTCGTTAACGGCGCGGAATTGTTCGTGGACGGTGGCCTGGCGCAGGTGTAAGGCAGGGGGACGCCCGAGCAGAAGGGCAGCTACCGGGCATACCTGAAAAACATGGTGGAGAAGCTGAAGCAATACGGGCTCGAGACGCTGGCAGTGGTGTTCTAAGTGAACTGAATGAAAGTGGATGAACGCGCACGGTTGCCTGCCGTTTTGCAAACATTTTTACTTTGGCGCTATGATGCGGTGCAGCAGCGTAATTTATGCACCCAAATCATCTCACAGGCGCATTTCATGGCACGTTCATCCATTTCCAACTTGCTAAGCCCACCTGCGCGCCGCGCCGCCCCTGACTGCGCGCAGCCGCCGCGACCGATGCCGGGCCGCACCTGGCACACCAGCAGGCCATGAGCGCCGCGCCGGCCCATTCCCCGCTCGACGCGGCGCGCCGTCCCGGCATGCTGCACCTGTTCGCGCCGTACTGGGGCGCGCGCAAGCGCTGGCGCGCCTGGCTGCTGGTGGTGCTGTGGCTGGCGATCACGCTGGGCTCCGCCTGGCTGTACGTCCGCGCCAACGAGCTGACCGGAGAATTGACCGACGCCCTGCTGGCCCGCAACTGGGACCTGCTGAAAAAAGTGGTCTGGATGACGATCGGCGTCGGCTTGCTGGTTGGTGCGCTGGGCGTGGTGCGCACCGCCATCATCGACCTGATCGACCTCGACTGGCGCACCTGGCTTAGCAACCACTACCTGGAACAGTGGTTCAGTTCGCACGCCTACTACGCCATGGATCCCGATGGCGCCCTCTCCAATGCCGACCAGCACATTGCCGAAGACGTCCGGCTGTTTGCCAACAGCAGCGTGGTCAACATCTCCAACATGATCAACGTGATGGTCAATATCGTCGCCTTCACGGCCGTGCTGTGGGCGCTGTCCGGCACGCTCACCATCCCGATCGGCGACTGGCGTGTGCAAATCCCCGGCTACATGGTCTATGTCGCCCTGCTGTACAACATCGCCTATTTGCTGCTGGTCCACTGGGTGGGCAAGCGCCTGATCGTGCTGGGCATGAAACGCCAGACCGTCGAGGCCGACTACCGCTACGGCGCCATGCAGGTGCGCGAAAATGCCGTGCAGATCGCGTTTTATGGTGGCGCCGCCAACGAATTGCAGCGCCTGCGCCGCCGCTTTGCGAAGATCCGCGACAACGTGCTGGCCACGGTCGTGCGCAACGCCAAGCTCGAAATGACCAGGACAGTCTATGGCCACCTGTTTGCCGTGCTGCCCACGCTGACCGCGCTGCCACGCTATTTCGCCGGCGAGATCACCATGGGCGGCGTCACCCAGGCCGTCGGCGCTTTCGGCCAGCTGAGCGCGTCGCTCGGTTATTTCCAGGAGTCGTACAAGAGTTTTGCGATGTGGCTGGCACTGGCCAACCGCTTGCGCGATTTTTCCTGGGCCATCAACAAGGCCCATGCCCGGCCCAACGGCTTTACCGTGGTGCGCGGCAACCAGTCCGACATCCACAGCAGCGTGCTGGCCCTGCGCACGCCGGAAGGCGAGCCGCTGGCCGATGTGGCGCCGCTGCAATTGGCGGCCGGTAGCCGCACGCTGGTGCGCGGCCCGTCCGGCACCGGCAAGAGCACGCTGCTGCGCACCCTGGCCGGCATCTGGATGCACGGCGCCGGCACCGTCACGCTGCCGGCCAAGGCGCGCATCATGTTTTTGCCGCAGCGCAGCTACCTGCCGAGCGGCACCTTCAAGGCCGCCATGTGCTACCCGCTGATGCCCGACCAGTTCGACGACGCCACCTGCCGGCGCGTGCTGGAAATCTGCGGCCTGGGCGGGCGCATCACGTCGCTCAATACGCGCGGCAACTGGCAGCAGTTGCTGTCCGGCGGCGAACAGCAGCGCGTTGCCTTTGCCAGGGTGCTGCTGCAACGGCCCGATTTCGTGTTTCTCGATGAAGCCACCAGCGCGCTCGACCCCGCTACCGAAGCGAGCCTGTACCAGGCCCTGCTGAAAGAACTGCCCGACAGCGCCATCATCAGCGTGGCGCACCGCACCGCCGTGGCCGACTACCACGACGACATCATTGAACTGGTGCCGAGCGCGGCGCAGGCGGCGTAGCCGCGCAAACCGGGTTTTAATAACCGTAGATCATCTTGTAGGCCAGGTCCGGCGAGAACGTCCCTGCCGGCGCCGCGCAGCCGTCCGATTCTCCGGGCGACTTGATCCACAAGACCATTTCCGGCGTGCTGCCGGCCGGGTTGACGCGCGGCGCCACGCCCAGCTTGCGGCCTGCCGGATCGCACCACTGGGTGCCGTTCGGTCCGTTACCATTGCGGCTGGTATCGACCACGAAGGTTTTTTCCAGGCCACGCTGGCGCAAGGCATTGGCCACCGCCACGCCGTACGGGTTGCTCTCGGCATCGGTGCGGTAGTTGGACACGTTGAGCGCAAAGCCACGTGCGCCGGCCACGCCGGCATCGACCAGCCGCGTGGCCGCTTCCGCCGGGGTCAGCCAGGCACTGTTGCCGATGTCGAGGTACAGGTAAGCGCCGGGCGCCAGCGCGGCAAATTGCGCCACTGCGTAGCGCAGCAGTTCCAGCCGTGCGCTTTTGCCGGCTGCGTCCAGGCAGTCCAGTTGCGGCAGGGCGTCGGGCTCGAGCACGACGATGGCCGGCCGGTTGCCGACGGCAGTGGCAAACGCGCGGATCCAGTCGCGGTAAGCCTGCAGCGAGCCGGCGCCACCCGCGCTGTACTGGCCGCAGTCGCGCGCCGGGATGTTGTACGCCACCAGCACCGGGGTGCGCCCGTAGTACCACGCGGTGCCGACGAAATGGCCGACGGCTGCACCGATCTCGCCGCTCCAGCCACCGAACCAGCGTGCGCCAGGCTGGTTGGCGATGCGATTGCGGATATCGGTTACGCGCCCGTCGCTGGGGTTGTTGACCGCCCAGATGGCAGCGGTCGATTGCGGATCGACATACAGGGGCGGCAGCGCAGCGGCGGCCCCGGTGCAAGCGAGCAGCGACAGCGACGGCAGCAGCCGTTTCGCCAGGGTGGCCAGCTGCGGCCACTTCGCATGTTGCGGGTGTTTCATCGTCATGTTCGTCTCCTCTTTTTTAGATTTATCGATACAACGTCAGCCGCCAGGCTTATGCGGCAGCCTGCCGGTAAATGCCGGCATACCTGATGCCGAACCACAGGATCGGCAGATAGCACGTGGCGGGCAGCAGGAACGACCATTGCACGCCCACCAGATCGGCCAGCACGCCCTGCCCCACCGGCACCACGGCGCCCCCCACGATGGCCATGCACAGCAGGCCGGCGGCCTGGCCGGTGCGAGCGCCCAGCTGGTGCAAGCCCATGCTGAAGATGGTGGGGAACATGATGGCGTTGCACAGGCCCACGGCCAGGATGGCCCACATGGCGACGCTGCCGCTGCCGAACACGGCCACCAGGATCAGCACCACGGCCACGGCCGCGCTGAACACCAGCGCCTTGCCGGCGCTGACGCGGCGCATCACCAGCGCGCCGACAAAGCGCCCCACCATCGCGCCGCCCCAGTACAGGCTGACGTAATGGGCGGCGTTCGCCACGCTCAAGCCGGCGATGTGGCGCTCGGTCAGGAAATTGACGATGAAGCTGCCGATCGCCACTTCGGCGCCCACGTACAGGAAGATCGCCAGCACCGCGAACACCAGGCGCGGATGCTGGCGCAGCACCAGCGGCGTGCGGTCGTCGGCAGTTGCCGCCACTTGTGGCAGCCTGGCCAGTGCAAAGCCCACGCTCAGGGCCAGCAGCGTGAACGCCAGCATCAGGTACGGTCCCTGCACGGCGTGCGCACCGTCGGCGGCGCCGTCCGACAGGATCAGCCAGGCGCCCACCAGCGGGCCGACCGTGGTGCCCAGCGAGTTGAAACCCTGGGTCAGCGTGAGCCGACCCGACGCGGTGGCCGCCGGCCCGAGAATGGTAACGTAGGGGTTGGCCGCCACCTGCAACATGGTGATGCCGCTGGCCAGCACGAACAGCGCGGCCAGGAACAGGCCGAAGCCGGCCTGCGCTGCCGGGTAAAACATCAGGCAGCCGACACCGGCCGTGGCTAGGCCGGCCACCACGCCGCGCTGGTAGCCGATGCGCCGCACCAGCGCGCCAGCAGGCAGCGAGACCAGGAAGTACGCACCGAAAAAGCACGACTGCACCAGCATCGCCTGCACGTAGCTCAAGGTGTACACCGCGCGCAGGTGCGGAATCAGTACGTCGTTCAGCGCGGTAATCAGGCCCCACATGAAAAACAGCATGGTGACCATGGTCAGTGCGCCGCGCTGGGTGGGCTGTGGCGGCAGGCCTTTGTGCGCGCCAGGCGGTTCGGATGGTTCGGGCCGGGTCTGGACCGGTTGAATGATTGCCACGTTATTCCTTTGTGTGAGATGGATTAGCGGCCGTCGATCATCTTGTGCGCGAGGTCGGGCACGAAGGTACCGGCGGCGGCGGCACAACCGTCGGCTTCGCCCGGGGACTTGATCCACAAGGTCATGGCCGGCTGGCTGCCGGCGCCATGGATGCGCGGCGTGGCGCCCAGGCGGCGGCCGGCCGGGTCGCACCATTGCTTGCCGAGCGGGCCGGCGCCGTTGCGGCTGGTATCGACCACGAAGCTTTTTGTGAGCCGGTACTTGTCGCGCAGCGCATCGGCCACGGCGATGCCGTACGGGTTGCTCTCGGCATCGGTGCGGTAGTTTGAGACGTTGAGCGCGAACCCTGCCGCCCCGGCCACGCCGGCGTCCGCCAGCCGCCTGGCGGCTTCCTGCGGCGCCAGCCAGTCGCTGTTGCCGATGTCGATATACACCTGGGCGTTCGGCGCCAGCGTTGTCAGCTGGCCGGTGGCGTACTGGAACAGCTGCAAGCGGTTCGCCTTGCCCGCCGCATCGAGGCAGTCGAGCTGTGGCAAGGCGTCCGGTTCCAGCACCACCACGGCAGCGCGGCTGCCGATGCCGCCGGCAAATGCGCGGATCCAGTCGCGGTAGGCATTCATGGAACCGGCGCCGCCGGCGCTGTGCTGGCCGCAGTCGCGCGCGGGGATGTTATAGGCCACCAGCACCGGCAGGCGGCTGGCGGCAGCCGCTGCCGCCACGTACTGGTCCACGGCGGGGCCGATGTCGCCGCTCCAGCCGCCGAACCAGCGCGCGCCGGGCTGGCTGGCAATGTGCGCGCCAATGGCGGCCGCGCGCGGGTCGTCCGGGTGGGCGCGCACCCAGGCGGCGGCGCTCGACTGTGGATCGGCATAGAGTTCGGTGGCGGTGGCAGTCGTGGCAACGGCCAGCAGGCAGGCCAGCGCCAGCCTGGGCAATGTGTGCGTCATATGGTCCTTGTCGGATAGAGGGGTGACGGCCAGGGCCGGCAATTGCCGGCCCTGGCTGCTGGCGGGGATGCCTAGAACGTGTAGTGCAGCTGCGCCGTGTAGCGCGGACCGGTCTTGAACCAGGTGTGGTTCATATTGCCGATATGCTGGTCCATGGTCTGGCGGAACTGGACATCGTTGAGGTTTTGCGCCTCGAGGCCGATGGACAGCTTCTCGGTGATCTTGTAGAAGATCGACGCATCGACCTGGCCATACGCTTCCGCCCACAGCGGCAGGCCCCAGGCCAGGTTCTCGGCGCCATAGGTCGGGCTGGCCGGGTTGGTGTCCTTGCCATCGGTGCCGCGCGCCCCATAGGTGTTGACGGCTTGCAGGCTGCGCGAACGCCAGTTATAGGCCACCCGCGCCGAGACCGGGCCGCGGTCGTACATCAGCGCCAGGTTGCCGCTGCGGCGCGACAGCCCCTGCAATGGCAGGTCGCCAAATACGCGGCCGTCGGTGTCGCAGCCGTTGATGTTGAGGTTCAGGTTGACCGCGCCGTCGGCGCTGCCGCTGCAATACGCCGAATACACAGGGTTGTACAGGTCGCGCTTGCTGTCCACGAAGGTGAAGCTGGCCTGCACGCCGATCCCCTTGAGCCAGTCCGGCACGCTGTCGTAATACTGCTGGTAAGCCAGTTCGAAACCGCGCGCGTGGCCCTTGGCGCCGTTGACCGGCGACGTGACGGCAAAGTTGTGCATGGCGCCGGCCGTGTCGGGCAGCTGCACGTTGACCAGCTGGTCCACCACGATATCTTTCAGGCGCTTGTTGAACAGCGCCAGCGTCAGCGAGCCGCCCGGCTTGAAGTACCACTCCGCCGTCAGGTCCAGCTGGGTGGACGTGGTGGGCCGCAGCATCGGGTTGCCTGCCGCCTCGCCGGTGAGGCTGACGTTGCTGACATTGACCGCGCCCGTCACCGGATCGACGCTGCTGTTGACCACTTGCGACAGCGAGTTATAGGCCTGCAGCTTGTTGAAGTCCGGCCGCGAAATCGCCTTGGCCAGCGCCAGGCGGAACTGCCAGCCGTCGTTGCCTTTCAGGCGCAGGTTCAGGCTGGGCAGCACGTTGTTGTACGTGTTCTGGAAGTCGCCGGGGCTCGAGAACGCGCGGATATCGGGAATCGGCACACCCACCACGGCCGCACCGGGCGGAATCACCGTGGTGTTGGGCGCCAGCACCGTGTAGCCGGCGGCCTTCATGTCGGTCTTCACGTAACGCACGCCGATATTGCCGTCCACCGGGTACTTCAGATCGTCGAAGCCGAAGCGCAGCTGGGTGTAGAACGCCCTGGTTTTTTCCGACACATTGTTGATCTCGGCCGGATCCGTGCCGAAGGTGGCCTTCTTCCACGGCGCGCAGTCGCCCCAGCCCTGGATGGCGGCCTGCTCCTGGCACAGCACTGTGTGGTAGCCGTGCAGGGTTTCGTAGCTGTCCGGGTAACCGCGCGCGAGCGCGTCGGCCGGGAATACTGCTGCTGGCACCGAGGCGCTGCCATTGAAGAAGTTGTTGAACTGGTGCACCCGCGCTTCGCTGCCAAAGCGGGGGTCGCCCAGGTAGGCGAGCGTGGGAATGTTCCAGCCCAGCATCCACGGCTGGGTGATCGGCTGCCAGTTGTAGCTGGGGTTGGAGTTTTGCGTGTTTGACTTGCGGTCGGTAAAGCGCACGCCAAAGCGCAGGTCGCGCGCCACGGCATGGTCGAAGTTGCGCTGGAAGTCGGTCTTCCACACGTTGTTGCTGGCCGTGGAACGATCGAGGTGCTCCATGGTGTAGCCCCAGTAGTAATTGTTGGGGTTGGCCAGCGCGGCGCGGTCGGCGTCATCGAAGATCAGCGACGGCAGGCCGCCGGTCAGGTCCAGCCCCTGCTTTTGCAGGCGCAAGCCGGTGGCCACGTCGGAATCGAGCGCGCTGGTCCTGGCGCGGATGCGCTGGAAGTCGTTGCGGATGGTCCAGTCCTGGTTCACGCGCCATTGCACGTTCAGGGCGATGTCGGTGGTGGACGAATCGCGGGACGACACGCGGCGGTCCGGGTTGAGGTTGATGCCGCCGTTCTCGGGATCGGACAGGGTGCCGGACAGCAAGGCGCCGTTGGCGCCGTACACACCGTTGGCCACCTGGATCGCGTACGGGGTGGCGTGCGACATCAGCATGGCCTGTTCGCTCCAGCTGTTCTGGTAGCTGGACTTGAAGTACGTGAGCGAGGCGGTCAGGTCGCGGTTCGGACGCCATTGGGCGGCGGCATACTGGCCCTTGCGCTCGCGTTCGAATTCCATGGTACGCCAGGTCACGCCCTTCGGCACCCACACGGTTTTGCCCGGCACCAGGTTGTCGCGCGGGTAGTACGGTTCGATCTGGAAGTTGTCGGTGCGGGTGTCGCTCTGCGACTTGGCAAAGTCCACCAGCAGGCCGAATTCGCCGAACGGCGTCTGCCAGCGGTCCGACAGCAACAGCGAGGTCGATGGCGTGGCCTTGCCTTCGCGCAGCGTTGAGTACGACATCTGGCCCGAGATCGCGCCGCGGAAGCCCTTGTAATCGAACGGCATGGCGGTGCGCAGGTTGACCAGGCCGCTGATGGCGCCCTCGATCTGCTCGGCGGACGGATTCTTGTACACGTCCACGCCAGCCATCAGTTCGGGCGGCACGTCCTCGAAGCTGAGCGAGCGCGAGCCGTTGGCGGAAAACGAGTCGCGGCCGTTCAGTTCCGAACGCACGTAGTTCAGGCCGCGAATCGCCACACCCGAACCCTCGACCGCATAGTGCTGCGGGTCGCCTGCCATGCTGCGGTCGATGGTCACGCCCACCACCCGTTGCAGCACCTCGGTCACGGAGCGGTCCGGCAATTTGCCGATGTCGTCGGCATTGATGGAATCGACGATCTCGTCGGAATCCTGCTTGATTTTTTGCGCGGACTGCAAGGCTGCGCGCTGGCCGGACACCACCACCACCTTGGTCTCGGCAGGCGTGGCCGGTTGCGGCTCGGCGGGCGTGGTCTGGGCCCAGGCGCTGGTGCCGGACATTACGCCGATATGCGCCACGGCAATCGCCATGGCCGTCTTGTTCAGGTGTTTCATTCTGTCTCCGATGCGGATTGTTACACTTATTCGGTCGCTACCGTTGGTATGAAATCGTTGTCAAACGTGGTTAAAAAAATTTGGACAATGCAACCGACAATCTGCCTAGCAAAAAATACCGGCAGTTGCATTGCGATTTTCACCAACCAAGATTATGAAATCGCTTTCAGGTGGCAAAGTTACCCGAATTACAAATTGAGCGTCAAGGTTTTGTTTAGTTGCAATCACTAAACGTAGTAAAAATACCTAAAATTCAGCATTTGACGTACCTAAACTACAAAGCACTTGACTTACGAAGCCGATCTGCTGAATATGCGGTGAAATCGTTTTCAGTCGATATTAATGGTGTTTCTGGGCTCAAAAAAGCGCGAAATCATCGCCAACATCCATCAACCCGCAGCTTTATCACCACAACCAGAGGTAATAGATGAGACAACTTTCCACCATCTTGCGGCCCCTGCCGCTACTCACGACATTAATGTTAGGAACGGGCCACGCCACGGCGGCCACGACCGCCCAGCTGGACACCCGTGCCCGCACAGTTGTGGCGAAAATGACACTCGCCGAGAAAATCCAGACAGTTTTCGGTTACTTTTCGACCGATTACAAGGGCACGGCCAAGCCCGAGAAAGGAGTGCCCTTCAGCGCGGGCTACCTGCCCGGCGTGCCGCGCCTGGGCATCCCGGACCAGCAACTGACCGATGCCGGCACTGGCGTGGCCTCGCAACCGAACCCCGCCCCGCGCCAGCGCACCGCCCTGCCGGCCGGTATTGCCACCGCCGCGAGCTGGAACCCGGCCCTCAGCTACGCGGGCGGCGCCATGATCGGCAAGGAAGCGCGCCTGTCGGGCCACAACGTCATGCTGGCCGGCGGCGTCAACTTGCAGCGCGAACCGCGCGCGGGCCGCAATTTCGAGTACGCGGGTGAAGATCCGCTACTGGCGGGCGTCATCGCCGGCGAGCAGATCCGGGGCATCCAGTCCAACCACCTGGTGGCCACCGTTAAGCACTTCGCCTACAACGATCAGGAAACCGGCCGCTTCAAGGTCGATGTCAGGATCGACGACGCGGCGGGCCGCATGTCGGACCTGCTGGCATTCCAGATCGCCATCGAACGGGGCGACCCTGGCTCGGTCATGTGCAGCTACAACCGGGTCAACGGCGCCTACGCGTGCGAAAACGACTACCTGATGAACCAGGTTCTCAAGCGCGACTGGGGCTACAAGGGCTACGTGATGTCCGACTGGGGCGCGGTGCACTCGACCATACCGGCCGCGCTGGCGGGCCTGGACCAGCAATCGGGCTGGCCGTTCGACCAGTCGCCGTACTTCAACGGCGCGCTCAAGGAGGCGGTGGAAAACGGCCACGTGCCGCCGGCGCGTCTCGACGACATGGCTCATCGCATCGTGCGCGCCATGATGGCCAACGGCCTGCTGGAACACCCGGTGCGGGTGGAGCCCGAAAACATCGATTACGCGCGGCATGCCGACATTTCGCAGGCGGTGGCCGAAGAAGGCATCGTGCTGCTGAAGAACCGTAACGGCGTATTGCCGCTGACCGGCCGGCAGCAGACGATTGCCGTGATCGGCGGCCATGCGGACGTGGGCGTGCTGTCGGGCGGCGGCTCGTCCCAGGTCTATCCGGTCGGCGGCTCGCCGGTGCCCAACGAGGGGCCTGCCGCCTTCCCCGGACCGATCATCTATGCGCCCTCCTCGCCGCTGGCGGCGCTGGCCGCGCGCCTGCAGGCAAAACTGGTCTATCACGACGGCAAGGACCCGGCGGCCGCCGCCAGGCTGGCGGCAACGAGCGACCTGGCCATCGTCTTCGCCACCCAGTGGACCGCCGAGAGCATCGACCAGCCCGACCTGTCGCTGCCCGGCAGGCAGGACGACCTGATCGCCGCTGTGACAGCCGCCGGCAGGTCCACGGTGGTGGTGCTGGAGACCGGATCGCCGGTGACCATGCCGTGGCTGGCCAACGTGGATGCCGTGGTGCAGGCCTGGTACCCGGGCAGCCGCGGTGGCGACGCGATCGCCCGCGTGCTGACCGGCGAAGTGGACGCGTCCGGGCGCCTGCCCGCGACGTTCCCCTTGTCGGTAGCGCAGTTGCCGCGTCCCGTGGTCGATGGCGTGGGCCTGCCGGAAGATGCCCGCTTCGCCACCGACTACAACATCGAAGGCGCGGCGGTGGGCTACAAGTGGTTCGACAAGCACGGCCACAAACCGCTGTTCGCCTTCGGCCACGGCTTGTCGTACACGTCGTTCAGCTATTCGGCGCTGAAAGCGCAGGCGCAGGCCGGCGCGTTATCGGTCTCGTTCAAGGTGACCAACACCGGCCAGCGCGCCGGCAAGGCCGTGCCACAGGTGTACGTGAGCAAGAAGGGATCGGGCTGGGAGGCGCCGAAGCGCCTGGGCGGCTGGGACAAGCTGACCCTGGCGGCGGGCGCTGCCGGCGAAGCCCGCATCGAGATCGACCCGCGCACGCTGGCCGTGTTCGACTCGGCCAAAGGCCGCTGGAAAATCGCTGCCGGCGAGTACGAGGTGATCCTGGCCGAAGCGGCGGATGCGCCGGTGGCGACAGTCAAGGTCCGGCTGCCGGCCCGGGAGTTTGCTGCCGGCGCGCGCTGAACGCCGGCCCCCTTTCATCTCGGCCGCTGTGCTGGGTATGAGTCTGAAAATGCGCAAGTCGGCAACCAGTTGTGCCGCCATGCTTCGAAGATTCGGTTTACTGGCTCGACTGCCGCTTCCACGCCTCGACATACGGCCTGGTCAACGGATTGGCCGTATTCCACTTGGGCGCGACGGGATCGTTGGCAATCATCAGCACGCCCAGCGCCACCATCCGGTTGACCTTGGCCATGTTGGCATAGTCGACCTTTTGCCAGTGGTCGCCGGGCGCGTGGTAGTCGGGATATTGGAAGGCCACGCACAGCGTATGCGCGGGCACGCCCTGGTCCGCCAGCGCCTGGTTGTCGCTGAGTCCGAAATACAAATCGCTGTTGGCTTCATTCTTGTACACGTCGATGCCGGTGAGCTTGCCGGCTTTCCGAAACACCGTGCCGACATCGGAGAAATCGAAGCCGGTCATCGACGCATTGTTCAATTGCGGCCCTTCCGAGCTGTCGGTGCGCCCCACTTGCTCCAGGTTGACGTTGGCTACCGTCTGCTTGATCGGCAGGATAGGATGGCGGCCATAGTAGCGCGAGCCGAACAGGCCCAGCTCCTCGCCGAACACCGTCATGAAGACGATGCTGCGCGCCGGCCGCTGCTTCATGCCGGACAGTGCGCCGGCAATTTCCATGACCGACACCGTGCCGCTGCCGTCGTCATTGGCGCCGTTGTGTATCACGCCGTCCTTGATGCCGAGGTGGTCGTAATGCGCCGTCACAATCACATAGGTATTTTTCAGCTCCGGGTCCGAGCCGCGCAGCACGCCGATCACGTTGCGCAGTTTGACCGCACGTTCGACCGGCGCCGCCACGTTGACACTGACGCGTGCACTGCTGCCCGTGCGCAACGCATCAAGCGCCCGTATCGCTTGCACCGAATGAAGCGTCATGCGCGGGATGGGGGACACGGTCTCGCCGCTGTTCTCGGGATCGATCAGGCGGCCTTTGCCGCCGGCATTGCCTTTCGGGTGTGCGCGGTCGACCAGCAGCAGCAGCGCCGGTCGCAGCTTCGCCAATTGCGCGTTAAAGAACTGCCAGCCCTCATAGGCAGTTCTTGCCTGCCCGGGCGGCATGGCTTCAAAGTCCGGCAGATTGATGACGACAACTTTGCCGGCCAGCGTGGCGGGGCTGTGTGCGTTGAGCGCAGCGGCGTCGCTGGCGTCGATGTTGACGATGGCGGACGGCGCCAGCGCCAGTGCCTGGGCGAGGCTGAAACTGAGCTCGCTGGCAGGAATATTGAGTTGCTCTTTACCGTCATCAATCCTGAACGAAAAATCCTTCGGACTGGTCTCGGCGAAGGTCCAGTTCGCGGTCTGAAAATAACCGTCGTCGCCGACCGCTTCGAGGCCCGCGCGGCGGAACTGTGCGGCAATGTATTCGGCCGCCAGGTCCTGGCCGCGCGACGGCGTGCCGCGCCCTTCCAGCAGGTCCGATGCGATAAACGACAGGTGGCCGCGCAGGGAGTCTGCTGAAATGCGTTCGAGAGCCGCGCTGGTGTCGGGTGTCAGGTGTGGATCTGCGGCTGCGCTGGCGCCTGCATAAATACCGGCGAAACCGATGAACGCCGCGAAAGCGTAGGCGGATAATCTCTGCATGTGTGATCCTGTATTGTGCCTGACGGCATGTTTATTGTGCAACGGATCATATCAGAGTTCGCCGTGCATCAGCAGGAGGGCCGCAGCAGCCCCCGACCGGTGGCGCCCTGCGAAGGGCGACCATGCTGCGCACCGATGGCAAGCCGAATTATTTCACCGCGTCGGCAAGCTTCTTCGACATCGCCAGGTGATGCGCGAC
Organism: Duganella sp. Leaf61; assembly: GCF_001421905.1. NCBI lineage: Bacteria > Pseudomonadati > Pseudomonadota > Betaproteobacteria > Burkholderiales > Oxalobacteraceae > Duganella > Duganella sp. Leaf61. Next base: position 128,638 of record NZ_LMLM01000032.1, read on the forward strand.
AGTGGGTTCGAGCTTGGTGGCCAGCGCCTTGATATCCGGGTCTTCGACGGCCGAGATATCTTTTTTCAGCGATGCGTGAACGTTGGCATGGCCCGCCACGCCGGCCCGCTTGGCATAAGCCTCATCGAATCTCTTGCCGGACAGTGCATCGAGCTCGGCCGCCAGCTTTTGATGCGCAATATCAGGCTCGGTCGGCAAAGTCACCTTCTTGGCTGCGGCGACTTTTTTCGTCTCTTCCAGGCCCTTGGTATGATCGTCGATCATCAGCTGGGCAAAGGCCTTCACGTCCGCATTGCTGCTTTTTTTCAGCGCCATTTTGCCCGTCTCGATTTCTGCCATATTGGATTGCGCGATACCGATCAGCCGGGCCGAATCGTCCTTGCTGATGGTGGTTGCCGTGCCGGTTTTGGCGCTGACGCTGTTCTTGGCGGTGACGCTGGTTTGTGCATGCGCGACAGCGGAGAGCGAGGCGGCAATCGATAAGGCAATAAACAGTTTTGCTGGTTTCATGATGATCTTCCGTAGTGCAGGTTAAGACTGGCTGTCTGGAATACCAAGTGTGAAGCAAGAACTGCAACAACTCTGTACGCAAGGTTACAGAGACCAGCTTGCCATGCGACGGCGCGCGCTGTCGCACCCGCGCTGGTATCACCATCCCGTGGACGGCACACTCTAGAGCGATGCCGGATCGGATCGGTGCCGCAGCCAAAGCAAATGCTGACCTACCGGTCTGCTTTCCATGAGGCCGTCCAGCTTCAACTGCTCCAGCGCGGCGAGCGTTATATCCAGTGACTCGCCTGGGCCGGGCCAGTGTATCCACCACTGGTGGATGCCTTCCAGCGTATCGACGCTATCCGGATGCTCGGCAACATGTCTCCAGATTTCTGTTCTTGCAAATTGTACTAAATCGTCATTCATCGAAAATTTCTCATCTCGGAAATATGAAACGCCTGGTTATCGAATGATTAGCTCATGCATCGATAAATGCGGGAGTTGGACGCAAGTCCCAAGGCGCCCTAATTGTACAGCGATCAAGTTTTTTTGAACTGGCTGCAAGGCTTTGCTGGGGCGGCTGCACCTACACGTGGACGGTTTATAGCAGGATGAGCCGGATCGGCTTCGCGACGCGTTCGCGGCATTGCGCAGCTGCGATACTGAAACCAATATCGGATAGCAAAAATAAACGATTGGATCACAATTTAAGGTCTCCATAAGATGATTTACGCAGTGCTAAAACTGCATTAAAAAAATTACATAAAGGAGACATTATGGACAACCAATGCGGACGCATCGGGGCTGCCATCGCACGCCCACTCTACTTGAAACTGTCGGTCGCCACACTGCTGGGCGCTGGCGTGCTGAGCAGCGCTTCCGTGTGGGCGCAAGCCACTACCGACACGACCGAGACGCCTGAAAATACGGTGGTGGTCACCGGCGTCAAGGCATCGCTGATCAAGAGTTTGGCGATCAAGCGCAACAGTGATCAGGTCGTGGAATCGGTCGTTGCCGAAGATATCGGCAAGCTGCCTGACAACAATGTTGTAGAAGCGCTACAGCGAGTGACGGGGATTCAGGTCACCAATCGCGCCGGCGGCGAAGTCGGCACCTTGTCGATTCGCGGCCTGCCCGATGTCCAGACCACCTGGAACGGCCGCAGTATTTTCACTGCGTCGGGTACCCAGGTCGCGCTGCAGGACATTCCCTCCACCCTGGTGCGCCAGATTGACGTCTACAAGACACGCGACGCCAGCCAGCTGGACACCGGCATCGCCGGCCAGGTGGACGTCAAGTCGCTGCGGCCTTTCGATTTCAAGGGCCCCAAAGTGTCGGTCCTGGCGCGTGAGACTTATCTCGACCCCGCTAAAAAGGCGAACCCGCAGCTCAGCGCCATGTTGAGCAACCGCTGGGAAACCGGCATCGGTGAAGTCGGCGCCCTGGTCAACCTGTCGGCCAGCCGGACCAAGTACCGCAACGAGAGTGTGACGCCGGGCGCCATGGTGCCGTTCACCAGTCCCAATGCTGCGGAGGTCCCTCCCGGCTATACGCCCCTGCAGCGCATTACCGACACCAATATCTGGAAGCCTGGCACCCATGCCGGCTTGCCGTCCGCAGCAGGTTCAACACTCGATTTCAACGGCAAAGCGTATCCGTATTACCTGGCGCGCGACGCCGTGTTCCAGAGCGACGTTGAAGGCGAACGTGAGCGCCCTGCCGCCAATATCGCCTTGCAGTGGAAGCCGAACAGCGATTCGGTCTACACCTTCGAATCGATGTACAACGGTTATCGTGACAAGTCCTTCAACCGTTTGCTGTTCAGTTTTGTCGACTGGTGGGGCGATCTGGGCAGCAATCCTGCCTCGACCATTACTACGTTCCCGGGAACGAACATCATCAAGAGCCGCACCGTCAATAATGTCTATGGCTTCAACAGCGGCGACTACACCACGTCGGCAACCGACTCCCGCATTTATGCCCTGAACGGCAAGTGGAATGTGGGCGACCGCCTGCGGCTCGAAGGTGACGTGGCCTACCAATCCAGCACCTATCATTCGGAATTTACCGCCACCCGCATCGATCGCGTGGCGCCCTCCATCAATGTCGACTTCAATGCCGGCAGCGGCAACACGGCGTTCAGCTTCAACGACAATGCCGACCTGACCAACGCGTCCAAGTGGAACGTTGCACAATTCTACGATAACGCCAACCGCAACAAGGGCAGCGCCGCGACGGCCAATCTGTCCGGTGTGTTCGACGCCGACTGGGGCGCGCTGGAGACGATCCACTTCGGCGCACGCTTCGACGACCGCAAGGCGTCGGAGGCCAACCGGACCCAGTCGGGCACCTTGAACCGCAACCTTGCCTCGCTGGGTTCCGAGTACGCCTCGACCAACTCGAACTTCGGCACCGACATCTCGAACGTTCCCCGCTCCTGGGTCGAGCCCAATGCGTACTACATCCGCGACCATATCGACGACTGGCGCAAGATGTTCAACGCGACCGATCCGAACTTCCTGACAACAGACAAACTCAGCCTGCAAAAGACGTTCGAGGTCGAAGAAAAGACCAGCAACCTGTTCTTGATGGGAAACGCCCAATCCGAACTGTTCGGCCATCGCCTGCGCGGTAATTTCGGGGTGCGCTATGTCAAGGTCAAGACCGACATGACGTTCTACAAGGTCGATGCCACCACCAAGGCGGTTACCCCGTCCAGCGCCAGCAAGTCGACCAGCAAGTTCCTGCCCAGCCTGACCCTGATGTACGATCCGGCCAAGGACGTTGTGATGCGCTTGAACTATGGCGAAACCTTGCGCCGCCCGAACTTCGGTGATCTCAATCCGGTCCTGCAACTCGGCGACGACGTCTCGAAGGTAGGCTATGGCTCGGGCAGCGGTGGCAATCCGGACCTGAAACCGACGCGCTCCAAGAACCTCGACCTGACAGCCGAGTGGTATTTCCAGAAGGACAGCGCATTGTATGGCACAGTGTTCAAGCGCAAGATCGACGGCCTGGTCGTGGGCTTGCGCCGCAAGGTGCACGTCGATCCGGCGAACGACCCGTTCCGTAACTCGACCTCGGGTGGCGACCACACGAATGGCTATGACTACGTGATCAACTCGCCGGTCAACGCCTCGGACGGCACGATCAAAGGCGTCGAGCTGGGCTTGATCTACTTCCCGAAAGGGTTACCGAGCCTGCTGGACGGCCTGGGATTCCAGGGCAGCTTTACGCGACTGAGCTCGTCGCAGAACGTGCCCGACGCTAACGACGCCGGTGAAATCGTCGCCCAGCTCGAGACCCCGTTCTTCGGCGTGTCCAACCGGTCCTACAACGCCACCATGGCGTACGAAAAAGGCCCGGTCAGCGCGCGCCTGTCGTATGTATGGCGCTCCGGCTTCCTGGCCGCCAACGAAGCCGCCCTGTTCGCGAATCCGATCGGTATCTGGCGTCATCCGGAAAAGAGCGTGGATATGCAGGTATCGTACAAAATCAACGACAACATGTCGGTCGATATCAGCGGCGTCAACCTGACCAACGAAATGCAGCAGCAGTACTACCACTTCGGTAATGCGGGTAACGCCCAGACCACCAACTTCGGTACGCTGCAGATCGGACGTTCGGTGTCGGTTGGTTTGCGCTGGAAGATGTAGGCCATCGGCAAGGAGACTCCGCACGCCAAGCCTGGTGTATGTGCAGCAATAGCGGCGGCACTTGGATGTGCCGCCGGATATACCATTGACATATCCCTATATCGCCAAGCCAGGACAGCAGCAGCACAATGGCAAGCGCCAAGGTGGCCGCTCCTGCGTCGCTGGCGCGGTGGCAGAAGCACGCTGATGCATCCTGGCTACGCCATCACGCAGGTGCACCTGTGCCGGGCGCCGATCGACTTCCGCAAATCGATCAACGGCCTGTCGGTGTTGGTCGGGCAAGAGCTGGGGTTCGATCCGTTCGGTCAGGCGCTCAACGTGTTCATCAACCGCCAGCGTACCAAGAGCAAGGTGCTGTACTGGCACCGCAACGGCTTTTGCCTCTGGATGAAAGGCCTAGAGGCGGAGAAATTCGCTTGGCCGCGCACCGGCCAGGAGGCCACCGGGCGCGTCGGGCGGCAAGAGCTGGAATGGCTGCTCGACGGCTTCGACCTGTGGGCTCACGCGCCGCACAAGGCCCTGCATTTCTCTTCTGTTTCGTAAGGGGAGCTGTTAACATGCGCCATGCCTTCCACTGCCGACCATCCGACCATCAACGTGCCGCCCGTCGCGGTGCCGCGGCCGCCGCTGGCCTGGTCGGTGCCGGCCTTGCCGGCCGAGCTGCCTGGCGACGTCGCCGGCCTGGTCGCGCTGTTAGAAACCCAGCAACAGGCGTTCCAGGATGCCTTGCAGACGGCCGTGGCGCAAGTGGCCGATACCCGTGCGGCCCATGCCTACCTGATCCGGATGATCGAGCAAGCCAAGCTCGCGCGCCATCGGCTATATGGCGCCAGTTCGGAACAGGTGGCCGCGCAGGGTCATCTGTTCGACGAGGCCGAAGCCCTGGCGCAACAGAGTAGCGCGGCGCAGGACACGGCGCCGTTGCCGCCAGCCGCTGCGGACGCGGGCCGGCAGGAGCGCACCTGCTCTTGCGGCACGCCGATGGTGGTCATCGGCGAGGAAGTCAGCGAGCAACTCGACATCGTACCGATGCGGGTAAGGGTGCTGCGCCATGTTCGCAACCGCTACGCCTGCCCTGGTGGCACGCATGCGCCGCGCACGGCGGCGCTGCCGCCCCAGCCGCTAGCGAAGAGCAATGCCAGCGCCAACTTCCTGGCCATGCTGCTGGTGGCCAAGTTCCTCGACGGCTTGCCGCTGGCGCGCTTCGAACACGTGCTGGCGCGCCATCACGCCGTGGTGCCACGCCAGACGCTGGCGCGCTGGGTGATCGGCGCGGCGACCTTGCTGCAGCCGCTGCACACCTGACCGTGGCAGGCCAGACCAAGCTGGGCGAAGTGCTGGCCTACCTGGACAAATACTGGCCCAGGTTGGTGCGCTATACCGAGCGCGGCGATCTGCCGATTGACAACAACTGCTGCGAGAACGCGATCCGGCCCTTTGTGGTGGGCCGCAAAGTCTGGCTGTTCGCCGACACCCCGGCCGGCGCACACGCCAGCGCTGTGATCTACTCGCTGGTGCAGACCGCCAAGGCCAACGGTGTTGAGCCCTACATTTGGCTGTGCCAAGTGCTGCGCGACTTGCCGGCCGCCAGCACTGTCGAGCAAGTCGAGGCGCTGCTGCCCTGGCACTTCGCCACCACCATGGCCGGCGCCGCAGCGCCCCACCATCAGGAACAGGCATGAGCCGAATATCGACACCCATCCTCGCACGCGCCATCGAGGCGGTCCAGGCCATGAGCATGGCGCAAAAGGAGGTGCTGGCCGATGAGCTGTTCCAGACGCAGCCGACCTTGCTCGGCGCCGTGCTCGTCCTGCCACGGATGGGTGTACCGATGGACAGGGTCGAGTTCGCCCTGAACCTGCTGCTCGTCTGCTTCCAGGCCATGAAGGAATCGGGCTTGCCGTGGCCCCGAATTTCCGAGGACGAATTGGATCGGCACGCGGCCCGATATAGCGCCATCGTTCAGTTCAGTGACGGCATGCATCCCGCGCAGGTTCAGCAAGCGCAACAACAATTCGCCACCGGCCATCCAGAGCCTGCTTTACTCGCCTACGTGAGCAACGAGACGGCAAAATGGCTCGCCAATGTTACCCCGCTCGAAAGCGATAAGTACGTACTGTTATCGACCATGAACGTCGTCAATTGCATTACACACGTGCCGATGCCGAAGGGGCGAAAATAGCCTTCAAGCCTGTGGTTTGTGGAGCGCTTACGTCATACGGCGATGAGCCGAACTGATTTAACTGAACAGCAATGGCGGCAGCTTTCCCCTCATTTGCCGCCTCACCCGCATCGTGGGCATGCCTATATTGACCATCGGCGGGTGATCAACGGTATCTTGTGGCGTTTGAGGACGGGTGCGCCGTGGCGCGATGTTCCAGCACGATACGGTCCTTGGCAGACCTGCTACGACAGATTCGTACGCTGGTCGCGTAACGGCATATGGCAGCGATTGCTGAAGATTCTTCAAACGCAAGCTGAACAAGCCGGGCTGATAGATAGGGACGGTGCGGCGCTTGATGCGACGCACGTCAAAGCCCATCGTAGTTCCGCAGGCGCTCGCAAAAAATTACCCGCAGCAGAAAAAAGGGGGCATTAACAGACGAGTGGTTAGGGCGATCAACGGGCGCAATTTTCCGCAGACTCATGTCAAGGCGATTGGAACCCGGTCCCGCGTCGTATGTAGCCAGATAACTCCACCACTCGGCGCCTGCATTTGGCTGCGCGCTTGCGACGACATTCGTGAGAAGCAACGATATTCCAATCAGTATTCTTTTCATAATTTCTTATGAATGCTTGCCTTGGTAGATTGACGGTCGAATTAATACTCATAGACGCTGGCACTGCTCACTATCCATCGATTCCGTACTTTGAGCAGCAGTACCGTCCCCCCCCCCATTCCTTCTGGACGATAGGATATTTCGGCTTTAGCGCCGGGCCAGTCTCGCCGTTGAAGGCAACCGCAGGATAAGCGCAGCCTGGTCCGATGCTGCCCTGCTCGGCCGCCGCCAGGCATCCCAGCGCTGCTTGTAACTGAATGTCGCGTCCGGACGGCAACGCATCTTCGTGCAGCGCATCGACCAGCACCAGCCCGGTGACCGCGCCGCGCGAGCGCCAGGCATACTGCTGCGCCACCAGCGCGCCGAAGCCCACGCCAACGAGCACCAGCGGCGCCTCGATCCTGGCGTTCTTGAGCAGGAAACCGAGGTCGCGGCTGGCATTGCCAACCGAGGCGGCGCGGATAATGGGATCGCTCGCGCCCATGCCGGCACGGTCGTACACGCAGGCGCGGGTGCGGGCCGCTACCTGCGGCATCACCGCTGACCAGTCCCAGCCGGCGCGGCCGGCATCCGCTTCGAACAGCACAGTGGGCGAACCCTTGCCCAGGCAATACATATTAAGCTTGCGCCCACCGACATCGACGCGCACCTGGGCGCCGGCAAAGGCATCCTGGCCGGCCGGCGGCGCGGCGTGAACCGGCGCGGCGGCGAACAGGGCGGAACTGGCCATGACGGCCGGCAGCAGGATTTTTTTCATGTTGTCATCTTAATAGTTATGCCCGCCGTGAACAAGCACAGTGCTACCATGCGCCCGTAAAAATAATTTCCTGTTTTGTAGAACCATTTGCAGGCGGCAAGGTATCAACGGTAACAAGGAGGATCGCTGATGCAGCATCAACTGGGCCTGTCGACGGGCTCTCACAGTGACAACGACGAGAAGTGCCTGCTGGCCAGGGTGGCGGGCGGGGACCGCGCTGCGTTTGAAAAACTATATAAACTGTATTTTTCCCGGCTGACGCGGTTCGTGGGACGCATGACGCGCAGCACCCCGCTGATCGAGGAAGTGATCAACGACACCATGCTGGTGGTGTGGCAAAAAGCCGCCACCTTCGACGGCACGTGCAAGCCCTCGACCTGGGTGTTTGCGATCGCCTACCGCAAGACCCTGAAAGGCCTGCGCGCCAGCGATGAACCGCTGCAGTCCGACGCCACGTTGTACGAAGATGACCTCGGCCTGCAGCCCGAGCAGCATATGCACCGCCAGCAGTTGCAGCAAACCGTGGCAGACGCGCTCGACGCACTGCCGGCGGCCCAGCGCGCGGTCATGGTGCTGACGTATTATCACGAGATGGCCTATAGCGACATCGCCGACATCGTCGCCTGTCCGGTCAATACGGTCAAAACGCGCATGTTCAACGCGCGGCAGAAATTGAAGGAAGTGTTGTGGAGCGAAAGAGAGAACAACCGATGAATGCGGGCGTCTTCAACATCGATGGATCGGGCCCGGAACACCAGGCGGTACAAGAGCTGTTGCCCTGGTATGCGGCAGACAGGCTGTCGTCTGACGAAAGCGGTCGGGTGGCGCGCCACCTGCAACACTGCATCACCTGCCGGCGAGATCTGGCGCGCGAACGCGCGCTGCTGGCCGCCGCCAATGACGACGACGTCCTGCCACCGGGACTGGACATGGACGCGGCGCTGGCGCGCCTGATGCCGCAGTTGGGCGCGCAGGATCAGTCTGGCGACGCCAGCGATACCGACACCAGCCCACCTGCATCGCCAGCCGCCAGCCCGGCCGTCGTGCCGCTGCGTGCCGCGCTGCCGTGGTGGCGCCGTGCCGCCGCCAACGAGCCGTCGTGGCTGCGCTGGGCGGCTGCAGCCCAGTGCGTGGTGATCGTCGGCATGGCCGCGCTGCTGGTGCGTCCCGACGCGGCGGACACCGCCAGCCTGTCCGCGTATCACGCTTTAGGCAATGGCGCCGCGCCATCCGGCGGCAACCTGGTCGTGATATTCGAGCCGGCGACCACCGAGCGCGAATTCCGCCGCATCCTGCAACGCCATGGCGCGCGCGTGGTGGATGGCCCGACCGTCACCGATGCCTACCTGCTGCGGGTAGCCGACACAGAGCGCCAGCGCGCGCTCGAGGCGCTGCGTCACGATCCGGCGGTGCGCCTGGCGGAAGCGCTGGACGAAAACGGTACGCCATGAACGCTCGTTGGCTATTCGGGCCGGCGGCGGTCTCCCGGCCGCCATCTGCAAACGCGCGCCGGCCGCGCCTCCTGGCAGCGCTGGCACTGGCCGTCCGGCGAGCGACAATCAGCGCCCTTTGGCCGCGCAGCTTTGCCGCACTGGCAGCAGCCACGCTGTTGCTGACCGCCACAGTCGTGACAGCGCCGGCGCACGCCTGGCGCAGCGTCGCCCAGGACAGCGCCATCGGAGCTCCGGGCGGCGACGACGTCGGCGTGATGCCCGCCGGCAGCACCGACCAAACGGAGTCCGATAGCGCCGGCGATCCGAACCAGCGCCAACTGCTCGTCATGCTGCGCCTGCCCGCCACCCACTACCGCCCCGACGCCACCTACGGCGGGCGCTACATGGACGACAACGGCAACGGCGCGCGCCGCCGCCGCGCCGAAGCGCTGGCGCGCCAGCACGGTCTGACGGTGGTCGAAGGCTGGGCCATGTCGCTGCTCGGCATCGACTGCTACGTGATGCAGTACGGCGACCATGCCGACCCGCACCTGCTGATCGAACAGCTGAGCCGCGATCCGCAGGTGGAGTGGGCGCAAAGCGTGGCCCGCTTCGACGGCATGGCGCTGGTGCCCGATTCGGCCGCCGCCAATGCCGCCGACGCCCTGTACCAGGTGCAGCCAGCAGCCCGCTACTGGCACGTGGCCGACCTGCACCGCCATGCCACCGGCCGCGAAGTGCGGGTAGCCGTGGTCGATAGCGGCATCGATGGCGAACACCCCGACCTGGCAGGCCAGCTCACGGTCAACACCAATTTTGTCGATGCCGGTCCGCCGCCGCCGGAGCTGCACGGCACGGCGGTTGCCGGCATCATTGCCGCGCGCAGCGGCAACGGCGGCATTGTCGGCGTGGCGCCGCGCGCGAAGTTGATGGGACTGCGTGCCTGCTGGCAGACCAATCTCCAGCGCACCCGCTGCAACAGTTTTACGCTGTCCAAGGCGCTCAACTATGCCATCCTCAACAACGCCAAAATCATTAACCTGAGCCTGTCCGGCCCGCCCGACAAGCTGCTCGACCGCCTGCTCGATGTCGCACTCGAGCGCGGCATCAGCGTGGTGGGTGCCATCGATCCGCAAAACAGCGGACCGGCGTTTCCCGCCAGCCATCGCGGCGTGATGGCGGTGGCTGCGCAGCCGCGCCCCGGCGCGGCGCCGACCGTAATTGCCGCCACCAGGAGCGGCACTGAGTCCGGCCTGCTGGCGCCCGGCAACGACATCCCGACCACCTCGCCCGGCGCGCGCTGGTCGTTCGTCAATGGCAGCTCGTACGCGGCGGCGCACGTTTCCGGCATGCTGGCCTTGCTCGAAGAGCTGCGGCCCGACGCCTCGCCCACACAATTGCGCACCATGTTGCAACCCGCCGACATGGTCAAGACTGCTAATATCGACGCATGCGCCACCATTTCCCGCCTGATCCGTCAATGCAGTTGCACCTGCCCTGTTCCCGCCATCCAGCGCGCACCCGTGCCGTGACCTGGCGCGGACTGGCACTGTTACCCTTTATTGCGATGCTGGCGCCGTGCGCTTCGGCCCAGCTCGACATTACCGGCAGCGTAGCGGTGCAATCGGAATACCGTTACCGGGGCCAGAATCCTGGCCAGGGCGGCGCCGTGCCGCAGGCCACCGTCAACATCGATACCGACCGGGGCTGGTACGGCGGCGCATTTGCCAGCGCCATGACCATCGGCGATCTCGACGGCTACAAGCTGCAAGGCTACGCCGGCTACGCGCAGCGCCTGCGTGGGGGCGGCAGCTGGGAACTCGGCTGCAGCCGCATCACCTACACCCAGGCGCACGACAACGACTTCAGCGAATGTTATGGCGGGCTCAGTTTCGAGCGCGGCAGCACCCGGCTCTACTACTCGCCCAAGTACCTCGGCTACGACGCGCGCGTGCTGTACGGGGAGATCAACACCTTTTACCCGGTCCACCCGCGCTTCAACCTGGTAGGCCATATCGGCCTGCTGCGCAACCTCAGCGGCGGCTACTTCCCCGGCATTCCCACCTCCTCGCGCTACGACGTCCGTATCGGCATCGGCATTCCCTTCGGGCGCTACACGCTGCAACTGGCCCGCGAACACGTGCAGGACGACGGCCGCCGCTACACCATGTACCCGGTGCATCCGCCACGGCAGTGGAGCCTGGGCTTGAGTTATGCGTTCTAGGAGCGGCCATGGCCAGCGCTGACCCGCATCCGCACACGCCGGATGGACGCTACTTCGTGGTCAAGGGCAGACTGTGGAGGCTGAGCAATCCCGACCTGGCGCCGGAACGCCGCGAGGCGCTGGTCAAGCAGTTGATGGCGGCGCGGAGCGAAGTCGGCGCCGCGCGCAAGACTGGCGACAAGCAGCGCGAACGCGCAGCGCGCGCGGCGGTGGACCAGGCCAAGCATGGGCTCGGAGAACGTGGCCCCGTGTGGTGGACCGATGGCGCACCGGATTTGAACCGGCACATGGTCAAGAATACGCCCTATGCGCACTGGTACGCTGAGCTCCCGCCCGCGTGAGCACGGCAAGAATAACAGCACTTCAAAAAATTATTTACCTCCCGCTACATCCTCGTGCAACCGCTTTTCCTGCCGCGTCCGATACCATAAGACACCGGCGCCAGCACAGAGAACCAGGCCGACCTGGGTAAACTCGCCGATCGGCAGCACCCTCTCCTTGCCCCACGAACCGTAGCACATCAGCAGTCCAATGAAGAGCAGGGAAATAGCTTCCACCCACTTGTTAACGCGTTTCATTATCTTCACCACTCAGTAAAGGCTTTCCGCCTACCGTTACACGCAAACGTTCACCGCTGAATCCGGCCCGGGTGCTGCCGTAGATCGCCATGCCGATCGCTTCGTAGTGTGCTGATTTGTCTGCCTCGATGGAGACGACCACATTGGGCCTGTCACGGATAATTTTTTCCAGCGCCTGCGCAACCTCTGCAGTGGACGCCATTTTCTGCCCTTCCAGCTCGACGCGGGAATTATCGGAAATTTTCAGTACCAGTGTGTCGCTCATAGTGACTACCTTGTCATAAAAATTGGAACCGCCGGGAATGTCACGCTCGGCTTACTGCTTGATAAGCGAGCGAACAAACTTCTTTACTGCGCGATTGATCGTCACGAAATCGTTCCCCAGCGGCTTGGCGATATGGTACCGAATCTCCATGTCGAGATCGATTTTGGTCCATGCGACATAGTTCACGCTCCAGCTTCCAGGATCGTTCACTCCTACTAAATGACCATCTACGTCACGAAAGACGTACAGCGTCGATTCGGGCTTCATCGTTTTCTTGTTCAGCATGCCACGGTAGATGTCGAAACCTTCCGACGTGCCATCTCGATAAAGACGGCCCGGCTTGGTGGTATCGATTTTACTTGCAGCGTTCGCAACCAGCCATTCGGTACGGCCTTGCCCGCGTCCAAGCATTATCTGGCCCCTTATCTCGTCCGCACGAGGAGCATCGCGCCAATTGCGTGCCGCCATGCCGGGATATTGGAGTGAAAAATTCAGCATTGAAGGCACTGAAGTTTCCGACTTGACCGTCGATGGGATCAGAAATTTTCGGGTAAGTGCACCGTCAACCAGCTCAATTTCTTCGATGGTATTTGCCGGCTCACTTTTCGAACAGGCCAACAATAGAAGGAGCAATATGCCGCAGCACCTGGATGCGAAGCTCATGATATTTTCTTTGACAGATGAAATAAAAACCGCTCCGGCAGCATCGTCCAATGCTCCTCACGCCTATCGATTTTTTGTATCCAGATAGTCGGCACTATCCCGCTTCAGCATTTCCTGCGCACCGAAGACGCACCGCGTATTGAATTGCGAGCAGGAACGGCAAGGCGACCATCAGCGTCCCGGGCAACACTCCAGTCAACACAATGGTGAACCACTCTAGCGGATGTGCTTTTGACCAGTTGTTTGGTGGCGTCGACCACATCAGGTACGTCATCGCTGACGACACAATCGCCACGACGGCAAGTACCGTCCGGAAGTTGAACCAATGACGGCGTATCAGCACCGCTGCCACGGGAACGCCGACCAGTGCAAGCAAAGGCAAGACAAACAGCAGCGACAGTACCATCATGTAAATGCCCCGGCCAGGCACGAAGGTCCACCACTTGGTTTGCGCGAATACACCGTCCGCTGGCAAGCCGGTGAAGTCATGATAGGCATAGCCGAAGCTGACGACCAACAGCCCGGCGAGCGCCGCCAGGTAGCCTGCCGCATACGGCATCACGCCGATGCGGTCATATTCCGGACCGAGCAACCAGCGCCAGAGCCACCAGGGCAGCGCTACCGCGATACCGATGAGGATCAGCCCGAATGGCAGTGTCGCCCAGTAGAAAAGCCAGTCAGTCGCCATGATGACCTTGAGAGATGTTTATTTCCAAAATTTGAACAACAAGCCGGCAAGATCACCAAGCAACCAGATACCTTCCACCTTGTCGACCAGGTTGAGCGTTGACCTTTCACGCCGTATTTCCGTGCCGTCTGCCAGGCGGCCCAGGTTCACCGGCTGCGCGACGTGGGCCAGGTCCAGCAAGCGGGGCAACTTCCCGGCTTCGAGCCACAGGCCCCGGCATTCGGGACAGACGTCCATCGAGACACCCTTGAAGCGCAGCGATTTCATCATCTTGCCGTCGCGGGGACAGGGCCGTACGTGCGCTGGCTGGTCCGGTTGCTTGTGCAGTTCCAGCGCCGCGTAGGCGCGAACTGCGGGCAGCACATTGCCCGCGACCGCCACGCCCAGGCATTGCGGGCAACGATGTACTTCGTAGCCGTTGGAGGCGCTGGCCGCTAACGGCGTATCGTCTGCTGGACAAAGCATGGCCACGCTCCTTACCCCAGGCGCGCCGCCAGGTCGTCCACCGAAGCGCACCACTCGGCGTAATGCTCACTCTCTTCCCATAGCTGGCGCAGCTCCGACTGTTCGGACACGATGCGCGCCAATGCCTGCTGCGCCTTGGCGGCGAGGTCGGTGCGCGGCTTGACCGCACCTTTCGCTTTTTCCTTGCGCGCATCCACCCATTCGTCGATGGCCGCGCTGTCCTCGGTGCGAGCGCCGCCCTTGCCTTGCAGCCGCGCCAGCACTTCGATCGCCGCCAGCGCTTCGGCCGCCAGCGGCGCTTCGAGTTCGCCACCGGCGTCAGCGCCTGCCAACGCCGTATCGAGCGTGTTCTCGATGGCGTCCATATTGGTCGTCTCGTGCAGATCCTCGGCCCAGTCCTGGGCGAAGTCATTGCCGAAAGCGTCTACCGCCCATGTACCCATGTCCTGCTCCTGCTAAATTATGGCCGCACCGGTTTGACCAGCGGCACGTCTTTTTGTGATTTGACGACCTGCATCGCGGTAGCGATCAAGCCGCTGATGTCGCCCAGGTTGGCCGGCACGATGATGGAATTGTTGGTCTTGGCCAGCTTGCCGAACGCCTCCACGTACTGCTCGGCCACCTTCAGGTTCACCGCGTCTTCGCCGCCCGGATCGCGGATCGCCGAACCCACCTGGCGCAGCGCATTGGCGTTGGCTTCGGCCAGCGCGACGATGGCTGCCGCCTCGCCCTCGGCGCGGTTAATGGCGGCCTGCTTGTCGCCTTCGGAGCGGGCGATCTGCGCTTCGCGTTCGCCGTTGGCGATGTTGATCTGCTCCTGCTTGCGGCCTTCCGAGGCGGCAATCAGCGCGCGCTTTTCGCGTTCGGCGGTAATCTGCGCCTGCATCGCGTGCAGGATTTCCGCCGGCGGCGTCAGGTCCTTGATCTCGTAGCGCAGCACTTTCACGCCCCAGTTGGCAGCCGATTCGTCGATGGCGTTGACGATAGTGGTGTTGATATGGTCGCGTTCCTCGAAGGTTTTATCGAGCTCCATGCGGCCGATCACCGAGCGCAGCGTGGTTTGCGCCAGCTGCGTGATGGCGGCGATGTAGTTGGACGAACCGTACGAGGCGCGCATGGCGTCGGTGACCTGGAAGTACAGGATGCCGTCCACCTGCAACTGCGTGTTGTCCTTGGTGATGCAAACCTGCGGCGGCACGTCGAGCGGAATCTCCTTCAACACGTGCTTGTAGGCGATGCGATCAACAAACGGGATCACGATATTGAGGCCAGGGCCCAGCGTCGCATGGTATTTGCCGAGCCGCTCCACCACCCACGCATGCTGCTGTGGCACCACGTTGATGGTCTTGAACACAAACACCAACGCCAGCACAAACAGCACCAGGGTCACATTGCCGAAACTGATATCCATCCAGGTCTCCTTCGTTTGAAATTGATTAAGCCGCGACAATCAGGCGGCTGCCGCGCACTTCGCGGATGATGTACTGGCCCGGCGCCGGGGCCGAAGCACCAGTTGCCGTGCGGTCGAGCTCCACGTCCCACAGCGCGCCGCGATACATCACACGCGCCACGCCGTCCTGCCAGGCCGGCACGGTAACGGTCTGGCCGATATCGAGGTTCACATTGGGGTCGCGCTCGGCTTCCACGCGGGTGCCCATCCTGCCGTAGCGGCTGCGGCGCAAGCCGATGGTCGCGGCCACGCCGACGATGGCGGCCACCATGGTCTGGATCGGCAGCGCCAGCCCGATGGCGGCAGCGAGCGCGCCGAACACCAGGCCGATGGCGATCATCAGCAGGTAGAACGTGCCGATGAACAGTTCGACAGTTACCGCAACGCCGGCGGCGATCAACCAGAAACTCCAGTCAGCCATGATGTCTCCTCCTCTCGTGAGCTATTTTCAAATACAAAGACCCCCGGAGCCCAATATGGGCCACGAGGGTCTTGGATGCAAGAACGTTTTTTGTGGAGTAAAAGGCTACTAAATTCATTAACTCCAGTCTAAACGATTTTTGTCTTGCGTCAACTTTTTATTTAGGTTGCAGGCTTGCCAGCTTCTGCCACGTGTCGATCACCGAGTCCGGGTTCAGCGACATCGATTCGATGCCCTGCTCCATCAGCCACACGGCGAAGTCCGGGTGGTCGGAAGGACCTTGGCCGCAAATACCGATGTACTTGCCCTTTTCGCGGCAGGCCTTGATGGCCAGCGACAGCAACGCTTTGACGGCCGGATCGCGCTCGTCGAAGTCGGCAGCGAGCAGCGCCATGCCGGAATCGCGGTCCAGGCCCAGGGTCAGCTGGGTCAGGTCGTTGGAACCGATCGAGAAGCCGTCGAAGAACTCGAGGAACTGGTCGGCCAAAATCGCGTTCGATGGCACTTCGCACATCATGATCAGGCGCAGGTCGTTTTCGCCGCGTACCAGGCCGTTTTTGGCCAGCAGGTTAACGACTTTTTCAGCCTGGCCCAGGGTGCGCACGAACGGCACCATGATCTCGACGTTGGTCAGGCCCATGTCGTTGCGCACGCGCTTCATGGCCAGGCATTCCATTTCGAAGGCACCCGCGAAGTCTTCGGCCAGGTAGCGCGCAGCGCCACGGAAGCCCAGCATCGGGTTTTCTTCGTCCGGCTCGTAACGCGAACCGCCGATCAGCTTCTTGTACTCGTTGGACTTGAAGTCCGACATGCGCACGATGACTTTTTTAGGCCAGAACGCGGCAGCGATGGTGGCGATACCTTCGGCCAGCTTGTCCACGTAGAACGCTTTCGGCGATGCGTGGCCGCGGGCGACCGATTCCACAGCCTTTTTCAGGTCGGCGTCGATGTTCGGGTATTCCAGGATCGCTTTCGGGTGCACACCAATATTGTTATTGATGATGAACTCGAGGCGGGCCAGGCCCACGCCGGCGTTCGGCACGGACTGGAAGTCGAACGCCAGTTGCGGATTGCCGACGTTGAGCATGATCTTGGTCGGCAGTTTGGGCAATTCGCCGCGCTGCACTTCCGAAACTTCGGTTTCCAGCAGGCCGTCGTAGATCTTGCCTTCGTCGCCTTCGGCGCACGACACGGTCACAAAGGTGCCGTCCTTGAGCACTTCGGTCGCGTCGCCGCAACCGACGACTGCCGGCACGCCCAGTTCACGGGCGATGATCGCCGCGTGGCAGGTACGGCCGCCACGGTTGGTGACGATGGCCGAAGCGCGTTTCATGACCGGTTCCCAGTTCGGGTCGGTCATGTCGGCCACCAGCACGTCGCCGGGCTGCACGCGTTCCATTTCCGACGGGTCGGTAATCACGCGCACCGGGCCGGCGCCGATTTTCTGGCCGATGGCGCGGCCGGACGTCAGCACGGTGCCGGTCGATTTCAGCTTGAAGCGCTGCTGCACGTCGGTCGCTTTCTGCTGCGATTTGACGGTTTCAGGACGCGCTTGCAGGATGTACAGTTTGCCGTCGCGGCCATCCTTGCCCCACTCGATGTCCATCGGACGGCCGTAGTGGTTTTCGATGATGACGGCGTACTTGGCCAGCTCCACCACTTCGGTGTCGTTGAGCGAGTAGCGGTTGCGCAGTTCCACCGGAACATCGACGGTTTTCACCGAACGGCCGGCCTTGGCCTCGTTGGTGAATTCCATCTTGATCAGCTTGGAGCCGATGTTGCGGCGGATAACAGGCGATTTGCCTTTTTCCAGCATTGGCTTGTGGACATAGAATTCGTCCGGGTTGACGGCGCCCTGCACCACGGTTTCGCCCAGGCCATAGCTCGAGGTAACGAACACCACGTCCTTGAAGCCCGATTCGGTATCGATGGTAAACATCACGCCAGCGGCGCCCAGGTCGGAACGGACCATGCGCTGCACGCCGGCCGACAACGCCACTTCGGCGTGGGTAAAGCCTTTGTGGACGCGGTACGAAATGGCGCGGTCGTTGTACAGCGATGCGAACACGTGCTTCATCGCTTCGAGCACGTTGTCGATGCCGACCACGTTCAAGAACGATTCCTGCTGACCGGCGAACGACGCGTCGGGCAAGTCTTCGGCGGTAGCCGAAGAACGCACGGCAAACGACATTTCGGTGGTGGAGTCGGCGACCAGGCGCTCGTAGAAGGCCGTGATGTCGGCCTGCAGGCGTGGCTGGAACGGGGTTTCGACAATCCAGCCGCGAATTTCGGCGCCCGCTTGCGCCAGGGCGCGCACGTCGTCGATATTCAGGTCGGCCAGACGATTGGCGATGCGTTCGGCCAGCGGCTTGCCGCCGTCGACGCTGTGTTCGAGGAAGTCGCGGAATGCCTGCGCCGTGGTGGCAAAGCCACCAGGCACACGCACGCCGGCGCCAGCCAGCTGGCTGATCATTTCGCCCAGGGACGCGTTCTTGCCGCCGACGGACTCGACGTCGGTCATGCGTAAATTCTCGAACGATGCGACGTAAACCGCTTCGCCTGCCTGCTCCTTCAATGCTGCGTTAGACATAAAAAACACCTTTTTGATGATAGAAATCTTTCAGCCGGGTGCAGACGTCTCCGTTTTGCTTGTTCTTGTTATTCTGGTCGTCGTGCACCACAATCATGCTATTGGCAACCATTCTACAGCCTGTAACGACAATTGACGATTCCTGAACACCACCGGCAGAAAAATACATGACACAAGAACAACGAACCTCCTTTCCCACCGCATCACGCACGGTGTTCTTCGTCTCCGACGGCACCGGCATCACGGCTGAAACCTTCGGTCACTCGGTGCTGACCCAGTTCGAACTGCGCTTCCGCCAGATCCGGCTGCCGTTCATCGATACGCTCGACAAGGCGCACGACGCCGCGCGCAAGATCAACGAGGCGTTTGTGACCGACGGTCAGCGCCCGATCATTTTTTCCACTCTGGTGCAGACCGAACTGTCGGATGTGATCCGCCGCTGCAAGGGCATGTACATGGACTTGTTCCAGACCTTCGTGGCGCCGCTGGAACAGGAGTTGAACGTCAAATCGACGCACACCATCGGCCGTTCGCACAATATCGTCGACAGCGAGGAGTACAAAAACCGCATCGAGGCGATCAACTTCTCGCTGGCCCACGACGACGGCCAGTCGCACAAGAACCTGTCCTCGGCCGACATCATCCTGGTCGGCGTATCGCGCTCGGGCAAGACGCCCACCAGCTTGTACTTAGCGATGCAGTACGGGATCAAGGCGGCCAACTACCCGCTGATCCCCGACGATTTCGAACGCGGCCGCCTGCCATCGTCGCTGTACGAGTTCAAGTCGAAGATTTTCGGGCTGACGATCACGCCGGAACGCCTGAGCGAGATTCGCAACGAGCGCCGAGCGGGCAGCAAGTACGCGTCGATCGAGAATTGCCGGTACGAGGTGAACGAGGCGGAAACCATGATGAAGCGCGAAGGGATACGCTGGCTGTCTTCCACTACCAAGTCGATCGAGGAAATCTCGACGACGATTTTGCAAGAGATCAAGCCGGACCGCCGCGAATACTAGGAGCGCCGGAAAAGCTTCATGGCGGCGTTGCCGCTCCCGGCCGTACGAGTTGTACTGTCTTCGTGGCGGCGCCTTGCTCCGCACGCTTCCTCGGGCGCTCCTTAAACCCTTGGGGGATCGGTGTCGCGGGCGTACACGCGGTGCCGCGCCAGCACCGCGACGAACTGCGCCAACGCATCGGCCAGGTCGCAGGTATCGGCGACGATTACGCCGGGATCCGGCGCGCCGTCTGGCAGCCGGTCGGGTATATGCGCGGTACGCAGTAACACCGCGCCGCCCCCTATCGCCAGCATCGGCTTCAGGTGCCGGAACTGCAGCTTCAAAAATTCCAGCACGCGTGCATCGCGTGACAGCGCGCACTCTCCCTCGGGATAATCGGGCACGATCACCGCGTCGAACAGCACCGATGGTCCCGCCTCGAAACTGATTTCCACGTCCAGCGGCGCGTCTTCGCTGGCGGCGATCTTACCGATTTGTTCGCCCACCAGGCGCGGCGCCGCGCCCAGGTCCAGCAATGCCGCATACAGCTTGCGCGTTTGCGGACCATCGACGCCCGGCGCCACCAGCAGCGCTACCCGGCGCGTGGCCACGCCCACGTTGCCGGGGCGGTGGAACAACGACAGCGGCGGCGATGGCGGATACGGGTATGGCGGGCGGTTGGTGGCCGGCGGCAACGGGTCCGGCACGTCCATGCCCAGGCTGGCGGCTACGCGCGCGGCCAGCCCATTATCGACATTGACCAGCGCCGCCAGCACCCGCTTGCGCACTGCCGGGGTCTGCACCCGCGTCAGCTCGAACCGGAACGCCTGCACGATGTGGTCCTGCTCGACCGGTGTCTGGCTGATCCAGAACAGGCGCGCCTGCGAATAATGGTCGGCGAACAGTTCCGGCTTGCCGCGCACCTCGTTGCCGTGGGACGCTTCCGGCACGCTGACAAAACCGCGCACGCCGGCCTGGAACGGGCAGCCGCCGGCCAGCGAATTCGGTTCGTAGTTGACCCGGCCCCGGTTGATCTGCTGGCGGTGCATGCCGTCGCGCTGGTTGTTGTGAATGGGCGCCACCGGCGTGTTGATCGGAATCTCGTGGAAGTTGGCACCGCCGAGGCGCGAGATCTGGGTATCGACGTACGAGTGCAAGCGGCCTTGCAGCAGCGGATCGTTGGTGAAGTCGATGCCGGGCACCACGTGGGCGGCGCAAAATGCCACCTGCTCGGTCTCGGCAAAGAAATTATCGGGGTTGCGATTGAGGACCAGCTTGCCCACGGTGCGCAGCGGCACCAGCGCTTCCGGCACCAGCTTGGTAGGGTCGAGGATGTCGAACGGGAAGCGCGCGGCCTGCGCTTCGGAAAACACTTGCAGGCCCAGCTCCCACGCGGGAAACTGGCCGCTGTCGATCGCTTCCCACAGATCGCGCCGGTGGTAATCGGGATCGGCCGCCGCCAGGCGCACTGCCTCGTCCCACACCAGCGCATGGGTGCCGGCCATCGGCGACCAGTGGAACTTGCAAAACACCGACGTGCCGTGCGCATTCACCAGCCGGAACGTGTGCACGCCGAAGCCCTGCATCATGCGGTAGCTGCGCGGAATGGCCCGGTCCGACGTGTGCCACAGCAGCATGTGAACGATTTCGGGGCTGAGCGAGGCGAAATCCCAGAACGTGTCGTGCGCGCTCGAAGCCTGCGGCATGCCGTGGTGCGGTTCGGGTTTCACCGCGTGGATCAGGTCCGGGAATTTCATCGCATCCTGGATGAAGAACACCGGGATGTTGTTCCCTACCAGGTCCCAGTTGCCGTCTTCCGTATAAAACTTGACGGCGAAGCCGCGCACGTCGCGCACCGTGTCGGCAGAACCGCGCTCGCCGGCCACAGTGGAAAACCGTACGAATACCGGTGTGCGTTTACCCGTCGCGCCGAACAGCGCGGCGCGGGTGATGGCACTCTGGTCGCCGTAGCTCTCGAAATAGCCGTGGGCGGCCGAGCCGCGCGCGTGCACCACGCGCTCCGGTATGCGCTCATGGTCGAAGTGCGTGATTTTTTCGCGCAGAATAAAATCTTCCATCAGGGTGGGACCGCGCAGGCCGGCCTTGAGGCTGTTCTGGTTGTCGGCCACGCGCACCGCCTGGTTGGTGGTCAGCATGCGGCCGGTATCGTCCACCCGCACCCGGTCGAGCGGGCCGTCGAGCGGATTGTCGCCGAGGTCCGGCTGGCCGGCACCCACCTTGGGTGAGGCCACGGTCTCGGTGCTGGTGCTGGCCGTGGCCAGCGGCGACGTGGGCGTCTCCGTATCGCCCTCGTGCGGCACCCAGGCGGCATCGCCGTATTCGAGCGCCTTGGTGGGGTTGTAGGGCATGTCGGCGGCCAGTTGGGCGTCGCTGACGACCTTCTCGATCAACTGGCTGGCGATGGGGTTGGGCGGGCCGAGGCGCGACGGGCGCGGCGCCTTCGACGGGCCGCCCAAGGTGCTCAGGATGGAACCGGCGCCGTCCACGTCGCCGCCATTGCTTTTGCGTTTGGCCATGTCTCGACTCCTGTTCAATACCCGCTCCGAATGGCGGGCTGAAGTCGAGTTTGAGAGTCTTGGGATGACGCCGCTTGATGTCGCTCAAGCGCGGGGAGAACAGGAATGCCGCAGAAAAACGCCTAAAAAAAGTGGCGCCAATCCGATAACCAGTCGGGGAACTCCTCGACCGGCATCGGCTTGGCGATGTAATAGCCCTGGGCATACGTGCAGCCCAGCCCCTGCAGGAAATCCCAATCCTGCTTGGTCTCGACCCCCACAGCCACCGAACGCCGCTCCAGGCTGCGCGACAGGCCCAGGCACGAGCGCAGTACGGTGGCAATCGCCGGCTTGCGGAACGCGCCATCGACGAAACCGCGGTCGATTTTCAGTTCCGAGAACGGCACCCGCGCCAGCAGTTGCAGGTTGATCAGCCCCGTGCCGTAGTCGTCGATGGCCAGGCCGAACCCCTTCATGCGCAACCGCAGCAGCCGCTCCAGGAAGTGCGGCGTGGTGGTGAGCACCGCCTTTTCCGTCATCTCGAAGGTGAGATAGTCGGGCATGATGCGGTGGCGTTCCAGGCAGGCGTCGATCTGCTCCATGAACTGCGGGTGCGCCAGCGTGCTGGGATCGACGTTGACCGAGAACGAAATCGGAATGCCGTCGTCGTGCAGGCGGCGGCAGGCCTGCACCGATTTTTCGATCAGCGCCCAGTCGAGGAAGTCGATGCGGTGGTTTTCCACCAGCGCCGGCATGAACGACGCGGGACCGAGCAGGCCATAACGCGGATGGCGCCAGCGTGCAAACATCTCCAGGCCTTTTACCCGGCCGGTTTCCAGTTCGATCTTGGGCTGGAAATGCGGTGCGAATTCGTTGTTATTGAGCCCATTGCCCACCTCCGCGAACGACAGCGTGGGCACGCGCTCGCGCCGCATTTCGGGCGGTTTCAGGTGGGCGGCGATCACCGCTTCCAGCCGTCCCGCGATCAGCGGCTTGGTCATCACGCCCAGCACGTCGAGGCCGAAAGCGTCGGCCATCGATTCGATCGAGAACAGCACGGAATTGGTTTGCGAGCCGAAGATGATCAGCCCCGCGCGGCTTTGCAGGTCGCCCATGCGGCGGATGACTTCCAGCGCGTCGATGCCGGGCACCTGCAAGTCGAGAATGATGATGTTGACGGCCGGCTGGTAGCGCAGGCCCAAGCAGCGCAGCGCGGTGTCGCCGTCTGGCGCCTCGGTAATCTGGAGCGCCCCCGTGCGTTGCAGGATATCGACCAGCACGCGGCGCTGCGCGACGTCTCCTTCTGCGACCAGAAAGTGCAACTGCCCGATATCCATAACCGCTCCGGTGGAAACTGCCTAGCCCTGATTCTGCCTGAGTTGTTCGAAAAAGCATACTGCTGCGCAAGCTGCAACGTTGAGCGACTCCACCTGGCCCGCATGGGGAATGACTACCTGGTGCGAAGCGAGTGCCAATAAATCGTGCGCCACGCCCTGCCCTTCGTGGCCGAACAGCCACGCCACCGGCTGGCGCAGGTTCACATCATACAGGCGCTGGGTGGCATAGCCGCTGGTGGCCAGCGACACCACCTGCGAATTCGCTACCAAAGCTGGCAGATCGACGTTCTCGAAGATATCAAGCACGAAGTGAGCACCCATGGCCGCGCGCAGCACCTTGGGCGACCAGCAGAACGCGGTGCCGGCGCTGCAATACACTTGCGTAATGCCAGCGGCTGCCGCGCTGCGCAGGATCGAGCCGACGTTGCCGGGGTCCTGCACGCCGTCGAGCAGCACTGCCGACACCTGCAACGGTCCGGTCACCGCGCGCTGCGGCGTGGGGATCAGGAACATCACGCCCACGCCGTGTTCCACCTGGCTGATCGCATTGTAGAGCGCATCTGGCAAGGCCAGCACGTGCGCGTGTTGCGCTTCGAGGCCGCCGACAATGTCCATCACTTCCGGGTTGTGCAGCGCGGTTTCGCTGACCACGCACTGCTCGGGCGCGCCGCGCAATTGCAGGTACGACTGGCACAGGTGCACGCCGTCGAGCAGCGTGCGGCCCGACTTGCGGCGCGCCTGGGCGCTGCCGGCCAGTTTGACCAGATCCTTGTACTGCGCGTTGTCGCGCGAGGTAATCGTCTTCATGCGCCCACCTTGAGCAGCACGGCGCGCACAGGTGCGAACGAGCGGCGGTGCACCGGCGACGCGCCATGCTCGCGCAGGCGCGCCAGGTGCAGCGCGGTGCCGTAGCCCTTGTGCTGGTCGAAGCAGTAATGCGGGTACTGCGCGTGCAGTTCGACCAGGGCGGCGTCGCGCGCAGTCTTGGCCAGGATCGATGCGGCCGAAATGGCATCGACCTTGTCGTCGCCGCCGATGACGGCGATCGACTGGATCTGCATCACCGGGCAGCGGTTGCCATCGATCAGGGCCAGGGTGGGCACGGTGGACAGCGCTTCCACGGCGCGGCGCATGGCCAGCATCGACGCTTGCAGGATATTCAGCTGGTCGATCTCGTCTTCCGACGCCTGGGCGATGGCCCAGGCCAGCGCCTGCGACTTGATCACCGGCGCCAGCAGGTCGCGCTTGGCTTCGGTGAGCTTTTTCGAGTCGCGCAAGCCGAGGATCGGGCGGTCCGGGTCGAGAATGACGGCAGCGGCAAACACCGGGCCAGCCAGCGGGCCACGGCCGGCTTCATCCACCCCGCAAATGATTTCGTCGGGGGAGTTCGGGAGGTCGTCGAACAGGCCGGGATTCGGATTTTTCACGTTTTACTTCACTTATTCATCTAAATGGCTAACCACGGCCGATCACCTTCAACACCGCCGCCGCACTTTCCACCGCGCTGTTGCGCAGCAGACTGTGATGCATATCGGTGAAGCGCTGAGCCAGGCGCAGCCGGTGCGGCGCGTCGGACAGTTGCTGCCACATGGCGTCGGCCAGCGCCTGCGGGTTGGCGGCGTCCTGCAGCATCTCGGGCACCAGGAACTCGCGCGCCAGGATATTGGGCAGGCCCACCCACGGCTGGTAGCCGAAGTGGCGCAAGATCTGCCATTCCAGCGCCATCATTTTATAGGCGATCACCATCGGCTTTTTGAACAGCGCCACTTCCAGCGACGCCGTGCCCGAGGCCACCAGCACTGCGTCGCCGGCGGCAATCGCCGTGTGCGACTGGCCGTCGAGCAGGTCGATCTCCACGTCCTGCAGGCCGGCCTGCGCCACCAGTTCCAGGAAATACTGGCGCTGGCGCTCGCCCGCCATCGGCGCCACGAACCGCAGCGAGCGGTCGCGCTGCTTGAGCAGTTTGGCCGCCTGCACGAAAGCCACGGTATTGTATTTGAGCTCGGACATACGGCTGCCGGGCATGATGGTGACCACGTTGGCGTCCTGCGGCAAACCGAGTTTGGCGCGCGCCCCCGCCTCGTCCGGCACCATCGGGATCACTTCCGCCAGCGGATGGCCCACGTAGCTGACCGGCACGCCCGCCTGGCGATAAATCTCTTCCTCGAACGGGAACACCACCAGCATGTGCGACACCGCGCGCACGATCTTCTTGATACGGCCACCGCGCCAGGCCCAGATCTGCGGCCCGATGTAGTGGATGGTGGGGATGCCCGCCGCCTTGAGCTGCTCTTCCAGTCCCAGATTGAAGCCCGGGTAGTCGGCGCCAATGAAGGCGGCGGGCCGGTCGGCCAGCAACTGGTCGCGCAGCTGGTTCTGGATGCTCTTGATTTCGCGGTAGCGCGGGATCACGGCCAGCAGGCCGCGCACGGTCAGCTTGTCCATCGGCACGTGCGACTCGAAACCCTGGGCGATCATGTGCTCGCCGCCGATGCCGTGCAGGCGCACACCGGGCAGGTGCGGCTTGAGGCCGGAAAGCAAACGGGCGGCCAACAGGTCGCCCGATGGTTCCCCGGCGACCATCGCCAGCGACAGCTTGTCAGCGGACGATGCCACGCGACGCCGTATCGAGGAATTCGCGCATGGCGCGGATATGGACCGCCGCACCGGGCGTGGCCTCTTCTTCGGCCCGCAGCGCGGCCTTGGCTTCTTCCAGCGTGAGCCCCGAGCGATACAGCAGCTTGTAGGCAGTGCGGATACCGTTGATCTCTTCGCGCGTAAAACCACGGCGCTTGAGGCCTTCGATATTGACGCCGTGCGCCTGCGCCGGGTTACCGTTCAACAGCACGAACGGCGGCACATCCTGCGTCAGGCTGGTGCTCATGCCCACGAACGCATGGGCGCCGATCTTGCAGAACTGGTGAACGTTGGCAAAACCGCTCATGATCACCCAGTCGCCGATTTCCACGTGACCGGCGATCTGCGCGTTGTTCGAGAAGATCGTGTTGCTGCCCACCTGGCAGTCGTGCGCCAGGTGCACATAGGCCGAGATCCAGTTGTCGTTGCCGAGCGAGGTTACGCCCTTGTCCTGCACCGTGCCGGTGTTGAACGTGCAGAATTCGCGGATCGTGTTGCGGTCGCCTATGGTCAAACGGGTCGGTTCGCCGGCCCATTTTTTATCCTGCGGCGCAGCGCCAATCGACGAGAACTGGAACAGTTTGTTGTCGCGGCCAATGGTGGTATGGCCTTCGATCACCACGTGCGGGCCGACCACGGTGCCGGCGTCGATTTGCACGTGCGGTCCGATGACCGTGTACGCGCCGACGTCGACGCTGCTATCGAGCTGCGCTTTCGGATCGATGACTGCGGTAGCGTGGATGGTACCCATGATTACTGCCCCGCAGGCTGGCTGGCGTCCGCAACGCTGCGGATGGTGCACATCAGTTCCGCTTCCACCGCTACCTGGCCATCGACGGTGCCCACGGCCTTGTATTTCCAGATGCCGCGCGCATTGCGCAGGATTTCGACGTCCATTTTCAGCTGGTCGCCAGGACCGACCGGACGCTTGAAGCGCGCGCCGTCGATACCGACGAAGTACACCACCGAGCTTTCGTCAGGCTTGATGCCCATGGTCTTGAACGACAGCAGCGCAGCGGTTTGCGCCATCGCTTCGATCATCAGCACGCCCGGCATGACCGGCTTGTGCGGGAAGTGGCCATTGAAGAATTCTTCGTTGACGGTGACGTTCTTGATCGCGGTGATAGACTTGCCCTCTTCGTACGCGAGCACGCGGTCCACCAGCAGCAGCGGGTAGCGGTGCGGCAGGTAGGACTTGATCTCGCAGATGTCCATGGTCTTGGAGGTGTCGGGCTGAGTAGTGGTCATGATTCTTCGTTTTCTTTATTGGTCTTGATAATTTTTTCGAGCGCGCGGATTTTCTCGCGCATGCCCGGCAGGTTGCGCACGATGGCGGCCGACTTTTCCCACTCGGCGTTTTTCGCCAGCGGATAAAAGCCGGTGTACTGGCCCGGTTCCAGGATCGAGCGCGATACCATGGAAGCAGACCCCACGTGCACGCGATCGACGATGGTCAGATGGCCCAGCACCATCGACGCGCCGCCGAAGGTGCAGTACTTGCCGATCTTGGCGCTGCCGGCCACGCCGGTGCACCCGGCCATGGCCGTGTGGGCGCCGATGTGGCAGTTGTGGCCGATCTGGATCTGGTTGTCCAGCTTGACGCCGTCTTCGATGATGGTGTCGGCCAGCGCACCGCGGTCGATGGTGGTGTTGGCGCCGATGTCCACATCGTCGCCGATCACCACGCGCCCGGTTTGCGGGATCTTGATGTACACGCCGCCTTCGTTGGCAAAGCCGAAACCGTCGGTGCCGATCACGGCGCCCGAGTGGATGATGCCGCGCGCGCCGATAATGCAATGGGCGTGGAACGTGACGTTGGCAAAGAAGTGCGTGCCCTCGCCCACTTCCGCTTCGCGGCCGATGTAGCAGCCGGCGTCGATCACCGCGTGTTCGCCGATCACGGCGCCCGACTCGATCACCACGCGCGCACCGACATGGGCGCTGGCGGCGACGTGGGCATCATCGGCAACCACGGCGCTGGCATGGATGCCGGGCGCCGGCACGAAGGCCGTCAGCGATTCGAAATACTGCGCTGCGCGGGCGAAATACACGTAGGGGTTGGCGACGACGATGCGCGCACCGGTGTAGCCGGCGGCGATGAACTCGTCATCTTTTTCGGCGACGATCAACGCCGCCGCGTGGCTGTCGCGCGCCTGGGCGCGCAGTTTGCTATTGCTGAGAAAGCTGATGTGCGAAACGCCGGCGTCTGCCAATGGGGCGATCCCGGTCACTTCCAGGTTCGCGTCACCCATCAACCGGCCACCGAAGCGTTCGACCAATGTGCCTAGTCGAGTGCCCATCCTAATTCCTTAATTAATAAAGTACCTCGATAACCGTAGCGAGCGGCCTGTTATCGTCTTGAGTAGCGGAGGCGTACGAACGTACGCTGAGCAACGGAGAGGCGATAGCGGGCCGCGCAGTAGGTTAGCGAGGTGCTTTTACTTGTCTTTGTCGAGCGCGGCCAGAACCTTGTCGGTGATGTCGATACGCTTGCTGGCCCACACCGCATCCTGCAGCACAATATCGAAACCTTCGGTATCGGCCATCTGGCGGATGATCTTGGTGGCGCGGTCGGAAATGGCCTGGCGCTCTTCGTTGGTGCGCTGGCTCAGGTCTTCGCGGAACTCGCGCTGGCGGCGCTGGAATTCCTTGTCGAGATCGAACACGTCGCGCTGGCGGCGTACCCGTTCCGCTTCGGCCAGGGCCGGCGCGTCTTTTTCCAGCTTGGCGGAAGCCGCTTTCAGGCGGCCTTCCATCTCCTGCATGGCTTTTTCGCGCGACTTGAACTCTTCCTGCAGCTTTTCGCTGGCCAGCTTGGCCAGCTTGGACTCGTTGTAGATGCGCTCCGGGCTGAGCCAGGCGATGCGCGACAACGAGGTCTGCGCCTGCGCCGGCGCCATGGCGCACCAGCCCAACGCTGCCAGGGCAAGCGTAGCGGCAAGCGAGGCGCCGTAGGTCTTGGTCATCTTGGCGGATGCAGTATTCAACTTGATTCTCCGATTAAATATTGATAGCCGAGTCGGGGACACAGGTCAGAAACCAGTACCCATCTGGAACTGGAAGCGTTCCAGGCGGTCGCCCGGCTTGGCATTAAGAGGCTTAGCATAACTCAACTTGAGCGGGCCCACCGGCGAAATCCAGCTGATACCGAGACCGGCCGAGTAGCGCAGCTGCGAGTAACGCATCTTCTCGCCTTCCTGGTAGACCTGGCCCGCATCGAGGAAGCCGAACCAGCGCAAGCTGCGATCCTGGCCGGAGCCCGGGAAAGGCAGTTGCAGCTCGGCGTTACCGATCAGGCGCGAGGCGCCGCCCAGGGCATCGCCGTAGCGGGCATCGACCGCGCCCAGCGACGAACTTTCGTAGCCGCGCACCGAACCGATACCGCCGCCGTAGAAGTTCTTGAACACCGGGTACGGCGTGTCGCCGAGGCCGCGGCCGTAGTCGATCTCGCCCTTGAGCGCGAGCACGGAGCGCCAGATCAGCGGCTTGTAGTACTGCTGCTCGTAGATGGCGCGGTAGTATTTCTGTTTGCCGATCACGTCGAGCTCGAGGTTCAGGCGCTGGTAGCGGCCGGCCGACGGCGTCAGGCCGGAATCGCGGCTGTCGCGCGACCAGGCCAGCGTGAGCGGCACGGCGTTGGTCTCGGCCTTGCCGATACCGCTGGTGTTGCCGGTGACGTCGGACACGTATTGCAGGAACCGGGTTGGCGACGTCGAATCGGTTTCGATCGACGAGCGTTCGAGACCGATACCGAGGAACACGGTGTCGGTTTCCGAGAACGGCACGCCGTAGCTGATACGGCCGCCCTTTTGCTTGATGGTGTAGCTACCGATGTTCAGCGCCGGCGGACGCTGCGTACGCAGGTACACCTCGTACGAACGCGAGATGCCGTCGTCGGTGTAGTACGGGTCGAACTGCGAGAACGAAATCGTGCGGCTGTACTTGGACGTGTTCAGTTCCATGCCCACGGTGGTACCGGAGCCGGCAAAGTTGGCCTGCTGGATCGCCGCCTGGAACGTGAATTTCTCCGACTGCGAGAAGGCGCCGCCGATGGTGAAGTTACCGGTCGGTTTTTCCACCACGGTCAGATTCACGTCCACCTGGTCGGACGTGCCCTGCGCTTCCGGGGTGTCGATGGTGACATCCTTGAAGTAGCCGAGGCGGTCGACGCGGTCGCGCGAGAGCTTGATCTTGTTGGCGTCGTACCAGGACGATTCGAACTGGCGGAACTCGCGGCGGATCACTTCGTCGCGCGAGGTGGTGTTGCCGGCGATGTTCATGTGGCGCACGTAGGCGCGCTTGCCCGGATCGATCATGAAGGTAAAACTCACTTCACGCTTTTCCTGGTTGATGTCCGGGTTGGCGTTGACGTTGGCGAACGCGTAGCCGAAGGTGCCCAGGCGGTCGGAAATGAGCTTGTTGGTGGCGGTGAGCAGTTCGCCCGAATACACGGCGCCCTTGCGCAGCAATACCAGCGAACGCAGCTCGTCCTCGCGGCCGAAGGTCTCGCCCTCGAACTTGATGTCCGCGACGTTGTACTTTTCACCTTCGGTGATATTGATGGTGATGTAGATGTCTTTTTTATCGGGCGTGATCGAGACCTGGGTGGAATCGATGTTCATCTCGATGTAGCCGCGATTGAGGTAGAACGATTTGAGCGACTCGATATCGCCGGTCAGCTTGGTCTTGGAATACTGGTCCGCCTTGGTGTACCAGCTGAACCAGCCACCGGTATTGAGCGCCAGCTGCTCGCGCAGTTCCTTGTCCGAGAACACCTTGTTGCCGATGATGTTGATCTGCTTGATCTTGGCGATTTCGCCCTCGTCCACCGCGAACGTGATGTTGACGCGGTTGCGCTCGAGCGGGGTGACCGTGGTCACCAGCTTGACGCCGTACAGGCCGCGCGACAGGTACTGGCGCTTGAGTTCCTGCTCGGCGCGGTCCACCGACGCCTTGTCGAAGATTTTCGCTTCGCCCACGCCGATGTCTTTCAGCGCCTTGACCAGCACGTCCTTTTCGAATTCCTTGGTACCGGTGAATTCCACCTTGGAGATGGCCGGGCGTTCCTCGACCAGCACCACCAGCACCTGGCCGTCCGCTTCCAGGCGCACGTCCTTGAAGAAACCGGTGGCATACAGCGCCTTGATGGCGGTAATACTTTTGTCGTCGTTGAAGGTCTCGCCCACGCGCACCGGCAGGTAGCTGAAGACCGTACCGGCTTCCGTCCGCTGGATGCCTTCGACGCGGATGTCCTTGATCACGAAGGGTTCGATCGCCATGGCGTTGCCGGCACACAGTACCAGGACGGCGGTGCCAATCAGACTGCGGCGCATGGAAGATGGAGTAATACGGTCAGAATATAATTTCATCGGGGTTATTCAATGTCTCATTCAACGAACTACTATATAACTATGTAACTGTGAGTACAAACCGGGGAACTCATCGAGTTACATGAGTCTGGTGATGTCGTTAAATACCGCCAGCACCATCAGGGTCATCAATAAACCGATACCGATGCGTTGGGCGAATTCCGCTACGCGCTCGGACACGGGACGCCCGGTTAAAACTTCCAGCGAATAATACAGCAAATGCCCCCCGTCTAGAACGGGAATCGGTAGCAAATTCATTACGCCCAGACTGATACTGATGAACGCAATGAAGCTTAAATAACTGGCCACGCCCAGGCGTGCGGTCTGGCCAGCATAGTCGGCAATTGTAATCGGACCGGTGACATTCTTGAGTGACGCTTCGCCAGTGACCATCTTGCCGATCATCTTGAGCGTCATGGTGCAGGTATCCCATACCCGCTCGACCGCCTTGCCCAATGCGCTCAGCGGGCCCGAGGGCACGTTGATCATATCCGGGCGCAACGCGACGTAAGCGCTGATCTTACCGACTGTTACAGCTTGCTTACCTGACTTTTCCCCGTCAGCGCCCTTGAGCATCTCGGCCTGCGGCGTGACCGCCAGCGTGCGCGGTTCGCCAGCGCGGATGACCCCGACCTGCACCGTCTTGCCGGGCGCAGCGCGAATCAGTTCGATGAAAGCAACGCCGTCTTGCACCGCCACGCCATCGACGCTTTTCAGCAGATCGCCCACTTGCAGGCCGCCGCGCTCGGCAGCGCCGCCCGGCAGTACCTGCTGCACCACCGGCGACGGCAACGCCACGCCGATGCCGAGGTTGCCGACGATGTCACCTTCCAGGTCGAGCGCAGTCATGGTGGCAGCCGGCACGATGGCGTTGACGCGGCCGTAGCCGGAACGCTCGACCGTGAGGCTTGCTTCCTTCTTGTCCACGGCTGCCTGCATCAGGTTCCAGCGCAGCTCGGACCAGGCTGCCACCGGTTCGCCATTGACGGCCGTGATGCGATCGCCGGTGCGCAGGCCGGCCAGGGCGGCAGGCGTGCGGTCGGCATCCTGGCCGGCGGCAGCGCGCACGCTGATCTTGCTGGTCGGCTCTTCCACGCCATGCATGTACAGGCCGGCAAACAGCACGATGGCAACCAGGAAATTGGCCAGCGGACCGGCAGCCACGATGGCAATGCGCTTCCAGACGCTCTGGCGCGTGAACTCGCGCGCCAGGTCTTCTTTCGGAATGCTGGCCAGGTCGCCCTCGCGGGCGTCAAGCATTTTCACGTAGCCGCCCAGTGGCAAGGCGGACACGGCCCACTCGGTCTGGTCGCGGCCGAAGCGGCGCGACCACACGACTTTCCCCATGCCCACGGAAAAGCGCAGCACCTTGACACCGCACCAGCGCGCCACCAGGTAATGGCCCAGCTCGTGGATCGTGATCAGCGAGCCGAGGCAGACGGCAAACGCCAGGATGGTGGTGAGAAAATTCATCGCGCGAGCTGGCTGATGCAGCGTTCGGCGGCGGCCCGGGCGGCGGCATCCTGCGCCATCACGGCCTCGATGCTGTCGGCGGCGCCGTGCGGCAATTGCTCCACCACTTGCGCGATCACGCGGTCGATTTGGCGGAAGCCGATCTGGCGGTCGAGGAAGGCTTGCACCGCCACTTCGTTGGCCGCGTTGAGCAAGGCCGGTGCAGTGCCGCCGGCGCGCAAGGCGTCGAACGCCAGCGCCAGGCACGGGAAGCGCGCAAAGTCGGGACGGTGGAATTGCAGGGTGGCGATTTCGGTGATGTCGAGCTGGGCCACGCCGGACGCGATCCGCTCCGGGTACGCCAGCGCGTGCGCGATCGGCGTGCGCATGTCCGGGTTGCCCAGCTGGGCCAGCACCGAACCATCGACATACGACACCATCGAGTGGATCACCGACTGCGGGTGGATCACGACCTCGATGCGGTCGGCCGGGGCGCCAAACAGCCAGTGGGCCTCGATCACTTCCAGGCCCTTGTTCATCATGGTGGCCGAATCGACCGAAATCTTGCGGCCCATCGACCAGTTCGGGTGCTTGCAGGCCTGTTCGGGCGTCACGTCTTCCAGCGTGGCAACGTCACGCGTGAGGAACGGTCCGCCGGAGGCGGTGAGCAAAATCTTGGCCACGCCGGCATTGGCATCGCGCACGGCCGGCATGCGGCCACCGAATTGCGGCATGGCCTGAAAAATGGCGTTGTGTTCGCTGTCGATCGGCAGCAGGATGGCGCCGGACTCGGCCACCGCATCCATGAACAGCTGGCCGGACATGACCAGCGCTTCCTTGTTGGCCAGCAGAATTTTCTTGCCGGCGCGGGCGGCAGCCAGCGTGGGCGCCAGGCCGGCGGCGCCGACAATCGCGGCCATCACGCTATCGACTTCGGGCGCGGACGAGATCGCGCACAGCGCGGCTTCGCCGTATTCGACTTCGATACTGACGTTGGCTGCACGCAGCAGCGCGGCGAGGCGCCCTGCTGCCTCGGCGGTGCCGACGACCGCGCGTTGCGGCCGGTGGGCAATACATTGCGCCGCCAGTTCATCGACGCGGCTGTGCGCGGACAAGGCATAGACGGCGTAGCGCTCGGGATGACGGGCGAGCACGTCCAGCGTGGACACGCCGATCGAACCGGTGGCGCCAAGGATGGTGATGCGTTGCATAGGGATGTCTTTCAGAGCCAGGTCGAGAGCAGCGCTGCGATCGGCAGCACGGGAATCAATGCATCGACACGGTCGAGCACGCCGCCATGGCCGGGCAGCAGGTTGCTGCTGTCCTTGACGGCCGCACGGCGCTTGAGTTGGGACTCGAACAGGTCGCCAATCACGGACGCGGCCACGATCACCAGCAGCGCCAGCATGGTCACGCCCCAGCCGAAGCGCGCCTGCAGACGCACGGCAAAGGTGTCTTGCAGCCACGGCACGCCGGCGGCCGCCAGGATCGAGATGGTGGCGATGACCAGCACGGCAATACCGCCGCCGATCGCACCTTCCCACGATTTACCGGGGGAAATGGTCGGCGCCAGCTTGCGCTTGCCGAATGCCTTGCCGGAGAAATAGGCGCCGATATCGGCAATCCACACCAGCACCAGCACCGACAGCAGGTACACGGGCGAGCGCAGGTATAGGCCCACGATGGCAAAGAAGCAGACGAACACGGCAAAACCGAAGGTCAGCGCCATCGACCAGTTGGCGGCGGTGCCCAGTTGCGGCAGACCCAGGCCCAGCGACGGTGCATAGCGGATCAGCCACAGCAGCGAGGCAATCGCGTACAGCGCGGTGGCGGAACCCGGTTGCGCCTTGTACATCAGGCCCACGAACAGCAGCGCGCCGACGATGCCGGCAATCCGGGCCGGACCGTCTTTCAGGCCGAACATGCGTGCCCCTTCCCACACGGCAGCGCCGAGGAACAGCGTGACGATCACGGCAAAGGCCGGGAAATACTGGAAGAACAGGACTGGCAGCAACACCGCCAGCAAGACCAGAGCGGTAATAATCCGTGTTTTCAGCATCAGTTTTTCTTTTCTGCCAGTTGCGCGCCGGTGCGGCCGAAACGGCGTTCGCGGTGCTGGTAGGAGGCGATGGCCTCGTCGAGGCGTTCGATCGAAAAATCGGGCCAGTAGGTGTCGGTGAAGAACAGCTCGGTGTACGCAAGCTGCCACAACAGGAAATTGGAAATGCGCTGCTCGCCGCCGGTGCGGATGAACAGGTCCGGCTCCGGCGCGTACGCCATGGCCAGGTGCGGCGCCAGTTGTTCTTCGGAGAAGTCGGTGGCGCCGGGATGGGCGACTACCATTTTGCCCACGGCCTGCATGATGTCCCAGCGGCCGCCGTAATTGGCGCAGATGGTGACGGTGAGGCTGGTGTTGTTGGCGGTCTTGCGCTCGGCGTTGGCGATCATGGTGCGCAGCTTCTCGTCGAAGCGGGACAGGTCACCGACCACGCGCAGGCGGATGTTATTGGCGTGCATCTTGGACACTTCGCGCTCGAGCGCGGTCATGAACAAGCGCATCAGGAGGGACACTTCCTCTTCCGGGCGGCGCCAGTTTTCGGAACTGAAGGCAAACAGGGTCAGGTATTCAATGCCGCGATTGATGCAGGCCTCGACCACGGTGCGTACCGCTTCGACGCCCTTGACGTGACCGGCTACGCGCGGCAAAAAGCGCTTGGTGGCCCAGCGGCCGTTACCGTCCATGATCATGGCGACATGGCGCGGCACCTGTGGCGCGTCCGGAACCTCGGTAGTCGAACTCGTATATTTCATGAAAGCTTTGCTGCCAAAGGATAAAGTATTGCAGGTGGAACGGAAAAAGACAAGACGCCAGCACCAACTTGCCACGCGCGCACGCGCATGACAAGCTGGTTGCTGGCGCCTCGGTCTGAGGGCTTAAACCGTCAGAACTTCTTTTTCCTTCTCCGCCACCATCTTGTCGATGTCGGCGATGAACTTGTCGGTCA
This sequence comes from Duganella sp. Leaf61, assembly GCF_001421905.1. Taxonomy (NCBI): domain Bacteria; kingdom Pseudomonadati; phylum Pseudomonadota; class Betaproteobacteria; order Burkholderiales; family Oxalobacteraceae; genus Duganella; species Duganella sp. Leaf61. Next base: position 164,411 of record NZ_LMLM01000032.1, read on the forward strand.
GTTTCTGGACTTCATCCACGGCGCGACGCTCGTCGTCTTCCGAGATGGTTTTGTCCTTGACCAGCTTTTTCAGCGATTCGTTACCGTCGCGGCGGATATTGCGCACGGCAATTTTCGCGTCTTCGGCTTCGCTCTTGCACAGCTTGACCATTTCCTTGCGGCGTTCTTCGGTCAGGGCCGGGGTAGGCACGCGGATGATGTCGCCCTGCGCCGACGGGTTCAGGCCCAGGTCGGCGTCGCGGATGGCCTTTTCAATCGTCGATGCCATGCGCTTTTCGAACGGCTGCACGCCGATGGTGCGGGCATCGATCAGGTTGATGCCAGCGACCTGCGACAGCGCGGTCGGCGAACCGTAGTACTCGACCATCACATGGTCGAGAATGCCGGTGTGGGCGCGGCCGGTGCGGACCTTGGCCAGGTCGGCGCGCAGGGTTTCCAGCGATTTGGTCATGCGCTCTTGCGCATTCTTTTTAACGTCAGCTACGGACATTGCTGCTCTCCTGTATACGGATGATGTAAATCTTAAACGTGAACCAGTGTACCCTCATCCTCGCCCATGATCACGCGCATCAGCGCGCCGGGCTTGGTGATCGAGAACACCTTGATCGGCAGCTTCTGGTCGCGGCACAGCGCAAAGGCGGTGGCGTCCATCACTTGCAGATTGCTGGCAATCGCTTCGTCGAAGCTGATCTTGTGGTACAGCGTGGCGTTCGGGTCTTTCTTCGGATCGGCAGTATATACGCCATCGACCTTGGTTGCCTTGAGCACGATTTCGGCGCTCATTTCGGCACCGCGCAATGCAGCGGCAGTGTCGGTGGTGAAGAACGGGTTACCAGTGCCGGCGGCGAACACGACAACTTTACCTTCTTCCAGGTATTGCAGCGCTTTCGGGCGCACATACGGCTCGACCACTTGCTCGATGCCGATGGCCGACATCACGCGGGCGGTGATACCGACGTGGCGCATGGCGTCAGCCAGGGCCAGGGCGTTCATGACGGTGGCCAGCATGCCCATGTAGTCGGCAGTGGCACGGTCCATGCCCTGGGCGCCAGGCGCAACGCCACGGAAGATGTTGCCGCCGCCAATGACGATCGCCAGTTCCACGCCCAGTTTCGCGACCTCGGCCACGTCAGCCACCATCCGCTCGATGGTGCTGCGGTTGATGCCGTACGGGTCGTCGCCCATCAGCGCTTCGCCGGACAGTTTGAGGAGGACACGCTTGTAGGCTGGTTTGGACATGAGACGGGGCTCCTAAATATGGTGGGTTGAAGGGCTGCCGGCGCCTATCATACCTTGAGACGGCGGCGGCAGCGCGACTGTTACATTAGAAACAATATTACGGGTGCGGGCTAAAAAAACGGGCCTCGCGGCCCGTTTTTTTATCTTGCAGGGAAATTAACCCTGGCTGGCGGCCATTTGAGCGGCCACTTCTGCTGCGAAGTCGTCAACCTTCTTCTCGATGCCCTCGCCCACCACGTACATGGTGAACGATTTCACGGTGGTTGCTTTTTCTTTCAGCATCTGCTCGATCGATTGCTTGTCGTTTTTCACGAAAGCCTGGTTCAGCAGCGATACTTCTTTCAGGTACTTCTGTACCGAGCCTTCCAGGCGCTTGGCGACGATGTCGGCAGGCTGCACTGGCTTGCCGGCCGCAACTGCTGCGGCTGCATCTTCGTCGGCTTTCAGTTTTGCAACCGAACGCTCTTTTTCGATCAGTTCGGCTGGAACGTTGTCCGACGACAGCGCCACTGGCTTCATCGCGGCGATGTGCATGGCAACGTCTTTACCGACTTGTTCGTCGGCGCCGTCGAACTCGACGATCACGCCGATGCGTGCGCCGTGCAGGTACGAAGCCAGCTTGGCGGTGGTTTCAAAACGCTGGAAGCGGCGGATCGACATGTTTTCGCCGATTTTACCGATCAGGGCAGCGCGCACTTCGTCCAGGGTCTGGCCGTTGCCAGCTGGCAGAGCCAGCAGGGCAGCGACGTCGGCCGGGTTGTGTTCGGCAACCAGCTTGGCAGCGTTGGCAGCCAGGGCCAGGAAGTCGTCGTTTTTCGCAACGAAGTCGGTTTCCGAGTTTACTTCGACCAGGGCGCCTACGCCGCCGTCGATGAAGCTTGCCACCACGCCTTCGGCGGTCACGCGCGACGATGCTTTCGATGCCTTGCCGCCCAGCTTGACGCGCAGGATCTCTTCAGCACGACCCATGTCGCCTTCGGCTTCGGTCAGTGCTTTTTTGCATTCCATCATTGGCGCGTCGGTTTTCGCGCGCAGTTCGCCTACCATTGCTGCAGTAATCGCTGCCATGTGTTTTCTCCTGTTGTTCGGTATTCGGGGGGATGGGGAACCAATCTGGCTCTAACCCATTGATGTTAAAAAAAAGGGGGAGCTGGTGGCCACCCCTTTTTTCCTTAGCAGACCGTTAGGCCGACTAATTAAGCTTGCTCGACTTCGACGAATTCGTCGCCGGCGGCGGCTTTAACCATTTCAACTACTTCGTTACCGGCAGCAGCACGGCCTTCCAGGATGGCGTCGGCTACACCACGTGCGTACAGGGTGATTGCTTTCGACGAGTCATCGTTACCTGGAATGACGAACTTCACGCCTTCTGGCGAGTGGTTGGTATCGACCACGCCGATAACCGGGATGCCCAGTTTTGCGGCTTCGGTGATGGCGCCTTTATGGTAGCCGACGTCAACGACGAAGATTGCGTCAGGAACGCCGCCCATGTCTTTGATGCCACCGATTGCTTTTTGCAGCTTGACGATTTCGCGTTGGAACATCAGCGCTTCTTTTTTCGACAGCTTCTCAACCGAACCGTCTTCAACCTGGGCTTCCATGTCTTTCAGACGCTTGATCGAGGTTTTGATGGTTTTGAAGTTGGTCAGCATGCCGCCGAGCCAGCGCTGGTCAACGAAAGGAACGCCTGCGCGTGCAGCTTCAGCAGCGATGATGTCGCGTGCTTGACGCTTGGTGCCGACCATCAGGATGGTGCCACGGCTTGCAGCTACTTGCTTAACATGCTTCATCGCTTCTTGATACATACCCATCGTCTTTTCCAAGTTGATGATATGGATCTTGTTGCGGTGACCGAAGATGAACGGAGCCATCTTTGGGTTCCAGAAACGGGTTTGGTGACCGAAGTGGACACCGGCTTCCAGCATTTCGCGCATAGTTACGGACATTTTTTAACTCCAGGGTTGGGTCTGGAATCCGACCAGTGACCCGGTTGTTACGCCAGGCACCCTTGTCGATCGGATTCGAGTTTATTAACAAAAATAGTGATTTTTACTGCATTGCCCGAATGAGAATTCAGGCAACCCGGGATTTTACACCAAATGCCGCCCAACTGGCAAGCGCAGCCATTGCAGAAGACCCGGCCGGGCCAATTTGGTGCGGACCGAAAGCCGACGCGGCCAGGTTGGTGCGCGCCGTGTGCGGCGGCAACATTATTGCACCAAATTGTTGCATGGCACACATGGACATAGCGGTCGTTTATAATCCCCACCATTAAGCTTTTACTTTGCAGATTGCGATCTTTTATTATGTCCATTTCCATTAAAACCGCCGAAGATATCGAAGGCATGCGCATCGCCGGCCGCCTCGGCTCCGAAGTGCTCGACTACATCACCCCGTTCGTCAAGGCTGGCGTGACCACCGGCGAACTCGATCGCCTGTGCCACGAGTACATGAGCAATGTCCAGGGCACCATTCCAGCACCGCTCAACTACAGCCCGCCAGGCTACACGCCCTACCCCAAGGCCATCTGCACGTCGGTCAATGACGTCATCTGCCACGGCATCCCGGGCGACAAGGTGCTCAAGAGCGGCGATTCGGTCAACCTCGACATCACCGTCATCAAGGACGGCTACCACGGCGACAACAGCCGCATGTTCCTGATCGGCGAGCCGTCGATCATGACCAAACGCCTGTCCGAGATCACCTACGAATGCATGTGGCTCGGCATCGCGCAAGTGAAACCGGGCGCGCACCTGGGCGACATCGGCCACGCCATCCAGCAGCACGCGGAAAAAGCCGGCTACAGCGTCGTGCGCGAGTTCTGCGGCCACGGCATCGGCAAGGTCTTCCACGAAGAGCCGCAGGTGCTCCACTACGGCAAACCGGGCACGCTCGATGAGCTGAAACCCGGCATGATCTTCACCATCGAGCCGATGATCAACGCCGGCAAGCGCGAGATCCGCGAAATGGGCGACGGCTGGACCATCAAGACCAAGGACCGCAGCCTGTCGGCGCAGTGGGAACACATGATCCTGGTGACCGAAACCGGTTACGAAGTACTGACCCTGTCCGCCGGCAGCCCGCCGCCGCCAGCCTTCATCACCAACGCCGCCAAGTAATCCACTCCATGGACAAGGAAATCCGCGAACAACTGAAACGCCAGCTGAAGGCCGAACGCCAGGTCATCATCGGCACCTTCCGTACCGACGGCATGCCGGAGAAGCTGCTGCGCAGCCTGCGCCAGAGCGTCGATGCGGTGCTCACGGCCGCCTGGCATCACGCGCACCTGCCCGCCAACACGGCGCTGGTCGGCGTGGGCGGCTATGGCCGTGGCGAGTTGTTCCCGTATTCCGATGTCGACCTGCTGATCCTGCTGGAAGTGGCGCCGGACGCCGAAACCACCGAAAAGCTGGAAGCACTGGTGCAGCTGCTGTGGGACCTGGGCCTGGAAATCGGCAGTAGCATCCGCACCGTCGATGAATGCCTGTCCGAATCGAAGGCCGACATCACGGTGCAAACCAGCCTGCTCGAAGCGCGCCTGATCTGCGGCGACGAACCGCTGTTCGAACAGCTGCAGGCGCGCTACGACGAGGCCATGGATCCGCAGGCCTTCTTCCAGGCCAAGCTGCTGGAAATGCGCCAGCGCCATGCCAAGTACGAAGACACGGCCTTCAGCCTGGAGCCGAACTGCAAGGAAAGCCCGGGCGGCCTGCGCGACTTGCAGGTGATCCTGTGGCTGGTGAAAGCGGCCGGCCTGGCCAACTCGTGGCGCACGCTGGCCACCAGCGGCCTGATTACGCAAGCCGAAGCCAAGGGGCTGATGGAAAAGGAGCGCGCGTTCAAGGATATCCGCGTGCGCCTGCACCTGCACGCGGGCCGCCGCGAAGACCGGCTGGTGTTCGACGTGCAGACGGCGATTGCCGAATCGCTGGGCCTGGAGAATACCGGTTCGGGCGTGGAGATGCGCCGCGCCAGCGAATACCTGATGCAGCGCTACTACTGGGCCGCCAAGGCGGTCACGCAACTCAATACCATCCTGCTGCAAAACATCGAGGAGCGGCTGTTCCCGCGCGAAGAGCACGCGGTGCAGATCAACGCCCGCTTCAACGACGTCAATGGCCTGATCGACATGCGCGACGACGACACGTTCACGCAAACGCCGTCGGCCATCCTCGAAATTTTCCTGTTGATGACCGAGCGGCCTTCGCTCAAGGGCATGACCTCGCGCACCATGCGCGCGCTGTGGAACGAGCGCTTCCTGATCGACGCCGCCTTCCGCGCCGATCCGGCCAACCGCGCGCTGTTCCTGCGCATCCTGCAGGCGCCCAAGGGCATCATCCACGCGCTGCGGCGCATGAACGACCTGTCGATCCTGGGCCGCTACCTGCCGAACTTCCGCAAGATCGTCGGCCAGATGCAGCACGACCTGTTCCACGTATATACGGTGGACCAGCACATCCTGATGGTGGTGCGCAATATGCGGCGCTTCTCGATGGCCGAACATGCGCACGAATACCCGTTCTGCAGCCAGCTGATGGCCAACTTCGGCCAGCCCTGGCTGCTGTACCTGGGCGCGCTGTTCCACGACATCGCCAAGGGCCGCGGCGGCGATCATTCCACGCTGGGCCGCGTCGATGCCGAGCAGTTCTGCCGCGAGCATGGCATGAGCGACGCCGACACCGAGCTGGTATCGTTCCTGGTCGAGCACCACCTCGACATGTCGCAGGTGGCGCAAAAGCAGGACCTGTCCGACCCCGACGTGATCGCCGCCTTTGCCCGCAAGGTGGGCGACGAACGCCACCTCACCGCCCTGTACCTGCTGACGGTGGCCGACATCCGCGGCACCAGCCCCAAGGTGTGGAATGCCTGGAAGGCCAAGCTGCTCGAAGACCTGTACCGCGTGACCCTGCGCGTGCTGGGCGGCCAGCCGCACAGCACCGACCACGAACTGCAGAACCGCCAGCAGGAAGCGCTGGCCACGCTGCGCCTGTACGGCCTGGCGCCGGATGCCCACCTGGCGTTCTGGAAGCAGCTCGACGTCGCCTACTTCCTGCGCCACGACGCCTCCGACATCGCCTGGCAAACGCGCGCCTTGTACGACCGCTTCAACAGCGAGCAGCCGGTGGTCAAGTGCCGCCTGGCGCCGATCGGCGAAGGCTTGCAGATTGCCGTGTACCTGCGCGACCAGCCCGACCTGTTCGCGCGCATCTGCTCCTATTTCGACCGCAAGAATTTCAGCATCCTCGACGCCAAGATCCACACCACGCGCCACGGCTACGCGCTCGACACCTTCCTCGTGACCGAGCAGAATTTCGCCAAGAGCTACCGCGACATCATCAACCTGATCGAGCACGAACTGTGCGGCGCCCTCACCCACCCCGAGCCGCTGTCGTCGCCGTCGAAGGGCCGGCTGTCGCGCCTGTCGCGCACGTTCCCGATGCAGCCCACGGTGGACCTGCGCCCGGACGAGCGCGGTCAGTACTACCTGCTGTCGATCGCCGCCAACGACCGCACCGGTTTGCTGTACGCGATTGCCAACGTGCTCGCCAAGTACCGCCTCAACCTGCACACGGCCAAGGTGATGACGCTGGGCGAGCGCGTGGAAGACGTGTTCCTGATCGACGGCGCCGCGCTGGGCAACCCGCGCAACCAGCTGCAACTGGAAACCGACCTGCTCGACGCCATGAAGGTCTAGCGCGCGGGTCGTCAACTCTCACTATAAAGAAGCATCATGTCAGAAGAATTATTACGCCTGTCCAAACGCATGTCCGAACTGGGCCTGTGCTCGCGCCGCGAAGCCGACGAATGGATCGCGCGCGGCTGGGTACGCGTCGATGGCAAGGTGGTGTCCGAGCTGGGCACCAAGATTTACCCGAGCCAGCGCGTGTCGGTCGAGCGGCAGGCCGCCGCCGAGCAATCGAAGCGCGTGACGGTCCTGATCAACAAGCCGATGGGCTACGTCAGCGGTCAGGCCGAAGACGGCTATCAGCCGGCCGTGGTGCTGATCAAGCCGGAAAACCGCTGGGCCGAAGATCCATCGCCCGAGCAGTTCCACCCTACCCAGCTGCGCTCGCTGGTGCCGGCTGGCCGCCTCGACATCGACTCGGTGGGCCTGCTGGTGCTCACGCAAGACGGCCGCGTGGCCAAGCACCTGATCGGCGAAACCACCGACGTGGACAAGGAATACCTGGTGCGGGTCGAATACACCAAGCCCGGCAAGCTGCCCGACAGCGACCTGAAAAAACTCAACCATGGCCTGTGGATGGACGGCAAGGCGCTGCTGCCGGCCAAGGTGCGCTGGCAAAACGACGACCAGCTCAGCTTCACCCTGCGCGAAGGCAAAAAGCGGCAAATCCGCCGCATGTGCGACATGGTGGGCCTGAAAGTGATCGGTCTCAAACGCGTGCGTATCGGCAAGGTCAAGCTTGGCGATCTGCCGGTGGGAGAATGGCGTTACCTGCGCCCTGACGAACAGTTTTAAAAAAAACGGCACCAAGGGTTAAAATGACTTGCCAAAAAGCAAGCCAAACGCCGCAATAAAATATACACTGTGCGGTCCGACCTCGCACAGTGAAGTTAGCAAAGTGATATGCCGTTGTGAACGATCCCATACCCAATGACATGCGCCGTGGCCCGCCGCTGCTGAAAGACGCGGTGGAACCGATCCCGTCCGGCTCCCACCCACATGAAATGCTCGACGAGCATGACATCGCGGAGGCGCTGACGCTGCTGGCGCAGAACGGCGACCCGGTGTCGATCTACCCGTCTTCCAGTACCAACGTGGTGCTCGGCCGGATCAAGTCGGTCCACCCCGAACTGCCGCACTTCACGTTCGAATTGAACGAGGGCGAATTCATCCCGCCCGGCGAAGCGACCTTTGTCGCCTGGCTGCGTTCGTCCAAGATGCAGTTCAACCTGGCCTACGACAACTGGACCCCGGTGCCTGACCAGCCGACCATCATCCCGCTCGATTTTCCGCTGCGCTGCCTGGTGCTCAACCGGCGCTCCTCGACGCGCCTGGAAACCCCGCTCGGCATCTACTACATGGCGTCGTTCGTGTTGAACGGCAAGCCGTACGAATTGCAGCTCTACGACTTTTCTGCCGGCGGCGTCGGCATGCGCGCACCGCCGCGCGACACCGTGGGCCTGCACGTGGGCCGCAAGCTGCAACGCGTGCGGCTCGAACTGGGGCCGGACACGGTGATGATCGCCGACCTGGAAGTGCGGCTGTCGCGCGCCTTCCGCTCGTTCCTGCTGGGCGAGCAGGTACAGATCGGCTGCCAGTTCGTCAACCTGTCGCCGGCCATGCAGGAAGAACTGACGCGCGTGCTGCAGGAATTGAACGCCAGCCGCCAACGCTGATGCGATTTTAGGTACAGTTTTTGCTTGATAGTTCGGCATGACTACCAGCGAGACAGTGACCGGGCCGGAACCCACCCAGCGCATCATCAAGATCCGCCGCGACTACAATACGTGGGTGGCCAGCGAGACCATCGAGGACTACGCGCTGCGCTACACGCCGCGTTCGTTCCGGCGCTGGTCGGTGTTCCGCGTCTCGAACACCGCGTTCGGCGCCATCTCGTTCCTGGTGCTGGAGGCCATCGGCGGCACCATCGCCGTCAACTACGGCTTCATCAACGCGCTGTGGGCGATCCTGGCCGTGGGCCTGATCATCTTCGCCACCGGCCTGCCCATCAGCTACTACGCCGCCAACTATGGCGTGGACATGGATCTGCTCACGCGTGGCGCCGGCTTCGGCTACATCGGTTCGACCATCTCGTCGTTCGTGTATGCGTCGTTCACGTTCATCCTGTTCGCGCTGGAGGCGGCCATCATGGCCTACGCGCTGGAACTGTATTTCGGCCTGCCGCTCTACCTCGGCTACATGGTCAGCGCGCTGGTGGTGATTCCACTGGTGACCCACGGCGTGACCCTGATCAGCCGCATCCAGATGCTGACCCAGCCGGTGTGGCTGATCCTGATGGCGCTGCCGTTCATCGCCATCCTGCACAAGCAGCCCGAGTTGCTGCCGCAGCTGTTCGACTACGCCGGCCGCGATGGCCAGCATGGCCACTTCAACATGCTGGCCTTTGGCGCCGCCACGGCGGTGGGCGTGGCGCTGATCACGCAGATCGGCGAGCAGGTCGATTTCCTACGCTTCATGCCGCCCAAAACGGCCGAGAACCGGTGGCGCTGGCACTTCGGCGTGCTGATCGCCGGTCCGGGCTGGATCCTGCTCGGCATCGCCAAGATGCTCGGTGGCGCGCTGCTGGCGTTCCTGGCCATCCGCGCCGCCGTGCCGCTCGAGGAAGCGGTCAATCCCACCCATATGTACCTGAACGGCTTCGGGCTGGTGTTCGACCATCCGCAACTGGCCCTGCTGGCCACCACCGTGCTGGTGGTGATCTCGCAGATCAAGATCAACATGACCAATGCCTATGCCGGCTCGCTGGCGTGGTCGAATTTTTTTGCGCGCCTCACGCACAGCCACCCGGGCCGCGTGGTGTGGGCCGTGTTCAACGCGCTGATCGCCGTGCTGCTGATGGAGCTCGACGTGTTCCAGGCACTGGACCAGGTGCTGGGCCTGTACTCGAACATCGCCATCTCGTGGATTACCGCCGTGGTGGCCGACCTGGTGATCAACAAGCCGCTGGGCTTGAGCCCCAGGGGCATCGAGTTCCGCCGCGCCTACCTGTACGACATCAACCCGGTGGGCGTGGGCGCGATGGTGCTGGCGTCGATACTGTCGGTGGCCGCGTTCATGGGCGCCTTCGGCGTGCAGGCGCAGGCGTTTTCCGCCTTCATCGCGCTGGTGACCGCGTTCATTACATCACCGCTGATCGCGCTGGCCACGCGCGGCAAGTACTACATTGCGCGCCCGGCGCCCCACGTCCATTCCCGCACCTGCGTAATCTGCGAAAAGGAATACGAATCGGAGGACATGGCGCACTGCCCGGCCTACCAGGGGTCGATCTGCTCGCTGTGCTGCTGTCTCGACGCGCGCTGCAACGACGCCTGCAAGCCGCACGCGCGCGTGTCGGCCCAGTGGCAGCAGGCGATGCGCGCCATGCTGCCGCAAGCGACCTGGCGCTACCTGAGCAACGGTCTCGGACACTACCTGCTGCTGATGATCGTCACGGTGCTGTTCCTGGGCGCGCTGCTGGGGCTGATCTACTATCACGAACAATCGGTGCTGTCGGCCGCCGATGCGGCGCTGCTGCCGCAACTGCGCCTGGCTTTCGTCAAGGTGTTTGCGGCGCTGCTGCTGGCGTCGGGCATCGTCGCGTGGTGGCTGGTGCTCACCAGCGAAAGCAGACGCGTGGCGCAGGAGGAATCGAACCGCCAGACCGGCCTGCTCACGCGCGAAATCACGCTGCACAACGAGACAGACGCCCAGCTGCAACAGGCGCGCAAGATCGCCGAGGAAGCCCGCAAGACCGCCGAGCAGGCCAACGAGGCCAAGAGCCGTTACATCGCCGGCATCAGCCACGAGATCCGCACGCCATTGAACGGCATCCTTGGCTACGCCCAGCTGCTCGACAATGACCCAGCGATTCCCGCCCACCGCCAGCAGGCCGTGCGCGTGATCCGCAGCAGCGGCGAGCACCTGCTGTCGCTGATCGAAGGCACGCTCGATATCGCCCGCATCGAAGGCGGCAAGCTGACGTTCGCCACGCGCGAAATCGACTTCCCCGAATTTATCGGTCAACTGGTGCGCATGTTCGAGCTGCAGGCCGCCAACAAGGGCCTCACCTTCTGCTACGAGCTGACCGGCGCCCTGCCGCGCGTGGTACGCGCCGACCGCAAGCGACTCGGGCAAATCCTGATCAATGTGCTCGGCAACGCGGTCAAGTTCACCAGCGAGGGCGGCGTGGTGATGCGGCTGCGCTACGCGCGCGAAATCGCCTCGTTCGAGATCGAGGATACCGGCCCCGGCATCCTGCAGGAAGAACTCGACCACATCTTCGAGCCCTTTACACGCGGCAGCGCCAGCGCCCAGGCCAATGCGGGCGGCACGGGCCTGGGGCTGCCGATCTCGCGCATGCTCACCCAGCTGATGGGCGGCGAGATGCGCATCCGCAGTATGCCTGGCCAGGGCAGCACCTTCCACGTGCGTCTGTTCCTGCCCAGCGTGCATGTGGCCGGCAAGGCGCTGGCGGAGACACTGGCGCCGCCGCGCCAGCGCAACGGCTACCTTGGTGCGCGCCGCAGGGTGCTGGTGGTCGACAACGAACAGGTGGACCGCGAACTGCTGGTCAACATCCTCGCGCCGCTGGGCTTCGAGGTGGCGCAGGCTGCATCGGGCCTGGAAGGCATCGACCTGCACGCCTGGTTCGAGCCGCACGTGGTGCTGATGGACCTGGCCATGCCGGGCATGGACGGCTGGGAGACCAGCTACGTGCTGCGCCGCCGGCACAACTCGCAGGCGGCGATTGCCATCGTCTCGGCCAACGCGTTCGACAAGGGCATGGACAACGCGGCCGGCATCACCGCCGACGACTTCATCGTCAAACCGGTCAATATCGCCGAGCTGCTGGACTGGATCGGCCGCCGCCTGGCGCTGGAATGGACCCACGAACCGGAGGCGCCGGCCGCGCCACCGCCGCCAGCGGCGCTGGTGCTGCCACCGGACGAACACCTGTCCGCGCTGGCCGAACTGGTGCGCATCGGCTATGTACGCGGCATCAAGGCGCGGCTCGACGAGATCGATGCGGTCGATACACGCTACCGCGCCTTCACCGACACCCTGCGCGGCCACGCCGCGCGCTTCCAGCTGGACCTGATGGCAGACTTTATCCGAAAGAGCAAAGACCATGAACTTTAATCCTGCTGCACCAGGCATCGTCCTCGTGGTGGACGACGTGCCCGAGAACCTGGCCGTGCTGCACGACGCCCTCGACGAATCGGGCTACACCGTGCTGGTGGCCAACGGCGGCGAAGTGGCCCTGGTGCGCGCAGCCGAAGCGCAGCCGGACATCATCCTGCTCGACGCCATGATGCCCGGCATGGACGGTTTCGAAACCTGCCGCCGCCTGAAAGCGAACCTGGCCACGCGCCACATCCCGGTCGTGTTCATGACGGGGCTGACCGAGTCCGAGCACGTGGTGGCTGCCTTCGAGGCCGGCGGCAACGACTACGTGACCAAGCCGGTACGCACCAGCGAAGTCCTGGCGCGCATCGCCGCTCACCGCCAGACCGCGCGGCTGATGGACCAGGCCCGCAGCGCACTCGACGCCTTCGGCAACGCGGTGATTGCCATGTCGCCGCAAGATGGCAAGATAGTATGGCAAACCCCGCTGGCGCGCACGCTGATGCAGGGATACGCGGTGGAGAAGGAATTACCCGAGTGGCTCGCTGCCACCCAGGCTGCGCATGCGAAAGGCCAGGCGCACCCGCCGCTCACTTTACTGCGCGGCGCGCGCCGCCTGATTTTTTCGGCAGCCGAGTACAGCGAGGACGAACAATGGATGATCGTGCTGCGCGAGGAATCGGACGCGGCGCAGATCGAAAAACTGATGGCAGCGTTCAAACTCACGCAGCGCGAATCGGAGGTGTTGAATTGGCTGGTCAAGGGCAAGACCAACCGCGATATCGGCGAAATCCTCGGCACCAGCCCGCGCACCGTGAACAAGCACCTCGAGCACGTGTTCGTCAAACTGGGCGTGGAGACCCGCACCTCCGCCGCCGCGCTGGCGATCAGCAAGCTGCATGGGTCGGGGCGCGGGGAAGAAGTGGTTTAAGGTTTAGCCTTGGCTGAAGCCATGGCTGCGGCAATCCAGCCATCGAACAACTGCTGGTGAAACTTGATCCAGCCGGCCGTGTGGCGGGCGATGTCGGCCTGGGTGTTCTCGCCGGTGCGCATGCGTTCGTTCTGGGCGTTGATGTCGGCGATCGGCAAACGCATCACCTCGAACAATTTGAGGGCGGCCGGATTTTTGCCGGCCCAGGCGCGGTTGACCACGATACGCGTGGTGTTGACCGCGAAACCGTAGTCGCTGCCATCGTCCATGCGCGTGTTGGTCTTGTCCGGGTTGGACGAGAACGGTACCTGCAACCACACCACGTCCTTGCCCGGCACCAGCACGCCGCTGACCCAGTACGGCGTCCAGGTGTAGTACAGGATCGACTCGCCGCGCTGGTAGCGGCCGATGGTGTCGGCGATCAGCGCCGAGTAGCTGCCCTGCACGTGCTGCACCGTTTCGCGCAGCTTGTAGGCGTCCATGTGGTTTTCGATCATCGCCTCGCAGCCCCAGCCCGGGTTGCAGCCGGTGAGATCGGCCTTGCCATCGCCGTCATGGTCGAACAGCTTGGCCAGGGTGGGATCGCGCAGCTGGTCGATATTGGTGATGTTGTACTTGTCGGCCGTGGCCTTGTCGATCAGGTAGCCCTGGGCGGCAGGACCGGCGTACTGGCCCACGCGCATCAGCTTGGCATCGCCGCCGGCATTGTCGTAGTAGTCCTTGTGCAGCGGGTCCCAGTGCACGGCCAGGAACGTGGCGTCGCCGTTGGCGATGGCGATGTGTGCGGTCGGGTATTCGACTTCCTTGATCGGCTGCATCTCGTAGCCGAGTTTTTCCAGCGCGCGCTCGACCAGCATGGTCTGGAAGGTTTCTTCCGCGATCGAGCTTTGCAGCGCCTGCACCTTGATGCCCTTGCCGGGCAAGTCGGCGGCGGGCGTTTGCGCCATGGCCAGGCTGGTGCCCAGCACCATGGCGGCAATGCCCAGGAACGACAACCACTGGAACTTGCGTTGCGATTTGCGGGTTTCTTTGAATTGTGCGACTTGATTCATGGAGTTCCTTTCTTATTGTGTGGCCAGGTGCGCTGGTGCGGCTTCCTGCACCGGCGCCGGCGTTGGCACGGGATCGCGGCGAACCAGGCGCAGCACCAGGCCGGCCGGGCCGGTCTGGTACCAGTGGCGCACGCCACGGCGCGGCTGGCCCATCGCCTGGGTCAGCCTGTCGAGCGTAATGGCCAGCAGCACGATGCCCAGGCCACCGACGGTAGCGAGGCCCATATCGAGGCGGCCGATGCCGCGCAATACCATCTGGCCCAGGCCACCGACCGCGATCATCGAGGCGATCACCACCATCGACAGCGACAGCATCAGCGACTGGTTGATACCGGCCATGATCGATGGCATCGCCAGCGGGAACTGCACGCGGGTGAGCAGCTGCCATGGGGAAGCGCCGTAGGCGCGCGCCGCTTCGATCAGGTCGGGGCGCACCTGGCGGATACCGAGGTTGGTCAGGCGCACCAGCGGCGGCAAGGCGAAGATGATGGTGACGATCACGCCGGGGGCATTACCGATACCGAACAACATCACCACCGGCACCAGGTACACGAAGGCGGGCGTGGTCTGCATGGCATCCAGTAAAGGACGCAGCAGGTTTTGCGCGCGGTCGCTGCTGGCCAGGAATATCCCCAGCGGCAAACCGATCAGCAAACAGAATGCCAGTGAGGTCAGCACCAGTGACAGGGTGATCATCGCCTCGGGCCAGATGCCCAGCATCGACACGACCAGCAGCGCCAGCACGGTACCGATCGCCAGCGCGCGGCTGGTGAACTGCCAGGCCAGCACGCCCACGATGGCGATCACCGCCAGCGCCGGCGCTGCCAGCAGCACGTCGCTGACGCCGGTCAGGGTCGCGTCGATCGGCGCGCGCACGGCCTGGAAGAACGGCCGGAAATTGGCGACCACCCAGCCCAGGCCCTGGTTGATCCAGGACTCGAGCGGCAGCGAACCATCGAAGATTTGCGACACGTGGAAGCCGGTGGCGTGCGCCGGTTCCGCAGCTGGCCCGGCAGCGTCGAGCCACGAGGTATCGGTCGGCGGCTGCGGCAGCCACGGGTTGATCTGCGCGGCCTGCTCTACTGCCGGCTGTGCGGTACGGGCTGCATCGGCGGCGACCGCGGTATGTGCGAGGTTATCTGCTTTCATGCTTGTCCTTTCTGTGCTTGTGGTTCTGCAATCGGTGGCGTGTCGCGGTCGAGGAACTTCAGCAAGGTGGTCTTGCTGATCGCGCCGCGGAAGTTGCCATCGTTGGCGACCACGGGAACGGCATACGGCAGCTGCGCCACCTGGCCGAACAGGCCGGCCACCGGCTCATCGGCATCGATGGTCGGCACGTCGGGGAGATACGCATGGGCCAGGCCGAGCGGGCCGACATGGCCGTCGAGTGCCGTGCGCAGCGAGTCGGCCGATACCACGCCCAGGTATTTCTTCTGCGGGCTGATCACGTAGGCGTAAGCGCGATCCTGCTCTTCCAGCATCGACAGCGCGGCGCGCGAGCCGCGCGTCGGTGATTCCGATACCACGATCTGGCTCTTGCGGGCGATGTCGCCGGCCTTGAACACGGCCGCCGCATCGACACCGCGCACGAAGTTGCGCACGTAATCGTTGGCGGGCTTGCGCAGGATTTCCTCCGGCGTCCCCACCTGCACCACGTGGCCGTCCTTCATGATGGCCACGCGGTCGCCGATGCGCATCGCTTCATCGAGATCGTGCGAAATGAAGACGATGGTGCGGCGCTTGATCTGCTGCAGGCGCAGCAGCTCCGACTGCATCTCGGTGCGCATGATCGGATCGAGCGCGGAAAACGCTTCGTCCATCAGCAGGATCGACGGATCGCACGCCAGTGCACGGGCCAGGCCCACGCGCTGCTGCATGCCGCCCGACAGCTCGTCCGGGTAACTGGCGCCATAGCCGGCCAGGCCTACCTGTTCGAGCGCCTGCAGGGAAGCGGCATTGCGCTCGTCCTTCGGAATGCCGGCCAGCTCCATGCCGAAACCGGTATTTTCCAGCACCGTAATCTGCGGCAGCAGCGCAAACGACTGGAACACCATGCTGATGTCCTTGCGGCGCAGCGCCCGCAATTCTTTATCGGGCAGCGTGTTGATGTCATTGCCGTCGATCATGATGCGGCCGTCGGTGGGCTCGATCAGGCGATTGAGCATGCGCACCAGGGTCGATTTGCCGGAACCGGACAGGCCCATGATGACGAAAATTTCGCCGGCTTCGATGGTGAAGGTGGCGTCGAAAACGCCGATGGTGCATTCGGTCTGCGCCAGGATGTCCTGCTTGCTGGCGCCCTGGCGGACCAGGGCCAATGCTTCGGCGGGCTTGTCGCCGAAGACCTTGAATACATGATCGATAATAATTTGTTTAGCCACGTCGTGGTTCTCCCTCGATGAAACGAATGGATGAAACGCTGCAAGCCATACGGCTGCGGCGGCGTATATGTTGCGATAGTGCGAATTCAAAGCGAATTCCGTCGGCGATGTCGCGGCGCAAGGCGCACGCAAGCAAGTGACGTGTCGAGGGCGGACGCCGTTGCGGCATGGCGCCGGGTAGTCCTGATTCGGGCGGAGGGCCCATGGTTGCGTTTCACGCTTGAGGTGAAATGCAGTGTGTAGCGGAAGATGCTACCTGTTACAGCTGTTGTAAATATGCATCAATTATAGCAAGAAAAAGTGCGATTGTCCAATAGCTTTCCGGCTCGAAACGTGCTAGCAATGTTAGTCAGCGCACATACCGCACCACAAACATGAGACTGGTTTAACGTTTTGGTAGCGATAAAAAGATTGCTTTCAGTATCAAAACGGCAAATTTATCAACGCCGTGCGATGTCAGGATATCATCGCGCCATCGCTGTCACTTCCACGCCACCATGCGCCACCCTGCCCTGTCCATCCTGGTCGTCGAAGACCATCCGACCATCGCCCGCCAGATCGTGGAATTTCTCGACGGGCTGGCGTGGCAGGCCGACCATGCCGCCACCGGCGCACTGGCCATCGACCTGGCGACCAGTAACGCCTACGACGTGGTCCTGCTCGACCTCAACCTGCCCGATATAGACGGCCTGGACGTGTGCCACGCCATCAAGGCGCGGGCGGCGCGCAATGTGCCGGTGCTGATGCTTACCGCGCGCGACGCGTTCGAGGACAAGGCGCGCGGCTTCCACGGCGGCGCCGACGATTACGTTACAAAACCGTTCGACCTGCGCGAACTGGCGCTGCGCTGCGAAGCGCTGGCCCGCCGCAACGCCCTGCACCGCGACCAGCAAACCACGGTGGGCCCGCTCACGCTGCACCTTCGCGAACGGCGCGTGCTGTGCCACGGCGCGCCGGTGGCACTTACGCAAACCGGCTTTCGCGTACTGTCCCTGTTATGCGACGCTTACCCTCATGCGGTGGCCCGCTCGGCGCTGATCCACGCCCTGTGGGGCGACGATCCGCCGGACAGCGACGCCTTGAAATCGCACCTGTACGCGCTGCGCAAGCAGCTCGACCTGGCCGGTGCGCCGGACCTGATCGTCACGATCCCGCAGCTTGGCTACCGCCTGGCATTGGCAAACGACGACCATGTTTAGGTCGATCCGCCACGGCCTGTTTGCCGCGCTGGCCGGCTTCACGGTGCTGATCTGCGTGGGCTACACGGGACTGGCGCTGGTGATTTCCTACGTCACCGAGGACATGCTGGTCGATCGCCTGCTGGCGCGCGAGGCCGACGGCATCGCCGTGCACTTCCGCCAGCATGGCGAGATCAAGCCGCCCGGTTTGACGCTGATCCGCGTCTATCGCCGCGTGGCGGACTTGCCGCCCGAGGTGGAAGGCGCAGTGATGGCCGGGTTCAAGCGCGCCGAAATCGCCACCGATACCGGTCCCCACTACCACCTGCGCACGCTGGATCTGCGGACGTCCGATGGGGGACAACGGCTGTACCTGGTGGCCGACGTCGCCCCACTGCTGGTAGTGGCCAAGCTGTTCCAGGAAGTGGGCGGCTTGCTCACCGCCGTGGCGCTGGGACTGCTGGCGCTGGCGCTGCTGCTGGCCTACCTGCTGTCGCGCAGGCTGGTGGCGCCGTTGCAGGTGCTGGCGCAAGAGGTGCGCGCGGCATCGGTAGCAGCGCCAGGTACGGCGGTCCGGTTCAGCGCCAGCGACCGGCGCGACGAAATCGGCTACCTGGCCGACAGGCTGGGCGCCACCATCGGCGACCTGCACGCGGCGCTGCAACGCGAAACCGATTTTACGCGCGACGTCGGGCACGAGCTGCGCACGCCGCTGACCGTGATGCAGAACGTGCTGTCGCGCAGCGCTGGTGCTGGTGCTAGCGCTGGCGCCAGCGCTGCAATTGGCAGCGCCGACGCGGAACAGTTACGCGAAGGAGTATCCGAAATGCGCGCTACTGTTGACGTGCTGTTCGCGCTGGCGCGCGCAGAACACATCGCCGCCGAGACCTTCGATCTGCGCGCCCTGATCGAAGAACGGCTGCTGCGTCTGATCGAGGACGAGGGCTGGGACGCAGCGGGCCTGGTGCTGGCGCTGCGGGAACGTCTGCCGGTGTCTCGCAACCGCCACCTGTGCAGCCTCCTGCTCGACAACTGCCTGCGCAACGCCGTCTTCCACGGCGGCGCCGGCTGCCGCCTGCAACTGGCGTGCGCGGACGGCGCGCTGGCCATTGTCAACACGGTGGCGCCGCAGCAAGCCGCCTCCACGCACGGCTTCCGCCACGGCCAGCACCTGCTGCGGCGCATCGCGGCAGCCATGCGGTGGCAGATCGCTTTCGACGCGGTGGAAGACGGCTACCGCGTGACCATCACGCCAACGATTTAAAAAAATACGGAAAACTTCACCGGCATTTCACCAGCCGCCCTGCATGCTGCGACCTCCATCCAACACCCGGAGTCGCACATGAAAATTCTCGTCAGCCTGTTCCTGATCGTCTGCACCACCGTGCCCGTCGCCGCGCTGGCCCAGGTCAAGTCGCTGGTACACAAGGAGGACAAACGCCGCTACCTGGTCTATACCCCGCCGTCGTACGATCAGCAGCCGCAAAAAGCCTACCCGGTCGTGTTCAACTTCCACGGCAGCGGCATGACCATGGCCGAGCAGATGCTGTACACGCAGATGAACCGCGCCGCCGACCGCCACCAGTTCATCGTGGTGTATCCATCAGGCGTCAAGCAGGACTGGAACGTGGGCTTCGGCATGTCGTACCTGGACGGCACCGACGATATCGGCTTTACGCAGGCGCTGCTGGCAAAAATCCGGCAGGACTACCGCGTCGATGACCGGCGCGTGTACGCCACCGGGCTGTCACGCGGCGGCTTCTTCGCCCTGCGCATCGCCGCCGAACTGCCGCAGGTGTTCGCGGCGGTCGCCTCGGTCGGTGCGCCGATGCCCGAACCGGTGATTGCCCATCACACCAGCAAAGGCAAAATCGGCGTACTGCAACTGCACGGCACCGCCGACCAGGTGGTGGCCTACGCCGGCAAGCCGACCGGCTACCTGTCAGCCGAAGCAACCTACACCTACTGGCTCGAGCGCAACGGCATCGCCGCAGGCAACGGCCAACCGGTCAACATCGGCGCCGACGTCACCTGGCAGGAACAAGGCAACGGCCACCAGCGCGTGGCGCTCGCCACGATCCGCGACGGCGGCCACACCTGGCCCGGCGCCGATCCCTTCAACGTCGGCCTGCCGATCGGTAAAACCACCAGCACCATCGACGCCAACGACACCATCTGGCGGTTCTTCAGCGAACATCAACTCGGCAAATAACGCCGCGTCAGGTGAGCGCCAGCGGGACGCCGCGCGCCCAGCGGTTGGAGGACAGCGAGAACGTCAGCGCGCGCACCTGGTGGTACCAGCCGGCGGGAACGAACAGCATGTCGCCCGGGTCGACGATCACTTCGACGCAGTTGGCCTGGCGCGCCAGCGGATAGCGGTCGTAATCGGGCGCTTCGGGGTCGAACGGGGAGCCGAACAGGATGGCGTTCGCTTCCTTCGGGTACAGGAATTCGTCATGGTGCGGCGGCGCCAGGTGGATGCGCTTGGTGCCCCAGATTTGTGCGAATACGTTGTCGTCGTAGTCGCAGTGCAGCGGGGTCATGGTGCGCACGGGGCCGAGCCAGAAACGCGGCGGCCCCATTTTCTGGAAGTAGCCGGGCCAGTGGCACATGCTGTTCAATTCGCGCAGCTCGAGGTTACCCACGTAGGGCGGCAAATCATCAGCACCGGCCAGCGAGATGTCGAGGTATTCGCGCATGGTCATGTCGCGCATCGGGCGGTCGGCAGCAAAAGCGTTGGCGATGTAGTCGCCCACGCGGGCGCGCACCGGCACGTCGCCATATTGTTCACGCAACTGCCCGGGCGTGAGGCGGCACAGCGGCCAGCGGTCCACCACGCCCGTGATCAGGAATGGCAGCCCTTGCGCGGCGCGGGCACGGAAGGCCGCTGCGTCGAGATGGCCGTAGCGCGGCACTTGCGTAATCGCGGGCAGGT
This sequence comes from Duganella sp. Leaf61, assembly GCF_001421905.1. Classification (NCBI taxonomy): domain Bacteria; kingdom Pseudomonadati; phylum Pseudomonadota; class Betaproteobacteria; order Burkholderiales; family Oxalobacteraceae; genus Duganella; species Duganella sp. Leaf61. The sequence goes on from NZ_LMLM01000032.1 coordinate 184,937, forward strand.
CGCGGCTCACGCGGCGGATGGCGTGGCGCATTTCATCAATCGACGGCACGCCGCGCACCTGGGCGTCCTTCAGCTCGCGCGCGTGCTTTCTGGCCAGCGCCTCTTCGGGCGTATCGATGAATTTTCGGGGCGGCAGGCGTGATTCTCTGGACATGCTGGGCAATGGTTGTGAGGGCAATGAAACAAAAGGCGGTAGTATACCTGTTCGTAACGCTCTCAACGATCCATGATGCAAACCGGCGGCATGCGTATTTTTCGACTCTCCCTGGCGGCAGCGCTGCTGGCCGGCGGCGTGGCCTGCGCGGCCGACATCCCCGTCACCATTTATGCCGATGCCGGCTACCCGCCTTATTCCTACGACAAGGACGGCAAAGCCGCCGGCCTGTATCACGAGATCGTGACGGCCGCGCTGGCGCGCATGCAAGGTTACAAGGTCGATATCAAGCCGGTGCCGTGGAAGCGCGGCATGGCGCTGCTGCAGTCGGGCGCCGGCTTTGCGCTGTATCCGCCGTACATGAACACCAAGGACGAACCGTGGACCTGGCCGTATTCGCGCCCGCTCTACGAAGAACACGTGGTGGCATTTTGCCGCAAGGATCTGCTGGCAGGACGCGGCCGCACGCGCTGGCCCGAAGATTTTTATGGCCTCACCATCGGCAACAACTCCGGCTTCATCGTCGGCGGCGAAGCGTTCGACCAGGCGGTGCGCGATGGGCGCATGCGGGTGTCCGAAGCACGCGACAGCGCCACCAACATCCTCAAACTGAAACTGGGCCGGATCGACTGCTACATCAACGACCGCTATTCGATCGCGTGGACCATTCGCCAGCTCAAGGCCGAAGGCCGCATCAACAACCGCTCCGGCCAGGCCGAGGTGATGGAATCAGCAGTGATCGCCGTGAAGAACGGCTATCTCGGCTACACCAACCGCGACCAGGGGCGCTTCCCGTTCAAGGCCGACTTCGTGCGCCAGTTCGATACCGCCATCGACGACCTAAAACGCAGCGGCGAACTCGATCGCATCGTGCGCGGCTACCTCAAGTAGCATTTCAGAACGACGCGGGTCCCGAACACATCTCGACCATCAGCATCGGCACGCACGTCCACACGATGGCCACCAGCGACAGCGCGGCCGTCACCAGCGTGGCCCAGTCGTGCAGCGCCGGTGCGGCATCGCCCTGCCGGCCAACACGGCGCAGCGACCGGGCGAACAACAGCGCTGCCGCCCCCACCGCCAGCACCGACACCGCGCCCAGCACCCACGCCGGGTCGCCGCCGCGCTGGCAGGCCACTGCCGCATACGCGTAGCAAAAGAAAAAATGCACGCCCCAGATCACCAGCGGCAGCACGGCGGTCAAAGTACGGGTCAACAAACGGTCCTGGGCGCGCATCATGGCTCCATCAGCTTGGGCAGCACTTGCAGCACCACCGCGATGATCACGCCCTGCAGCGTAGCGTAGTGCCAAACCAGCGCACAGTTATCGAGCGTGGCGCGGTTGACGGCGGACAGCCGGCCGGTCCACGACCGTGCGACGAGGTACACCGCCAGGATGGTGAGCACCACCGCGTGCAGGCCCTGGTACGACAGCATGGCGGCAATCGTCGCCGCCCAGGCGTTGGCGGTGGGGTCCAGCCCCGCCAGGAACTGGCTGCGCAAGTCGCCGGCAAAGGCGCCAAGCGCGCAGGCCAGCGCCACCAGCACGAGCAGCCGGTGCATGCCCGATTTGCCGTCGCTGCGGCGGGTCCACTCGATCAGCGCCGAACCAACGATCAAAAGGCTGCACGAGAGCAGCGGCCAGATTGCGTCCGGCACGCGGCTGCCCGGCGGCGGGCACACGTCGAGCCGCATGGTGGTGTGGATGTGGGCGAACAGGAACGACGCGAAGATGGTGCCATCGACCACCAGCATGATCATCGTGCCCCACCACGAATGCGACGCCGGCCCGCTGGCGCCCACCGGCAGCGTCACCGTGTCGCTCACCTTGGCGGTGCGCTGCATCGGCAGGCGGTCCGACTGCCACATCCAGATCACCATCGCCGCCACGGCCACCACGCCGCACGTGGCCGAGACCAGGGTCCACTGGATGGTGAGCAGCAGGAAGAAGCCGGCCGTGCCCACGGCAGCGATCAGCGGCCACCAGCTGTCGGTGGGCAGCACTTGCAGGTACAGCGGGCGGGCGCTGATCGGGCTGGTGATGATGGTCTCGCGCCGGCCGGTGACGGTGCCGGGCAGCCAGTGCCGGCCCGCCGGCACTTCGGTCATCAGCTCGGGACGGTCCCACAGCGGCTCGTGCGAGCGCACATCCGGGATGCTGCGGGTGGCATAGTCTTCGTTCGGTATCCACTCCAGGGTGGCGGCGTTCCACGGATTGCCGGCATCGCCCTTGGGCAGACGCAGCGTGCGCACGGCATCGACGATGAACAGCAGTACACCGAGCGCCAGGATCAGCGCGCCGATCGACGACGCCAGGTTGTAGCCATCCCACCCCATCTCGGTGCCGTACGTGTACACGCGGCGCGGCATGCCGAGCAGACCGGCGACATGCATCGGGAAGAAAGCGAGATTCATCCCCACGAACATCATGCCGAACACCCAGCGCCCGACTTTTTCTGACAGCTTGTTGCCGTTAATGAGCGGCATCCAGTAGTACATGGCCGCGAACATCGGGAACACCAGCCCGCCGATCAGCACATAGTGCAGGTGGGCGACAATGAAATAGGTGTCGTGCGCCTGCCAGTCGAATGGCAGCAGCGCCACCATCACACCTGTCAGGCCACCGAGCACGAAGATGAACATGAAGCCGAGCAGGAACAGCGTGGGCGCGACCATGCGCATCTGGCCGCGCCACATGGTGGCCAGCCACGCGAACACCTGCACCCCGGTCGGTATCGCCACGGCCATGCTGGCCGCAGACACCAGGCTGGTTTCCAGCACGCCCAGGCCAGCCGTGAACATATGGTGCGCCCACAAGGCAAAGCTGAAGAAGCCCACGATCACCAGCGCGGCGACAATCGACCGGTGGCCGACCAGCGGCGTGCCGGCCAGCGCCGGGATCATGGTCGAGACCATGCCGGCCGCCGGCAGGAAGATGATGTACACCTCGGGGTGGCCGAAGAACCAGAACAGGTGCTGCCACAGCACCGGATCGCCGCCGCGCGCGGGAATGAAGAACGGCCAGTCGAACGCGCGCTCCATTTCCAGCAAGGTGGTGCCGGCGATGACCGCCGGGAAGGCAAACACGATCATCACGCCCACCACCAGCATGGCCCAGGCATACACCGGCATGCGCGCGAGCGTCATGCCCGGCGCGCGGGTAAACAGGATGCCGACGATCAGTTCGATGGCGCCGGCAATCGCGGAGATTTCGATAAAGCCGATCCCCAGCAGCCAGAAGTCGGCGTTGAGGCCCGGCGAATACTCCTTGCTGGTGAGCGGCGGGTACATGAACCAGCCGCCATCGGGCGCCAGGCCAACGAACAGGCTGGTGAAAAATCCGAGGCCGCCCACGGCATAGGCCCAGAAGGCGTAAGCGGACAGGCGCGGGAACGGCAGGTCGCGTGCACCCAGCATGCCGGGCAGCAGGTACACGGCAATCGCCTCCACCACGGGTATGGCGAACAGGAACATCATCACCGTGCCGTGCATGGTGAACACCTGGTTGTAGGTGGCAGGCGTAAGCAGGCCGGCGTCGGGCACGGCCAGCTGGGCGCGGATCATCAGGCCCAGGATGCCGGCCAGCACGAAGAACAGCAGCGCCGTGCCGATGTACAGCAGGCCGATATTGGTGTTGTTGACGGTGGTGAGAAACGCCAGGCCGCGCGGCGTGCGCCAGACGCGTTCGAGCTTTTCCACCTCGTCCGGCGGTCGTGGCAGGGAGCTGGGTAGCTCGTTCATGGTATCGCTTGCTGCGGTCATTTCAAACTTTCCAGGTAAGCGGCCAGCGCGGTGAGTGTGGCGGGGTCCATGTCGGTACTGGCAGGCATGCGCACGCCGGGCTTGGCCACGTGCGGATTGGCGATCCAGGCGGCCAGGTTGGCGCGGTTGTTCGGCCGGGCGCCGGCGCCCAGGTACAGGCGGCTGCCGAAGTGTGTAAGGTCGGGCGCATTGATCTGCGCCGCCTGCACCGTGGGTGCGGCCGCTGCCGGGTCATCGACACCGCGCACCGTGTGGCAGGCGCTGCATCTTTGCTCGACAAAGGCGCGGCGGCCGCGTTCAACTTCGGCGCTGGCGGCTGTCGATGCCGGTCGCGCCTGTGCTGCCAGCCACGCCTGGAACTCTTCGGGCGGCTGCGCCACGATGTGCAGCGCCATGCGCGCGTGCTGCTCGCCGCAGTACTCGGCGCACTGGGCGCGATACACGCCGGCGCGGTCGGCCTGCAAGGTCATGCCGTGCACCCGGCCGGGTATCATGTCGACCTTGCCGGCCAGCGACGGCGCCCAGAAGCTGTGGATCACATCCGCGCTGGAGAGGCCCAGGTACACGGGCTGGCCCACCGGCAGGCGGATCTCGTTGGCCAGCACGATGTCCTCGCGCCCGTCGGGGTGGCTGTAGCGGATCTCCCACCACCACATATGGCCGATGACGGCGATCTTGACCGCGTGCTGCGACGACGGCTGGCTCAGCTGCACCGTGCGCCAGGTGCCGAATACCAGCAGCGCCGACAACAGCACCAGCGGCAGCAGTACGCCGCCCCCGAGCAACCAGTACATCGGGCGGATTTTCTCCCCGCGCCGCAGGCTCAGGGCGCACAGCACCATCACGCCGACAAACAGCACGGTACCGCCGATGAACAGGATCCAGCTCAGCTGCGTGATGATGGCGGCATCGGGTCCGGCCGGGTGCAGCACCGACTGTTGCGCGATATTGCTCATCGCAGCTCCGTCAGGTAGGCGGCCATGTGGCGCGCATCGTCGGGCGAGACGCCCATGGCCGGCATGGTGGTGCCGGGTTTCATGGCGGCCGGATCGACGATCCAGCGCGCCAGCGCCTCGGGCGCGTTGGGCACGTGGCCCGCGATATAGCTGCGGCGCCCGTAGCCGTCAAGCGCGGGACCGATCACGCCGCGCGCGGCCGGCACCTCGGGAATCGCGTGGCACGAGCCACAGTGGTATTGCGCCAGCAGCAGCTTGCCGCGCGCTGGGTCACCGCTGGCCGGTGCGAGCGGCGCTTTGTCACCGTTGTCGCAGCCGGCCAGCAAGGCGGCGCACAACAGCGGCAGGGAATAAACAGGCATGCGCACGATAGCAATCCGGTGTTAGTCATTTGAATAGATATAATACAAGAAACATATTAATTTCATAATGGCAACAGAACGGGCGTTTGCAAGCCGTTTGCCGCTCCTCCCACCTGGAAAAATCGATGATCAACACCCGCCGCCGCCTCGTTATCACCACTGTTGTCGCCACGTTGGCGGCAGTTGGCGTTGTGGGCGGGATCGTCGGTTTGACGGTGCTGTATGGCGGTTTTTACAATATCGGCGCCACCAAGTCGCATTTTCCGCAGGTGCATCACGTGCTCGAACGCGGCCTGCTGCAGTCGGTGCGGTTCCATGCGCGCAACGTTGAAGTGCCGCCAGCGATCACGCAGGAGGCGGACACGCCGCCCGGCGCACCATCTGCCGCGTACCGCGCCAAGCCCCAAGTGGTGCGCGGCGCCGGCCTGTATCGCGATAATTGCGTGGTGTGCCACGGTGCGCCGGGCGTGGCGCAGGGCGATATCGGCAAGAGCATGCAGCCCGTTCCCGGGCCGTTGTCGGACGCGGCGCGCCGCTGGCGCCCGAATGAGCTGTACTGGATCACGCGCCACGGCATCAAGATGAGCGGCATGCCGGCCTGGCAGTACCACCTGGCGGAAGAAGATATCTGGGCGGTGGTGGGCTTCCTGGTCGCCCTGCCCTCGATGACGCCGCAGGACTACGCGGACATCACCGCGCAGTCAGGGCCGCAACCGCGCGCGCCACGGCAGTCGTTCGCCCAGGCCGACGTGGAGCGCGGCCGCCTGGCGCTTACCCAGTACGCGTGCCACGCCTGTCACATGGTGCCGGGCGTGACCGGTTCCGACACCTCGGTCGGTCCGGCGTTGTCCGATCTGAAATCGCGCAAGTTCATTGCCGACGATTTACCGAACGATGCAGCCAACCTGGCGCGCTTCATCCGCGATCCGCAAGCCACCAATCCGCACAGCGCCATGCCGGCCATGGGCGTGACCGAATCGGACGCGCGCGACATGGCGGCCTATCTGCTGGCGCAGTAACTCTACACGGCCAGGTGGCGCTTGACCTGCGGGTCGCCCATCTGCGCCTGCACGCCGGACGCCACCACCTCGCCGCGCGAGAGCACCATGAACTGGTCGGCCAGCTCGTGGGCGAAGTCGAAGTACTGCTCGCACAGCAGGATTGCCATGTCGCCGCGCTCGCGCAGCAGTCGTATCACGTTGCCGATGTCCTTGATGATCGATGGCTGGATGCCCTCGGTCGGTTCATCCAAAATGATCAGCTTGGGTTCGGCCAGCAAGGCGCGCGCAATCGCCAGTTGCTGCTGCTGGCCGCCCGACAAATCGCCGCCGCGCCGGTGCAGCATCGATTTCAATACCGGGAACAACTCATACACCTCGCCCTTGATGGTGCTGGCTTTTTTGCCGCTGTGGGTGGCAAGGCCCATCAGCAGGTTTTCTTCCACCGTCAGCCGCGCGAAAATTTCGCGCCCCTGTGGCACATAGGCGATGCCGGCCCGCGCGCGCTGGTGCGGCGCCATGCGGGTGATGTCGCGCCCTTCCAGCCTGACCGTGCCGCTCGATGCGGGCAGCACGCCCATCAGGCATTTCAATAGCGTGGTCTTGCCCACGCCGTTACGGCCCAGCAGCGCCATGCACTTGCCCCGTTCCAGTTCGAGCGACACGCCGCGCAGCGTGTGCGCGGCGCCGTAGTACTGGTTGATATTTTCCACTTGCAGCATGTTGGTTCCCTTCAGCGTCCGAGATAGACTTCGATCACACGTTCATCGGACTGCACTTGCGCCATCGTGCCCTGCGCCAGTACCGAGCCTTCGTGCAGCACCGTCACCACGCCCTGCTGAGCGATCTCGGTGACGAAACCCATATCGTGTTCGACCACCATGATCGAGTGCTTGCCGCGCAATTCGTTCAGCAGTTCGGCCGTGCGCGCGGTTTCGGCGTCGGACATGCCGGCCACCGGTTCGTCAAGCAAAATCAGCTGCGGCTCCTGCATCAAGAGCATGCCGATTTCGAGCCACTGCTTCTGGCCATGCGACAGCAGGCCGGCCATGCGCGTTTCGCTGCCGTTCAGGCGGATCAGGCGCAGGATCTCGTCGATCTTGCCCTTCTGCTCCGAGCTCAAGCGGGCGAACAGCGTGGGCCGCACGCGCTTGTCGGCCTTCATCGCCAGTTCCAGGTTTTCGAACACGGTGTGATGCTCGAACACCGTGGGCCGCTGGAACTTGCGGCCGATGCCGGCATGGGCGATCTGGTGTTCGGCCATCTTGGATAAATCCATGGTCTGGCCGAAAAATGCAGTGCCGGTCGTGGGCCGGGTCTTGCCGGTAATGACGTCCATCATCGTGGTCTTGCCGGCGCCATTGGGGCCGATAATGCAGCGCAGTTCCCCCACCGAGATATCGAGCGACAGTTTATTCAGGGCGCGGAAGCCGTCGAACATCACCGTGATCTCTTCCAGATACAGGATGGCGCCGTGACTGGTGTCCACGCCGGTGCCGGCCACGCGGCCGTACGACGGGCCCTGCGCGCCGATCACGTCCGGGCCGTTGTTGTGTGCGTTGGCAATCATGCTTGCTCCTTGCGCCAGCGCGCGGTCAGACCCGCCAGTCCTTGCGGCAGGTAGATGGTCACCAGGATGAAGATCAGGCCCAGCGCGAACAGCCACAGGTCCGGGAAGGCGCCGGTGAACCAGCTTTTCAGGCCGTTGACCGAGAACGCGCCGACGATGGGTCCGAGCAGCGTGCCACGGCCACCGACGGCGGCCCAGATCACCATTTCGATCGAATTGGCCGGCGACATTTCGGACGGGTTGATGATGCCCACCTGCGGCACGTACAGCGCGCCGGCAATCCCGCACAGCACCGCCGACAAGGTCCACACGAACAGCTTGAACCACAGCGGGTTGTAACCGATGAACATCAGGCGCGATTCCGAATCGCGCACGCCCTGCAGCACCCGGCCCAGGCGCGACTTGACGATGGCGCGGCACAGCAGCAAGGCAGCCAGCAGCGCTGCCAGCGTCACCAGATACAGCGTCGCCTTGGTACCGGGCGCACTGATCGAGTAACCGAGGATGCGCTTGAAGTCCGTAAAACCGTTGTTGCCGCCGAAACCGGTGTTATTGCGGAAGAACAGCAGCATGAACGCGTAGGTCATGGCCTGCGTGATGATGGAGAAGTACACGCCCTTGATGCGCGAGCGGAAGGCGAAGTAGCCGAACACGAAGGCCAGCACGCCGGGCACCAGCACCACCAGCGCCAGGCAGTACCAGAAGCTGTCGGTACCGGCCCAGAACCACGGGTAGGTTTTCCAGTCGAGGAAGACCATGAAGTCCGGCAGGTCGCTGGCGTAGCTGCCTTCGCGGCCGATGGCGCGCATCAGGTACATGCCGTGGGCATAGGCGCCCAGCGCGAAGAACACGCCGTGGCCCAGCGACAGGATGCCGGCATAACCCCACACCATGTCCAGCGCCAGTGCGGCCAGCGCGTAGCACATGAATTTGCCGATCAGGCTCACCATGTAGCTCGGTACGTGCAGCGGGTGGCCGTCGGCAAACAAGAGGTTTAATAATGGCAGCGCCGCCAGCACCACGCAGCACACGACGATGCCGGTCCACGCCTGCCTGGAAAAAAGAGATGGGGATGTCATTCTACGCTCCTGCCTTTCAGGGCAAACAGGCCTTGCGGGCGTTTCTGGATAAAGACGATGATGAAGACCAGGATGCCGATCTTGGCCAGCACGGCGCCGGCAAACGGTTCGAGGAATTTATTGGCTTCACCGAGGCCGAAGGCGGCGATGATGGTACCGGCCAGCTGGCCCACGCCGCCCAGCACCACGACCATGAACGAATCGACGATGTACGCCTGTCCCAGGTCGGGTCCCACGTTACCGAGCTGCGACAGCGCCACGCCGCCCAGGCCGGCGATGCCGGAGCCGAGGCCGAAGGTCATCATGTCAATTTTGGCGGTGGAAACGCCCACGCAGCCGGCCATGCGGCGGTTTTGCATGACTGCGCGCACGAACAGGCCGAGACGCGTCTTGTTCAGGATCAGCCACACGCCGGCGACGACCACCAGCGAAAACACGATGATGACGATGCGGTTATAGGCCAGCACCAGGTTGCCCAGCACCGTCACGCCGCCCGTCATCCAGGCGGGATTGGCCACTTCCACGTTCTGCGCGCCGAAGATGGTGCGCACGGTCTGCATCAGGATCAGGCTGATGCCCCAGGTAGCCAGCAGGGTTTCCAGCGGACGGCCATACAGCCAGCGGATCACGGTGCGCTCCATCGCCACGCCCACGGCTGCCGTCACCAGGAAGGCGGCCGGCAACGCGGCAAATAAATAGGCATCCACTGCGGACGGGAAGTAGTGGCGGAACGCCACCTGGCACATATAGGTGGTGTAGGCGCCGATCATCAGCAACTCGCCGTGCGCCATGTTGATGATGCCCATCAGGCCGAAAGTGATGGCCAGGCCGAGGGCGGCCAGCAGCAGCACGCTGCCCAGCGAAATGCCGTAAAAGACATTGCCGAGGAACTCGGTGCGGGCCAGCCGGCTGTCGATCGCTGCCAGGGTTTTGGCGGCGGCCACGCGCACGGCTTCGTCGGGCTCCACCGGGGTGCCGTCGTCATGCTTGTCCTGCATCGCTTGCAGGGCCGGGCGCAGGCTGGCGTTGCTGCTGCCGGCCAGCGCTTCCACCGCCGCCTTGCGGCGCGCTGCGTCCGGCGACTGCAGGTTGGCGGTGGCGGCGACCAGTTGCAGCTGTTCGCGAATCTGGGGGTCCTGTTCGGCGGCCAGCGCCTTGTCGATCAGCGGCGCCTGGGCGAAAGTCACGCTTTTTTGCAGCTCGCCCACGGCGGCTGCGCGTTCGGCGCGGTCCTTCGAGAACAGTTTAAGCGCCGACAGCGCCTCTTCGACGGCGCCGCGCAGGCGGTTATTGAGCATCACGCCGTCCAGGCCTTCGGGCATGGGGCCGGTTTTGTCTGTGACCGGGTCGTAGGCCTGGTCGTCGGTGACGATCAGCAGGCGGCCGTCCGGGGTTTTGTAGAGCGCGTCGTTATTCAACGCGGTAAGCAGGCGGGTGGCGTCGTCGTTGGCCAGGGCGCCGATTTTTGCAATGGCCTCGAGCTTGGGATCGAAGTCGTCGCCGGCCAGGGGGGCCAGCAATGGCTGGGGGATGGCTGCGTGGGCGAGCGCTGTGCAGCACAGGCAGGCCATTAATAAGAGTTTTTTCATGTGGTAGTCCCGGTGGTGCTTGCTGAAACCCGCACTGCGATGGGCATGGGGGCGGCCCCTTGCGGGGTCCGCCCCCCGGTGCTCGGGGTCGCCTTGCGGCGCAATCAGTCTTTACAGTTTTTGCTTGGCCTCGTTACCCTTGATGTAAGGGCTCCACGGCTGCGCGCGCACCGGGCCCGGGGTTTTCCAGACCACGTTGAACTGGCCGTCACCGCGAATCTCGCCGATGAATACCGGCTTGTGCAGGTGGTGGTTGGTCGGGTCCATGGTCAGGGTCATGCCCGACGGCGCCTTGAAGGTCTGGCCGGCCATCGCGGCGATCACCTTGTCGGTGTCGGTCGATTTGGCTTTTTCTACGGCCTGGGCCCACATGTGGATGCCCACGTAGGTCGCTTCCATCGGGTCGTTGGTGACCACGGTTTTTGCGTTCGGCAGCTTCTTGGCGACGGCGTACGCTTTCCACTTCTTGATGAAGTCCGCGTTGACCGGGTTCTTGATCGACTCGAAGTAGTTCCAGGCCGCCAGGTGGCCGACCAGCGGCTTGGTATCGACGCCGCGCAGTTCTTCCTCGCCCACCGAGAACGCCACCACCGGCACGTCGGTCGCCTTGATGCCGGCGTTGCCCAGCTCCTTGTAGAACGGCACGTTGGAGTCGCCGTTAATGGTGGAGATCACCGCAGTCTTGCCGCCGGCCGAGAACTTCTTGATGTTGGCGACAATGGTTTGATAGTCGGAGTGGCCGAACGGGGTGTACACCTCGTCGATGTCGCTGTCCTTCACGCGCTTGGATTTCAGGTAGGCGCGCAGGATTTTATTGGTCGTGCGCGGATAGACGTAGTCGGTGCCCAGCAACACGAAGCGCTTGGCGCTGCCGCCCTCTTTGCCCATCAGGTAGGCCACGGCGGGAATCGCCTGCTGGTTCGGCGCGGCGCCGGTGTAGAACACGTTCTTTTCCAGTTCCTCGCCCTCGTACTGCACCGGGTAGAACAGCAGGCTGTTGAGCTCCTTGAACACCGGCAGCACCGACTTGCGCGACACCGACGTCCAGCAGCCGAAGACGGCAGCGACCTTGTCCTGGGCGATCAGGCCGCGCGCCTTTTCGGCAAACAGCGGCCAGTTGGAGGCCGGATCGACGACGACGGCTTCGAGCTTCTTGCCCATCACGCCGCCCTTGGCGTTGATTTCGTCGATGGTCATCAGGGCCACGTCCTTGAGCGACGTTTCCGAGATGGCCATGGTGCCGGACAGCGAGTGCAGGATGCCGATCTTGATGGTGTCCGCGGCCTGGGCCAGGCCTGGCAGCAGGCTGCCGGCGGCGACCAGCGAGGTCGCGGCGGCGATGCGGGTCATGGTGCCGATGAAGTCGCGGCGATTACGAATTGGGTTTTTCATGGTCGGGCTCCGGAGATGGTGGAATTAGTATTGGAGTTGCAGGGTGACGGCAAACTTGTCGGTGTCGCCGGCGCGGGTGATCCTGGTCTTCGAGTACACGGCGCTCACTTGCGCGTTGTAGCCGTCGATGATGTAGTTAACGCCCGCATCGACCTGCTTGGTATCGATATTGGTGTCGGCGCTGAACTTCTGGTAGCGGGCGAACGGTTGCAGCTTGCCCCAGCCGGCCTTCTGTTCGAAGATGTACGAGGCGCCGGCTGAATAAGCCTTGCCCTGCTCCGCCAGCACGATGTTGTCGGTGTCGTAGTCGTAGTACGCGGCTTCGATGGCGACCGCGCCCGAGCCCTTGAAGCGTTTCTCCATCAGGAAGTCGACGTTGTACGAGCTGTATTTGCCGGTGCGCGCCACGGTCAGGATGCCGTCTTTCTGGTAGCGGCCGGCCACGCCGATCGACAGGATGTCCGCATTGCCCAGGTAGTTGCCGGTGCCGTAATAGCCCGGTTCCGCGTCCCAGAAATCGTATTGCAGACGGCCGGCGTACATCAGCGCGTCGTCGGCTTTCACACCGGCCGCATTGGCCTGCGACTGGGTGAGCGTGCCGATGCCGAGGGTGTGGCCCTCGAAGGCGCCGAACGAGTAACCGAGCTTGCCGTCGGCCACATTGCCCCACACGACCACACCGTCGTCGCGGCCACGGAAAATGCCGCCGTTGTAGCCGTAGCGCGAGGCCACGCCGGCCCAGTAGCCGCCGCCCAGCGAGTAGTACGGGCCGGCCATGTTGGCGCGGTCGGACGGCGACAGCAGGCGGCCGGCCCAGATATTGAATTCCGGTGAAATGGCGAACTGGCCGGCGGCATCGAGCACCCGGATCTTGTCGCCGTCCCACTCGGTGTTGAACATGCCCTTGATGTTCTTGTTGAGCGTGGCGCCGAAGTACAGGCGGCCGCTGTCCAGGTTGAAATCGCTGGAGCGCTTGCCGCCGCCCGGCGCGCCATCCTCGGCACTGGTATAGCTTTCGCGCAGGCCGAAGCCCACGGAGACCGATTTTTCGTCGTCGATCTTGATGGTGGCGCCGGCGTGGGCCTGGCCCACGGCGCAGGCGCCGGCCACCAGCGTGGCTGCTGCCAACAAACTTCTACCGCTGCTGCGGCTGTTCTTCGTTACACGACCCATTCCATTCCCCTTGTTTTGGCTGATCTTGAACTGCGTTGGTCTAAGGGTTTGCGCCTTTGACATGTTGCAAGATTAGCCAGCGGGGTCCGGTCGGGGAATACGTCAATTAACGTAGTGGTGGTGATGCAACCTCCCTGCCGCGCGCCTCCGGGTGGCGCAGTGCGGCGGCAGCGCGCTCCAGCGCCAGGTCGCGCCCAGCGCGCAAGTCGGCAACCGTCTGCGGCGCCACGACATCGGGCGCAATGCCCTGGCCGACGAACGTGGAGCCGTCGGCATAGACGTCGCGCTTGATGCAGATGCGCGCCCAGCCGCCGCCGGGCAGGTAGAAGCCCAGCGGCTGGCCGGTGCTGCCGCCGGTGGTTTCGCCCACGACGATGCCGCGTTTCATGATCCTGAACATGGCGGTGAAATCCTCGGCGGCAGACAGCGTGCGCGCGCTGGTGAGCACCGCCACGGGACCGTCGAACACCTGTTTTTGCGCATGCTTGTACTCGTAGCCGCTGCGGCTCCAGTCGATGACCGGGCTGCCCTGTACGCGCGCGAAGACGTTGTCCATGCGGGTCATGCTGTCCATGAACCTGATCGGCGCGCGGGTGAGGTGCGCGAGTACCTGCAAGCCGTAGCTGCCATCGCCGCCGCCATTGCGGCGCACATCGATGACCAGTCCTTTGGCCGTCAGGATCTGCGGCAGCGCCGCCTCGAACGCCTTGACCGCGCTGTCGTCGCCGAACTGGTCGAGCGCGATATAGGCGATGCCGCCGTCCAGCAGCGTGAAACCAGCGGCAGGCGGGGCGCTGCCGGGCCCGGAGCGGGCCACCGTTTCGGTCCGCTCGGCGCCATCCGGCGCACGCAGCCCGACCACCACCGGCCGCGTGGCTTCGCCGGCGAATAGCTGGTCGTTGAACGTGCGAGCGTCGCGGTCGCGCTGGGTGTTAGCGCTGACCAGGGGTGCGATGCGCTCGCGCCCGTACTCGCGCACCAGCACGCCGTCGATGGACACGACTTCGTCGCCGCGCCGGATGCGCGCCGCCAGGTCGGCTTCGCCCACGTGCAGCACGATGACCTTGTCCTCGATCAGCGCCGTGCTGACCGGCGCCGTTGCATAAAACACCTGCGCCAGCTGTTGCGGCGCGATGATGCTGGTATGGGCATCGTGCAGCACCGGCGCCAGCGTCATCATCACGCGATAATAATCCTCGGTGGTGGGGGCGGCGATCACCTTGGCCAGGTAGTCCATGTACACCTGGTCCCACTGCAGCTGCGGTACGTGGTCGAAATAGACGAAATTGCGCCGGACCTCGGCCCAGAACAGCGACAGGCCGGCCACCTTTTCTTCGGTGCTGAGCACCGGCTTCCAGGGCGTGGCGATGGCCGCTGCATTGTAGAGCCGTTCGGGCAGCGTCATGGTCGCCTGCAGCGCCTGGAAACGCGGCTCGTCGCGCAGCGCTGCCAACCCTTCGTGCGCCAGTGCGCGCTCGATGGCAGGCTTCCACGTCAGGTTGGCCAGTCGTTCCAGCGCCGCCAGCGCTGCCTGCTTGTTACCCAGCTTTGCATGGGCCAGCGCCTGCGAATACTCGAGATTGACCTGTTCGGCGATCAGCGATTTGTTACCAAACGCCTGTTCCCTGGCCGCCGGTGTGGCCAGGTAATCGAGCGCCTGCTGGTACAGCGCCACCGCGCGCTGCACATCCGCCGGCTGCGCCTCGGGACCGGACAGCGGTTCCGCCTCTGCCCGCAACGCTTTGGCGTACTGGAGACTGCTGCTGGCGTTGGCATCGGTTGGCGGGAGGGCGGCGGCGTGGCCGAGCGAGGTGGCAACAGCCAGGGCGATGGCAATAACAGTACGCTGCATGGAGAGGGTCCGGTAAGAAGGTGGCGGATGTTGCCATAAAAGCATAGCCGCCGCAATCAAGGAGGTGGCAGCTGCGGTCGCGGCGTGTCAGAATACCGCCTTCACTTTGAAGGAACCGCCATGACCGTATTTGCCGCCTCTGTTTTCGATGCCACCGTGATCTACGAAGGCAATGAACTGTTCAAGGGCCAGGGTGCCGCGCGCGGCTGGGCCGAAAAGCTGGCCAGGGAGCTCGAATGCGCGATCGACGTGGAAAAGATCGGTACCGGCTGGGCGCTGGTGGGCACCGTCGATGGCGAGCCGCGCAAGTGGGGTATCGTCGGTCAGCGTTTAAAGAGTCTCGAGTAGCACCTGGCCAAGCCTCCAGAGCTTCGTTGCAGCGCCTCGCCGTACAACCGTACTGTCTTCGTCGCTGCGCCTCGCTCTGAAGGCTTGGTCAGGCGCTACAAATCTCGATCGAGGTCGGTGCGTTCGCGCACAACGCGTGGCCAGCGCCGGGAGTAGCATCGCCAGATACTGCTCAACGAAGGACAGCGATGAAGCGCGACGACTTACCTGAAGTACCGGGCGGCGTGGCCGATGCGCCGGCTGCCGCCAAATCGGCCGGCCTGCGCTACGTGCACGACGACCAGCCCGGCATCACCCGCAAGCAGCGCGGCAAAAATTTTCACTACGTCGATGCCGACGGCGCCGCCGTCAAGGACGAAGACACGCTTGCGCGCATCAAGTCGCTGGTGATTCCTCCCGCCTACCAGGACGTCTGGATCTGCAAGCACGCCAACGGTCACCTGCAGGCGACGGGACGCGACGCGCGCGGACGCAAGCAGTACCGCTACCACCCCAAGTGGCGCTCGGTGCGCGACGAATCGAAGTACGAGCGCATGCTCAGCTTCGGCAAGGCGCTGCCGAAGATCCGCCGCGCCGTCGATGAATCGCTCAAGCTGCCCGGCCTGCCGCGTGAAAAAGTCCTGGCCACCATCGTCTATTTGCTGGAGGCGACCATGATGCGGATCGGGAACGAGGAATACGCGCGCGAAAACAAGTCGTTCGGCCTGACCACGCTGCGCGAACGCCACGTGCGGCTCGACGGCAGCAAAGTGGAATTCCGCTTCCGTGGCAAGAGCGGCGTCAATCACGCGGTGCAGGTACAGGACCGGCGCCTGGCCAACATCATCCGCCGCACGCTCGACCTGCCGGGGCAGGACCTGTTCCAGTACGTCGATGACGACGGCAATGCGCACACGGTCGGCTCGGCCGATGTGAACGAGTACCTGCAAGGCATCGCCGGCGAGGATTACACCGCCAAGGATTTCCGCACCTGGTCCGGCACCGTGCTGGCGGCAGTGGCCCTGCTCGAGTACGAAAAATTCGACTCCGAGGTGCAGGCCAAGAAGAACGTGGTGGCCGCGATCGAATCGGTGGCGAAAAAACTCGGCAATACGCCGACCATCTGCCGCAAGTGCTATGTGCACCCGGCCGTGATTGAAACCTACCTGAGCGGCGCCATGAAAACCGCGCTGCGCAAACGCGCGCAGCAGCAGTTGCAGGACGACGTGCACGCGCTGCGGCCCGAAGAAGCGGCCGTGCTGGCGCTGTTGCAGCGGCGTTTGCAGCCGTAGCGCGTCTGATGCGTGATTGCGTCAGGCTGCGCGCGGATCGCATAGCCCGCGAACGGGTGGCACACGAACCGGCCATCCGCGAATAGCGCAGCCCGCGAGCCGGCGGCCCGAGACCAGACGGCCCGCGATCGGGCGGCCCGCGTTCGGGCGGCCCGCGTTCGGGGTAGAATCGGCTTTTAACCACCTGTGCGCCGCCGACGACGATGTCACCCGCCCTGCCCTTCCCGATCCGCAAGGAATGTCCGCCCGGTGCATGCGAGTGCCGCCAGGGCGAGCTGTTGGACGCCTGGGAGCGCGACCCGGCCACCGACATCCGCATCCTGCGCCTGACGCGCGAAGAAGAAAAAGCGCTGGTCGCGCGCATCGAAGCCATCGACAACTACGAGGCGCTGGGCCGCATCGAGCAGCGCCTGTACGACCTGCTGGGCATCCGCCTCACGATTACCCCCAGCGCCAACGGCGTGCGCACCGTGAGGGGCCTGACCATCAAGCTGGCCGACCAGCAGGGCCTGTGCCGCCGCACGCGCGAGATACTGCCCGCGGCGGTACGACGCTGCCTGGCCGAGCACCCTGACATCGTGTATGCGCTGCTCGATGCCCGCGATTTGCTGGGAAATATTCCAGATCAATCGTAGCTTGCCAAGCGTCAAGATGGAAACGTCTGCTTCTGGTGTGATGGTCAATGGGCATTCCCATCACCACCATCGGAAGGAAACTCATGACTGAACCATCTGTCCCCCACGCGCCAACCGCTGCCTTTATCGGCGCCTCCTGGCTGGCCCTGATTGCCGGCGCCGCCACCTACCTGATCGGCTTGTTCAACGCCGAGATGGCCTTGAACGAAAAAGGCTACTACCTGACGCTCCTGATGTATGGCCTGTTCGCGGCGGTCTCGCTGCAAAAGTCTGTCCGCGACCGCGCCGAAAGCATCCCCGTGAGCGGCTTGTACTTCGGGCTGTGCTGGCTGTCTCTGCTGCTGGCCTTGCTGTTGCTGCTGATCGGCTTGTGGAACGCCAACCTGGCGCTCAGCGAAAAAGGCTTTTACGGCATGGCCTATCTGCTGAGCCTGTTTGCCTCGGTGGCGGTGCAGAAAAATGTGCGTGATGTGAGCCTGGTCCGGCAAGCGGCGCTGGCGAAATAGAACCAAAGGAGAAAGCCGGCGCAAAGGACCGCGCTGGCAGTCTTCGTGCCTGAAATAAATTCCTTTCGGGGTTATCTAAAGTATATGATGTCCTCAGTGCAATCCGCCCACACAAGGACACATGAAGATTCCCTCGTTGATCAACCTGGCAACCGCCCTGGCCATCGCCACGGCCAGCGGGTCAGTTGCCGCCTCTTGTAATGTCCGGCCAGGTCTTGCATCGGACACTCCGCAAACGATCGTTGGACTGGCAGTGCACCACAGCAGTGATGTGTTCACCGGCCAGGTCACCGCAATCGAATACATTCCAGCCCAGGACCAGCAAGTCAAGGGCCGAAAGATGCAGGTAGTGAAGCTGGCAACCGGCACGTGGTGGAAAGGCACGCCAAGCGAGCAGATTACTCTGCACACCAATATACCCAGGGATGCCGACGGCACCGACTATATCGTCTCGACCGAGTACCAGTACGAAGTGGGACAGAGTTACCTGATTTACGCGACCAGCGCCGGCGGCCACCTGTACGCCGGCGGCTGTACCCGAACGAAGAAGCTCGCTGCGGCAACCGGCGATATCGCCGAGCTTGATGCGATGAAGGCCCAGGCCAACTAGCCCGGGACGCTCAGGTCTGCTGCACCCACTTGGTACAGGTCTCGAAGGCGCGTTGCGGATTCACACCCCAGGAGCCCGGGATGAAGCCGGTGCCGATTTCGCCCAGCAGGCGCTGCAAGGTCGGCCTGTCCTTGGCAATGCAGGCCACGTAGGCATAGTTGTTGCGCCGGGCGGCGCCGTCCGGGTAGCGTGCCAGCATGTCCTCGTAGCCCTGTTTCATCTTGTCCCAATCCGCGTAGCTCAACTCGAACAACGCCGCGCCGAACTGGTTGTCCATGGCGTCCGCATACAGGCGCGCATACATGCCGGTGCCGAATTTGGCGCTGGTGGCGGCGGCCACCTTGCGGATGTAGGTATCGAGCACCTTCGGGTTGCCGCCCCACTTGGGCGCCAGCCCGAGAGCGACCATGAAGTACAACTGGATATCGTCGGGATTGCGCGCGATGCCCGCCTCCGCGATCGCCTCCATTCGGGCCTGGTCCCACGACAGGCCGCGGCCGATCTCGAGCAGCACCAGGTGGCCGGAACTGTCGGTCGATACCAGATCCATGTGCTGCTTGACGTAGGCAAACGCCTGCTCCACGTAGCGGTGGTAATAGGCCCAGGCTTCGGGCGGCACGTCCTTGGCATAGCTGGTGCCACGATAGGACTGGGCGTGCGCCAGCAGCGACCGCGCATGCAGGATGTGGGCATAGGCCGATTGCGGATTGTCGCGGGCCCACTGCAAGGTCAGCGCATCGAGTTCGCTCAGGTAAGCTTCGCTGTTCTTGACCACGTAGGAGAACACGCTGGCGGTCCCGGTGCGGAAATAATCGAGCCGGTTGCGGGCATTGGTCTCCAGCGGACCCGGTTGCCGATAGGTCGCGTTCATTTTGTCGAGCGCAGCAAAGTCGCCGGTCCAGAAGGCTTCCGTGGCTGCCTGCTGGACCGCAGACACTGCCGGCTTGTCGTTGGCGGCGCCGGCGTGCCCGGCCCAGACCACCGCGATAGCCAGGACCAGTGCGCGCACCAGGCCCGCACGGGGTTGCATGTTCGATGTAATGCTCATTGACTTGCCTCCCCGGCAGCCTTGGCAGGCGTGCCCTCTGGTTCGTATGTTTTGCCCCATACCAGCTTGATCTCCGGCGGCAGCGGAACCCCGGTTACCGCGCCCATCGCCGGATTGAGGCCGCCCTTGAGCGTCCCCTTGTCGAAAGTATCTTCGAAAGCAATCGGACGCATGCCGCGGATACCGGGCACGGTAATCTTGCGGGCCGAGACGGTGGCGCGCACCGGTTTGCCGCTGGCGTCGAATGTGCGGCGCACCTTGGTCACTCCGCTGACGCCATACCGGCTGGCCAGCCCGGGAAAGGCCGGCCTGCCGTCGGCCCGCTCTTCGGGCGCCTCGCCGGCCGGCGGGTCGAACGCCCTGCCGAAACGGACCGTGGCGGTGACCAGGGTGCCGTAGCGGAACGCGTTGAGGACCGTCGCCGGCGCCACGCCTTGCGCCAGGCTTTCCACCAGCCACCAGCGCTGCGCATGGCAGTTGACCTCCGGCGGCAGGTCGTCGTAAGGGCGGCCTTCCGACAACAGCAGCCAGGCCAGCACCGGCGGCAATGGTGTCAACGGCCGCTTGCCGTCGGGAATACGCGCCACGGCATCGACAATCTGCTGCCGCGCTGGCGTTTCCGGCCACGGCAACGGTTCGGCATGCGGCTTGCCCCAGCGCTCCAGCAGGCGGGCTTCGGCTTCCAGCGCGGCTGCACGCTGCGCTGGCGGCATGGCTTGGATGCGCGCGATCCGGCGGGCAAAGTCGGCCGTGCGCGGCAACTCGCCGATCTTGCACGCCGCAGGGGAAGTCTTGATCAGCTCGATCGTGGCGCGCTCGTAGGCCGCGTCGCCCGGTTCGATATGCCAGTACGCCAGTTCGTTGAGCACCCGTGCCGCCACGGCGGTGTAAGCCAGCCGCGCCTTTTGACTGGTAGTATCGTTGAGGGCGAGTTTTTCTTCCAGCAGCCAGCCTGGCAGCTGGTTCTCGATACGTTTTACCTGGTCTGCACCGATTTTTTCGGCAACGGCGCGCAGTTCGGGATCGAGCTGCTGTACCTTGGGCACGGTAAAAGCACGCACCACTTCCTTTTTAAGACTGGCCAGCATTTCGGCCTGTTGCGGATATTCCTGCCCCTCCGCCGTAGTGGCCCATGCCATGACCGCCACCTGCAGCAATACGATTCCGATTCGTTTCGATTCAGCCTCTCTTTTATCTCACTTGCCCATACGCAATCCACCAGCCTGATTAAGCATGATCGATAGCAAATAGTCAATGCCAATGATCGCTCACGGGGTTGAGCACGAGCTTATTGCCGAAAAGATATTTCTCGCTTACAGTCTGGTATAGAAATCAATCACAGGAATTCGCATGACCAAACAATTGCGCTTGTACGCCCTGCTTGCCGGCCTGCTGCTGGCCATCTCGGCGGTGGCCGCCCCGGTCCTTACCGACCGCCTGCCGCTCGACCCCAACGTCAAGATCGGCAAACTCGACAACGGTCTCACCTACTACATCCAGAAGAACGCCAAGCCGGCCCAGCGCGTGGAATTGCGGCTGGTGGTCAATGCCGGTTCGGTACAGGAGGATGACGATCAGCGCGGCATGGCCCACCTGCTCGAGCACATGGCCTTCAACGGCAGCACGCATTTCAAGAAGCACGAACTGATCGCCTACCTGCGCTCGATCGGCGTGCGCTTCGGGCCCGACCTGAATGCCTCCACCGGCTTCGACATGACCATGTACATGTTGCCGATTCCGACCGATAAGCCGGAAAATCTCGAGCAAGGCATGACGGTGCTGGAAGACTGGGCCCACGGCCTTACGCTGACCGACAAGGATATCGACGACGAGCGCCAGATCGTGCTCGAAGAAAAGCGCCTGCGCAGCGGCTATGCGCGGCGCAGTCTGGCCGCCATCCTGCCCAAGCTGGCCAACGGCTCGCGCTACCAGGACCGGCTGCCGATCGGCACCGAGGACTCGATCCTGCACGCCAAGGCCGATGCCGTGCGCCGCTTCTATGCCGACTGGTACCGTCCCGACCTGATGGCCGTGATCATGGTCGGCGATATCGACCCGGTCGAGGCTGAAAACATGGTCAAGCGCCATTTCAGCGGCCTCAAAATGCCGGCCAAGCCGCGCCCGCATATCGTTTACCAGCTGCCGCCGCTCGGTGCGCCCGACGCGCTGGCCTTCCTCGACCAGGAAGCGCCCGCCAATAACGTGCAGCTGGTCTATTCCACCTTCGGGCACCAGCCGGGGCAGACCGTCGGCGACCTGCGCGACGCGCTGGTGCGACGCATGTTCAGCCAGTTGATGGCGATGCGCCTGGGACGCCTGACGCAAATTGCCGAGCCGCCGTTCGTTGCCGGCACCGCCGGCGAGAGCCCGATTCCGTTCGGCCTGCACCAGTACAGTTTTTCGGCCAGCGCCACCGTGGGCAAGGCCGGCGTGAATGCCGCCATCGACACGCTGGTGCAGGAAAATGCGCGCGCACGACAGTTTGGCTTTTCAGCGTACGATCTCGACGTGGCCAAGCGCAATTTGCTGGGCAGCTACGACTTTGCCGTGAAGTCGCGCGCCACGCGCGACTCGGCCGCCATCCCGGGCGAATTCATTCGCCACTTCCGCACCGGCGGCGCGATGCCGGGCGTGGACGTCGAAGCCGGGTATGCCCGCGAACTGGTGCCCACCATAACGCTCGAAGAAATCAACGCCTACGCCAGGACCATCATCCCGGCCACGGCGCCCAAGCTGGTGCTGTACACGGCGCACACCAACAGCGTTGCCGCCGGCCAGGCTGCGCCTACCGGCGCCGACCTGCTGGCGCGCGTTGATACGGCCAGCAAGCTGCCAGTCGCCAAGCTCGAGGAAAAGGCGCTGCCGGCCAACCTGATGAGCTACAAGCCCGATCCGGGCAGCATCACCGCCCAGGTCGAAGACAAGGTCACGGGCGTGACCACGCTGACACTGTCGAATGGCGTGAAGGTGATGCTCAAGCCGACCGACTTCAGCAAGGACATGGTGCAGATGCTGGCGGTGCGCCCCGGCGGCCGCTACGCGTACAGCGATGCGGAAAAGAGCGCCGTGCGCTTTGCCAGCGACGTGCAGAAAGCGATGGGCGTGGGCTCGTACAGCCCGTCCGACCTGCAGCGCGTGCTGGCCGGCAAAGGCCTTGCCTATAACGCCGCGCTGGGGCCGTATAACGATACGTTGAGCGGCAACAGCCGCAGCGGCGACCTCGAAGCCGTGCTGCAAATGAATTACCTGACCATCACCAACCCGCGCCGCGACGAGAACCTGTTCCGCTCGTTCGTCACGCGCGGCGCCGAAGCCGTGCGCAACCGCTCTGCCGCGCCGGAAGCGCGCTTTGCCGAAGCGCGTACCCGCACCGTGTATGGCGACCATCCGCTGCTCGAACTGCCGCCCAAGCCCGAAGACTTCGAGAAGATCAACCTCGACCGCAGCCAGAACCTGCTGCGCGCGCGCCTGTCCAGCGCCCGTGGCATGACCTTCATCTTTGTCGGCGATTTCGAGGTCGAAGCGATCAAGCCGCTGCTGGCCACCTACGTGGCAACGCTGCCGGTCGGCGACGTGTCGCTCGCATACAAGGACCCGGGCATTCGCCAGGTGCCGGGCGTGGTGCGGCGCGAAGTGAAGGCCGGTCTCGAACAGAAGAGCACCGTGATCGTCGATTTCGGCGGCGACATGACCTATTCCTACCCCGACTCCTGGTCGCTGGGCATGCTGAACGAAGTGCTGAACCTGCGCATCACCGACGAGCTGCGCGAACAGCAAAAACTGATCTACTCGGGCGGCTCCAGCGTCAGGTACGAAAAGATCCCGAGCGGCCGTTATGGCGCCACCATCGTGTTGCCGACCACGCCGGACAAGGTGGCCAAGGTGGAAGCCGCGTTATGGGGCGAAATTGAAAAACTGCAGACCGACGGTCCGCAGGCGGACGACCTGAACAAGGTCAAGCAGGCCAGGCTGCAGACCTATCGCCGGGCGCTGCGTGAAAACAGCTACTGGATGAACTACCTGCGCCTCAATGTCCTCGAAGGCCTCGATCCGCACGAAATCCTCAACATCGACCAGCGCATCAACGGCGTCACCGCCGACGACGTCAAGGCAGCGGCGCGGCGCTACCTCGACCGCAAGAATCACGTGGAGATGGTGTTGCTGCCGGAGGATGGGGCGGTGGCAGCGGTGGGCAAGCCCGACTGATCAGTCGTCATCGTTGGGGTCGAGGTCCGGGAACATCACCGAGGTGAAGCCGAACTTGGTGAAGTCCCTGATCCGCGCCGGGTACAGGATGCCCAGCAAATGATCGACCTCGTGCTGCACCACGCGCGCGTGAAAGCCGTCCACCTCGCGCCGGATCGGCTGCCGGTGCTGGTCCACGCCTTCGTAGCGCAGGCGCGTGTAGCGTGGCACGCTGCCGCGCAGACCCGGTACCGACAGGCAGCCTTCGAAGCCCTCTTCCATCTCGTCCGACAGGGGCGTGAGCACGGGATTGATCAATACCGTTTCCGGCACCTGCGGCGCGTCCGGGTAGCGCAGATTTTCCTTGAAGCCGAAGATCACCAGTTGCAGGTTGACGCCGATCTGCGGCGCGGCCAGGCCGGCGCCGTTGGCATCGGCCATGGTGTCGAACATGTCGGCGATCAGCTGGCGCATGGCCGGCGTGTCGAACTCGGTGACCGGTTCAGCCACGCGCAGCAGGCGCGGGTCGCCCATCTTCAAAATTTCACGTACCGCCATCACGTCTCCCTTATTTTGCCGCCAGCAGCGCCAGCAGGCCTGCTTCGTCGAGGATGGTCACTTCCAGTTCCTGGGCCTTGGCCAGCTTGCTGCCGGCATCCGCACCGGCCACCAGGTAGTGGGTTTTTTTGGAGACCGAACCGGAGACCTTGCCGCCTTCGGCTTCGATCAGCTCTGCCGCCTGGTCGCGGCCCATGGTGGGCAAGGTGCCGGTCAGCACGAACGTCTTGCCGGTCAGGTGCCCTTCGCTGGCCACCGTGGCAGGCAGCTGCGCCAGCAGATCTTCGCGCAACGCCGCCAGCGCTTTGACCTGCTGGCGGTTGGCGGCTACGTCCATCCAGGCTTGGAGCGCGTCCGATACCGTGGCCGGCAGGCCGAACACGTTGTAGATGGTGAGATGCGCCAGCACGTCGAGCGAGACTTCCTGTTCGACCAGCTGCTTGCTGCGCGGTTCCGTCAATTTCGGAATCGCCAGCGCGGCCATCAGCTTGACCGGATCGAGTTTTTCGCGCAGCTTGGCGCTCGGGGCGTGTTCGCCTTTCGGCGTGACGCCTGCCTTCAGCAAGGCGTCGATCGCTTCCTGGTTCTTCGGTTCGGCAAAGAACTCGGCGATCGAGATGGCGACAATGCCGCCGATGTCGGGCAGCACGCGCAGCAGCGCGGTCGGCACCCGGCGCACCAGGTCGAAGCGGCCGAGCCACTCGGCCAGCGTCTTGGCGGTCGATTCGCCCACGTGGCGAATGCCGAGCGCGAACAGCAGTCTTTCCAGCGGCGGGTTCTTGCTTGCTTCGATGGCTTCCAGCAGGTTTTCCGCCCACTTGGTGGCGACCTTGCCGTTGGCGACGGTCTCCGGGGTGGTGCCGTCGCGCTCATCGGCCAGCCGCTTCATTTCCAGCAGGTCGTCGAGCGTGAGCGCGTACAGGTCGGCCACGCGTTTGACCTTGCCGTGTTCGACCAGGTTGTCGATGTAGCGGTCGCCCAGGCCTTCGATGTCCATCATGCGGCGGCCGGCAAAGTGGCGGATCGCTTCCTTGCGCTGGGCCGCGCACGTGAGACCGCCGGAGCAGCGGGCAATCGCCTCGCCCTCTTCGCGCACCACGTGCGAGCCGCAGACCGGGCAGGTTTTCGGCAGCACGTACATCGGCGGCTCCGGCTGCGGTCGGCGCTCCAGCACCACCGACAGCACCTCCGGTATCACGTCGCCGGCGCGGCGCACGATCACGGTGTCGCCCACGCGCACGTCCTTGCGGCGCACTTCGTCCTCGTTGTGCAGCGTGGCGTTGGTGACATTCACGCCACCGACGAACACGGACGCCAGCCGCGCCACCGGCGTGATGGCGCCGGTGCGGCCCACCTGCACTTCGATGGCCTGCACCGTGGTCAGCGCTTCCTCGGCCGGGAATTTATGGGCCAGCGCAAAGCGCGGCGCGCGCGAAACGAAACCGAGCGTGCGCTGGTCTTCCAGCCGGTTGGCCTTGTACACCACGCCGTCGATCTCGTATGGCATGGTCGGACGGGCGGCGCCGATGGTCTTGTAGTATTCCATCAGGCCGTCGTAGCCGCGCACAACGGCCGCCTCTTTTGCCACCGGCAGGCCCATGGCCTGGTACCACTCGAGCAGCGCGCTGTGCGAGGCCGGCATGTCGGCGCCTTCGAGCAGGCCGATGCCGTAGGCGAAGAAGCGCAGCTTGCGCTGGCGCGTGATGCGCGAATCGAGCTGGCGCAGGCTGCCGGCGGCCGCGTTGCGCGGGTTGACGAATTCCTTCTGGCCCGCTTCGCGCTGGCGCGCGTTCAATGCCGCGAAATCGCCCTTGAACATCAGCACTTCGCCGCGCACGTCCAGCACCGCAGGCGGGTTGTCGGTATCCAGGCGCAGCGGGATCACGCTGATGGTGCGGATGTTGGCGGTGACGTCTTCACCGGTGTAGCCATCGCCGCGCGTGGCCGCCTGCTCCAGCAGGCCGTTTACGTAGCGCAGGTTGATGGCCAGGCCGTCGTATTTGACCTCGGCCGCATATTCGACGGCAGCCGACGTATCGAGGCCGTCGCGCACGCGGCGGTCGAAGTTCTCGATATCCTCGTCGGTAAAGCCGTTGTTCAGTGACAGCATCGGCACCGAGTGCGTCACCTGGTCGAACTGCGGCAGCGGCGCGGCGCCAACGCGCCGGGTGGGCGAATCGGGTTGCACCAGTTCCGGGTGATCGGTTTCGAGCTGCTGGAGCTCGAGGAACAGCTTGTCGTACTCCGCGTCCGGGATGGTCGGCGCGTCCTGCACGTGGTAGGCGTGCAGGTGGCGGTTCAGTTCCGCGCTCAGCGTTGCGATGCGGGCTTGGTAATCTACTTCAGTCATTGCAGGTACTCGGTTCAGCTAAACAGGCGCATGGCGCGGGTGGAACCGGCCGGAATGTCGGCGTCGTTCATTTCGGTATAGAAGTCCTGCACCTGCTTGGCGATTTCGGCCAGGGCGGCGTCGGACAGCGGCTGGTTGTAGTCGTCCACGATGGTCGCATCGAGGCGGCCCATCAGCGACTTGGCGCAGGCGATCATGGCCCCGAAGCCGTCACGCGCAGGCGCCACGCATGGCACGTCGAGCAGCAGGGTCAGGCGCGACGTGGTTTCCTCGGCCAGCGTGACATTGGTGGACAGCGAGAACAGGAAGCCGCCGTCGCCGTCGGGCATCACGTAGCGGCCGTCCGGGCGCAAATCGAAGCCCTGCTTCTCCAGCGCGCCGATCAGGGTGGAAATCGCCCAAGGTGCGCCATTGCTTTGCAGGTTCACGCCCAGCTGGGCATCATGGCTGGCGACAAAACGGTGCAGGTTGCGCGCTTCGGCCATCACTTCGATCATGTCCGGCACTTCCGGCTCGGCGCCGATTTCGTCGGACATGGCGCGCAGGCGCGTGACCAGTTCCGAGTATTCGAGTTCGTTGAGCGCGGTGCTGCGGCTGGCCAGCTGGATGCCGCCTTGCAGCCTGGTGTACACGCCGCCGTAAGCGATCGGTTCCCAGTCGCCGGAGACAGCCAGGCCGATATAGTGCAGCGGCTTGTTGCCGACCATGCGCAGCGTTTGCAGTACCGGCAGCAGCTTGTCGCCGCGCAGCGGGGTTTCCAGCGCCAGCGGCAGCAGGCAGTCGATCAACGGATCAACCAGCGCGGTGGCCTGCTCGGCGGCAGCCGCCGCTGCGGCGTTGGCGCGGGCGGCCAGTTCGTCCACGTCCGGCTCCGGCGCGCCGGGCGCCACCGGGTCGGTGGTGAATTCGGGGATCGGTGGCAGTGCCGGACTGACCGGGCTCAACACGGCGCCCAGCGCTGCGGCGGACGCCGTGGCTTCGGCGCCGGCCACGCCGGGCGCTGCGAGCGGATCGACGACCGGTTCGTCGAGCGAGAAGCTCGGTTCCTGGCGCACGGCGGGGCCGGCAACCGGGCTGCTGGCGGCGCGCACGATGGCCGGCGTGGGAGGTGCGGCCGGTACCGGGTTCTGGGCGTAGGACGGCGCGGCCGCAGCGTCGGGCGCATTGGGATGCCCCTGCATCAGCACGTCGTCGTGGTCGGTGCCGAACGCGCGTTCCACGCTTTTCTTGGCCTTGTATTCCTGGATCTTGTTATAGGTGAAGACGCCGGCGACGAACACGCCCGCGAGCCCGATCAAACTCAGTTGGAGATCTGTCATGCTGCTTGTACCTCAGTTGCAAAGTTGGCGGCGGACTGCATGTCCACCGCCACGATGCGCGACACGCCCTGCTCCTGCATCGTCACACCGATTAGTTGATTGGCCATCTCCATCGCAATCTTGTTGTGCGAGATGAAGAGGAATTGGGTATGTTCAGACATGCGCTTGACCATGCGGCAGAAGCGCTCGGTATTGGCGTCGTCCAGCGGCGCATCCACCTCGTCGAGCAGGCAGAATGGCGCGGGATTCAAGCGGAACATGGAGAACACCAGCGCGGTTGCCGTCAGCGCTTTTTCACCACCGGACAGCAGGTGGATGGTGGCGTTCTTTTTGCCCGGCGGCTGCGCCATGACCTGCACGCCGGAGTCGAGAATCTCGTCGCCGGTCATGATCAGTTTGGCCTGGCCGCCGCCGAACAGGATGGGGAACAACTCGGAAAAATGCCCGTTCACGCGGTCGAACGTGTCTTGCAGCAGGTCGCGGGTTTCCTTGTCGATGCGGGTAATCGCGTCTTCCAGCGTGGCGATCGCTTCCATCAGATCGGCATTTTGCGCATCAAGAAAATTCTTGCGCTCCGACGCCGTGGCCAGCTCGTCGAGCGCGGCCAGGTTCACCGCACCGAGCAGAGCAATGGCATTGGTCAGGCGCGTGACTTCGCCCTGCAGGTACGACGCCTTCATCTCGGGATGGAGTTTTTCGGCCAGCGCCGCTTCATCCGCCTGCGCCTCGGCCAGCTGGGCGGCGAACTGCTCCTGGTTCAGGCGCGCGGCCTGCTCCTTCAGTTGCAGCTCGGTGATCTTGTCGCGCTGCGGTTGCAGTGCGCGCTCGGTGGACATGCGCCCTTCTTCGAACGCGCGCATCTGCTGCGCCACCTGGTCGAGTTCATGGCGCGCGTCGGACAGCGCTTTTTCCTGGTCGGTGCGGCGATCGAGCAAGTCCTGCAAGCCGTCGTTGGCAGCGCCGGAATCGAGGCTGGCCAGCTCCATGTGGCCGGCCTCCATGCTGTCGGTCACCTGCACCACCTGGGCGCTGGCGGTGGCGATCGCGCGGCGCAGTTCCTCGATCTTGTTGCGATGGGTTTTCTCGGCAAACACGATTTCCTGGGCCGCACGTTCGAGGTCGCGGGCGGCGTCGCGGGCATCGGCCAGGCGCTGCTCCTGTTCCAGGAACACGGTCTGGCCGTCTTCGTGCTCGCCTTGCAGGTTGCCCAGCTCCATGTCGAGCTGCTCGAATTTTTCTTCCGATTCGAGCTTGATCTGGGTTTGCTCTTCTTCCTGCGCCACGATCTCGGCCAGGTCGGCGGCAATTTGCGTGCTGCGCTGGTTGAAACGCGCTTCGATCTCGGACAGTTTGACGATGTCGATTTGCAGCTTGTGCACCGACTGCTGTAAGCTTTGCAGCTTGATGCGGGCGTCGCCCAGTGCGCGCGTGTGGCCGTTCAGCGCCGCTTCGGCGCGCACGGCGCGGGCACGCGCTTCGTCGGCCAGCAGTTGCTGGGCGCGCAGCTGGCGCGTGAGGTTTTCGATGTCCTGCTGGCGGCCCAGCATGCCGTCCTGTTCGGAATCGGCCGCGTAAAACCGCACGCTGGCCGCATTGATCACGTGGCCCTGCGGCGTGACGAAACTGCCGCCGGCCGGCAGGCGCGCGCGCTCGGCAAACGCGGTGGCCGCGTCCTGCGCCTGGTACACCTGGTGCAGCCAGTCTTGCAGCAGGCCGCGCAGGCCGGGGTCATTGAGTTTCAGCAGGTTGATGAACGGCGCCAGGCCCGACGTATCGACAGGCGCCGGCGGCGCGCTGCTCGACGGCGCATACAGGGCCAGCTTGGCCGGCGGAGCATCGGCAAAAAACGCCTTGGCCCAGTCGATATTGGACAGTTGCAGCGCCGACGTGCGCTCACGCAGCACGGCTTCGAGCGCAGTTTCCCAGCCAGCTTCGATATGCAGCTTTTGCCACAGGCGCGGCAAGGTGTCGAGTTCGTGCTTTTGCAGCCACGGCGTGACTTTGCCTTCGGTTTGCACGCGTTCCTGCATTTGCCGCAGCGCGTTCAGGCGCGCTTCTAGCTGGGCGTTGGCGGCGGTCTCGGCGTTCACCTGCTGCTGGGCGTCGCGGCGCTCCTGCTCCAGCGCCGGCTGCTGCGCGGTCAGTTCTTCGAGCAATCCGGTCTGTTCTTCGAGCTGATACTGCTGCTCTTCCTGCTGCTCGCGCAGGTTGGCCAAATGCGCGCTGTCGGGCAGACTGAGGCCGTGCTTTTCCTGTTGCAGGCGCTCGCGCCGCACGGCCAGGCTGTTCAGAATATTGCTGGCGTTGCGCTGGTGCGCCGATTCCAGTTCCAGTTGCTGCTGCGCCTGCATGATGCGGGCGCGCGACTCGGTGCTTTTCTCTTGCGCGGCGCGCCAGGCTTGTTCGAGCAGCGGCAGCGATTCGGCCTTCTGCTCGGCGCGCATCTGCGCCTCTTCCACTTTTGCGCCCAGTTCTTCGAGCGTGAATTCCGCTTCCTCGATCTGACCGCCGTAGTCAAGCGCTTGCTGCTGCCACTGGTCGCGCTGGGCGGTGAGCGTGGCCAGTTGCGATTGCAGGCGACTGCGCGATTCGATCACGAACTTGATCTGCGCCTCCAAACTGCCGATTTCGGCATTAGTCTGGTACAGCGCACCCTGCGCCGTGTGCAGTCGGTCGCCGGCGGCAAAGTGCGACTGGCGCAGGTGTTCCAGCGACAGCTCGACGTTGCGCAGCTTGGCGGTTTGTTCTTCGAGGTCGTTCTGAGCCTGCTCCATCTCGCGGAACACGCGTTTTTGCTCGTTTTCTGCCTCGACCTTGCGCAGCAGCCAGAGCAGCTTCTGCTTCTCTTCCTGGTCCGCCTGCAACTGGTGGAAACGGGTAGCGACGGCGGCCTGGCCTTCGAGCTTTTCGAGATTGCTGTTCAATTCGCGCAGGATGTCTTCGACGCGCAGCAGGTTTTCGCGGGTGTCGTGCAGGCGGTTTTCGGTTTCGCGGCGGCGTTCCTTGTACTTCGAGACGCCGGCCGCCTCTTCCAGGAACACCCGCAGTTCTTCCGGGCGCGACTCGATAATGCGGCTGATCATGCCCTGGCCGATGATGGCATAGGCGCGCGGGCCGAGGCCGGTGCCGAGAAAAATATCCTGTATATCGCGCCGGCGCACCGGCTGGCCGTTGATGTAATAGGTGGAGGTGCCGTCGCGCGTGAGGGTGCGCTTGACGGCGATCTCGGCATATTGGCCCCACTGCCCTGCCGCCTTGCCGTCGGCATTGTCGAACACCAGTTCCACCGACGAGCGGCCGGCCGGCTTGCGGTGGGTGGAGCCGTTGAAAATCACGTCCTGCATCGACTCGCCGCGCAGCTCGGACGCTTTCGATTCGCCGAGCACCCAGCGCACGGCGTCGATGATGTTGGACTTGCCGCAGCCGTTGGGCCCCACCACGCCAACCAGTTGCCCCGGCACCTGGAAATTGGTGGGATCAACGAATGACTTAAATCCCGACAATTTGATGGAAGAGAGACGCACGTTGGTTTAACTGGGAGAGGCTGTAAAGGTTCGCAATAATACCATTTAGCTTATCTGCCAAGGCCAAAAACCATGTCCGCAAGTGTGCGGCAGCGGTAGCGGCTTAATGCGCGACGTTGGAATTATTGTGGCGCCACATATCGCGGGTATACGGATGATCGCGGCCCGAGAGTTTCAAAGCCACCTGGGTAATCCAGTCTTCGGCCGGAATCGGCTCCACGTTGGGCGCCACCAGCACGATCGGCAGGCACAGCACGGCCAGCATGCGGCTCAGCGCCCAGCGGTGTTCGCGGCTGGCAAAGTAGATAAAGCCACCTGCCACCACCAGGCCGAGTATGGCGCCGGTCACGACTTCGGACACCGAGTGGGCCAGCGTGGGCACGCGCGAGATGGAAATCAGCACAGCGAGAATGACGCCCACGGCAGCGCCGATGTAACGGGCATATGGGCCACTGGAGCGCAGGACCAGGTAGCCGGCCACCGGGTACACGGCCGCCGCGCGCATGGCGTGGCCGCTGAAACCGGCGAACTCGACGGACTCGACACCGAGTCCCCATCCCATGAACATCATCTTGGTGATAACCACCAGCGCCATGCCAATGCCGAACAGCATGGCCCAGGCCAGCGTCAGGCGCCATTGCTTGCCGGCGATCAGGTAAATGGCGATGGCGGCGCCGATGGGGCCGGTAACGGCCAGGCTGCCGATCATGCTCAGGAGGTGCCAGAAATACATCATCCGTAAAGCCTTTCATTTATTGCATTGCACCATACTATTTAAACACAGCAGCGGCATTGTAGCGAATTAATGCCGTGCGGGAATTTTTTGGTGCAGTGCAGGGATGATGCTTGGCGGGCTGTTCAGATATTGGTGACGCGCTGGCCGCGCGGGGGGATGAAGTCCTTGACGTCGTTGATCATGCCGACATCGCGCGCGTCGGAAGCGGTCAGGTGCAGGTCGGAGTAAGCATGGGTGCGCCAGTGTTCTTCGGACAGCTGCACGTGTTCGCGCAGAATTTGCTCGGTGCGGGCGTCGTCGGCCTGCAAGCCTTCGACGATGATGCGCAGCGCGTCCGGGCGGGCGCCGTGCGGCGCGCTGGCGTGCGACTTGTGCACCATGAAGCGCGAGGTATCGCTGGCGTAGCGCTCTTCCCCGGCCAGGAACAGGATCACCGCGATCGACGCGACGGCGCCGGCGTTGTAGGTGATGATCTTGACCGGCAGCTTGCTCAGGTAGTTGTACAGGCAAATACCGTCGCTGACATAGCCGCCATTGGACTGGATCAGGATGTGGGCAGTCGTGATGCGGTCTTCGGTCATGTCGGCAACCGCGTCGAACACGCGGCGCACCATGTCGCTGTTGACATCGCCAGACAGCGTGAACCACGCCTGGCCGGCGTAATCATCAATAGGTTGTGGGTCTTGGCTCATGGCTGGGCTCTCAAAATTGTGTAATTTATTCTAGCAAAAAGTTGTCTTTTGAGCTTTTTGCTTGCACGCCATTCGTGCGGTGGTCGGCAAGCTCGTCTGTACGCTGGTTCACTGCCCCTCAAGATTGACTTATGTGCCCTTCTGACTTATATTCCCGAGTCTTGATCGGGAGAGGGCAAACCAGCGTTGCCGCCGAAGGGGCACTACCCAAAAACTCTCAGGCAAAAGGACCGGTCAAGGGGCGTCGCATGGCCACATGCGCGGCTCAAACTCTGGAGAGCGATTGCCACAGCAATCCACCGAAGGGGCGCACGGGGTTACTCCCGTTATCTCTCAGGTACCAAGGACAGAGGGGTCTGCAACATTGCGGAATGGCTTGGCATTTAGCCCGGTCGCTCCTTGTATGCTCTGTTAACCCTCCTTGATCTGGACCGCCATGACGCTCAAAGCCACACCCCTCAATAACGCACACCGCGCAGCCGGCGCCCGCATGGTCGATTTCGGCGGCTGGGACATGCCTGTCAACTACGGTTCGCAGATCGAGGAACACCATGCCGTGCGCACCGACGTCGGCATGTTCGACGTGGCCCACATGTGCGTGGTCGATATCAAGGGCGACAACGCGCGCGCCTTCCTGCGCGGCCTGCTGGCCAACAACGTCGACAAGCTGCAAGTATCGGGCAAGGCACTGTACTCGTGCATGCTCAACCCGCAAGGCTTCGTGATCGACGACCTGATCGTCTATTTCATCAACGAGAACTGGTTCCGCCTGGTGGTCAACGCCGGCACCGCCGAAAAAGACGTGGCGTGGATGCAGGCGCAGAACGACGCCACCAACAGCGGCCTGACCATCACCCAGCGCCGCGATGGCGACAATGCGATGGCGCTGATCGCCGTGCAAGGCCCGAATGCCCGCGCCAGGGTATGGCAGGTGATCCCGGAAGCACAGGCTGCCACCGCCGAGATGAAACCATTTAATGTGGCATTCGCCCAAAGCGCGCAGTTCGGCGAGGCGATGATCGCCCGCACCGGCTACACCGGCGAAGACGGTTTTGAAATCGGCGTGGCCGCCACGCAAGCCGAAGCGCTGTGGAACGCGCTGGTTGCCGCCGGCGTCAAACCGGCAGGCCTGGGGGCGCGCGACACGCTGCGCCTGGAAGCCGGCATGAACCTGTACGGCCAGGACATGGACGAAACCGTCAACCCGCTCGACGCCGGCCTGGCGTGGACGATCGACCTCGTGTCGGAGCGCGACTTCATCGGCAAGGCCGCATTGCAAACCATGGGCCAGAACAGCCAGTTCGTGGGCCTGATCCTGCGCGAAAAAGGCGGCGTGCTGCGCGCCCACCAGAAAGTGATCGTGGCCGGCAGCGATGCGGCGGGCGAAATCACCAGCGGCACCTTCAGCCCGACCATGCAGCAGGCCATCGCACTGGCGCGCGTACCCAACGGCGTAGCCGTGGGCGACACCGTGCACGTTGAAATCCGCGACAAAAAACTGGCCGCCTCGGTCGTCAAGCTGCCGTTCGTCCGTAACGGCAAGATCCTGGCCGTTTAACCTTTTAGTACACATCACCCCACCCCACTGGAGCTTTACATGAACATTCCTGCCGACCTGAAGTACACCGAATCCCACGAATGGGTACGCACTGAAGCCGACGGCACCGTCACCGTCGGTATCACCGAGTTCGCGCAAGATGCGCTCGGCGACATCGTCTTCGTCGAACTGCCAAAAGTGGGCACGACCTACGGCGCCGGCGACGACGCCGCCGTGGTGGAATCGGTCAAGGCAGCGAGCGACATCTACGCGCCAGTGGCCGGCGAAGTGGTGGCAGTGAACGACGACGTGGTCAACGCGCCAGAGTCGATCAACGCCGACGCTTACGCCAACTGGCTGTTCAAGATCAAGCCTAGCGACGCAGCCGCCGTTGACGGCCTGCTCGATGCTGCTGCTTACGGCAGCGCTACCCAGTCGTAATCTGCACCAGTCATATCGAAGCCGTTCCCGCCCACGCGGGAACGGCGGTTTCACCGCCCCGTCACACTCTTAAAGCTCCCCGCCCCCGATACCATGACCCGCACCAGCCTGACCCAACTCGAAGCCCGCGACGCTTTCATCGCGCGCCACATCGGCCCGGACGCCGCCGAACAGCAAGCCATGCTGGCGACGCTCGGCTATCCTAGCCGCGCCGCCCTGATCGACGCCATCGTTCCGGCCAATATCCGCAACAAGGCTGCCCTGCCGCTGGGCGCCTATTCCGCGCCGCTGCCGGAAAGCGAAGCGCTGGCGAAGCTGAAAAAAATCGCCTCGAAAAACAAGGTGCTCAAGTCGCTGATCGGCCAGGGTTACTACAACACCACCACGCCGGGCGTCATCCTGCGTAACATCTTCGAAAACCCGGCCTGGTACACCGCGTATACGCCTTACCAGCCAGAGATTTCGCAAGGCCGCCTGGAAGCGATCCTGAACTTCCAGCAGACGATTACCGACCTGACCGGCATGGGCATCGCCAATGCATCAATGCTCGACGAAGGCACCGCCGCCGCCGAAGCGATGACGCTGATCCAGCGCGTGGGCAAGTCGAAGTCAAACACCTTCTACGTTGCCGACGACGTGCTGCCGCAAACCCGCGAAGTGATCGAAACCCGCGCCAAGCCGCTGGGCATCACCGTCAAATCGTTCCACCCGGCCGAGCTGTCGAGCGTCAATGACGCCTTCGGCGTGCTGCTGCAGTACCCGGGCGTCAACGGCGTGGTGCGCGATTACAAGGCTGGCGTGGAAGCAGTGAAAGCCACCGGCGCGATGGTGGTGGTCGCTGCCGACCTGCTGGCATTGACCCTCCTGACCCCACCGGGCGAATGGGGCGCGGACGTGGTGGTCGGTAACAGCCAGCGCTTCGGCGTACCGCTGGGATTCGGCGGCCCGCACGCCGGCTACCTGTCCACCCGCGACGAATTCAAACGCAGCATGTCGGGCCGCCTGGTGGGCGTAACCGTCGATGCGCAGGGCAACAAGGCCTACCGCCTGGCGCTGCAAACCCGCGAGCAGCACATCCGCCGCGAAAAAGCGACTTCCAACATCTGCACCGCACAGGTGCTGCTGGCGGTGATCGCCTCGATGTACGCCGTGTACCACGGCCCGAAAGGCCTGCAACAGATCGCCCAGCGCGTGCACCGCTACACCGGCATCGTTGCAGCCAACCTGAAAACGCTCGGCTACACCGTCACCAACGAGACCTTCTTCGACACGCTGACGATCGCCACCGCCAACGCCGAACAGCTGCACGCCTCCGCTCACTCGCACGGTGTGAACCTGCGCGTGATCGATGCTTCGCACGTCGGCATTTCGCTCGACGAAACCACCACCCGCGAAGACATCGCCCTGCTGTGGACCGTGTTCGCCCATCCTGTCGGTGGCCCGGCCCACGGCCCGGACCTCGAGACCGTCGAAGCACAAGTTGCCGAAGCCTTCCCGGCCACGCTGGCGCGCACCAGCGCCTACCTGTCGCACCCGGTGTTTAACCGCTACCACTCCGAAACCGAAATGCTGCGCTACCTGCGCAGCCTGGCGGACAAGGACCTGGCGCTGGACCGCACCATGATCCCGCTCGGTTCGTGCACCATGAAGCTGAACGCGACGTCCGAAATGATCCCGGTCACCTGGCCCGAGTTCTCGAACATCCACCCGTTCGCGCCGGACAGCCAGACCGTGGGCTACCGCGAAATGATCGCGCAGCTGGAAGAAATGCTGTGCGCCGTCACCGGCTACGCCGCCATCTCGCTGCAGCCGAATGCCGGTTCGCAGGGCGAATACGCCGGTTTGCTGGTGATCCAGGCGTACCACCAGTCGCGCAATGAAGGCCATCGCAACATCTGCCTGATTCCATCGTCGGCACACGGCACCAACCCGGCATCGGCCAGCATGGTCGGCATGCAGGTGGTGGTCACCGCCTGCGACGCCAACGGCAACGTCGACCTGGCCGATCTGAAAGCGAAAGCGGAACTGCACTCGAAAAACCTGGCCTGCGCCATGGTCACCTACCCGTCCACGCACGGCGTGTTCGAAGAAGGCATCCAGGAACTGTGCCAGATCGTGCACAGCCACGGCGGCCAGGTGTACATCGACGGCGCCAACATGAATGCACTGGTGGGCGTGGCCGCACCGGGCGCGTTAGGCGGCGACGTTTCGCACCTGAACCTGCACAAGACCTTCTGCATTCCGCACGGCGGCGGCGGTCCTGGCGTGGGTCCGATCGGCGTGGGCGCGCACCTGGCCAAGTTCCTGCCGAACCAGCGTTCGAACGGCTATATCCGCGACAACGCCGGCATCGGCGCAGTGAGCGCGGCGCCATACGGCTCGGCCAGCATTCTGCCGATTTCGTGGATGTACATCGCCATGATGGGCGCCGAAGGCCTCACCGCTGCAACGGAAAACGCCATCCTGGGCGCCAACTACATCGCCCGCCGCCTGTCGCCGCACTATCCGGTGCTGTACACGGGCCACGATGGCCTGGTCGCGCACGAGTGCATCATCGACCTGCGTCCGCTGCAGGATGCCACCGGCATCACCAACGAGGACGTGGCCAAGCGCCTGATGGACTTCGGCTTCCACGCGCCGACCATGAGCTTCCCGGTACCGGGCACCTTGATGATCGAGCCGACCGAAAGCGAATCGAAGGTCGAAATGGACCGCTTCATCGACGCCATGATCGCCATCCGCAACGAGATCGCCAAGGTGGAAAGCGGCGAGTTCGACAAGCTCGACAACCCGCTCAAGCACGCGCCGCACACGGCCGAAGTGCTGACCGCCGACAAGTGGGAACGCAAGTACTCGCGCGAAGTGGCAGCCTACCCGGTGCCATCGCTGCGCAAGCAGAAGTACTGGCCACCGGTCGGCCGCGCCGATAACGTCTATGGCGACCGCAACCTGTTCTGCGGCTGCGCCCCGATCAGCGACTACGAGTAATCGCCCCCGGCCAAAACGCAGGCGCCTCCCGGCCGCCTGCGTTTTTTTTCGCCTGTCCGTCCCCAACTTCGGGGTCAGTTCCGACATTCGGACATTTTTGAACCAAAACGTTGTAGCGCACTTCAACGAATAAGTTCCCCAATGTCCGAATGTCGGAACTGACCCCGAATCGGATCCCGAATCGGGTGTGCAAGTCATGGGAGTCGCGCCGACGGGCGAGTCCTACACGGCCGCGGCTTCTCACCTGATGGTGCCGCCAGGTGGTGTGGCCTAAGATGGTTGTACCCCAAGCACGGGGCCATCGCAGGACATAACCGGAGACGATCATGGCTAACCAGAACAATCAGCAAGGCAATCCGCTCAACCCGGATCAACGCAATCCCGATCAGCGCAATCCCATGCAGGACCCGGCGCAAGACCGCAGCCAGCGCCGCGACCAGGGCAACGAGCAAAGCGACCGCCCGTTGACCGAGGACGATGAACGCGACAGCGATTACGGCAGCGCCGACGGTGGTTCGCGCAGCGGTACCCAGGAGCAAGGCCAGCAGCCAGGGCGCCAGAATCAGCGCACCGACCGCTAGGTCATGATTGTGTAACGCAGGCGGCAGCGTCTTCGACCCTGCCGCATCGGTCACAGCGCCGGCATGTCGCGTTGCGCATTTCCGCGCGAGATGTCAGGCCAGCGACACCGCCTTGATGAGCGAGAGACGCGGGGCGTCAGCTTTGCGGCCTCTGGCCACAGCCGGCCTCGATGTGGTGGGCGTCTGGCGTGGCAGCTGCGCCGGGGCTTTGGGCGAGTGTTCGGCGCCGATGTGGAAGATGCTGACGGTACGCACAAG
The DNA here is from genome assembly GCF_001421905.1 of Duganella sp. Leaf61. Lineage (NCBI taxonomy): Bacteria > Pseudomonadati > Pseudomonadota > Betaproteobacteria > Burkholderiales > Oxalobacteraceae > Duganella > Duganella sp. Leaf61. Next base: position 223,411 of record NZ_LMLM01000032.1, read on the forward strand.
GTTTGCCGCCTGCTGGCGCAGCGATTCCGCTGCCGCCGCCCCCTCCTCCACCAGCGCTGCGTTCTGCTGCGTCACGTGGTCCATTCCAATTATGGCCTGATTGATTTGCTCGATACCCGCCGATTGCTCCTGGCTCGCACTTACGATCTCGGCAATAACATCGGTGACACGGTTGACGCTCCCGACCACCTCGTGCATCGTATCGCCAGCATCCTTGGCGAGTCGTGTACCCACTCCCACGCAATTGACCGAGTTATCGATGAGCACCTTGATCTCTTTCGCGGCGCTGGCACTGCGCTGGGCGAGATTGCGTACCTCCGAGGCCACGACCGCGAAGCCACGCCCCTGTTCGCCCGCCCTGGCCGCCTCCACTGCCGCATTCAGGGCCAGAATATTGGTTTGAAAAGCGATGCCGTCGATGACGCTGATGATGTCGGAAATCTTGCGCGAGGCATCGCTGATCGCATCCATGGTAGTCACCACTTGCGTCACCACCGCGCCGCCTTTGGCCGCGATTTCGGAGGCCTTGACCGCCAACACATTGGCTTGCCGCGCATTGTCCGCATTTTGACGCACCGTGGCCGTCATTTCCTCCATCGAGGACGCGGTTTCCTCGAGCGAAGCAGCCTGCTGCTCGGTCCTGCTCGACAAGTCCGTATTTCCTGAAGATATCTCTGTCGCCGCAATCGATACCGTATCGGAATCCTGGCGCACCGATGATACAACTTCGATAAGGGAAGTTTGCATCCGCTGTACCGCAGCAATCACGCTGCTGCTGTCTTCGGGCTTGACCTGTAACTCGCACGTCAAGTCGCCGTTCGCGACCTTCGTCACCGCGTCGCACAAGGCCGACGGTTCCGCGCCCAATGCGTTAATGATCCGTCTTGAAATGACCATGCCGGCACCGGTGGCAACTATCATCGCGAAGACGCTCAGAAAAACCAGCGTGTTCCTCGACGAGTTGAAATGGTCCTCGGCTTCCTTGATCAAACGCGCGGAGCGCAACGTCGTGTATTGCGCATATTCGTTGCTGGCGGAGACCAGCGCCGCCAGTAACGGGCGGCATGCCACATTCATTCTCGAAACGGCGTCATCCCTCTTGTCTTGCAGCGCGAGATCGACTATCGCCAGCGCCACGGGCGCATAATTTTTTTCCACACTGTCGATATTGGCGATCATCCGCCGCGCTTCGTCAGAGGCGGAAGGATCTTTCGCAAGCTGCGTGAGCTTTTGCAAATTTGTCGTCACGTCCTCGTGAGCCTGGAAAACAAGCTTCTTTTCCACGTCCCGATCACCAGGCGTCTTAACCAGGACCAGATTTCTCGCTGCCACGGCGCGCATACCGACCGCTTCCCGTACCAAGTGCGCCGCTTCGGAACGGGCACGCACACCGTTGACATAATTTTCAAAGCTCTCGGATTGATTTGATATAGCAATGATCGCAAACGTGGCGATCCCAAACAGCAACGTGGCAAGACACCCGAAAGCCATTGCCAACTGGGCACGTACAGTGAATGTTTTCATGATATCCCCTAGTTGGTGCGCAACTGACCGCGCACCGAATGAAGAGCACATTTTTTAATAAGGTGGCCAATTCCAGCCCCGTGGTTGTATGCTCATTGAATCAGGCACCAGCGCTTGATCGCCTGGCGTTTCTCAGTCAGTTATCCTCTTATCCTCGATTGAATAGGCGGAAACGAGAGGACATGAAAGGCACGGGATTGGGTGCGTTGGGAGACGAAATAAATTATTTGGTTATTTCGTTTCAGCTAATGATTTCGTTTTAGTTGTTGAAATTAGTTTCTCACGAAAAATTGCAAGAGGCAACAAAAACACCGTTTTTTTTATTTCCCAAATAAAATATTTATTTCTTTTTCTGACCTCTCGCAGGACGGTGATCCTGGCGCGTTTTCGGCCCGGCGGCGAACCTTGCATGACACAGCAACGCTTGGTAAATTGCTCGTCCAATAATAGAAAAGTGACCCTATGACGCACGCGTTCATGACCCTGCTCGATGCCGTCGCCCTCGGTCCCGATCCCACCGAACCACAACTGGCCCACTTCGGCCAGTTGCTGCTGCGCTGGCTTGAAGTCGACGGCGCCCTGCCTGCTGCGGTGCTGGGCCTGCCGCGCGCCAGCGGCAGTCAGGAGCTGCTCGTTCCGCTGCATGTGGTGGCCGGAAAGCCGGCGCTGTACCTGGTCTCGGACGGTGCCGGGGTGACCAGTCCGCCGCACGGGCACGGGACCTGGGCGGTCATTGCCGGCCTGTCCGGTACCGAGCGCAACATCGTGTATGCGCGGGACGACGCAGCCGGCGTCCTGCGCCCGCTGCGCAGCGTCGACGTCGGTGCCGGCGAGGTGCTGTGCCTGCGCACCGATGCCATCCATGCCACCGTTGCGGCGGGCAACCGGCCTACCTTCCACCTGCACCTGTACGGCAGGCCGCTGGACGAGTTGCCGCCGTTTGCGTCGCGCTGACACGCTGGCGTGGTGGCCGGCTGACCTGCACCGGCCGGTAACGGATGACAGCAGCCGTCCTGCCCCCGGCGGCCACCGGCAGCGAGCAGCAGTTGCGGCCGCAAACCGGCGGCAGCAACGCGCCGCAACTACAACGCAATGCTGACGATGCGATCGTCGCCGCTGCGCGGTGTGCCGCGGCCGTCGGTGTTGTTGGTCATCATCCACAGCTTGCCTTCGGGGGTGACCACGACGTCCCGCAGGCGGCCGTACTCGCCGGTGTAGCGGTCGACAGCAGTCGATGGCGCGGCCAGCGGGATTTGCCGCAGGCGCTCGCCGCGCAGGTTGGCGAGGTAGATCGCACTGCCGTGGATCGTCATGCCGCTCGGGCTGGCCGTGGACGTGCTCCACTGTTGCAGCGGATTGGTGTAACGGCTGTCGGTACCGATGCCTTCCACCACCGGCCAGCCGTAATTGGCGCCGGCCGTGATGCGGTTCAGTTCATCCCAGGTGTTCTGGCCGAACTCGGACGCGTACATGGTGCCGTCGGCGGCCCAGGCAATGCCTTGCGGGTTGCGGTGGCCCAGCGTGTAGATGTACGAGCCGGCGAAGGGATTGTCGCGCGGGACCGCACCGTCCGGCGTCATGCGCAGGATCTTGCCGCCCATTGAAGCCATGTCCTGGGCGCGTGCGGTGTTGGCGGCGTCGCCGGCGGTGGCGTACAACATGCCATCGGGGCCGAACGCGATGCGGCCGCCGTTGTGGGTGCTGGCGGCCGGTATGCCGTTCAAAACCGACTGAACCGCGCCCAGGCGGATACTGGCGCCAGTGCCCGACAGCGGGTAACGCACGATACGGTTCTGGGTGCCGGCGGTGAAATACACGTACAGGTAGTCGTCACGCACGGCGATGCCGAGCAGGCCGCCCTCGCCGCCGCCATTCACGCCGGCGATCACCGCCACCTCGCTCAGGGCGCCGTTGCTGCCGACGGCGACGATGCGGTCGGAGTCACGCTCGCTCACCAGCGGCGTGCCCTTGTAGAACGCGATCGACCACGGCGCCTGCAAGCCGCTGGCCACCACTGTCGGCAAGGTGGGCGCGGTAGGCGTACCGGGATTGACGGGCGGGTTGACAACAACTACGGTGTCGTCGCTGGAGCCGCCGCAGGCGGCCAGTCCGAGGACGATGGCAAGCGTGCAACCGTGAGCGGCCAGCCGGGCCGGGCGCAACGCAGGGATGGTGCAGGTCATGGCGGTCTCCTGGGTCTTGGCGCGACCGGGGTCGCGGTGGAGGTGCCAAGCTACATGTTTTCCGCGATGGCCGGCGCACTGCTCGGCAGGCACCTGGCAAAACTATCAGTGCAAGGCGCAGCGACGCAGGCAGTACGAATGTACGGCGAGGCGCTACCGAGCAGCTATGGAGGTTTTGCCTCAGTTGCGCACCGAGGCCAGGCGCAGGCGTACAACTCTGGGCACGCCGGCCACGGGGACTGCCACGCCATCGGCGGCAGCGCCGCCAGCCGCATCGTCGTCGGCCTCCAGTTTAAAACGCGCCACCGCCGCCGACAGCAGCCCCGCCTGGTGTTGCAGGTTGCCGGCATCGAGCGCGGCCTGGCGTACCCGCGCCAAGCTTTGCTGTGTGACGCGATCGACTTCGACGATCGCAGCGCAGGCATCACCGTAACCGTTCGTGCTGTCGTCCGCGCCCAGTGCCCGCACCATGCCACTGGCTTGTTGCAGCGAGGCGGCCTGGCGCTCGGCGCGGGCGCGCACTTCCGCACTGCTGCGCGCGACCTGGTGCGCGGCAGCGTCCAGCGCTTGTGCCAAGGCCAGGATGGTCTTGAGCGTGGTATTGAGGTTGCGTACGCTGGTGTCGAGCGCACGCGCGGTCGCGGCGATTTCGTCGCCGCCGTATTTGCGGTTTTTCACTGCCAGGTTGCCTTCGGCCAGGTCCACGGCGGCGGCGCCGATGGCGCGCACCTCCGTGAGCAGCGCCTTGCGCACGGCGATCGTCACCAGCAGCGCCAGGCCCACCGCCGCCGCCACCAGCGCCGGCATCCAGAGCGACAGCGTCAGGAAATCCGCCTCGGCGGCGCGGTAATCGCGCTCGCCCAGCGCCTGTTCCAGCAGCGACAACTGCTCGAGCCGCTGCGCCACCACGTCGAACGCGCGGCCCGCTTTGGACATGGCGTTGGCGGCAATCGCATGGTCATCGATGGCAATGTCGAGCGCATCGGCCACCGCCTTCACATATTGCCCATAAGCGGCTTGCGCCTCCACCACGAAGCGGCGCTCGGCCGGATCGGTCTGGGTGATGCGTTCGAGCCGGGCGAACTGGCGCTCAAGCGAGGCATGGCGGGCGTGGGTTGCGCGCACCAGTTCATCGGTACGAATGAACGTGAAGCCGGCGTTGAGCCAGGTGAGCAACTGGTAAGCTTCGGTGTGGGCGCGGCTGGTGCCGGCCACCAGGTCGCTGACGGCCTTCAGGCGCACGGCGCGTTCCTGCATGATGTTGTCGAGCGACTGGTTTTGCCGCGCCATGCCAAGATAGGCGCCCGCCGCCAGGATCAGCAGCAGCACCAGCACGATGCCGGGCGCGAGCAGCAGCTTGGGTCCGATGCGCAGCTTGTTCAGCATCGGCGCGCTCGGTCGGCAAACAGGACACGCATGGCAGTCTCCGGCAGGTAAGATCACCTAATGTAAGCTGCTGCTTCCGCGCAAGTTTGCGTTGAATCAACAATAAATCCGCACGGCAAATTTACAACGGAATCGATGACGCATGAAAGCAAAAACCAAGGCAGTCCTGATCTCGGCGCTGCTGTTCCCCGGACTGGGCCACTTCGTACTCAAGCGCGCCATGCGCGCCTGCCTGTTCATCGTGCCCACCCTGCTGGCGATCGGCGTGCTGCTGCGTACCACGCTGGCCCTGGCCGACCAACTGGTGGCGGAAATCCAGAGCGGCGCCCTGCCCCTCGATATTCCACTGATCATGGAGCGTATCAGCGCCGCCGGCGGCGACGATACCAGCACCAACGTGGCCTCGCTGGTGATCGTGGTGTGCTGGCTGGGATCGATTCTTGATGCGTGGTGGCTTGAGCGCGGCAAGTAATCGAGGCGCCGTTCAGGACGCCATTCTCCCGGCCGGAAATGCTGGCGCCATCGTTATGATGCGCAACCAGCGCCAGCGCAGAAATACCAGGCTGGCAACGCCAATAACGCCTGACAACGCGAACCAGGGAAAGTCGTGGCTTTTGCCTGTCACGGACAGAACGAAACCGTAAGCGCCGAGCAGGCCGACAGCACCAGCAAAGGTACGCCCCGGCGGCAACGCCGTGCCGGCGAGCTCGGGGCGATTGAGTCTGACAGCAGCGCTGATGGCGGTGATGAGCCACATGGCCAAAGTGCTGTACAGAAAAACATAGGCGGCAAAGGCGCGCGGACCGATCCCGGCGCCGGTGTCTTGAGGCGGCAGCCACCACACGCTTGCTGCGCTGCCGCCCACGGCCACGATCATGCACCCGAACCATTTCCAGCGCAGCTTCCCCTCCAGCGGCGCGATCAGCAGGCAGATCAGGGTCCGGTGGGCGCGGCACGCGTCGCTCCATCTGTACGTCCGGGGGATGATGATTGTCGCATTCATGGATATCCTTGAAGTTTGGAGGAGCAACTGCCGTTAGTCCGCGATCCGCGCCGCCGGGTAGACCGGCAGCCCCGTCGTCAGCCGCACCCACTGCCAGCGCATCGCTGCGGCCAGCACGATGATCAACGCCAGTGACGGCCACCACCAGTTGAAGTCCCTGAGCCTGGCGTCGAGCCATGGCACCACGTAATACAGCAGCACCATCGACATCGGCGCCACGATGATGATCGATGAGCTGCCGCCCCTGGACTTCGGCGCAGCCGCATGGTTGCACAGCAGGGGCAAGCCGCTCAGGAGCCATAAAGCCGCCTGCATGGCGCGCATGCCGTTGGCAGGCCAACCCTGCTCGGAAACCACGGCCAGCGCCACCAGGCATGCCACCGACACCGTCCATACCAGCAGGAAGCGGCGCAGCACGATGCCTGCCCACACCCGGTTCAGCTGACCGGCATCCGGGGCGCGGGGCGCCAGACGAAACAGGCCCTGCTCCAGGCCGGACCTGCGCAGTGCCTTCAACACGTAAGCTACATACAGCATCGGCGCCCAGAACAGAAACTGGATCATGAACGTCGCGGTCGCGGTTTCAGCAATCAAGTCACGATCCACCAGGCCACTCGCCATCGTGCCCAGCATCAGCACCGTCGGCACCAGCGCCAGCAGCACGGAAACCCACACGTGCCGCCCTGCCCCCATGGCATGCAGCATCAACGCCGCCTGGTCGCCGCTGGCAATATCGCGGCGCAGCACCACGGCGTGCAGTGCCCTGGCGGCGCGGGCCAGCCGGCCGGCACCGGTAGCGAACCACGGCCCCTGCGGCCCGGCCACCACCGCGCTTGCTTGCCGGGCTGCCATGTGGCGATCGCCTGCACGCGGCAGCGCCAGGCGCGCCGCCCACGCCAGCGCGGCCAGTTCCAGCAGCACTGCGGCGCCGGTCCATGCCAGCTCCACCGTGGCGGAGATCTCGCGGCCGCCATCGATCACGCGGCGCAGGATCAACCAGCCGACGACCATCAGCGGCGCCAGCAGGACCAGCGCGGACCGCGCACTCAGCAACAACAACCCGCACATCAGCGCACCGGTGCCCAGAAGCAGCGCGGCAAAATGCCGGCCGCCGAACCCCGCTGCAAGGACCACGGCGATCAGCACCGCGCCCAGTACGCCCGCCATGAAACAGTGGCGCAGCAACCGCTGCCGCAAGCCCGGCGCCAATACCGCAGTAGCCGACGCGTTCTGCTGACCGGCGCTCACGAACCATAGCGCGCACCAAGCGGCGATGAACAAGGCAATCAGCATGGCCGGCTGGCGGAACAGTGCCCCCATCGCGTACAGCAAGCCGGTGACCAACAACACCAGCATCAATACCCACGGCTGCAACATGCGATACGGAGGCGGTGTCCAGCGCCACGCCGGCAGCAGGACACGCCGTGCGCGCCGATCTTCGTCAGGGCGGCTCAGATGAGATGTCACCGGGTCACCTCGACAAACAGGTCTTCCAGGTTCAGGGTATCGACCTTGAGGCCGGTGCGGGCGCGCAGTTGTTCGTCTTCCTCGGCGCTCAGGCGCGCCAGCACGGTGACGCTGCCGTCGGCGTGGCGGTGGCGGCGCACTTCGCGTTGCAGGCGCAGCGCGTCGATGGCGCCGGCGTCGCCCGAGATGCGCGACGCGCTTTCCAGCAACTAGTCGAGCGCACCCTGCAAGGCGATCTGGCCGTTCTGCAGGAAGGCGACATCGAGCGCCACCCGTTCCAGGTCGGACAGGATGTGGGTGGAAAAGATCACCGTGGTATCGCGCTCGATCACGTCGTTTACCAGCTCGTGCAGGAAGTCGCGCCCTTGAAGTAGTCGAGCATCTGGATCGGCGTCATCCACTCGAACAGTTCCGACTTTTGCGGCACATAGCCGATGTTGGCGCGGACGGTATCGCTGAGTGCGGCGACCGGTTCGCCCAGTAGCGCGCAAGCACCGCGATCTGCCTCGCGCAAGCCCAGCAGGCACTCGAGCAGGGTCGATTTACCGGCGCCGTTGCGGCCAAGCAAGCCGACAATGGTGCCGGGTTCGATGGTCCAGTTGACGCCTTGCAGCACCGGCTGCTTGCCGAATGCCTTGTGCAGACCGGCGACATGGACGATGGGTGTCTTCATTATTATTCCTTCAGGAGTTTTTGCAGCATGGCCAGTACGGTGGCCGGATCGAGTTCGAGCTGGCGCGCCTCTGCGGCCAGGCGCTCCATGGTCGGGTGTATCAATGCCAGTCGCTCGGCTTCGCTCGGCGCGGCGGACCGGCGCTCGGCCACCAGCATGCCGATGCCACGGGCGCGCGACAGCACCCCTTCAGCTTCCAGCATGCTGTAGGCCTTGGAGACGGTCATCGGGTTGACGGCCAGCGTCAGCGCCACCTCGCGCACCGACGGCAGCGCATCGCCGGGCGCCAGCATGCCGGCCGCGACCAGGCGGCGCACCTGCTCGATCAGCTGCCGGTAGATCGGCTCGGACGAGCCGGTCGCGATCGAAAACAGCGTGGCGGTATGGGAAGTCATCAGGCCTTGTATTGGTGTATTAATTCAGTGATACAGTAAACACCAAATAAGACTGCGTCAACCTGTTTTTATTTTTCGGGGGAGTCGTCGGTATTCTTGAATGCGCCGCGCACATTGGTCACCACCAGGCACAGCTGCAGGATGATCAACGCCCAGGCCTGGTCGTGCACGCCCCACGTCACCCACAGGGCATTACTCGCCAGGAAGCACCAGAAGCCGAGCTTGCGGCGCCCGTGATGCGCGGAACCCACCAGCCAGGCGGCCAGCAGGGTGACGGCCATCGCCGGCCATTGCAGCAGATTGATCCAGTCGTCCATGCCCCAACCATAGCGGCTGGCCGGGCCGCGCACTGTTAGCGAACCCACTTTCACCCGAGAAAACGATGCCTATAATGCATGTCATTGCGAGGAGATCGAATGTGCGGTCTTGCCCCGCCCTGGCGGGTCCTGGTGCTACGCGAAGCGGACTGTCCTCTTGATAAAATGAAGTATGTCTTCCTCGAAGCGAACGGCCAGATCACCGTGCTGCAGGAAGAGTCATCATCCACGTAAGGAACTCCATGCGCATCGCCACCTTCAACATCAACGGCATCGGCGCCCGCCTGCCGGCCCTGCTGCAATGGCTGCAAGAAACCCAGCCCGACGCGGTCTGTCTGCAAGAGCTGAAAGCGCCGCAGGAAAAATTTCCCGAAGCGGCCCTTCAGGAAATCGGCTACGAGGCCATCTGGCACGGCCAGAAAAGCTGGAACGGCGTGGCCATTCTGGCGCGCGGCGTCAAGCCGATCGAAGTCGGACGCGGGCTGCCCGGCGATCCTGAAGACGAACAGAGCCGCTATATCGAAGCGGTGGTCAACGGCGTGCTCATTTGCGGCCTGTATCTGCCCAACGGCAACCCGGCGCCCGGCCCCAAGTTCGATTACAAGCTCAAATGGTTCGAGCGCCTGATCACGCACGCGGCCGGCCTGATGGAAGCGGGCACGCCTACCGTGATCGCCGGCGATTTCAATGTCATGCCCACCGACCTCGACGTGTACAAGCCCGAGCGCTGGGTCGATGACGCGCTGTTCCGCCCCGAAACGCGCGACGCCTTCCACCGCCTGGTGGCGCAAGGCTGGACCGATGCCCTGCGCACCGTGCACCCGGGCAAGAAAATCTACACGTTCTGGGATTACTTCCGCAACGCGTACGGGCGCGACGCCGGCATCCGCATCGACCATTTGCTCCTGAGCCCGGGCCTGGCGCCGTACCTGAAAAAGGCCGAAGTGGACCGCGACGTCCGCGGCCGCGAAAAGCCCAGCGACCACGCACCGGTATGGATAGAACTTGACCTCGACGGAGACCATTGATGGGCATACTCACAGACCAGCCGGATGACGACGTCGCCGACCTCTTTACCGACACGCCGGTGCAGAAATGGCCACAGAAGATCTGGCTGGTGCGCCACGGCCAGAGCGCCGGCAACGTCGCGCGCGATGCGGCCGAAGCGGCGCAGTTGCATCTGATCGACATCGCCGACCGCGACATGGACGTGCCGCTGTCCGAGCTGGGCGAGCGCCAGGCCGAGGCCATGAGCCACTGGTTCCGGGCACTGGGCCCGGACGGCCAGCCCACCGTGGTGCTGTACTCGCCCTACGTGCGCGCCCGCGCCACCGCCGCTGCGGTCATCTCCAAGGTGGGCCGCGACAACCTGGTAGCGTCGGTGGTGGACGAACGCTTGCGCGAAAAGGAGTTCGGCATCCTCGACCGGCTCACGCCGCTGGGCATCCACGACAAGTATCCGGAACTGGCCGAGCAGCGCCAGCACGTGGGCAAATTCTATTTCCGTCCGCCCGGCGGCGAGAGCTGGTGCGACGTCATCCTGCGCCTGCGCAGCGCGCTCGACACCATCATCCGCGAGTACCGCGGCGAACGGGTGCTGATCGTGGGTCACCAGGTGATCGTCAACTGCTTCCGCTACCTGCTCGAACGCATGGATGAAGAAACCATCCTGGCGATCGACCGCGAGGCCGATGTGCCCAACTGCGGCATTACCGAGTATCGCTACGATCCCGCCCTGGGCAAGCACGGCAAGCTGGTGCTGGTACAGGCCAATTTCGTCGCGCCGCTCGAAGACACCGGCACGCCCGTCACCGACCAGCCGGACATGCCGGCTGCGCCCAAGTCATGAACGTCCCGGCCGGGAATTCCGGTGCCGGTAGCCATGCCGACACGGATAGCAAAGCGGTGCACGACATCACGGCCGGCACGCTGCGTGACTGGCCGCTACCCATGCCGGGCGCGCACGCCGACAAGGAAGTGCGCGGCCACGTGCTGATCGTGGCCGGTTCGCGCGAAATGCCGGGCGCCCTGCTGCTGGCCGCCACCGCCGCCCTGCGCGCGGGCGCCGGCAAGCTGACCATCGCCACCGCTGCCAGCGTGACGGCGGCGCTGGGCGTGGCGCTGCCGGAAGCGCGGGTGATCGGGCTGGAGGAAACACTGGAGGGCGGACTGCGTACACGATCTCCGACCGACGCAGCCGATGCCGCCACAGTGATGCCAGCGCTGCAGCAAGCGTGCGAACGCGCCAGCGCCATCCTGATGGGTCCCGGCATGCAGGACAAGCAGGCCTGCGCCGCGCTGGTGGCCGCGCTGCTGCCTTGCTGCGGCAAGGCTCCGGTGATTCTGGACGCCGGCGCCATGTGCGTAGCCGGCGGTGACGACTGCATGCGCTTCGACACGCCGGTGCTGCTCACGCCTCACGCGGGGGAGCTGGCCGGGCTGACCGGGGAAGACAAACTGCACATCGCCGCCGATCCGCAGGCGGCAGCGCGCGCAGCGGCGCAGCGGCTAAGCGCGGTGGTAGCTCTCAAGGGCTCGACGACCATCATCACCGCACCCGATGGCGGCACGTGGACCCACACGGGCGGCAATACCGGGCTGGCGATATCGGGATCGGGGGATGTACTGGCAGGATTGATCGCCGGCCTGGCCGCACGCGGCGCCACGCTGGAACAAGCGGCTGCCTGGGGCGTGGCCTTGCACGCAATGGCGGGCGAACAACTGTCGCTGCGCCACGGCCCGCTGGGCTACCTGGCCCGCGAGATCAGCGCCGAGGTGCCGGCGCTGCTGCGGGCGTTGTCGGCGCATTAGGCGACCGCCAAGCCCGCAGGGGAGGTATTACACCAGCTTGGCTGAATGCTCACGCGTGGCGTGGAACTGCAACTTCGGCCAGCGCTCCTGAGTCAGGCGCAGGTTGACGCCCGACGTGGCTAGGTAGGCCAGGTTGCCGGCGGCGTCGTAGGCGACGTTGTGGCCCAAGGCGTCTTCGAAGTCGGCCAGCGCCTTCTTGTCGTCGCTCGACACCCAGCGCGCGCTGCTGATGCTCGTGCCTTCGAACACGGCATCGACGCCGTATTCGTTGAGCAGGCGGCTTGCTACCACCTCGAACTGCAGCACGCCGACCGCGCCCAGTACCAGCTCGCCGCCCTGCACCGGCTTGAAGACCTGTACCGCGCCCTCCTCGCCCAACTGCTGCAAACCCTTGTGCAGCTGCTTGATCTTCAAAGGATTACGGATGCGCACAGAGCGGAAGAAGTCCGGCGCGAAGTACGGAATGCCGGTGAAGGTCAGCATCTCGCCTTCGGAAAAACTGTCGCCGATCTGCATGTTGCCGTGGTTGGGCAGGCCGATGATGTCGCCGGCGTACGCTTCTTCCACCTGCTCGCGCGACGATGCCATGAAGGTCACCACCGACGATACCTTGATCTCGCGGCCCAGGCGCAAATGCTTGACCTTCATGCCGCGCTCGAAACGTCCGGAGCATACGCGCAGGAAGGCGATGCGGTCGCGGTGGGCCGGGTCCATATTGGCCTGGATCTTGAACACGAAGCCGGTGAACGGCTGCTCTTTCGGATCGACTTCACGCACGGTGGCGTTACGCTCGCGCGGGGCCGGGGCCCAGTCCACCAGCGCCGACAGAATCTCGCGCACGCCGAAGTTGTTGATGGCGGAACCGAAGAACACGGGCGTCTGCACGCCGGCCAGGAATTCTTCGAGGTCGAACGGGTGCGATGCGCCCTTGACCAGTTCCACTTCCATGCGCAGCTGGTCCATCTCGAGCGGGAACATCTCCTGCAGGCGCGGATTGTCGATGCCTTCGATCAGTTCGAACGCGCCGTCGGCCTTTTCTTCACCGGCCTTGAACAGCATGATGGTGTCGTTGAGCAGGTGGTACACGCCGCGGAAGTTCTTGCCCATGCCGATGGGCCAGGTCACCGGCGCGCACTGGATTTTCAATACCGATTCGAGCTCGTCGAGCAGCTCCAGCGGATCGCGGGTTTCGCGGTCCATCTTGTTCATGAACGTGACGATCGGCGTATTGCGCATGCGGCACACGTCGAGCAGCTTGATGGTCTGCGCTTCCACGCCCTTGGCGGCATCGATCACCATCAGCGCCGAGTCGACTGCCGTCAGTACGCGATAGGTATCTTCCGAGAAGTCCTGGTGGCCGGGCGTGTCGAGCAGGTTGACCACGTGGTCGCGGAACTCGAACTGCATCACCGACGATGCGACCGAAATGCCGCGCTGCTTCTCGATTTCCATCCAGTCGGACGTGGCGTGGCGGCCCGATTTACGGGCTTTCACGGTACCGGCCATCTGGATCGCGCCCGAGAACAGCAGCAGCTTTTCGGTCAGCGTGGTCTTACCCGCATCCGGGTGGGAGATGATGCCGAAGGTGCGGCGGCGCAGCACTTCGCGCGCGATCAGCGCCGGCGTCTTGGCGCTGGCGGCGCTGGCAGACGGGGCGCCGTCGTCGTTAATCTCGCTGTTATTCTCGGGCATTACGTTTTCGATATCGTTGGACATGTGTTCGCGATCTGGGGCGGGTTCTGCAAAACCCTCGATTTTACCGATACTTCGCCACCCCGTGTGAACTTTCCAGATCCGTCATTCTCCTTTCACCCGGCGCCAGCCAACTCTGTGAGCCTCGGCCGACACCTCCTCCACCCCGCGATCGGTCTTTTTGGTGCCATCGGCCAGCGTGGTGATGATTTTTTGCTGGCCATCGGGCAGCCGCACCACGATGTACCCCACCGCCGCCGAGGCGCTCGACAGCGTGACACCGGCCGGATAGCTGCGCACCGAATGGCCGTTGCACACGTTGAGCTGGTACAGATTGCTCGAACCGCCTACCGAGCATGAAGACGACGACGTCGGCATATTGGTGACCAGGTTGGCCACGCCGCTGATGATCTGCGGGTCAAGGTTCATCCGTTCGCCGGCGTTGAGCGAAAAGTCCAGGTACCAGCCATCGCGCTGGGCCAGGTCCACGGCGTTGTCGGTGATCGCATAGGTCGCGGAATTGGTACCGTCATTGGACAAACTCAGGGACTGCCGCACCATGGTCGAGCCGCGCACGTTGACGGTGGCGCCGCTATCCTTGACCACGTACAGGCTCTGGAGATCGGTGTTCGACGTATCGGGAATATCGAGCAGCCGCCCCGTGCCGAACAGGACCATGCGCATGCCCTGCAGCACGGTGCTGGTCACGCCGTTGCTGGTGCTGGTGGCGGGCACGCCGCACAGCGTGACGTCGGGCCGGGTGGTGATCGGTTTCAGCGCGCCGGCGTCGCCCATCTTGAGCACTGCCACCGCGCCGCTGGTGGCAGTAAAATCGAAGCGCCACATCTGGCCCAGCAGATCGCCGCCGTACACATAGGTCGCGCGCGGATCGGTGGCCGGATCATTCGAGATTGCCGTGATGCGCGCCAGCCCCGAAGGCGTGGTGGTGTCGCCCGAACCGGTGGGAATTTTTTTCAGCAGCTCGCCCGTGTACGCATCGAGCACGTACAGGTAGCCCTTGCCGTCGCCGCCGGCCACGCCGTCGATGCCCGGCACGTTGTTGTAGCCGGACGTAAGGAACACCACCCAGCGGCCGTCGGCCAGCGTGCCGAATTGCGGATTACCGAAAGTGAGGCCGATATCGGCATCGCTGCGCGCACACACGCTGGCATCGGCGCAGAACTCCCATAGCTGCTTGGGCGCCGAATGCGTATCGGTGATGTCGAGCGCATAGTAGCCGCGTCCACCGGCGTTCAGGCCCGCCACCAGGACCGTGCGCCACTGCTTGCCGGCGCCGATGGTCACCTTGATGTCCGCCACCTCGGGCGAGCCGTCGGTGGTGTACTGGTGGTTGGTGCCATAGGTGCTGCTGGCCAGGCCGGGCAGCTTTTTCATGGTAATGCGCGGTACGTACGCCCACAGCTCGTTGCCGCTGGCGCCATCGAACGCGTGGACCATGCCGTCGTTGGCGGCGACGAACACCGCGCCGCGCCGGAACAGGGGGTTGCCGGGGTCGGTGCGGGCGTCCTTGAAGGCGTCGTAGCTGGTGTCCGGGTAATCGGCCAGCGGCGCGCGCACATAGGCCGGCTTCGACGAGGCGATATCACCGAGCACGATCGGCAGCGGGCCGGTGGCGCCAACCGGCGTGGTGGGCGTGATGCCATAGGCGCGGTAGCGGATATCGTCGGCATACTGCTGCTGGCCGCGCAGCCAGTTGACCATGTTGGTGCCGTCGTTGACGATGGCCTTGTCGGCAGTGGACAGCTGCGTGCATTGCGCCAGCACGCCGCACTTGTTGCTGAACCAGCCGGCCATGGCGCCGCTCATGTTGGCAAAGGTGAACGGCACCGTGTCGCTGCCGGCCGCGCCGCCGGCATTCATCATGACGATGGTGCGCGCGTCGGTGGCGGCGGCCACCTGCCGCCCGAGCGTGCTGTGGCTGCTCCAGACCGGGGCCGTGTTGGCCGTGCCGTCGGTGATGTCGATCTTCTGGTCCAGCAGTTCGCCGAACCATTTGACGGTGGTGAAGGTGCTGGAAAAGATATCGTTGTCGGACTGGGTAACGTTGGGGGTGGACGTGGCGGCAGCGGCTGCCGCCCCGGTGCGGATCTGCATGTTCGACAGCGCTTCGCTCAAGCCATTGACCACGTCGCGCGGTTCCTGTGCGCTGAAGTATTTGCCATGGCCGTTGATAGCGGCGTGCCACAGGTCGTCCACGCGCTCCTGCACCGTGTTGGCCGACACGCCGGTTTGCGGATCGGGCCACACGTAGGGGCCGTTGTTGTTCCAAGGGCATCCGGTGGCGGCGGCCGTGATCAGGTTGTAAAAATCGCCGCCGGTGCGGGGGGCCTTGTCGTAATTGGGCTCGTACGTCATCACGCCGTCCACGCCCAGGCCCAGCGTGTAGGTGTTCATGTGCAGGTGGGTGTTTTCGCCGGCGCCGGCCGGCACCGAACCGGGCTTGGTCATGTCTTCGAGTTCCGGCCGCAGCGACGTGGTGCCGGTGCTCGATCCGCCGTTATACCAGTGCAGCGCCACGTCAGAAATCGACGGTTGCGCCTGCGTGCGCGCATCGACGCAGCCGCGCGCCTGGGTGCAGAAGCGCGACGGGTTTTCCACGTTGTCGTTGTTGCGGACGTTGGCGGTGCTGCTGCCGTTCCAGTAGCCGTCGGTAGTCAGTATCAAGAAATTCTGCTGGCACGGGTACTGCACCACCTCGGCCCCCTTGTCGTACGCATACGGCGACAGGTTGGCGAACATGCGGCCCACGTTGTCCATCGCGGTGCGGATCGGCGTGGCGCCAGACGACGTGGTGTTGTACAGCAGCGAATACCAGCTCTCTCGCGCGCTGCCGGTGAAGTCTGCCGGTTTCAGATCGATGGCGCCGCCCGCCCCCGCCGTTGATAATTTGACGTAGCCCACCTTGTAATTGCTGGTGATCGGCGAAAACGCGATGCCCAGCGACGTCTTCATCATTTGCAGCCGGCTCTTGTAGTACACATACCAGTTGGCGAAGTTGGTCATCTCCTCGGCATAGGTGCAACTGGCGCCGGCACAGTCGATACGGTCGGCCGCCTTGGGATAGGTACGGCCGCTGACGATGTTGACCCGCACGAACGGATTCGGTGCGCCCAAGCCGCCCGAGATCGACGCAGTGCTGGTGGGTATGGCGTCGTTGACGGCCGGCGCGTAACCGCTGGTGGCGCCGCGCACCCAGCTCAGGCCGCCCTGGTTGTCGATGGTGAAATTGCTGATCGCCGCGTTGTTGGACGTGACGCCGTAGTTGATCAGGCAGACATTGGTGCTGGACAGGCCCGGGCACAGCGCATTGCCGCCGATATAGGCGCGGATATTGCCGCTGGTGCCGATTTTGCCGGCAATCGCATTGGCGACGTAAGCGGGGCTGCGGTTGCGGCCCAGGTCCAGGTAGCTCGGGTTGGTAAACAGGCTGTTGCCGATCAGCGTGGTGGAACCGAGCGACAGGTTGCGCACCACGGCGTTCTGGCTGTTCGAGGTATTCGAGCCGGAAAACGTGATCACCGAGCGCGCCGGCGTGGCGCTCGACACCTGCACCTGCGGCGCATCGACCGTCAATCCCCACCCCTGGCGACTGAGATCGTTGACCACCACGCAATTGGTCAGGCTCTTGGTGTTGCCCACGCAAATCAGGGGCACGACGGCCACGACATTCTCTGCGCCGATGGTGATGCCGAACAGGCTGCACGCGGGCACGGTGGACTGGCCGGTCGGCGTTTTCACGCATGCATACATCTGCCGCAACGAGTTGTTGGGCGTGGCGATGATGGCTGCCGCCAGGGCGCTGGCCATGGTCTGCTGCTTGAACGCGGTGTTGGTGCCGGCGGGTGCGGTGACGGTGTTGGCGATCAAGGCGCTGGTGTTGCCCTGGGAATCGGTCAACGTCACGTCGCTGATGCCGAGCGACGTGGCCGTGGCCGACGCACCGATCGAAATGGTGCCGTAGGCGGCCAGCGCCCCGGTCGGCTGAGAATAGGACGGATAGATAAAATTGCCCACGCGCTTGCCCTGGCATTGCGTCAACTGGCGGTCGCTGCACCAGCGCACCTTGACCGGCACCGGGTAGCCGGGCGGCGCGTTGGCGCCGATGGCGGTCGAGACGCAGCTGCGCAGGGTGTCGTCGGCGCAGTATTGGCCCACGCCGATGGTGTAGTAGTACGGGCCGGTGGTGGTGGCGTACGGCGTCTGGTACAGCAGGTCCGGGTAGGTATAGCTGGAGGTGTTGGTCTGGCAGGTCAGCGTATTGTTGATGACCACGCACCAGCGCAGGTCGGGAAAACCGGTTACCAGGTTGATATTGCTGTTGACGCTGTTGCCGGCCAGGTCGGCGCGGCTGACGCCATAGCCGTCGCCGCTTACCGATGTCCAGTTGCTGGTATTGGCGGCGTTTTGCACCGGGTAGGCGCTGCCGTCGGCGCGCACCGGCACGGCGTAGCGAATTTGCGGGTTGTAGTACTGCTTGTTGAAGTCCGGGCTCATGAACGGCGGATGGCCGACCGCGCACGCCATCACGCCAAAGGCGAGACTGAAGCTGCTGCGACAGATGTTGTCGTTGACGTAGTCGGGCGTATAGGTCTGGTCCATCGAGCCGGAGTTGTCGAACAACAGCATCAGGTTGGGCTTGACCGTACCGGTGCCAGTGATGTTGAGCAACGGCACCTGGGCGATCTGGGTTTGCGCGGCCATCGCGGACCAGGGCGCCAGCGCCAGCAGAAGCAGGAGTCGAAGTAAATGTTTCATGATCATGGTCCTTTCAGCACCACCGCCTGCGTTACCACGTTGCCGCCGCGCGGGCCGTTGATGCGTGCCGTCACCACGTAGTGCAGCTGCGGCTGGGTGGCGTAGCGCGCGCTGCCCAGCGCCAGCGAACTGCCGAACGCCACCGGCGTCGGCGCGTCCGGCCGGGCCGACGTCTTGATGCAGTTGTTGCCGTTGTAGGGGCCGGGGAAGTCGCACATGCGGTGGATCACGTATTCGACCCGGTCGCCGGCAGCGTTGGCCGCCATGGTGACCGAGCCGGTCCAGAACGCCGGCGTGCTCACGGTCCAGGTGGACGTGAGCGTGGCGACGTAGCCGTGCGCCGCCTGGTTGGTGTCGAGGTCGGCCTTGTTGGCGACCGTGCGCAGGTAGGCAAAGCCGGCGTGCAGCCCGGCGTCCGCTGCCTTGGCCAGCGCCGAATCGTAGGCCAGGTTGGCCGTGGTGAGCGCGCTCGACGTGCTGGACTTGATCAGGTAGATGCCGCTCACCATCATCACGGTCAGCATGATCAGCATGATCGGCAGCGCAATCCCCTGTTGGCGCTTGTTCATCATGGCCGCCACTGGGCATTGCGGATCGGGACGATGGTCTCGAACACGCGGTAGCGGTAGCACTTCCAGTCCACCGGGTCGCCGGTCACCGCCACGT
Organism: Duganella sp. Leaf61; assembly: GCF_001421905.1. Classification (NCBI taxonomy): domain Bacteria; kingdom Pseudomonadati; phylum Pseudomonadota; class Betaproteobacteria; order Burkholderiales; family Oxalobacteraceae; genus Duganella; species Duganella sp. Leaf61. Next base: position 242,304 of record NZ_LMLM01000032.1, read on the forward strand.
TGACCTGGATCGGCGCCGCCGCCACGCTGGCTGGCGCCGCCTGCGCGAACACGGTGGGCAGCACGGTGGTGGCGGTACACGCGCCGTTGGCGCCGGGGCGCTCGGTGGTCTTGCTGCGCGCCACTACTGCCAGGCGCACCGCCCCTACCCGCTGGTAGTCGCCGGCGCCGCCGACCAGGCCGTCGCCGTCGGCGTCGATCATGGTGGCGCTCCAGATGCCGATGCGCATGCCGGTGGCGGTGGTCTCCCCCCAGCTGCTGTTGCCGGGCGTATTCGGGTTGTAATTCGGTACGGTACGGTTGTCGAAGCCGTACTGTGCCTTGAGCGAGACGATATTGTCGCTCACCGACGCGCCATCGGCCTCCGAGCCCGGCATGTCGGTGGCGCGCAGCAGCAGCACGCCGGCGCGCACCGACCAGGTGTGGAAGTGCAGCCGGTCCGCGCTGCCGAGGTTGTACAAATAGGCCAGGTTGACCTCGTACGGCAAACCCAGCCCTGCCTGGGGATTGAAGCGGAACTGGCCGCCGGTGGCAATCGTCAACCGGTTGGAAGACGCGCCGCTGCCGGCGCCCGACATTTGCATCAGCGTGCAGCGGGCGCCGGCGGCAGCCAGCGGTGCAACCACCAGCACATCGCCGACATTGAAATCGTAGGGATTGCGGCTGTCCACCGCAATCGAGCTTTCGCCCGGCGCGTAGTTGGCGGCGAGCTTGACCGAGCCGATGCCGGTCTGCGACGTACCGCTGTAGAACGTCACCAGGTCGGGGCCCGCCCCGCGCGATTCGATCACCACGGGTGCGAGCGGCGTGATGTCGAGGCCGCCGCGCTGCGCGACCGCCATCCGAAAGCCACGGCTGTCCGAGAACTCGGTATTGCAACCGGCCAGCATGGGATCGTTCAGGCCCCAGCCGGCATCGGCGGCGTCGTTGCTGAGCGAATACAGCGCCAGCATGCCGTTCTGCATCGCATCCGATCCACCGACCGCCGCATCCTTGGCCTTTTCGCCGCCGATCACCAGCCGCGTGGCAAAGGTAATCGCCAGCATGCCGATCACGATGCTGACCATGAGTTCGACGATGGAAAATCCGTGGCGGTGGCTGAGCATGGCTTCAGTTGGCAATGTAGGCGGTGACGACGTGGCGATTCTGCTCGCCGGCAGCCTTGCGCTGCCAGCTGATGCCGATATTCACCTGCGACTGCTGGGTTTGATCCACCACCCGCACCGACAGTTTGGCGCCGGGAATCGCCCGCCGTGTTTCCTGCGCCCATGGCGCCAGAAAGCTGTTGGGCGTGGCGCCTTCGGCCAGGTTGTAGCTGGCCAGGTTGGCAATGTCGGTATTCATCGTACCCAGCAGCTTTTCAGCCGCCATGGTGGCTTCGGCACGCATGCTGGCGTCCGACAGCGCCGCGTAGGCGCGCGCCTGCAGGCCGATCATGCCGAGCAGGCCGATGCCGAGGATGACGATGGCGATCAGCGCTTCCAGTAAAGCGATGCCCGATTGGCGCGCGGCCGGATGCGATGGCGACGGCGGCGCGCTGGCGTGCTTAGGCACGGCTTTTATCGCTTTCCACGCGGCGCCTGGCTTCGCCGGCGAAGTGGTCAGCTCGGTAGCACGGCGACCTGGTGTTTTCATGGCGGACATCCCCGGCTATCCGTACTCGCCACGCTCGGGTTGCACTTGGTGGGCATCCCAGCGAGGGTAACGACCAGCGCCACTGGCGGCACGTCGGCGGCATAGGCGCTGGCCGGAGTCAAGCGCAGGCTCGACAGCCGGTTGCCCACCACCGGATCGACCCAGCCCAGCGCGTTGTAATACACCTGGCTGGCGCCATCGGGCCGGGTGCTGGGCACCAGCACTTCGTGCGGCGGCAGTGCGCTCGCCGCGCGGAACACCGACTTCCAGCCGCCCTGCCCCTGTGGATCGGCAGAAGAGGCGGCCGCCGTGGTGGACCAGGCGCCTTCGGCGTCGGTGCAGCGCGCGTCGGGTGTCGGGAAACAGATATCGACTTGCCAGTCCATCTGGCCGGTTGTCACATTCGGCGTGAGCGAGATGCGGCTGTGGCTGTTGTGAGCGATGGCCTGCCGCCGCGCCAGGCTGAAGCCGTCGGCGTAAAATTCGCTGGCGGCACGGGCGCGGTTGGCCAGCAGCCAGTGGCTGGCGTTCGGAATACCGACCGCCAGCATGATGCCGATAATCGACACCGTCACCAGCAGCTCGATCATGGTCAAGCCGTGCTGGCTGGCGCTGACAGCGCTCAGTTGGAACATGTGCCGCCCTTGTGATCGACCCAGCACGAAGTACTGGTGCCCCAGCCGGCCGGGCTGCCGGTGGTGGCGCGGGTACCGTTCTGGTCCACCGTATAGACGAAGCCGGCAGTCTTGCCGGCGCCGGTAGCGGTAAGCTTGTAACCGGAAGCGCTGGCGTCGGTCAGGGTGTAGGTGAAGTTGGCCGTATTGGCCGGGAAACCGGTCGCGGCGGCAAAGCCATCATAAGTACGGTTGTTGGACCAGAACTGTTCGGCGGCCGGCTGGGCGCCACCGAGCGCGGAGAACGCTTCGCTCAGGCGGCTGCGGGTGACGTAGTCGGTGTACAACGGAATCGCGACCGCCAGCAAAATGCCAATAATGGCAACGCTGACCATCAGTTCGATCAGGGTGAAGCCGCGTGGCGAGCGTTGGTGCATGACTATCTCCGGGCAGTGGTTCCTGGAAACATTGTAGTGCGGCAAGCTTGCATTTCCCTGAGGGAATGCTGACAAATTGCTGACGGCCAAGATATAAGTGGATAGAGTTGCACCTCACGTGGTTCAAAATTTGTGGATGGCGAGAATGGAGGCACTGTTGCGCAAACTGGCTTCGTACCTGACGTCAATTGGAGTGGTCAGCATGCTTGCCGCTACCCTGACCTACGTTTCCCTGGCAGTGCCTGGGCGCGTAAGCGCGGTTTGCGCCAACGTGGGCAAGCCAATCTATTGTCCAGTGCTTGCCTACGGCTTTCCGTTGCCATTCCTGGCAGATAGCCAGGGTATCTCGCCGGTTGGTTCAGTCGCCAGAGACCCGTTATCAGTATTGATCGGTGAGGATGATATTTTGTGGGGGCGGTTGGCAATCACCGCTTTGTTCTGGATGCTGGTGTCGATAGCCGCTCGACGGTTCTGGCTGCGCCGACGGCGTAATCTTGCCCCACGGTTAAAAGAATGAACGCTCAGTTCCATGAGTCAGCGTTACGTATCCGCCATCACTACACCTTGCCAGTGATCGTGGCGACACGATGCCCCAGCCTGGCGCTGACAGCGGCGATAAATTCGTCCGATAGCGGCGACCAGTTCCAGAATTGAAACGCCAGCACGACGAAACCGACGTCCGGGTGGATCCAGCGCGACAGCATAATGGCGCGGCCGCAACTGTCACAGATCATGGTGTCGCCCTTATGCTCGAACCACATTTCGCCGGCCTCCCATAAATTGTCGATGGGAGAGAGCGCTGTGCATTCGGGACAGGCGACCGGGCCAAACTCTCCCTGGTGATTGCACACTACCGACCGGCCGGTCAGTACCTTCAGGCCGTTGGTGGCCATCCGGGAGAACTCCGCATAATTTCCATTCAAGGCGGCATCTTCTTTCCCACCGCACGCCTGCATGAAGCGTGGTCCCGGCGGATAGCAGGCGCCCTCGCCCAGGCAGCCATCGCATAGCCGGTCTTCGATGATCTGCTCGGCGATAAGCCATGCCAGAACGTCGCTTGCCAACTCGCGTGCATGCTCGGCAGTTGTCACTTCAACGTCGATAATCGCTTGATTGTAGTCGCCCATGTCACTTTCTTGTCTGAATTCAAAAATCTACCCAACAGCTTAAGGCTTACGGGAAATGTACCTCGAACACCGCCCCCCGCCCCTCAATCCCGTCGCCTACCGTCAACGCCGCCCCATGTACCCGGGCGATATCGCGCACGATCGCCAGGCCCAGGCCGCTACCGTGCGATTTATCATCGAGCCGCACGTAGCGGCTGAAGATATCGGCCCGACGTGCGGCAGGAATGCCGGGACCGTTGTCCTCTACCGCGAGAAAAACACGCTCCTCTGCACTGCCGCAGCGCACCGTCACCGCCCCGCCCGACGGCGTGTAGCGCAGCGCGTTGTCAATCAGGTTGTCGATCAGGTCGCGCAGCAGGAAGCGGTCGCCCGTCACCGGTGCCGGCTGCAGTTCGAAACCGAGGTCGATGCCCTTGCGTGCTGCTTGCTCGACGAACAGCTGGATCGCTTCGCCTACCAGGGCCTCCAACGCCAGCGGTTCGAGCCTGGCCTTTTCAAAGTGGTGCGGTTCGGCGCGCGCCAGTGACAGCAGCTGGTTGGTCTGCCTGATCATGCGCTCGGTCGCGGCCTGCATCAGGCGCACCGATTGCGCCGTCTCAGGTTCAGCGTGGCGCGCGCCCAGCCATTCGAGCTGGGTTTTCAGGCCGGCCAGCGGCGTGCGCAACTGGTGCGCCACGTTGGCCAGGAAATCCTGCCGTGCCTTGGCGCCCTCGCCCACTTTTTCCAGCAAGCCGTTCATGGCGGACACCACCGGTTCGAGCTCGTACGGCACCCGCGACGGGTCGAGCGGCGCCAGTTCGTCGGCTTCGCGTGCGCTCAGGTCGGCGCGCAGCCGATTCAATGGCCGCAAGCCGTTGCTGACCGAGAACCAGATCAGGCCTATGCTGGCGACGGCAAACACGCCTTCCATCAACAGCAGCGCGCGCAGCACGGCCTGGCGCAACTGCTCCTGCTTGCGCAAGGTGTCGGCGGGAGCCTGCGTGGTGGCCGCTGTGGGCGCCGCCAGGGGCGCCGGCAGCGAGGCCAGCTTGTAGGCCAACAAGCCGCCGGCCAGGTTGATCAACAGGATCGGACCGATCAGCCACTTGAGCAACCGCAGCCGGATGCTGGTCATGGCGCGGCGTCGGCTGACGGAAGCGGAATCGGAGCCGGTTCAAGCATGTAACCGAAGCCACGGATGGTGCGAATCGCCACCCCGGCGTCGGCAATTTTCAGCCGCAGGCGCGACACATAGACTTCCACCGCGTTGAGCGTCAGGTCGTCACCCCAGGGCAAGATGGCTTCGATGATCTGCTGCTTCGAAACAACCCGCGCGCCGTGCTGGAGCAGGTACTCGAGCACGGTCCATTCGCGCACCGACAGGTCCACCACACGGTCGCGCACGCGGGCGCGGCGGGTGGCGCAGTCGAGCGTGAGCTCGCCCATGGCCAGCACCGCCGGCGGCTCGCCGTGGCGCCGCGCCAGTGCCCGCACGCGCGCCACCAGCTCGGCGCTGGCAAACGGTTTGACCAGGTAGTCGTCGGCGCCGGTTTCCAGCCCGCGCACGCGGTCTTCGATGGCGTCACGCGCGGTGAGCAGCAGCACCGGCACCCGGCCGCCGCGCGCGCGCAACCGCCGCACCACTTCGAAGCCGTCCATGCCGGGCAGGCCGATATCGAGCACCACCACCTCGGCGGCATCGGCGCGCTGCAACAGCTGGTCGGCAGCGTTACCGTTATCGACCACCTGCACCGTCATGCCCTGCGCTGTCATCACGCGGCACAAGCCGTCGGCAATCACGCTGTCGTCCTCCACTACCAGTATCTGCATGGTGTGCGCCGTATTTGTTGGATATATGCATTATGCGCCCACGCCGCTCAGAAACCTACAGTGCGACGTAGGACCAGACCTACAAGACTGTGTAGCCCATGCCTACAGAGGGGCGCCCCCTCGTCTTATGTTCGGGAATTAACATTGCCCATACGATGGGGCCTATACGTGAGGTAACTCACACAAAGCTTTCAAAGTAACGCCTGAAACATCGAATTAGTCAGACATCAGCGAGGAAAAATATGATCAACGTCCCAAGCAACGCCACCGTCGCACCGGTACCGCGCCGTCTTTCAGTCGGCGCCGACCACGTCAAGGCGTCGTCGCGGCCCGTGGTCACTTACAGCGGCACCCAGCAAAATGAATTGCTGGCCGCGCTGCCGCGCGATGTTCTCGAATCGCTGTTCGAGCACCTGGAACTGGTGACCCTGCCCTTCGGCAAGGAACTGTTCGAATTCGGCGGCGCCATGGATTATGTGTATTTCCCCACCACCGCCATCGTCTCGTTGCTGTACGTCATGGAAGACGGCGCCACCACCGAGATTGCCGTGGTCGGCCACGAAGGCGTGATCGGCGTGTCGTTGTTCGATGGCGAGCGCGCCATGTGCAGCGCCGTGACGCAAGCGGCCGGTTACGGCTATCGCATGAAAACCCAGCACCTGCGCGCAGCGTTCAGCCAGGGCGGCGCCCTGCCTGCATTGCTGATGCGCTACAACACGGCGCTGTTCGCCCAGATGGCGCAAAACGCCGTCGGTGGCCGCCACAGCTCGATCGAACAGAAACTGTGCCGCTGGCTGCTCGACCGCCTCGACCGTTCGCCAGGCAATGCGCTGAAAGTTACGCAGGAAATGATTTCCATCATGCTCGGCGTACGTCGCGAGAGCATTACCGCCGCAGCCGGCAAGCTGCAGGACGAAGGCCTGATCACCTACCGCCGCGGCAATATCACCGTGCTCGACCGCTCGGCACTGGAAGCGTATGCTGGTGAATGCTACAAGGTCGCCAAGACCGAATACGATCGCCTGCTGGTCGATGTCGGCCGCTGCTGATCGCATGCCGTTATCGCCGCTACTCCGTTGTTCAGCTCACCTGCGCTTGCGCTACCACCGGCGGTAACGAACCGCGCAGCACGATTTCAGGAATTACCCGTCTAAACAGGTGGCGCGCAAGCAGCACCTCATTCCTTACCGATATAGGGTTTTAAGCCGCCGGCGCAGCCCGGCGCTCTTCCATCATGAAAGCGGGCGCGGCCCGTTTTTCTTCTTGCGGCGCCACATTGTCATGCACGGGTATCGCCACTTCGATACAGGTCCCGCAGTCATTGCGGCCGCGCCGGATATTCAGGGTGCCGCCGAGCAGCAAGGCGCGTTCGCGCATGCCCAGCAAGCCGTGCGACATCGGCTTTTCGATGTTAGCGGCGGAAATCCCCACGCCATCATCGATGATGCGCAGCATCAGGCCTTCCTGGTTACGATTGAGCATGACCGAAACCCGGCTGGCCTTGGCGTATTTGCGGATATTGTTCAGCGATTCCTGGACAATGCGGAACAAGGCGATCGACAGGTCGCCGGCATCGCGCGTCAGCAATTCGATCTCGTCGTCCACATCGCAGTCGCAGCGCACCGTCGCCATGCGGGAAAATTCCTGGCAATAGCTTTCAATCGCCGCGCACAGGCCCAGGTTGTCCAGCAGGCTCGGGCGCAGGTTCTCGACGATGCGGCGCTTCATTTCCACCACTTCCACCAGCGAACCGCGCGCACGCTTGAGCTGGGCCGCCAGTTCGGGATCGGTCTTTTGCAACTTCATGGTGACCGCCGCGATGTCCATGTTGATGGACGTCAAATGGGCGCCGATTTCATCGTGCAGCTCGCGTGACAGCCTGACCTTTTCCTCTTCGCTGATACTGATCAGGTGGCGCGACAATACCGACAGCTGCTCGGTACGCTGCTCGACCTGCGATTCCAGGTTTTCGTTGGCAATTTTCAGCGCATGTTCGGCCTCGGCGCGGGTGGCGAAGCTGCGCCCCACCAGCTGGTAGAACATGATCAGCACCACGATGGCGACCGCATTGATGCCCATGCCCAGTATCACGGCCTTCTGGTATTCCTCGTAGAACATGGCGCTGCGGGCCTTGAGCGTTTCGTTCTGCTCCTGCTCCATGATGACCACCTGCAGGCGGATTTCATCCATGCTGGCGCGGCCGTCGCTCACGCGCGCGATCTTGACGATTTCGCTGAGCCCGCCTTCTCGATAGACGTCGAGCGACTGGGTCATGATGGTCAGGCGACGACGCACCAGGGTTTTTAATTGCGCCAGGTTTTTCAGCTGGTTGGGATTATCGGCCAGCAGCTTTTCCAGCTCGCGGAACTCCGCTTCGCTCTCGGCCAGCGCGGTGCGCGTGGGGCCCAGGTAGGCGTCATGGTCGGACAGGAAATAGCCTCGCATGCTGCTCTCGGCGTCGAGCACCAGCACATTCAGGTATTGGAGACGGTCGGCGACGCGGGCGGTCTGACCGATCAGGACCTGGGCGCCGCGCAGCGCCTGCAGGTTGTGGAACAGGCTGAACCCGTTAACGATCAACAATAAGGCGCAGGTGACGCACAGGACAGTCTTGTACAGCGGCAAGCGACGATGCGGCGCTGAATCGACGGTGAAATACATCCTCTTCCTTCAATCAGTAAGGCGACAGCACGCCCAAGCCAATCAATTATAGACGGGAAGTAAGATGAGTGCGCACTGCAACAGTGCGCAAAGAAAAGATAGATGCCCGCCCGCACCACAAGGAATTTCCCTGCGGAATCAGGCGTGGTTTGTTAGTCAAGCAGATTGTTTTTCATGGCGTAATAGGTCAAGTCGCTATTGGACTGCATGCCCATTTTTTCCATGATGCGGGTACGGTAAGTACTCACGGTCTTGATGCTGAGCGACAGCGCCACACCGATATCGGACACGGTGGCGCCACGTGCCAGGCGCAGAAACACCTGGAACTCGCGGTCCGACAACTCGGTATGCAGCGCCGTGTTGGGGTCGCGGTCGAAGCTTTGCGCCAGCAGTTCGCCGACGGTGGAACTGACATAACGACGACCCTGGTACACGGTGCGCACGGCGGTCATCAGCTCGTCCGCTTCGCATTCCTTGTTCAGATATCCGTTAGCGCCCATCTTGAACAGGTTGAGTGCGTACTGCTGCGCCGGATAGCCGGACAGGATCAGCACCGGAAGGTCGGGCTGGCCTTGTCGGATGGTGCGCAGGGTATCGATGCCGCTTTGATCTGGCATGGCGATATCGAGCAACAGCACATCGCAGATTTCGCGGCGCGCAATGTCGAGCGCTTCACGCCCGGTACCGGCTTCCGCCACCACATCGAAATCGTCCGAAGACGAAAAAATCTGTTTGAAACCTGCTCTTACTATTTGATGGTCGTCACAAATGGCAACGCGTATCATTGTTTCCTCTCGTCGTGTCCGGCATACGCGCCTTGGGCGCGGGCCGGACTTCACGCCACCGTATTTCAGCAGTCGCTGACTTATTAAATAATATTGAAAGTATATCAGCAATCACACTTTTGACGTATCGTTCGCCAGCGGTGCGCACCACGCGGTGTTATTGCCCTTGCCTGAGCAGACCGAGAATATCGAGCAGTTCGCTACGTATCAACTCGCGGTCCAGCGGAGCAGGAACGTCCACCGGGGCAATGTCGTTGACAGACGCTTGTGCATCATACTCTTCCTGGATGCCGCCGTAGGCACGGCTGTCGAGTTTATTGCGCGCACCGCTGATCGTGAACCCTTGTTCATACAGCAGTTCGCGGATACGGCGTATCAGCAACACTTCGTGGTGTTGATAATAGCGGCGGTTGCCGCGCCGCTTGACGGGCTTGAGCTGGGTGAACTCCTGCTCCCAATAACGCAGCACATGCGGCTTGACGCCACACAGTTCGCTCACTTCGCCGATGGTGAAGTAGCGTTTGGCGGGGATCGGTGGCAAAGCCACCAGCTCGGATTTGGCGGGACGATCGTTTATCAAGAATCAGCTCCGGTCAGGCGGCGCGCGCCATCGGATTGCTCTCTTCGACCATGCCCTTGAGTTTTTGGCTGGCATGGAAGGTCACGACGCGACGCGCCGTGATGGGAATTTCTTCCCCGGTCTTGGGGTTGCGGCCAGGACGCTGCGGCTTGTCGCGCAACTGGAAGTTGCCGAAGCCGGACAGCTTGACCGCCTCGCCGCGCTCAAGCGCGTTGCGGATTTCATCAAAGAAGGTTTCCACCATGTCTTTGGCCTCGCGCTTATTCAGGCCCACTTGCTCGAACAGCAGTTCGGCAAGCTCCGCCTTGGTCAGCGTGGGCAAATCCTTTTCTGCATCCTGGCGTACCTTGGCCACTTGCATGGCCCGGTGCAAATCGGCAGCCAATGCTGACTGGAGTACGGCGGAATCAACGTCGTGATTATTAATTTTCCTGCCCTGCCTTTAAAAACGCATGAGCCCGACCAAATGGCCGGACTCCCGGATGATAAAAAGAAAAGTTTGTGCTGGCTCAGCTACAGCTTAGCCAAGCTTTTTGCCAGCCCGCTATGCTATCACGCCCGCAGGCGCGCACCATGTTTCTGCTGCGCGGCACTCCCCACTGCGGTCATGATGGCCTCGACCACATCGTCTTGCAGGGTGTTTTGAGTATCTTGTAAGCTAAACCGGAAAGCAAGCGATTTCTCGTCCGCTTCGAGGCCCTTGCCGCGATATTCATCAAACAAAACAATGGCTTGCACCAACTTGGCCTGCGGACTCGCCTGCACTGCGGCATGGAAAGCATCGAGTACATCCTGCGCGGCCACGTCCTGCTTAACCACCACGGCCAAGTCGCGCGTGGCGCCCGGGAACTTGGAGATCTCGACGTATTCTGGCACAGTGCGTTGCTGCAAAGCAACTGCATCGACTTCGAACACGACCGGTGCATTCGGCAGCTCGTACTTTTGCATCCAGCGCGGGTGCAGCTCGCCGATGAAACCGATCACCTGGCCGCCCAGCAGCACGTTGGCAGAGCGGCCAGGGTGCAGCGCCGGGTGTTCCGCTTTTTCGAAGCGCAGCGTTTGCGGTGCGAACAGGTGCTCGAGGTCGGCTTTCAGGTCGAAGAAATCGACCGCGCGGCTGTCCTGGCCCCACTGCTCGTCAGCATTGCTGCCGTACGCCATCGCAGCCACGCGCTTCGGTTGCCGGTAGCCAGCGACCGCCAGCGGACCGTCGGCCACGCTGTCGTCGCGCTGGTAGATGGCGCCCACTTCAAACACTCGCACGCGGTTGGTTTTGCGGTTGAGGTTGTAACGGACGTTGGCCACCAGGCTGCCCACCAGGGTCGAGCGCATTACGCTCATCTGGCTGGCGATCGGGTTTTGCAGCTTGATCGGATTGGCGTTGCCACCGAAGTCCTGCTCCCACGCCGCTTCCACAAAGCTCATGTTGACCACTTCCTGGAAGCCCAGGTCGGCCAGCTGGTGGCGCACGGCGAACAGCGAACGGGTGTTTTCCGGCGCGATCACCATGGTGTTGGCAGCGACCGGCGCCACGGCCGGGATGTTCTCGAAGCCGTACACGCGCGCCACTTCCTCGATCAGGTCTTCCTCGATCTCGATGTCGAAGCGGTAGCTTGGTGCGGTCACCGAGAATACGCCGTCAGCCAAGGTGAACGGCAGCGCCAGGCGGGTGAAGATGTCGGCAATGACTTGATCGTCGAGCGGCACGCCGATGACTTTCTGGGCGCGCGCGGTACGCAATTGCACCGGGGTGCGTTGCGGCAGGTTGACGATCTGGTCATCGACCGGGCCCACTTGCGTGGCGGCGGTGCCGCAGATCTCCACCAGCAGCGCGGTGATGCGTTCGATATGCTCAACCACGGTGGCGTAATCGACGCCGCGCTCGAAGCGGTGCGCCGCGTCGGTGGAGAAGTTGAACTTGCGGGCACGGCCCTGGATGGCGCTCGGCCACCAGAACGCCGCTTCCAGGTAGATCGACTCGGTCTCGAGCGACACAGCCGTGGCATCGCCGCCCATGATGCCGGCCAGCGATTCGATTTCCTGTTCGTCGGCAATCACGCCTACCCATTCGTTGAGCGCAACAGTGTTGCCGTTCAACAGCTTGAGGGTTTCGCCTTCCTTCGCCCAGCGCACGTCGAGGCTGCCGTGGATCTTGGCCAGGTCGAACACGTGGCTCGGACGGCCCAGTTCCAGCATCACGTAGTTGGAGATATCGACCAGTGCCGACACCGAACGCTGGCCGCTGCGCTCGAGGCGCTGCTTCATCCAGTCCGGCGTGGCGGCTTTGGCGTTGAGGTTGCGGATGACGCGGCCGGCGAAACGGCCGCACAGGTCCGGGGCCGAAATTTTAACCGGCAACACTTCATCGCTGGTGACCGGCACTGCGCTGAACCTGGGCGCGTTGAGCGCGGTGCCGGTCAGCGCCGACACTTCGCGCGCCACGCCCAGCACCGACAGGCAGTCCGCCTTGTTCGGGGTGAGCTTGATGGTGAACTTGAGGTCGTTGAGCGCGTAGTAGTCGCGGAAGTTCTGGCCCACCGGCGCATCGTCCGGCAATTCCAGCAGGCCACTGCCCTCTTCCGATAATTTCAGTTCCTTGGCCGAGCACAACATGCCTTGCGACTCGACGCCGCGCAATTGCCCCACCTTGATTTCAAACGGTTTGCCATCGACGCCGGGCGGCAGCACGGCGCCAGCCATGGCGCACACCACGTGCAGGCCGGGACGCACATTTGGCGCGCCGCACACGATGGTGAGCAAGGTGCCGGTACCGACGTCAACCTGGCAGACGTTGAGGCGGTCGGCATTCGGGTGCTTGGCCATGTCGCGCACCAGGCCGACGACCACGTTGGAGAACGGCGGCGCGACCGGTTCGACCTCTTCCACTTCCAGGCCGGACATCGTCAGCAGGTGGGCCAGTTCGTCCGAAGTCATCTTCGGATCGACCATGGTGCGGAGCCAGTTTTCGGAGAATTGCATAATCTAGCTTTCTAAGAATTGTTCCACGGGAGCGCCAGCACGGGCGGCGCTCGACCGTCGCTGAGGTGTTAGTTGAACTGCTTGAGGAAGCGCAGATCGCCTTCGTAGAACAGCCGCAGGTCGTTCACGCCGTAACGCAACATGGTCAGGCGCTCGAGGCCGGAGCCGAACGCGAAGCCGATGTATTTTTCCGGGTCGAGACCGAAATTGCGCACCACGCTCGGGTGGACCTGGCCGGAACCGGAAATCTCGAGCCAGCGGCCCTTGAGCGGACCCGAGCCGAACGCGATATCGATCTCGGCGGACGGTTCGGTAAACGGGAAATACGACGGCCGGAAGCGCACTTGCAGGTCGTCGGTCTCGAAAAAGGCCTTGACGAAGTTCAGGTACACGCCCTTCAAGTCGGCAAAGCTGATGTTCTCGGCGATCCACAGGCCCTCAACCTGGTGGAACATCGGCGAGTGGGTCGCATCGCTGTCAACGCGGTAGGTACGGCCGGGCGCGATGACCTTGATCGGCGGCGTGTGGCTGCGCGCGTAGCGCACCTGCATCGGGCTGGTGTGGGTGCGCAGCAGCAGCGGCTTGCCTTCGCTGTCGTTGCCGTCGATGTAGAAAGTGTCTTGCATCGAACGGGCCGGGTGATTTTCCGGGCTGTTCAGGGCAGTAAAATTGGTCCAGTCGTTTTCGATTTCGGGGCCGTCGGCCACGTCGAAACCGATCGAGCGGAAGATCTCTTCCACCCGCTCCCAGGTACGCATCACCGGGTGCAGTCCACCGCCGGCGCGTCCGCGGCCTGGCAGGGAGACGTCGATCGCCTCGGCGTTCAAGCGGGCTTGCAGCTGGGCGTCGGCCAGCGCGTCGCGCCGGGCCGTCAGGGCCGCTTCGATCTGCTGCTTGGCAGCATTGATCATGGCGCCTTGCGCCTTGCGTGCTTCCGGGTCGAGCTTGCCCAGGCCCTTCATCAATTCGGTGATCTGGCCGGTCTTGCCCAGGTATTTGGCTTTGGCATTTTCCAGTGCGGCGGCGTCGTCTTGCGCGACCGTGAAATCCTGCACTGCTGAGGCAACGAGTTGTTCCAGGGAGTACATGCGTTTCTTATCCTCAATCAAAAACGGGGCACAGGTTCACACCTTTGCCCCGTCCTTTACGCTGCCCCGCGAAGGGCCGCATCATCAATCAATGCTTACGCAGCGATTTGTGCTTTGACTACGTTGACAATCGCAGCGAATGCTGGCTTGTCCATCACTGCCATATCGGCCAGGACTTTACGGTCCAGTTCGATTGCAGCTTTCTTCAGACCGTTCATGAATACGCTGTACGTCACGCCATGCTCACGGGAAGCGGCGTTGATACGGGCGATCCACAGGCGGCGGAAGACGCGCTTCTTGTTACGACGGTCGCGGTAGGCGTACTGGCCAGCGCGCATAACTGCTTGCTTGGCAACACGGTAAACCTTGCTACGACGACCACGGTAACCCTTGGCCAGGTTTAAGACTTTTTTATGACGGGCACGAGCTGTAACCCCACGTTTTACTCTAGGCATAGTAACTCCTTAAATTGAGTGTGAGATTAAGCCGATGGCATCATGCGCAGAACCGATTTCACGTCTGCCGCATCGACATTGGTGATACCGCGCAGCTGGCGCTTGGATTTGGTGGTTTTCTTGGTCAGAATGTGACGCTTGAAAGCGTGACCACTCTTAACGGTACCACCTGGGCGTACGCGAAAACGTTTTTTCGCGGAGCTTTTGGTTTTCATTTTTGGCATAGATATTCTGTCGTTTTACGGACAGCTCCATATCGAAACAGGATTACAGGTGGTAACTACGTTACGCTTAGATGCCTGCTCTCACTTGTTTGTGCAGCGGATGCGAGTCCACTACATTTACTACAGCCGACGATTATAGCCGACTTTCATTCAAGATGCAGCAAATAAAAAAGGCGCCCGCGTGGACGCCCTTCTTTGCCACATTGTCACGGCAACTTACTTCTTTTTCTTAGGAGCAAGGACCATGATCATCTGGCGGCCTTCCATTTTCGGGAACTGCTCGACCTGGCCATGCGGCTCGAGGTCGGCTTTCAGACGTTCCAGCATACGGAAGCCAATATCCTGGTGCGCCATTTCACGACCGCGGAAACGCAGCGTGATCTTGGTCTTATCGCCTTCCTCGAGGAACTTGATAAGGTTGCGCAGCTTGATATTGTAGTCGCCATCATCGGTACCCGGACGGAATTTGACTTCCTTCACGGAGATGATTTTCTGCTTCAATTTCGCCTCGTGAGCCTTTTTCTGCTCCGAGTACTTGAATTTGCCGTAGTCCATCAAACGGCAAACCGGCGGGACCGCCGTAGGGGCGATCTCGACCAGGTCGACGTTTGCCTCTTCCGCCAGGCGGAAGGCTTCGGCCAAAGTCACGATACCGAGTGCTTCGTTATCGACCCCGCTCAAACGCATTTCGGGGGCAGTGATTTCGCCATTGATGCGATGCGACTTGTCAGTAGCTATGGTGATTCCTTTTAAAATTTGATAACTGGCGCGTGCGATCAGGCTTTGTTGGCGATGTCTTGCGACAGACGCTCGATCAGGGCATCGATGGACATGACGCCCAAATCGACATTACCCCGGGCCCGCACGGCCACAGTGTTGGCATCCCGCTCCTTGTCGCCCACCACGAGGATGTACGGCAGTTTTTGGACGGAATGTTCACGTATTTTATAGTTTATTTTCTCATTACGCAAATCCGTCTGTACGCGGAACCCGCTGCGGCGCAGCTTTTCAGCCACTTGTTGCACATATTCGGCCTGCGCATCCGAGATATTGAGGACCGATACCTGCACCGGCGCCAGCCATGCCGGCAGCGCGCCCGCATAGTTTTCGATCAGGATGCCGATGAAACGTTCCATCGAACCGACGATCGCCCGGTGCAGCATGACCGGCACCTGGCGCGTGTTGTCCGCTGCCACGTATTCGGCGCCCAAACGCTCCGGCATGAAGAAGTCGACCTGCATGGTGCCCACTTGCCATGGACGGCCCAGCGAATCCTTCAAGTGGTACTCGATTTTCGGACCATAGAACGCGCCCTCGCCCGGCAATTCGGTCCAGGTCACGCCGCAGGCGCGCAAGCCCGAGCGCAACGCTTCTTCGGCCTCGTCCCACACTTCGTCGGTACCGATGCGGTTGTCCGGACGCAGCGCCAGTTTCACTTCGATATTATGGAAGTGGAAATCGGCATACACTTCCATCGCCTGCGTGTGGAACGACACCACTTCCGGCTCGATCTGCTCGTGGGTGCAGAAAATGTGGCCGTCATCTTGCGTAAAGCCGCGCACGCGCATGATGCCGTGCAGCGCGCCCGACGGCTCGTTGCGGTGGCACTGGCCGAACTCGCCGTAACGCAGCGGCAGGTCGCGGTACGAACGCATATTGCTGTTGAAGATCTGCACGTGGCCCGGGCAGTTCATCGGCTTCAGTGCATACGAGCGGTTTTCCGACTCGGTGACGAACATGTTTTCGCGATAGTTATCCCAGTGACCGGTCTTGCCCCACAGGCTGGCGTCGAGAATCTGCGGCGCCTTGACCTCTTGATAGCCATTGACCTGGTACTTGTGGCGCATGTATTGCTCCACTTGCTGCCAGATGGTCCAGCCTTTCGGATGCCAGAACACCAGGCCAGGCGCCTCGTCCTGGAAATGGAAGAAGTCGAGCTGCTTGCCCAGCTTGCGGTGGTCGCGTTTTTCCGCCTCTTCCAGCTGGAACAGGTACTGCTCCTGGTCTTCCTTCTTGGCCCAGGCCGTGCCGTACACGCGCTGCAGCATTTCGTTCTTGCTGTCGCCGCGCCAGTAGGCGCCGGCCAGCTTCATCAATTTGAACACTTTCAGTTTGCCGGTCGATGGCACGTGCGGACCACGGCACAGGTCGGTGAAACCGCCTTCGCTGTACAGCGACACATCCTGGTCGGCCGGAATCGAGGCGATGATCTCCGCCTTGTACGCTTCGCCGATCGACTTGAAGTAGGCTACAGCTTCGTCGCGCGGCAATACCTTGCGCGTGACCGGCTCGTCCTTCTTGGCCAGTTCCGTCATTTTCTTTTCGATCGCCACCAGGTCGTCGGGCGTAAACGGACGCTTGTACGAGAAGTCGTAGTAGAAGCCGTTGTCGATCACCGGGCCGATGGTTACTTGCGCATCGGGGAACAGCTCCTTGACAGCGTAGGCCAGCAAGTGGGCGGTCGAGTGACGGATCACGTCCAGACCCTCGGGGTCCTTGTCGGTGATGATGGCCAGGTCGACGTTTTTCTCGATCAAGTGGGAAGTATCCACGACTTTGCCGTCGACCTTGCCGGCCAGCGCGGCTTTGCCGAGGCTGGTGGCAATGCTGGACGCCACTTGGGCTACGGTGACGGGACCCTCGAACTCGCGGGCGGAGCCATCTGGAAGGCGGACTGAAATCATGAATTTCTCCCTGTGGGCGCATGGCGCGCCTGTTGGTACATTGAATTAAAAAACGCGGACGAAAAAAAACGCGGACTAGCCGCGTTTTCTCTTTTTTTGAGCAAAAAGGTTCCCGTTCGACTAGCGTCACTCCCAAAGCTTGGTAGTAGTTCGCGGTGTCATAACCGGGATGCCTTTCTCGCTCTTACATGAATTCTGGTGGGCGGTGAGGAATTCGAATCCCCGACCCCTTGGATGTCGACCAAGTATTCTAACCAGCTGAACTAACCGCCCTTTTGTACTGCATTTTACTGCGCTTTTTACTACTCTTTACTGCGATACTGCGAATTCTGGTGGGCGGTGAGGAATTCGAATCCCCGACCCCTTGGATGTCGACCAAGTATTCTAACCAGCTGAACTAACCGCCCGAAGACCAGCATTATAGAGAGCGAAAAGCAGAATGACAAGGGGCTTCATAGGAAAGATTTACGATTAGCACTATGACGATAGCGCACGCTGTCCCTGCTTCCAGTAAACTGCCTGTATCTATTCATACACAAGAACAGCCATGTCCTTAGAAACTCGCGCCGCCTCCCCATCCGCCCATCTGCACGAGCACCGCAGCGACGATGCCAAATACAAGCACGTCAGCGTGCAGCGCAGCCAGAAGGTGCTGGCCTGGGCGCTGCTGCTCACGCTCAGCTTTGCCGTGGTGGAAGCGGTCACCGGTTTCATGGCCAACTCGCTGGCCCTGATCTCCGACGCCGGCCACATGGTGACCGACGCCGCCGCGCTGGGCCTGGCGCTGCTGGCGCAAATGATTTCCAAGCGGCCGCCGTCGGCGCGCCACTCGTTCGGCTTCGGCCGCGCCGAGGCGCTGGCCGCTTTCGTCAACAGCCTGGTGCTGCTGGTCCTGGTGGCGTGGATTGTGTATGAAGCGGCGCAGCGTTTTTCCACGCCCGAGGAAGTGCACGGTTCCACCGTATTTGTCGTGGCCGGCATCGGCTTGCTGATCAACCTGGTGCTGGCCTGGATGCTGTCGCGCGGCGACAGCAATATGAATACGCGCGCCGCCCTCGTGAATGTCATGGGCGATCTGCTCGGTTCGGTCGCGGCGCTGGTCTCGGGCGCGGTGATCTATTACACGGGGTGGATGCAGATCGACCCGCTGCTGTCGCTGTTCGTCGCGCTGCTGATCCTGCGCTCGACCATCGGCGTGCTGCGCGAGTCGTACCACTTCCTGATGGGCGGCGTGCCCGAGCCGATCGACTACCTGGCCGTGGGCGCCGACCTCGAGCACATCGACGGCGTGTGCTCGGTGCACGACCTGCACGTGTGGGACATGTCGCCAGGCGAACCGGCGCTGATCGGCCACGTGGAGATCGTCGAGTTGCAGCGCTGGCCGGAGATCCTGCAGGCGATCAAGGCGATGCTGCTCGATAAGCATGGGATCGACCATATTACCTTGCAGGCGGAGGTGGCGCAGGCGCCCGGGCGTCAGCCATGATGTGGGCGCTGCTAGCAGTGTGGTTGGCAGGGTTGCTGACATTTTCGGCAGGCAATGCATCGGCCTGCTCCTGCGAGTTTGGCGAAGACGCCGGCTTCATCCACGCCAGCCTCGAGCGCCTGCCCGCCAATGCGCGCGGCGCCTTGTTCCAGCTGCCGCCGACAACCGGTGCCACGCTGGTCCCGGCCTCGTTTACAATCGTCTCCGACCGACAAAAGTCGCCGCTCAAGGTGCTGATCACCTGGCCCGAACTCGGTATCAAGCAGCCCGGCCAGTTGTCGCAGCGCAGGTTGGCGCGGGTGGGTCCGGCAGGCGGATTCCGCCCCGGCGCACGCTATACAATCAGCTACAAAGGCAAGACTGACTTCTGGCGTTTTCCGGCGAGCACCTCATTCACCATCGATGCCACCGCGCTCGAGGTGGGCACCTATCGACTGGCTGAGGCCGGCACACCGGTGCGCCGACTGCTCCGATTGAGTAATGATGGCGGCCTGTGCTCCACCCAGCAAGCGGCTGTCGTGGCCGAGTTCGACTATCGACTTCCCGACCACTACGCGCATTACCGCAGCGCCATGATTTACGCGTCCGAAACCCGCAATGCCGACGGCTCGGCCAGCCTGATCGCGTACGAGCCCTCGCTGTGCCAGCCATGGGCGCTGGACGCCATCACCGCTCGCCAGGGACGCGACCTGCTGCACGCCAGCTGCGAGCAACCGGGGTTGCCGGTGACGGTGCGCGGCCGTGCCGGACTGCTCGAAGTGGAAGACCGCCTGCAAGTGACCAATGACTTGCGGATCGACTTCAACCGGGCTGCTGCCGGCGCCTGCACCGCCACGGCCATGCTGAACGACGCTGTCGCGCGCGTCGACACCGTGCGCGTCAAGGAGCTGGTCTGCAAGGCAGGTTTCGAGCCATCGCGTGAGGACACTGCGCAGCGCCCATCCTGGCCCAGCATGGACACGCTGATGACGCTGTTTCGCATGCGCGGCCAGTTGCAGACCAGGTGTCTCGACATGCTGTCTGACAAGTGGAGCCAGGAACTGCAATACGCAGTCGGTCCCACCCTGGGGCCGGCGGTGCGCGTTGCCGACAACGTGCGCACACACCTGCTCTACCTCATCGACAAGCTTTCCGACGCCGTGTCGCCGGCCACTCCTGGCTCCTCCACCAACTAGCACCATATACAGCACCATGCACAACTTCGAAAAACGCCGCGACCGTTATGAACTGTTTGCGTCCTTTGAAAAACCGCTCGTCAACCTCAGCTTCGAACTGCCGATGCCGGACTTCCGGCCTTATTGCAAGGCCAACGGCCTGCCGCCGTTCCACTTCTTCCTGTATTGCGTGCTCAATGCCGTCAAGGGCATCGACAATTTCATGTACCGCGTGCTCGATGGCGAGGTGATCAAGCTCGACAACTTTGCCGCGTCGTACACGGTGATCAACCATAACAACGATCTCAATATCACCAAGTTCGAGATGACCGACGATCTGCCCACGTTCATCGCGCGCAGCCTGGCGGCCAAGCAGGCCGCCGAGGCGCGCACCGAGCTGGCCAATATGGGGCCGTTGATGACGCCGCTCGAGCAGAAGCAGAATGTCCACATCACCTGCATGCCGTGGTTCAAGCTCACCTCGGTCGAGCATCCGATCTACCGCCATGCCGACTACGATATCCCCTCGCTGGCCTGGGGCCGCTTCGGCGACGCCCAGGCCGATGGCATGATGATGGTGCCGTTTTCGGTGCAGGCGCACCATGGTTTTGTCGATGGCTACCACGTGCATCTGCTGACGCAATCGATCGCCGCGCGCGCACGAAACCTCATGGCGCAGCAGGAATAATCGGCGCGATGACTATTCGTCGGTAGCCATGCCATTCATTTATTCCCGGCAGTAAGATAGTCATATCGACAACCGGGAGCGGCCATGCCACGATACGCCACAGCAGTCCAGTATGCAATGCGGATACTGATGGCGCTGTTGGCGCTCGGTGCGCTGCTGTGGAGTGAGGCGGCGCTGGCCTGCAGTTGTGTCAATCACCCGCGCTCGGGCTTCATCCATGCGGACCTGGAGCGCCTGCCGTCGAATGCGCGTGGCGCGTTGTTCCTGGTCCCGCGCCGACACCAGGGCACGGTGGCGCCCGATTCGTTCAGCATCACGTCCGATCGCGACGACGCACCGCGGCCGGCGCAGGTGACCTGGCCCCGCTTCGACGACAACGACGGTGCATATCCGTCCCTGGCTCGGGTGGGACCGGCTGGCGGCTTCAAGCCCGGTGCGCGCTACACCATACGCTATACCGGTGAGCCCGCCATAGGCATGCGGACGTCCACGCAGTTCACCATCGACGCCACGCCGCTGGCGCCAGGCCCAATTGCCCTGGCGATGAACGGCGCCCTGGCGCGCACGATGCTGCCCATGCGGGCCGGCGCAAGCTGTTCCGACATCGTAGCAGTCGTGGTCGGCAATTTTCACTACGAACTGCCCGACAGTTACGCGCCGTACCGCAGCATCGTCATGTACCAATCGCAGTCGCGCACGCCGGGCGCAGCGTATGAGGCGATCGAATATGCGTCGTCGTTATGCGAACGCCGCAAGCTGGGCGTGACCGCGCGCGGCGACGGTCGCGACCTGGTCCATGCCAGCTGCACAGCGCCACCAGCGCTGCTGCAAGTGCGCGGCCGCGCCGGCCTGCTCGAAGTGGAAGACGATTTGCAACCCACCGAACCGGTCACGCTTGACCTGGCCAACGCGGCCGGCGCTGCCTGCGATCCGGCAGGCATGTTGCGCGAGGCGCTGGCCAGCGACGATGCCGAACGCATCCACAGTGTCGTGTGTGGCTTTCCGACCCACTTGTGGGGGAGAAAACTGGCCACCGAAGCACTGGCCACGCCATCGGCCTTGTTTGCACTGGTCAAGCGCGAACAGCCGCCGCCGCGCGCATGCATCGCCCGCAGCGTTGCGCGTATCGTGGCGCAAACCGGCGAACCACCGGACGACCTGGGCCGCTTCCTGGCCGAGGATTTTGCATCGGGTGACGAACAGCGCATCGGTGCAGCAGATCAGGTGGCATCCGGGATAGCGCGCGAGCTGAACCGGCGCGAGTTGCCGATCGCCGTGCGCCAGCAGCGCGTCGAAGCTTTCTGGCAGCCGATGTTGCCCGCCATTGCGGGCGTGGTCATTGATGGCAGGGACCGCAACGCCGATCAGCTGGCGCGGATACTGGGACAGCATGCACAGCACAGCCAGGCATACGTGCCGGCGCTGATCGCCGCCGGCCGTCGTCCAGCACCCTCGGCGCGCCCCGCCCTGATTGCCCTGACCCGCCTGATACCGCAAGACCAACGCCTGCGCGTGCTGTTGCGCCACGCCGCCCGCCAACCAGTGCTGCTGGAAACCGCCGCTGTGCAGTTCGCCGAGGTGGCCACGCCGGCCGAGCGGCCCGAAGTCAACCTGCTGCTGGCAAAAGCCATCGATGCCGGCAGCCGCGATGCGCTGTTTGCCGTTGCGCGTGACAGCGAACCGTCGAACGCCGCCGTCCCGGCCCTGCTGCGGCGCCTGCAGCGCGAGCTGCTTGGCGGCCAAACCTATGGTGTTTTCAGCTCCCTGCTCCATGTATGGCAAGGCGAGCCAGAAATCGCGACCGCGCTATCGACGGTGTTGCTCTACGACGGCATGACTCACTTGCAATTCTACCTTGAGCTCGTCGCCAAGGCCGGTGCAACAGCCCGCCCGCTTGCGCCCACCCTGCGCCTACTGCTGACAAGACCCCTGCCTGACGTTGAGCGCCAGGCGGCCGAACAAGCCCTGAAGGTCATCATCAAATAACGTTGTCGCTCCTTACACTTCGATACACGAATGCCGGAATTCAACGGTAAGATGAAACCACATTCATGCTTGAGGAGGCATTGTGCGGAATCTGTCGATGATTTTAACGCTGTGCGCCATGTGCTTTGCTGGTGCTGCGCACGCAACCGGTGCCGGGCCGCTGCCGCCGCGCCTGGTTGCTGCCGAACGCAACGGCCAGTTGATCTTCCTGCTGCCTGAAACGCATACGGGCATGCGCAGCCAGTACGACCGCTATTTCAAGACCGTGATCGCGCCAGCGTTCCTCGCCTCCAGCCTGTTGCTCAGCGAACGCTCGTCTCCAATCCAGGCCGAGTCCAGCCTGCGCTACCAGGCCTGCCCCGACGAACAGCCGGACGAAGCCCAGGTGGACCCCGCACTGAACGCGGCGTTGCCCGAAGTGCTGCCCACTTCGTACTGGGGCGTGTTTCCGCCATCGGCGCCAGTGACCGGCTTCAGCCGCTTCATGCGGTTCCAGCTGGTATTCGAAGACGCCTACTTCAACTCGACAGGACGAAACACGCCGCCGTGGCAGCCGCAGCCAGCACCGGAGTTGCCTGCCCGGCTAACCGCCAATTATGCGACCCGCCTGATGCTGGACGATCCGCGTCCGTTTGCGTCGGTCGATACGCCGGCCAGCAGCTACCATGCGTATTGCTCGCTGGCGCCGGCGCAACGCACTGCGCTGGCGCGGGCTGCATTGCAGATGCGACTGCGCCAGGCCGGCCATGCGCCGCCGCTCGATCAACTGGGCAAGCCTGAAGATGCTGCAGCGATCGAGCGCCGTGAACTGGAGGAAAAGGCTGCCAAGATGGATGCCAACTACTGGCTATGGGTGCAGCGCATCGCGTTGGCGGTGAAGTCGAGCAACGGCGCGGTCCGTGCAGCAGCTGCGGATGCGCCGACCATCGAACAGAACCGGCTCGACAGCGATCGCTACCTGCTGGCCGCCCGCAACCGCGAGTGGCTGGCGCGCCTGCCGCAGATGACCGCCGGCCAGCGCTTGCCGTTCATGGTGCTGGGCGCTGCCCACCTGCCGGACACGCCGGCAGGACCAGGTTTGCTGCGGCTGTTACGCGAAGCCGGCTACCGGTTGACGCTGGTGCGCGACCATGCGCAGCTGACCGCCATGTTGCACCGCCTGCCGCCGCCGCTGGCCAAGCCATCGCCAGCGGCCGACCAACCCTGGCAGCGCACCGTACTCGATGGTCAGTGCACGAACATACCGCATGGCGAACTATGCGGCTGGGCTGGGGGCGGTACGGTGGTGAACCTGGTCGACAACGGCACTGCACACAACAGGCTGACAGTCTGTGTAACCCACGACACCGCCTGGGGGCCGCGCAACAACTGCTCCACCACCGACGTCCCCCGCCACTAAACCTGGTGTGGCGTCGTGGTTAACTGCGCCGTGCCTCCTGCACACCGGCCACTTCGGCAATGGCGTTCAGGGCTTTTTGCAGCTGGGCCGTGGCGCCGATTTCGGCCGTAAAGGTCATGCGCGCGAAGCCCTTGGTACTTTGGGTGTTGACGCCGATGACGTTGATTTTCTCGCGCGAAAACACCTCCGAGATATCGCGCAGCAGGCCCTGGCGGTCGTTGGCCAGCACGAAAATATCGACCGGGTAGACCGTGTCGGTGACGGCGCGGCCCCACTCGGTGACGATCACGCGCTCGGGCGCCTTAGCGCGCATTTCGGCAAAATTCTTGCAGGTGGCGCGGTGGATCGAGACGCCCTTGCCGCGCGTAACAAACCCGACAATGCCGTCCGGCGGCGCCGGCTTGCAGCACTTGGCCAGCTGCGTCATCAAGCCTTCGGTGCCCACCACCAGCACGCCGGACTTGGCGCCCTGCTCCGTGCTCGATGCCCGGCTTTTACCGAGGAACACCTCATCGACCGGTTCAACCGGCTCGCCGCTGTCGTGCAACGCGTGTTCGATCTGGCGCAGGCTGAATTCGTCCTTGCCCACCGACAGGAACAGGTCATCGACCTTGGCAAAGCCCAGCTTGTTGGCCAGGGCCTCCAGGTTGACTGCGGTCTTGCCTTCGCGCTGCAAAGTCTTTTCCACCATCGAGCGGCCGTGCGACAGGGTTTCCTGCATGTCGATTGCGTGGAACCAGGCGCGGATTTTCGAGCGCGTACGGGTGGCAACCGTGTATTCGTCGCTGAGCCAGTCGCGCGACGGTCCGGCCGTGCCCGGCGCGCCCTTGGCCGTGATCACCTCGCAGGTCTGGCCGTTTTTCAGTTGCGTATTCAACGGCACCATGATGCCATCGACGCGCGCGCCCCGGCAGCGGTGGCCCACGTCGCTGTGCAAATAGTAGGCGAAGTCGATCGGGGTGGCGCCCACCGGCAGTTCGATCACGCGCGCTTGCGGCGTCAGCACGAAAATGCGGTCGTCCAGTGCGGCCGACTTGAGTTTTTCCACCCATTCGCGCTGCTGGTCTTCCTCGCCCACCACCGATTCGGCCACATCGGTTTTCCACGCCAGCAGCTGGCGCAGCCAGGCGATCTTTTCCTCGTACTTCTGGCCGACCGAGTTGGCGCCGCCTTCCTTGTAGCGCCAGTGCGCGGCCACGCCGTACTCGGCAAAGCTGTGCATTTCCTGGGTGCGGATCTGCACTTCCAGCGGCCGGCCGTCTTCGGCCGTCACCACCGTGTGCAGCGACTGGTAACCGTTGGGTTTGGGCCGCGAAATATAGTCGTCGAATTCCTTGGGAATCGGGGTCCAGATATTGTGGACCACGCCCAGCACCGTGTAGCAGGTCTTGACGTCGGCCACGATCACGCGGAACGCGCGCACATCGTAGAGGTCGGTAAAGTCGAGCTCCTTGCCCTTCATCTTGCTCCAGATCGAGTAGATGTGCTTGGGCCGGCCGAACACTTCGGCTTCGATGCCAGCCGCTGCCATCTCTGATTGCAGGCGGGCAATCGCGTTGGTGACAAACCCTTCGCGCATCATGCGCTTTTCTTCGAGCATCTTGGCGATGCGCTTGTACGCATCGGGCTCGATGAAACGGAACGACAGGTCTTCCAGCTCCCATTTCAGTTGCCAGATGCCGAGCCGGTTGGCCAGCGGCGCGTACAGGTCCAGCGTCTCGCGCCCGTAAGCGCAGGTCATGTCGTTGAACAGCTTGATGTCGGCGAAATAGCGCAAGGTGGTCACGCACGACGCGAGCCGCACCAGCACCACGCGCATGTCGGACGCCATCGCCAGCAGCATCTTGCGCAGCGTTTCCACTTGCGCCACGGCCTGCTGGGCCGCGTTGCGGCCGCGCGCCGGACCACCGGTGGCAGACTGGGCCGGGGCCTGGCTTTGCGTCAGTTCGCGCAGCCGGATCAGCTGGCGCACGCCAGCCACCAGGTCGCCGACTTCGGACCCGAAACGCGGCTCGACCAGCGGCGCCTGGGCCGGGTCGAGCAAGGTCAGCTCGAACACCAGGCCGGCGATGCGGGTTTCGACGTCGCTGCGCATATAGGCCAGCGTGGCGGCCACGCCGGTGGCAAATTCAAGAGCGCCCTGGCCGTTGCTGGTGACGCGGCCGGCATAGGCCTCGCCGGCAAAGTCGAGCGCGGACTGCATGCGGATGCTGTCGTCGGGCGACAGGCCCGACAACAAGGGATCGGTGGTGGCGGACGTGGCGCCAGCCAGCGCGGTGGTTGAAACCATGATGCTCCTAGCGCTGGGCAGCGACGACGACGATTTCGATGCGCCAATCGGGATTGGCCAGTTTGGCTTGCACGGTGGCGCGCGGCGGCGAGTGGGCGCCGGGCACCCAGGCGTCGTACTCCTGGTTCATGCCGTCGAAGTCGGCCAGGTCGGCCAGGTAGATCTGGCAGCTGAGAATGCAGGTCTTGTCGCTGCCGCACTCGGCCAGCAGGCGGTCGATGTGGGCCAGCACTTCGCGGGTTTGACCGACGATGTCGAGGCTGGTGTCGTCAGGCACCTGGCCGGCCAGGTAGACGGTGTTATTGTGGATGGCCGCTTCGGATAGGCGGGGGCCGACGTGCAGTCGTGTAATTTCCATAGTGGTTTCCTAAAAATTATTATTATGTGGTTGCTTGCTTAGTATTTAATTAGTATTTTATTTGCCGAGCAAAAACGCGCGGGCAATCGCAATCTGGTCGTCGTGGATGAAGGTGGGCGCGTGGCCCACCTCGGCGATTTCCACCAGCGTGGCCTTGGGTCCGCGCTGCGTCATCAACTGCGCGGTATCGCGCGTGAGCAGGTCGGAGTTGGCGCCGCGCACCAGCAAGGTCGGGCACTGCACCGCGTCGTAGGCGGCCCACAGCATGGCCTCGTCGGCCTTGGCGGACTCCGGCGTGACCGAACGGAACGGCAGCGCCAGGCCCATATCGTAGTGGCGCACCCATTTGCCGTCGGCATCCTGGCGCAGCACGTCGGTGGCCAGCTTGTGCCATTCCTGCTCGGTATGCGGGCCGAACGAGGCCGACACATCGCGGATGAACTGCGCGCCTTCATCGAAAGAGTTGAACCGCAAGTCCTGGCCGATATAGTCGCCGATGCGCTGCAGCGCGACCGGCTCGAGCACCGGGCCGATATCGTTGAGCACCAGCTTGCGGATCGGGTTGCCCGGCAATGACGCCAGGCCCAGGCCAATCAAGCCGCCCATCGACGTGCCGAACCAGTCCACCGTCTGATCCTCTCTGCCATTGGTCACACGCGCGAGCAAGGTCACCATATCGCTGACATACTGGGGGATGCGGTAGAACTGCGGGTTCTGCAAGCGGCCGGAACGGCCACGGCCGACCACGTCGGGACAGATCACGCGGTACTCATCGCACAAGGCGCGCGCCAGGTGGTCGAAGTCGTCGCCGACGCGTGTGACGCCGTGGACGCAGATGAGTACACGCGGATTGTCGCGGTCGCCCCACTCCTTGTACGCCATCCGGTGCAGGCCGGCAGGTGACACGCAGGTGACAAAGTTCGAGGTGGCGTCGGTCATGCGGTTTCCTTGATCATTTTTTAAGTTGGTTCTAATGACATTTTACCGGGCGATGTGCTTAAATCCTAACGCAGTGTAGCGCAGCACGCCTTCTATCTCCAACCCTCCAGAGGACACCATGACGAACAAAAGTTTAACCGGCAAAACGGCACTGGTAACAGGCTCAACATCGGGCATCGGCCTCGGCATCGCGCGCAGCTTCGCGGCCGAAGGCGCCAACGTGATACTGAACGGCTTTGGCGACGCCGCCGAGATCGATCGCCTGCAAGCGGACCTGGCCAAGGAGTTCGGTGTGCAGGTGCTGTATCACAACGCCGACATGTCCAAGCCGGCCGACATCGCAGCGATGATCACCTTTGCCGACGACAAGCTGGGCGGCGTCGATATCCTGGTCAACAACGCCGGCATCCAGTTCGTCGCCAATATCGAAGATTTCCCGATCGAGAAATGGGACGCCATCATCGCCATCAACCTGAGCTCGGCCTTCCACACGTCGCGCCTGGTGCTGCCTGGCATGCGCAAGAAAAACTGGGGCCGCATCATCAACCTCGCCTCCACCCACGGCCTGGTCGGTTCGGCCGGCAAGTCGGCGTACGTGGCAGCCAAGCACGGCTTGCTGGGCCTGACCAAGGTGGGCGCACTGGAAACCGCCAGCACCGGCGTCACCGTCAACGCCATCTGCCCGGGCTTCGTGCTCACGCCGCTGGTCCAGAAGCAGGTGGACGACCGCGCCGCCAAGGACGGCATCAGCAACGACGAAGCCAAAAAGGCATTGCTGTCGGATAAACAACCATCAGGCGAGTTCGTCACGCCGGAAGAACTCGGTGCGCTGGCGGTGTTCCTGGCCAGCGACGCGGCCCGCCAGGTACGCGGCGCGGCGTGGAATATGGATGGCGGCTGGGTCGCGCAGTAATATCTACGCCCTTCTCATAAGCGGCGGCTTACCGGGTTATCACTAAAACGGATGGAACTGCAACACCTGCGGTTTTCCACAATAGTGATAACTGTTATTTTCACGGATGATGACCTCCTCAACTGAACGCGAGGAGACCCCGTGAAAAAACCATTCTATAAGGTACTGTACGTCCAGGTACTGTTCGCCATTGCGTGCGGCATCCTGCTCGGCATATTCCTGCCCAAAGATGCCGTCGCCATGAAGCCGCTCGGCGACGGCTTCATCAAACTGATCAAGATGATCATCGCCCCCGTGATTTTCTGTACTGTTGTGTCCGGTATCGCCGGCATGCAGGACGTGAAAAAAATCGGTCGCGTCGGCGGCAAAGCGCTGCTGTACTTCGAAGTGGTCTCCACCTTCGCTCTGGCCATCGGCCTGGTCGTTGCCAACGTTCTGAAACCAGGCGCCGGCTTCAACGCCGATCCAGCCCACCTGGACGCCAAGTCGATCGAGCAATACACGCACGCCGAAGGCTTGACTACCACCGACTTCATCATGAACATCATCCCGAAGACTTTCGTGGATGCGTTCGCCAAGGGTGACATTCTGCAAGTACTGCTGATCGCCATCCTGTTCGGCTTCTCGCTGTCGCTGCTGGGCGAGCGTGGCCGTCCGATCACCAAGCTGATCGACGAGCTGTCGCACGTGATCTTCGGTGTCGTCAACATCATCATGAAGGTTGCTCCAATCGGTGCCTTCGGCGCGA
The DNA here is from genome assembly GCF_001421905.1 of Duganella sp. Leaf61. Lineage (NCBI taxonomy): Bacteria > Pseudomonadati > Pseudomonadota > Betaproteobacteria > Burkholderiales > Oxalobacteraceae > Duganella > Duganella sp. Leaf61. The sequence goes on from NZ_LMLM01000032.1 coordinate 271,342, forward strand.
TGGCCTTCACCATCGGTAAATACGGCCTGGCTTCGCTGATCCCGCTGGCTAAACTGATGGGTTCGTTCTACCTGACTTGCGGCCTGTTCGTGTTCGTTGTGCTGGGCCTGATCGCCCGCTACACCGGCTTCTCGATCTTCAAGTTCATCAAGTACATCAAGGAAGAACTGCTGATCGTACTCGGTACCAGCTCGTCGGAAAGCGCGCTGCCTTCGCTGATGACCAAGCTGGAACGCCTGGGCTGCTCCAAGCCAGTCGTGGGCCTGGTGGTACCAACCGGCTACTCGTTCAACCTGGACGGCACCAACATCTACATGACCATGGCCGCCCTGTTCGTTGCCCAGGCAACCAACACCGAGCTGACCCTGATGCAAGAGCTGACCATCCTCGGCGTTGCCATGCTGACCTCGAAAGGCGCTTCCGGCATTACCGGCGCCGGCTTCATCACCCTGGCCGCCACCCTGGCCGTGGTACCAACGATTCCAGTGGCCGGCATGGCGCTGATCCTCGGTATCGACCGCTTCATGAGCGAATGCCGTGCACTGACCAACTTTGTCGGCAATGGCGTGGCAGCGGTAGTTGTCTCGAAATGGGAAAAAGAGCTGAACATGGAAACCATGCATGCTGAGCTGAACAACCCTGGTTCGACCCTGGTCAAGAACGACCTGCCACCTGCGGTGGTACCCGTACCAGCACACTGATCACCGGTAGTGTCGCGAAAAAACCCCGCACAGCGATGTGCGGGGTTTTTTTTATCCGGGCCCGCCCAGCCCCTGACACCGCCATGGCATGGCTCTTGCGCTGCTCCCGTCATTCAAAGACCAAGGAGACAGCATGCCGGCCCTCACCCCCGTAACACTTCCTACCAGCAAAACCGACGCCAGCTTTGCCGTCGCCATCAACAGCAGCGGCAAGGTGGCCGGCACCATCGAGAATGAACACGGCGTGCGCCGCGCGGTACTGTATCGCAAGGACATGGTCGAACTGGGCACGCTCGGCAGCAGCGACAGCTACGCGGGCGGCATCAACAACGCCGGGGACGTGGTCGGCACGGCGAAAAACGCCGACGGCTACTGGCGCGCTTTCGTCGCACCAGCAGCCCGCGCCGGGAATGCATTCGCCATGCGCGACCTCGGCACCTTGGGCGGATGCAGCAGCCACGGCGCGGCCATCAACGACGCCGGCCATGTCGTGGGATTTGCCGATACGGCCGATGGCACTTTCCACGCCTTTCGCAGCGACGGCGTGCACGGCCCGGTCGATCTCGGCACCCTGGGCGGCCAGGTCAGTTACGCCACCGACATCAACAACCACAGCGTGGTGGCGGGCGCCAGCCATGGTCACGCCTGAACTGACGCGCGCTACCGCCGCAGCGTAGGCGCCTGCCGCAGCTCGAGCGCGTAGGACCAAAGTCCAATAGCAACATGGTGACCATAACGATATGGTATTACCCACAGGAAATAAATTCTTGCCTTGCTCTGCCCCGCCCCTGCCGAGTCAATTTCGATGTTCCATCTAAACCGGAAAAAGGGAATGGTATGAAACCGTCTAACTGGAAACTGGGCACCCGCCTCGCGCTGGGCTTCGGCATACTGCTGGTACTGCTGATCTCGCTGACTGTATTGGCTATTAGCCGACTTAACACCAACAACGAAACCATTACGCAGATCCTTGATGATCGCTACGTCAAGGTAATGCTGGCGCACTCAATGCAGTTCGAGGTGAACGTGCAGGCGCGTTATCTGCGCAACGCCATTATCGCTGGCGACGACAAGGCCACTGTCACAGAGTTCCTGGACAAGATTGCGGAGTCGGTCAAAAAAAACGATGTCTATGGACAGAAACTGGACAGCATGATCAATACCGCCAAGGGACGCGAGCTGTTCAAGGCCGTGACGGACAAGCGCGCAAATTACGCCGCAAAGCGCAATGTTACTGTCCAACTTGTTAAGGAAGGGAAGATGGCGGCTGCAGGTACCTATTTGCTGAAGGAATTGCGTCCGCCGCAGAACGAATTCTTCGCCGCGCTGGCAACCATGTCCGACTTCCAGCAAGAGCGTATGCGGCAGGATGGGAACCTGGCAGAAGCAAGCAGCAAGTCCGCCATCGTCCTGATGACGACGCTGGCAGTCTTCGCCTGCGTCACGGCGGTTATCATCGGCATACTGACGGCACGCTCGATCACCCGCCCGGTGAACCGCGCCGTCATGCTGGCCGAAGCGGTGGCTGCAGGCGATCTGAGCCAGCAAATCGATGCCACCCGCACCGATGAAATCGGTCAACTGCTGCAAGCACTGAAGAAAATGAGCGGCAACCTGCAGGATATCGTCAGACAGGTGCGCACTGGTACCGACGAAATCGCCACGGCCAGCACCGAGATCGCCAAGGGCAATCTGGATCTGTCGTCGCGCACCGAGCAGCAAGCCAGCGCGCTGGAGGAAACTGCTTCGTCCATGGAAGAACTGACCTCGACTGTCAAGCAGAACGGCGACAACGTTCGGCAGGCCAATCAGCTGGCGCAATCGGCCACGGAGATCGCGCGCAAGGGCGGCACCGTCGTGGCCGACGTGGTGGTGACGATGGAAGCGATTAATACCTCATCCAACAAGATAGTCGACATCATCGGCGTGATCGATGGCATCGCTTTCCAGACCAACATCCTGGCCCTCAACGCTGCCGTCGAAGCTGCCCGCGCTGGTGAACAGGGGCGGGGCTTCGCGGTGGTAGCTTCCGAAGTCCGCAACCTGGCGCAACGTTCGGCCGCCGCCGCCAAGGAAATCAAAAACCTGATCGGCGATTCGCTGGACAAGGTCAAGATCGGTAACGACCTCGTGTCGAACGCCGGCAGCACCATGGTCCAGGTGGTCAGCAGCATCGAGCGCGTCACCGACATCATCAGCGAAATCACCGCTGCCGGCCACGAGCAGGTAGCGGGCATCGAGCAGATCAACCAGGCGGTCACGGAGATGGATGCGGTCACCCAGCAGAACGCAGCGCTGGTGGAAGAGGCAGCTGCGGCCACGGCCGCGCTTGAAGAACAGGCGGAACAATTGGCAAAGGTGGTGGGCGTGTTCAAACTTGATGACAACGCACGGTCCTCGAGCTCAGCCCCTGTCCTTCAACCACGCACGGCAATTAGCACAGCGCCCGCCAGGAAAGCGCCGATGAAGAAAGGGATACTGAGACTTGCCATCCCGGCAAGTCTGGCATGAACAGCGGCCGATTACCTCGCCAGTCAGGGCGCGATTGGCCGCTGAGCTAACGATCACGACGGCGCCGAGGTTGCAGAGTGGCGCAGCCAGTGCGCCAGATCGTCGAGCTGCAGCCGCGACCATGTTTGCGTGCGTCGCGACTGCCAAGACGTTGAAGCGGTCTTACAATGCGGTCAGGTCCAGTTCCACGCCTGTGGCGGCAACGATCTGGTCCCTGCTCACGCCCGGCGCCAGTTCGATCACCTTGAGGCCGGTGTCGCCGACTTCCAGCACGCCGAGGTCGGTGACGATCAGGTCCACCACGCCCACGCCGGTCAGCGGCAGGTCGCATTTTTTCAGCAGCTTGTGCGACGTGGTGCCATCCTTGGCGGTGGCCACGTGCTCCATCAGCACCACTACCCGCTTGACGCCGGCCACCAGGTCCATGGCGCCGCCCATGCCCTTGACCATTTTGCCTGGAATCATCCAGTTGGCCAGGTCGCCGCGCTCGGACACTTGCATCGCGCCGAGGATGGCCAGGTTGATCTTGCCGCCCCGGATCATGCCAAACGAATCGGCCGAGCTGAAGTACGCTGCGCCCGGCAGCGCGGTGACCGTCTGCTTGCCGGCATTGATCAGGTCGGCGTCGACTTCATCGTCGGTGGGGAACGGGCCGATGCCCAGCAAGCCATTTTCCGATTGCAGGAATACTTCCATGCCCTCCGGTACATAGTTGGCCACCAGCGTGGGCAAACCGATGCCGAGGTTGACGTAATATCCGTCTTGCAGTTCCTTGGCCGCGCGCGCGGCCATTTCATCACGAGTCCATGCCATGTTTTTCTCCGTTATTAGTTCGATGCCGGGTTGGCGCGGACCGTGCGCTGCTCGATGCGTTTTTCCGGCGTGGCGTTGACCACGATGCGGTGCACGAAGATGCTGGGCAGGTGCACGGCGTCCGGGTCGATCTCGCCGATTTCCACCAGCTGCTCGACTTCGACAATGGTGATCTTGCCGGCCATGGCGGCGTTCGGGTTGAAGTTGCGCGCGGTTTTGCGGAACACCAGGTTGCCGGCCTTGTCGGCCTTCCAGGCCTTGACCAGCGCCACATCGGCCACCAGGCTGCGTTCCATGACATATTGTTCGCCGTCGAACTCGCGGATTTCCTTGCCGTCTGCGACGATGGTGCCCACGCCGGTCTTGGTGAAGAAGGCCGGGATGCCGGCGCCGCCGGCGCGCAGTTTTTCGGCCAGCGTGCCTTGCGGCGTAAATTCGAGCTCCAGTTCGCCGGCCAGGTACTGGCGGGCGAACTCCTTGTTTTCGCCCACGTAGGAGGCGATCATTTTCTTGATCTGGCGAGTTTCCAGCAACTGGCCGAGGCCGAAGCCGTCCACGCCGGCGTTGTTGGAAATGGCGGTCAGGCCCGTGACGCCGGAGTCGCGCAGCGCCCCGATCAGGGCTTCGGGGATGCCGCACAGGCCGAAGCCGCCCACGGCAATGGTTTGACCGTCTTGCACGATACCGGCCAGCGCGCTGGCGGCATCGGGGTAGATTTTGTTCATATTGTCCCTTGTTATCTCAATTCGCTCAATCAAAACGACTCAATACTAAACTTTTTTTGTTGTACGGAGTCTGAGCATAGAATAGCCTAAATAAAAGCACAATACCGTAGAACTACCGCCAATTGATCGCAGTTAATCTGTCCGTCATTACGCCATGAATCCATCCACCGTTATCGACTACGAATCCATCTTCCTGCAAGCGCCGGTCGGCATGTGTATCTCGGAAAACCGCGTGATCCAGAATGCCAACGACACCCTGGCTGCCATGTTCGGCTACACGCGAGCGCAGTTGCAGGGCATGTCCTTCCTGGCACTGTATCCGACCATGGACGAATTCCTGCGCACGGGCGACCGCATCATCCCCATCATGACGGCCAGGGGCCGTTATTCCGACGAGCGCATCATGCGCCGAGCCGACGGTGAGCTGTTCTGGTGCCACGTTACCGGCAATCCGATGCACGGCGAAGAACCGCTGGGCGCCGGCATCTGGACCTTCGAGGACGTCAGCGAAAAACGCCCGGTCACCGCCGACCTCACCCCGCGCGAACGCGAAATCGCCGCACTGCTGGTGGAAGGCAAAACCAGCAAAACCATCGCCCGCCAGATCGACCTCAGCCCCCGCACCGTCGAAATGCACCGCGCCAAATTAATGCGCAAGTTTTCAGCGGCAACATCTTCCGAACTGGTCCACAAATTAGTTGGAATGCGCTTTTAATAGCAAATAGCCGATAGCGCTCGCTAAAACCGGTGCCAGCGAGGCGCCGCGACGAAGACAGTGCGCTGGCACGGCAAGGAGCGGCAACGAAGCTGGCGCCGGTTTTAGCGGGCGCTACATTGCCGTCATTCCATCGTCTGCGGAGATAATAGCGCCGTTAATAAAATTGGCATCTTCTCCCGCCAACAGCAACAACAAGCCATCAAGATCCTCGGGCTTGCCCGGCCGTTTGCGTGGCAGCAAGTCGATCAGGCGCTGGCCCTGTTCGCTGGCGAAATATGCTTCGTTGATCTCGGTGGAAATGTAACCGGGACAAATGGCATTGGTATTGATGCCGTATTTGCCCCACTCCACCGCCATCGCCTTGGTCATCTGCACCACGCCGGCCTTGCTGGTGCAGTACACGCCGATCTGCGGCATCACGCGCAGGCCGGCTACCGAGGCGATATTGATGATGCGGTGTTTCTTGGTGGGGTCGCCCTTGGCGCGCGCGATCATGCGCTTGGCAGTTTGCTGCGCTACAAAAAAGGCGCCGCGCAAATTGGTGTCCATCACGAAGTCGTAATCGTCCGGCGTCACATCCACCAGGCGCTGGGTGGTGGAAACGCCAGAATTGTTGACCAGGATATCGATCGGGCCGGCCTCGGTTTCAGCATGGGCAATGGCCGACTTGATGCTGGCGTAGTCGGTCACATCGAGGCTCACCACGTGGGCGGCACCACCGTCGGCTTCTATCTCGGCACGCAACTCTTTCAGGCGCTCGGTGCTGCGCGAAGCGAGTACCACCTGCGCGCCGGCCTGGGCCAACACCTTGGCAAACCTGGCGCCGAGGCCGCTCGAGGCGCCGGTCACCAACGCGATTTTTCCCTCAAAATTGACTTCTATGCCCACGGCAGCTCCTCTGTATGACGATCACGAAATCCACAGCGCTTTTCTGCTCGCACTGTCTGATCGCAATCATTACACAAAATGCCAGATTAGATTGCGATGTCTAATAATGTCCCTCAGAATAGCGCCACCATTGCAATCGGGCCGAAAAAGAAGCACACTCGTGCTAAAATTTTCCCCATCACTACAAGACACTATAAAAATATGACACAGCCCCAGAATCTCATCGAACAGTACGGTCCACGCGAGGCGATGGAGTACGACGTCGTCATCGTCGGCGGCGGTCCGGCAGGCTTGTCGGCGGCAATCAAGATCAAGCAACTCTCGCCCGACACCTCGGTGGTCGTGCTGGAAAAAGGCGGAGAACTCGGTGCGCACATCCTGTCGGGCGCCGTCATAGACCCGCGCGCGCTCACCGAGCTGATCCCCGACTGGAAAGAGAAAGGCGCACCGCTCAACACCGCCGTCACCGAAGACCGCGTGCTGTTCCTCACCGAAACCAAGTCCTACCAGACGCCCAACTTCGCCCTGCCCGCCTGCTTCGAGAACCACGGCAATTACGTGATCTCGCTCGGCAACGTGGTGCGCTGGCTGGGCGAGCAGGCCGAAGGCCTGGGCGTGGAAATTTTCCCCGGCTTCCCGGCCGCCGAAATCCTGTACAACGACGACGGCTCGGTCAAGGGCGTGGCCACCGGCAACATGGGTGTCAAGCGCGACGGCGAAGCCGGCCCCGACTTCCAGCTTGGCATGGAGTTACATGGCAAGTACACGCTGTTCGCGGAAGGCTCGCGCGGCCACCTGGGCAAGCAGCTGATCGCCAAGTACGACCTCAGCAAGGGCAAGGACCCGCAGTCGTACGGCATCGGCATCAAGGAACTGTGGGAAATCGATCCGGCCAAGCACCAGCCCGGCCTGGTGATTCACACCACCGGCTGGCCGCTCGACAGCAAAACCTACGGCGGCTCCTTCCTGTACCACATGGAAAACAACCAGGTGATGGTCGGCTACGTGGTCGGCCTGAACTACGAGAACCCGTACCTGTCGCCGTACGAGGAATTCCAGCGCTACAAAACCCACCCGGAAATCCGCCAGTTTCTCGAAGGCGGCAAGCGTGTTTCGTACGGCGCCCGCGCGATCACGGCCGGCGGCCTGCAATCGTTGCCCAAGCTGGTGTTTGCCGGTGGCGCGCTGATCGGCTGCGACGCCGGCTTCCTCAACATGAGCCGTATCAAGGGCAGCCACGCCGCCATCAAGTCCGGCATGCTGGCTGCCGAAGCGGCAGTCGCTGCGCTGGGCGCCGGCCGTCAGCACGACGAACTGGCCACCTTCTCTACCGCGTTCGAGCAATCGTGGCTGCACGAAGAGCTGCACGTTGCGCGCAACGTCAAGCCGTGGCTCAACAAGGGGTTATATATCGGCGCGCTGATGACCGGCATTGACCAGATCGTATTCCGTGGCAAGGCGCCGTGGACCCTGCATCACTCGCACGCCGACCACGAGTGCCTGAAACCGGCGTCGCAGTTTGCGCCGATCGTGTATCCGAAGCCCGATGGCAAGCTGACGTTCGACCGCTTGTCGTCGGTGTTCATCTCCAACACCAACCACGCCGAAGACCAGCCGATCCACCTGACACTGAAAAACCCGAGCGTGCCGGTCGATGTGAACCTGGCCCAGTATGCGGGCCCGGAAGCGCGCTACTGTCCGGCCGGCGTGTACGAGTTCGTTAAGACCGACGCCGGCGCCGACCGCCTGCAGATCAATGCCCAGAACTGCGTGCACTGTAAAACCTGCGATATCAAGGATCCTACCCAGAACATCGTGTGGGTGACGCCGGAAGGCGGCGGCGGGCCGAATTACCCGAATATGTAAGCGCATCCTCAGTTACAACATCACTTACAACACTCTACGGGGCGTCCAACGACGCCCCGTAATTCTTTCGGGAAATACTCTATCCTGGGGCAAAGAATAGGCGTTACAATTGGTCATCATAAAATTAACGTTCTTCGCCCCATGGATGCATACGATTCCACCTCTACGCCGGACGCCCTGCTGGCGCAGGCGATCGCCCACCACCAGGCCGGCCGGCTCGAGGAGGCGCTGAAAGACTATGACGCCATCCTCGCCAGCGTGCCCGACCATGCGCTGGTGCTGCACAATCGCGGCTTGCTGCAGGGACGGCTGGGACGGCATGCGCAAGCGGTGCTTGACTTGCGTCGGGCTGTGCAACTGGCGCCCGACGAGGGTGAATTCTGGTTATCGCTGGCGCGCGGCCTGGTGCAAACGGGCGAGCCGGGCGAAGCGCTCGATATCGTTGACCACGTGCAGTCGCGCGGTTATCAAAGCCCCACCATCGAACAACTGGTGGCGCAGGCCAGCGCCGCCCTGCCGTTAGAACCGAACGACGCCGCCCGGCAAGCCATTATCGATCTCTACAACGCCGGCCGCCACGCCGACATGGAGCAAGCCACGCAAGCGCTGCTGGCGCGTCACCCGCAATCGACCTTTGGCTGGAGCGTGCTGGGCACAGCCCTGCAATTGCAAGGAAAGAGCCCGATCGACGCCTGGCAGCGCTTGATCGCACTGGCGCCGCACGATGCGGAAGCCCACACCCACCTGGGCGACGCCCTGCAAAATGCCGGCGACCCGCAAGCGTCGCTGCCCTTGTACCTGCGTGCAATTGAACTGGCGCCGCAGTACGCCACCGCCCATTGCAACCTGGGTTCGGCGCTCGATGCGCTGGGCCGCCACACCGAGGCGCAGCAAAGCTACCGCCGCGCCATCAGCGTCAATCCGGACGACCTGGCCGCCCACTTCAATCTTGGCAACAGCCTGCGCGATGGCGGCGAGCACGAGGAGGCAGCCGGCAGCTACCGCGCCGCGCTGGCTCTGGCGCCACAAGACCCGCAATTGCTGACTTACCTGGCAGACACCCTGCGCGCCATGCAGCGCTACGACGAGGCGCTGCCGCTGTACCGGCAAGTGACGGAACTGCTGCCGGAGCACGGCGAAGCCTGGGCCAACCTGGGCACGACCTTGCAAAGCGCGGGCCAGCTCGAAGACGCGGTCACGGCGCAATTGCACGCGCTCGCGCTCGATGCCGGGCTCAATGCCTTGCACGCCAACGTGGCAATGGCGCTGCATTCGCTGCAGCGCCACCAGCAGGCCGAGCCGCATTTTCGCGCTGCGCTGGCGCTGCAGCCAGAGGATCCGACGCTGCACGCGGGCTTGGCAGATCTGCTCTACCAGCGCTTTGCCTATGACGACTGCCTGGCCGAGTGCGAGCTGGCCATTGCACTCGATCCCGAGCGAACCCAGGTGTATTTCGTGCGGGCCGCCGCCCAGCAAGGCCTGGGCGACTATGTGGGCGCCGCCAGCAGCTATGACCAGATCCTGGCGCGCCAGCCCGACTACCCGGAAGCCTGGCTCAACAAGGCGATCGCCTTGCAGGAGGCGGGCCATTACGACGACGCGCTGCACCATTACCAGCGCGGACTGGCGCTGCAACCGGACAACCCAAACGGCCACACCAGCATGGGCGTCACGCTGCACCGGCTGGGCCGGCTCGACGAAGCGGTCGCCCAACACCGCCATGCGCTCGACCTGGCGCCCGAGCTGGCGCTCGCCCACACCAACCTGAGCGCGGCGTACCACGACCAGCGCGACTTTGTCGCGGCCACGCGCCACGCAGAACAGGCACTGGCCACGCGCCCCGATTTTCTGCCGGCGCGCCGCAACCTGATTTCCATCTTGCAAAAGCAAGACCGCTACCAGGAGGCGCTCGAACATTGCCGGATCGGGCTGGACCTGGCACCGGACCAAGCCCCCCTGTACTTCGACCTCGGCAATTGCTACAGCAATCTCAAGCAGTCCGACGACGCCATGCACGCCTACGAACGGGCGCTCGAACTCGACCCCGGCTATCCTGATGCGTTGACCAATATGGTGCCGCTGCTGCTCGACGAAGGCCGCATCGCCGAAGCGGTGCAGGCGGCGCGCACGGCACTGGTGCGCGACCCCGACTCGGCGCCGTTGCACAGCAACCTGGTGTTTCTGCTCAGCCATATCACTACCGATCCCGAACTGCTGTTCGAGGAGCATTGCCGTTTTGGCGACCAGTTCGAAGCGGCGCTGCGGCCGGGCTGGCAGCGCCACTCCAACCAGGCCGACCCCGACCGCGTGATACGGGTGGGGTTTGTCTCGGGCGACTTCAACAATCATGCGCTGGCCAATTTCTTCGAGCCGGTGGCAATCCTGCTGGGGCGCGAACCCGGCCTGGAACTGCACGCGTTCTATACCAAGTTCAAGGAAGACAACATGACGCTGCGGATGAAGGCCAGCTTTGCACATTGGCACAATATCTGCGACCTGCATGACGAACCGGCCGAGCAGCTGATCCGCGAGCAACAGATCGACATCCTGATAGACCTGGCCGGCCATTCGGCCGCCAACCGCCTGACCCTGTTTGCGCGCCGGCCGGCGCCGATTCAGGCCAGTTGGCTTGGCTACGCTGGCACCACCGGTCTGCTGGGGGTCGATTACTACTTGAGCGACAGCGTGCGCATGCCCGCAGGGCGTTATGACAGCCACTTCACCGAACACATCGTGCGCCTGCCGCTAAGCGGGCCGTTCTTGCCCGAACCGTACGCGCCGGCCGTCACCAGCCTGCCAGCGCTGGAGCGCGGTTACATGACATTCGGCAGCTTCAGCCGCGCCAACAAGCTCAGTCGCGAAGTCATCGCACTCTGGTCGCGCGTGCTGCACGCGGTGCCCAGCGCCCGTATGCTGCTCGGTGGCCTGGGCGCGGGGCGCGCGACCGACACCGTGCTAGCGTGGTTTGCCGCTGAAGGCATTGCCGCCGAACGACTCGACATTCGCCCGCGCGGCTCAATGAAGGACTACCTGCTGTTGCACAGCGAAGTCGATGTGCTGCTCAATCCCTTCCCGTACACGGGCGCCACCACGTTGCTGCACGGCTTGTGGATGGGTGTGCCGACCCTGACCATGACCGGCCCCACCATGCCCAGCCACGGCAGCGCCTCGTACCTGACGCACCTGGGGCTGGAAGCCTTTGTAACAGAGGACGAGCAATTGTTCGTGCAGCGCGCGGTCTTCCTGGCCGACAACCTGGCCTTCCTGGCCACGTTGCGCATCACGCTGCGCCAGCGCTACAACGATTCCGTAGTCGGCCAGCCTGCGGTGGCTGCGGCTGGGCTGGAACGGGCCTTCCGCATCATGTGGCAACGCTGGTGCGCCAACATTGCCCCCGGCCCCATCCGCGTCGACCTTGATGACCTCATGCCTTCCAGCGAGGAGCCTGCCGCATGAAGAACATCAATACTCCGCGAGACCTCGCCATCCACGGCGCCGCTCCGGCGTTTGCCGAATCGCTGCACGTGGGCCGCCCCAACATGGGCGATCGCGCTGCTTTCATGCAGTACGCCAACGACATCTTCGACCGCCGCTGGCTCAGCAACAATGGCCCGCTGGTGCAGCAGTTCGAGCGCGAGATCGAAGGCCACCTCGGCGTGAAGCACTGCGTGGCAATGTGCAACGGCACCATCGCGCTGGAAATCGCCATCCGCGCCCTCGGCATGGAAGGCGAGGTCATCGTGCCCTCCTACACCTTCGTCGCCACCGCCCACGCGCTGCAATGGCAATCGATCACGCCGGTGTTTGCCGACATCGATCCGGTCACCCACCTGCTCTCGCCCGACGCAGTGCGGCGCATGATCACTCCGCGCACCACCGGCATCATCGGCGTGCACTTGTGGGGGCGCGCGGCGCCGGTGCGCGAGCTGCAAGCCATCGCCGACGAGCACGGCCTGAAACTGATGTTCGATGCCGCCCACGCGTTCTCTTGCATGCACCAGGGTCGGATGATCGGCAACTTCGGTGCGTGCGAGGTGCTGAGCTTCCACGCCACCAAGTTTTTCAACACCTTCGAAGGCGGCGCCGTGGTGACCAACGACGACGAACTGGCGCAAACCATGCGCCTGATGCGCAACTTCGGCTTTGCCGGCTTCGACCGCGTGATCCATCCCGGGACCAACGGCAAAATGGTGGAGATCAACGCCGCCATGGGCCTGGTCAACCTGCAGGCGCTCGATAGCGTGGTGGAAGCCAACCAGCGCAACTATCACGCCTACCGCGACGCCCTGCGCGACGTGCGCGGCCTGCGCCTGTTGTCGATGGAGACAGGCGAGCGCCACAACTACCAATACGTGGTGGTGGAAGTCGGCCCCGAATGCCCCGCCTCGCGCGACCAGCTGATCGACGCCCTGCAGGCGGAAAACGTGATTGCGCGCCGCTATTTCTGGCCAGGCTGCCACAACATGGAACCGTACCGCAGCCTGTTTCCGCATGCAGGGCTGATGTTGCCGCACACGGGCGTGGTGGCGGCGCGCGTGATCGTACTGCCTACAGGTCAGACCATGGATGCCGAAATGATCGCCACCGTGGTGCAGATCATGCGCATGCGCATTCAAGAGCTGGGCTGAGTGGAGCCCACCATGGCGCAGGGCGTGCTGATACTGTCTGGTTATAACATCCGCGCAGTGGTGGCGTTTTGCCGCTGGGCCACAGCGCGCGGGGTGCCGTTCCACCTTGTCGCGCGCGATCCGTCCGACCCGATTTTCCTGACCGATTACGCCGCCCAGGTGCTGCTCACACGCGACAGCCCCAAACTGGACTTGGCCCAGGTGCTGTACTGGGCCGGCTTGCTGCGCACGCGGCACGGTTACGCGCGGGTGCTGCTGCTGCCCTCGACCGAGTTCCTCAACCGCTTCATGCTGGCCCACCGTGCAGCGCTGGAGCAAGCCGGTTGCATGGTGCCGCTGGTGGACCAGGCGTTGTATTGCCAGTTGTCGGACAAATACAGCTTCGGCCGCCTGTGCGGCGAAGCCGGCATCGCTGTGCCGGCCGAATACAACATCCTGCCGGATCACTTTCCGTTTGTCGCCAAGCCGCGCAGCTATGCCGGCATCGGTACTCGCCAGCTCAAGCCGCACCTGGTTTATGGCCCGGCCGAGCGCGAACGTTTTCTGTCGCAGGAAGACAGCGCGGATTTCTATTACCAGCAATACGTCGAAGGTCGCAGCCTGTATCTGCTCGCCTGTCTGCCGCGCGCAGGGGCGCCGGTGCTGTTTTCCCAAGAGAACCTGGTGCAGCAACCCGAAGGCGGCTCGGTGATCCTGGCGCGTGCCGACGATTTTCATTTGCACGCCGACGCCCTACCCTACCTGGCGCTGCTTGCGCAGGCCGGTTTCCATGGCCTGATCATGATCGAAGTGCGGCGCGCAGCCGATGGGACGTGTTATATGATCGAAGCCAATCCACGCCTGTGGGGTCCGATGCAACTGGTGGTGGACCACCCCACCGGCATCTTCGACGCCTTTCTGGCCGACTACGGTTTTGCCACCGCCGCGCCAGAGCCCACAGTGGCGACCGCTGGCACTGCCGCCGTGCCCTGTTACTACTGGTCCGGCGGCTTGCAGGCCGGTCCGCCCAGCTATCACAATTTCAGTGCGGCCGCGCTGGCAGCGCAACAAGCGGCCATCGCTGCCTACGACATATTCCAGCGGCATGACAGCATGCCGCTTTACCGACACGAACAGGCCCTGTCATGACCATTCTCACCCCGACCCTAGCCGAGCTGTACAGCCGAAATAGCAAACACAGCAACTACCAGGTGCTGGCGCGGCCGCTGCGAGCGCTGCTGGCCCAGGATCAGTTGGCCATCAGTTCGCGCCACGAAGAAGCACGCCTCGCCTACTTGCTGGCGCGCCAGCCGGTACGCGGTCTGCGCCTGGCCGACATCGGCGGCAACACCGGCTTTTTCACGCTCGAATGCGCCAGTCAGGGCGCCGCCGAAGTGCTGTATTTCGAAGGCAACGCCGCTCATGCAGAATTCGTCAACGCTGCCGCGCAGGAACTGGGACTTGCGCAGGTCGTCAAGACCGAGGCCCGCTATCTCGACTTCCAGCAAGACTTTGCGCCTGCCATCGACCTGTGCCTGCTGCTCAATGTATTGCACCACATCGGTGACGATTACGGCGATCCTGGCCTGTCGCGCGAGCGCGCCCGCCAGAGCGTACTCGAGACGCTGAACCGACTGGCCGGATCGTGCCGGCACATGGCGTTCCAGCTCGGTTTCAACTGGAAAGGCGACCGCACGCTGCCGTTGTTCGACAGCGGGACCAAGGCCGAGATGATCGCCTTCATTCGCGATGGCACCGCCGGTCGCTGGGCTATCGACCACATCGGTATTGCTACGGGCGGCGCCGCCGGTATCGCCTATCATGACCTGAACGACAACAATATTGCCCGCGATGACAGCCTGGGGGAATTCCTCAACCGGCCGTTCTTCCTGCTGCGATCACTGGTTTTAAAATAAATTCAGAAAATTTCTGAAAAGCATTTAATGAAGCCGCAGGGGTTGTCGCCTTGTGTAGGGGAGAGCAAGAAAAACTCGATGCTCTAAACTGACATCCCCAACCCAGGAGTAACAAAATGCTGAGCCTTCACACCAACAACGCTGCCCTGTCCGCACAAAACGCCCTGGCGAAAACCCAGAGCAACCTGTCCACGTCGATGACGCGCCTGAGCACCGGCTACCGCATCAACACGGCTTCGGACGATGCTGCAGGCCTGCAGATCGCCACCCGCCTGAAGGCTCAGACCAGCGGCATGGCCATGGCCATGAAAAACACCCAGAACGCCACCTCGATGCTGCAAACCGCATCGGGCGCCTTCAACCAGGTCACCAACATGCTGATCCGCATGAAGGATCTGGCGACCCAGGCTGCGGACGTTTCGTCGAGCGCCGACGACAAAACGGCGATGCAAGCCGAGTTCGACGCGCTGGGTAAAGAACTGTCGAACGTGATGAAGAACACCACCTTCGGCGGGACCTTGCTGCTGGGCGACGGTAGCGCCTCCACCAAAGGCACGCTGTCGGGCGCGATGACCTTCCAGATCGGTGCATCGAAGTCGGAAACCATGGCTGTCAGCGTGACCGCCAGCATGACCGCCTTGAACGCGGCACTGTCGTCGGCCAGCAAAAACTTCACCGGCGCCACCACCGGCACCGAACTGACCGCCAACGCCAACGCCACCATCGACCTGCTGAAGACCGCCATCGACAAAGTCGGCACTGTCAATTCGACCCTGGGCGCGACCATCAACCGCCTCGATCACATCAACAGCAACCTGTCGAACATCTCGACCAACACCGAATCGGCTTCGGGCCGTATCATGGACACCGACTTCGCGACCGAATCGGCTTCGATGACCTCGAACCAGATGTTGCTGCAAGCTGGTACCGCAATGCTGAAACAAAGCAACAGCATGTCGTCGCTGGTTATGTCCCTGCTGCAGTAATATTGCACTGATCCGGCGCCTGCGGGCGCTGGCCGCAGAGGAGCCAACCGGCATGTCGGTTGGCTTTTTTTTCACCTTTTATTGATGAGCAACCCCGATGGTAGACCGTATCGTCGCAGCCGCGCGCCCAGTCAGCACTCCCGATCGGCAGAATCCGCCAGGTCCGGTGCTGCGCGGCCCGCTCGACCCGGTCAGCCGTTATCCGGTCGGACCGCTACCGGTCGCGCTTGCGGTCGGCACGCCGGGCGATGCGCCCGATGCACCGCCGGCAACCAGTCCTGCGTTGCAGGCGCTGGCCGATGCGGCGCTCGATGTGGCCGATGTTGTCGAGTCGTCCGCCATGCGTCCCAACCAGGTTTTTCTGTCGCGCCAACTCACCTGGCATCCGCCCGACGCCGCGATGATGGCCGCCTCGTGGCAAGTCATGGTGCGGACCTATGGTCAGCAGCGTGCCGCCTGGCTCGAACAATCAAAAGGCCAGCATGTGCCCTCGAGCCTGTTCATGGCCGACCATAATCCTTCGGCCATGCGCGAGGGGCGTCCGGGCTTGCCGTTGGTGACGGAAATGGAACCTTGGCGTTTTGCCGTGTTTGCGTGGGGTGCCGAACGGCTGGTACTCAAGGTGGTGGTGCGCGAGTCGGAGGACGAGGCGCCGCGCCGCCGCCGGCCACGGGTGGCGCTGCGCCTCGAGTTGATGCTGCCCGGCATGGGCCGGGTGGTGATCCAGGTTGAACCCACGTCCGCCAACGGCGTGCTGATGGAAGTGGGTGCCGCCCACACTTCCGCCATGCAGTTCATGCGCGAAATGTTGCCGCAACTGGCGGCCCTGGTCAACCGCTTCGGCCTGACCGTGGTGCGCTGCCACCTGCGCCGCGTGGTCCCGACCGGCGGCCCCGAGCTCGACCCCACCCCTGCTCACACCGCCATGCTGACGGCCCCGCTGTTCAAAGCGATGGCCGAGATGGCTTTGGTGCTGTCACAGCCACCAACCGCGAGCGAAGCCGGCTAAACCCGTCACCGTGCACGGCCAGGCCGGGCTAGAGGTTTTAGCCAACGGTACCGATAATGCTCACTTCGCGGTTTTCCGGAATTTCGTTGTAAGACAATACGTGCAGCCCCGGCGCGAACAGGCGCGCATACCTTGCCAGCAGCGGACGGATTTGCGGCAATACCAGCAACAGCGGCGGCGTCGCCTGTTGCTTCATCTGTTCACGCGCTACCGGCATGTTCACTTGCAGCTGGGCCAGAAGGTTGGGGTCGATCGGGTAGTTGTCGAGCACTACTTTACCGCCCTGGCGAGCCTGGTTCAGGGAGCCGAGCAGCATGTTTTCCAGGTCGCCGCCCAGGTTGAACGCCTGCATCTCGGTACGCTGGCCGAACAGCGCCGTGACGATCTGGCGCCGCAGCGCGCAGCGCACTTCCGCCGCCAGCAAAATCGGATCCTTGGTGGTCTCGGAACTGTCCACCAGGGTGGTGGCGATCGGCACGATGTCTTTGAGCGAGACGTTCTCCGCCAACAGCACGCGAAACACGCGCAGCAGCTGGGTGTGCGTGAGCGACTTGTCGAGCGTGCCCGCCAGCTTGGGCGACAGTGCATTCAAGCGCTCAATCATGTGCGGCACGTCTTCGTGGCGGAACAGCTCGGGCATGTATTCCCGGATCAGCTTGGACAAATGGGTGGCGATCGCGCTCGACGTCTCCACCACCTGGTAGCCGAGCCCCAGCGCGTTGGCTTTCTCGCTGGTCTCGATCCACGTCACCGGCATGCCGTAGGCCGGTTCGATGCCGGGGATGCCGTCGATACTCCCATACACATTCGGCGACGGGATCGCCATCAGGCGGTCGGCAAACACTTCGCCCTGGGCCACCACGCTGCCCGACAGGATCACCGAATACTGCGACGGTTTCATGCCCAGGTCGTCGCGCACCGAGATCGGCGGCAACAGCAGGCCCATTGCCTCCGACAAGCTCTGGCGCACGCCGCGCACGCGCTTGACCAGCGGTTCGCCCTGCGACTTGTCGATCAGGGAGACCAGCTTGTAGCCGAGCGCCACCTGCAACGGCTGCGTGACCGGCAGGCTTTGCCATTCGATCTCCGGCGCATCCTCGCGCAGCGCCTTTTCGATGGCGGCGATATGGGTGGTGTCGGGCGCCTTGACCTGCTGCCCCAGCTTCCACCCCACGTACGCCAGCACGATGGCAAACGGCATGAACATCTGCCATGGCATGCCCGGCACCAGCGCCAGGATGAACATCATGCCGGCGGCGCTGAACATCACTTGCGGCGAGGTCAGGACCTGGTTGCCCACCTGTTGTTCGAAATCGCCGGTGTCGGAAATGCGGGTGACCAGGATGGCGGCGGCGGCCGACAGCAGCAGCGCCGGGATTTGCGCGACCAGGCCGTCACCGATGGTCAGCAGCGCATATTGCTTGAAGGCGTCGCCGAACGACATGTCCTGCATGATCGAACCGATGGCCACACCGCCCACCATGTTGATGATCAGGATCAGGATACTGGCCACGGCATCGCCGCGGACGAATTTCGAGGCGCCGTCCATGGCGCCGTAGAAGTCGGCCTCGGCCGCCACGTCCTTGCGCCGTACCTGCGCCTGTTCCTGGTTGATCAGGCCGGCATTGAGGTCGGCGTCGATCGCCATCTGCTTGCCCGGCAACGCGTCCAGGGTGAAGCGCGCCGACACTTCGGAAATCCGCTCGGCGCCCTTGGTCACCACCATGAAGTTAATGATCATCAGGATCACGAACACCACGATACCGACCACGTAGTTGCCGCCGATAACGACATGGCCGAACGCTTCGATCACCTGGCCGGCAGCGTCGGTGCCCTGGTGGCCGTGCAGCAGCACTACGCGGGTGGATGCCACGTTCAGGGTCAGCCTGAGCATGGTGGTGGCCAGGATCACGGTCGGGAACACCGAGAAATCGAGCGGCCTGCGGGCCGACACCGACACCATGATGACGATCAGGGCCAGCACGATGTTGAACGTAAACATCACATCCAGCAGGAATGGCGGCAACGGCAGGATGATCATCGCCAGGATCGCCAGCAGGAAGGCCGGGGTGGCGAACTTGTGGCGGCGCGCCTCGACGATCAGCGCTTTGAAGAAATTCATGACTGCTTAACCTCGCTCATGGATGTGGGTACGACAACTTCGGTGGGTGGAACCGGCCGGGCATTGCGGCGCCCGCTGTGGAACGCGCGCAATTGCAGCACGTAGTTCAGCACCTGCGATACAGCCTGGTACAGCTGCACCGGGATCTGCTGGTTGACCTGGCTGGTGTTGTAGATGGCGCGCGCCAGCGGCGGCAGCTCCATCACTTCGATCTCGAATTCCTTGGCCAGCTGGCGGATGTACAGCGCCATCTCGTCGATGCCCTTGGCCACCACGAATGGCGCCTCGGCGCGGTCGTGGTCGTACTTCAACGCCACCGCGTAATGCTCCGGGTTGACGATGACGACGTCGGCCGTGGGCACCGTCTTGCGGGCGCTGCCGCGCGCCAGGGCCCGCTGCAACTGGCGGATCCGGCTTTTCACTTCGGGCCGGCCCTCGCTGGTCTTGTGTTCTTCCTTTTGATCCTGCTTGCTCATGCGCTGGTTCTTGGCGAAAAAATACGCCTGCGCCGGCACATCGACCAGCGCGAACAGCACGAAAATCACCACCATCGCCATCAGCCCGTCCATCATCAGCGACGCGCCCGCCACCATGGCCTGGCCCATCGGCATATGCTGCAACTCCATGTAGGCGCCGATGGTCGAGCGCGCCATGTGGATCAGGACCGAGATCAGCACGCCGGCCTTGGCGATCGAAATCAACAGTTCGGTGCCGTGCTTGGCGCCGAACAAGCGGCCCAGGTTGGCCATCGGACTCATGCGCGAAAACTTGGGCGCCCAGTTTTTGGTGGACACCACCCAGCCACCGGGAATCATCGCTCCCATCATGATGCACATCGGCACGATGAACAAGGGCAGCACCATCTTGATGAACAACCACATCGAGGTGATGAACAGCGTGGACATGGTGTTCTCGATCGCGCCTTCGCTGTCGAACGGCGCGAAGCTGGTGTGGAAAATCGCATTGATGTCGGTCATATAGCTGGGCAGCAGGTACACGAACAGTTTCAGGCTGACCAGGATGCCGATCGCGGTGGCCAGGTCGCGCGAGCGGACCACCTGCCCTTCGTCGCGCGACTTCTTGAGTTTCTGGGCTGACGCCTTTTCGGTCTTGTCGCCGGTGCTGCCCTGGTCAGCCATGGGCGGCCGCCTGCATCTGCTGGCGTATCATTTCCAGCACCTGGTTGGTCATGCGCACGTAATGCTCGGGAATGAACTTCACTAGCTCACCGAGCATCATCAAGCCAAAAATCGTGATCACGGCAAAGCCCAGCGAGAACAGGTTGAGGCTGGGCGCCACCCGGTTCAAAAAGCCGAAGCCCAGCTGCACCACGATGGTGGCAAACACCACCGGCAACGCCAGCAGCATTGCCGCCGAAAAAATCCACGCCACGTTGTAGGCCACGGCGTTGAGCAGCAGCGGCGAGTAGCCGTGCCCCAGCGGCCAGGCCTGGAAACTCTGGCCGAGGATGCCGACGATGACCAGGTGGCCGTCGATGGCAAAGAACACGATGATCGCCAGCGTGGACAGCAGCGCCGACACCACGTCCGACGACTGGCCGTTGAGCGGATCGTTCATTACCGCCATCGACAAGCCCATCTGCGAAGTGACCATGTAGCCGAGCACGCCCACCACCGACATCGCGAAGTGGAATGCCAGGCCCAGCACGAAACCGATCAGCCCCTGCTCGATGGTGGCGACCACGCCGTGCATGGAAAACGGATCGATCGGCGCGTGCTGCGCGCCGATGCCACCGGTCAGTGGCAGCATGACGATGGACAGCACCAGCGCGATCAGGATGCGCACCGTGACCGGCGTGACCGCCTCGCCCAGCACGGGCGCACCGATGAACATGGCAAGGATGCGGCAAAACGGCCACCAGATGGCGGTAAGCATGGGCAGCAGGTTGGCCAGGACCGGTTCCATGCGCAGCAGCTAGCCGACCAGGGTGGCGGCGCGGGTAAAGATCGAGACGCAGTAATCCATCAGGTAGCCGGACATCCAGCGCCCCATCAGGATCACGGCCAGCAGGGTCACCAGCAGCTTCGGTAAAAAGCTCAGCGTTTGTTCGTTGATCTGGGTGGCGGCCTGGAACAGCGCCACCAGCAAGCCCACGATCAGGCCCGGCACCACCAGCATGACCACCAGCAGCATGACCATGTGCAGCGATTCGGCCACCAGGTCGACGGCGATTTCAGGAGTCAGCACGGAATATCCCCTTCGCCGTCAATAGGCCTGGATACTGGTGACCAGCGTGTTGACCGTCAGCGTCCAGCCATCGACCAGCACGAACAGCAACAGCTTGAACGGCAGGGAAATCACCAGCGGCGAGAGCATCATCATCCCCATCGCCATCAGCACCGAGGCCACCACCAGGTCGATCACCAGGAATGGAATGAACAGCATGCAGCCGATCTGGAACGCGGTTTTCAGTTCCGACAGCACGAACGCGGCCAGCTTGACCGTGAACGCGTGCTTGGTCGGGTCGGTCACATGGTCTTCGCCGGCCAGGTGGGCGATCTGCCTGAGCGCGGCCTTGCTGGTTTGCGCCAGCATGAAGCGCGACACCGGCTGCTGGGCGATCTGCAACGCGGTGTCCAGGCCGATCTTGTCCTGGTCGTAGGGCACGAACGCTTCGGTCCAGATCTGGTCGCCGATCGGGCGCATGACCAGCAAGGTCAGGATCAGCGCGACGCCGGTGATCACGCGGTTGGGCAAGCCCTGCTGCAAACCCAGCGCCTGGCGCAGCAAGGAGAGCACGATCACGAAGCGGGTAAAACTGGTCATCATCATGACCATCACCGGGAGCAAGCCCAGCAAGGTCATGATGATCAGGATCTGCATCTTGACCGTCAGCTCGGTCCTGGCGCCCGGCACCACGTTGGCCAGCAGGTCCACCGCATGGGCGGCGCCCGGCAGCAAGGCCAGCGCCACGGCCAGCGCAGCGCCGGCCAGCATGCCGATCTTCACCTTGTGCGTCGTCAGCTTGCCGGATCTTGACTCGACCACGGTCATGGGGTCATCAGGTCCAGGTTCAGACCGTCGAGGTCCAGTACCTTGAGGCCGTAGTTCTCGCCGGCCACGACCACTTCGGCGCGGCCGATGGCGGTGCCGTTGACCTTGATCACCAGCGGTTCGCCGGCCAGCACGTCGAGTTCGACCACGCTGTCGGGGCCGATGGCCATCAGGTCCTGCAGCGAAATGCGCGCGGAGCCCACTTCGAGCGTCAGCGTGACCGGGATCTTGCGCATCATGGCAGGCAGGTCGCGGCGCGGCGCCTGGGCGGCCACCGAGGTTTCGGCCAGTTCACCGCCGACTTGCTCGATGATCATTTCGTCGGACAGGTCTTCCAGCAGGGCGTCGTTGGGGTTGGCTACGTTCATGTTCATCGTTATTCAGCATCTTCAAAGGAGGTGAGGCAGAGCTTGCCCTTGTGCTCGGTCACGGCGGCCGTGAACAGGCGCGAGTCCTCGAGCAGGACGTCGGCCCGGTGCAAGCTGATCGGGATGATATCGCCGACTTGCAGGTCGTACAGGCTGCCCAGCATGACTTCCTTGCTGGCCAGGCGGCCCGTGATGCCCAGGTGCAGGCGCTGCGCCAGCGGACCGGCGGGCTTGCGCTTCTTGCCGCCGTCGCGATCGCGCAGCAGGCCGCGCAGCACGCCGGCCATCAATTGCTTGTCGAGCGCGAACCAGAAGCGGCCCGCCGTCACGCCGCTGGTGGCGCCGGCGAGAGTGACCACGATCACCCACGCACCTTTGGCGGGCTGGGCGCCGGTGGTCGGCTTGAAACCATAATCTTCGACCGGTTCTTCAGCGGTAGCCGCTTCGCCGTTCGTCAACCGTGCGCCCGGCGCCAGGTTGGTTTCGGGCAGATTGGCCTCGATGCGGCCGGCCAGGATGCCCGCTAACTGTTGCCCTAAAACCACAGCCAGGCGTTCCTCGGTGGCGGTCACGCGCACCGCTGCCTCGTCCACCTCGGCCACGCTGTCGCTCTTGGCGCCACTACTATAGCGATAGTTGAGGACGCTGAGCAACACCTTGCGTTCGAGCGAAAAAGCAATCTGGCCGGCGGGCGCGGCAAAACTGAGCCAGCGGCTGCTGGGGGCCGTGGCGCTGTCGATGCGGCTGAACTGTACGTCTTCCACCTGGAAGCCGCCCCAGTAGCGCCGGTGCATATTCAGGCGCATGGACTGCGTGAGGTCGTCACGCAACTGCGCCGCAAAGATGGGCAGCAGGTGCACGGGACGCCCTAACAGCGAGGGGTCCAGGACTTGATGTTGCGCAGTTTGTTTCGTCATTGTCGTATCAGGGGATGGTCCGGAAAATCGCACTAAATTTGCACCACAGTGCATCATCGCACCTCTCGGTCGCTAACAACAGACCGGGCGGGATTCGACACATAAATTTATTTATTGCAACAGCATAACTGAAAGTAGGATGCGTCCGGTAGCGACAGCATACCCTAAAATTCACATTATTGCCATTGAACAATATTCCGATTGAAATGTGTCATCCGCCGTGTCGCATCATGTTTACGCAGGGCAAATAAACCTTTACAGGAGTATTGCTAGCCGGTAAGCTTATTCCAGCATTACTTGGTATTCGCTGCAACGCAACAAACCTTTCGCATCGTGCTTAGTGAATGATTTATAACGATATTTGCTCATAGAAAACATGATAAAAGGCCTTTGCAGGATGCGGCGCGTCGCCCCGCCAAGCGACAGTCAAACGTGAATTTTTTTCGGATTTCCCCCTACTTTTTCATTCAGCGCCATATTACCCGGCTGGCCCGCGCCTGCTTTGCCGTCCGGATTTGTCCGACAGATCACGTGGCAAATCCAGCAACACTGTGACATATACAACATGGAGTGTCGCACGAACGGAACACGCAAAACGCGCGAGGCCTCAGGCAGTCCTTGCTGCGTGGTGGCAATCTGGCTATGTTAGGGACATCAACGCTGTAGTAACCGGAGGTAGCAATGAGTAACGGAATCGCAGGCCTGATCCAGGCCGACCTGGCCGCGCTGACCAACGCCGCGCAAGCGCTGTCAAACGCTGCCGTGGCCCCCGCCAGCCAGTTCGGCGCCAGTACGCCGCACCAGGGCTTCTCGTTTTCCCAGGCCATGCAGGACACCATCGGCAAGGTCAACGACGGCGATGTCGCCGCCGGCCAGAAGATGGCCGATGTGGAATCGGGCAAAAGCGACGACCTGATCGGCGCCATGCTGTCGAGCCAGGAAGCGAGCCTGTCTTTCTCCATGTTGATGCAAGTGCGTAACAAGGTGATGGGCGGCCTCGACGAACTCATCAAGCTGCCGTTGTAATGACCCGCTGTAACCGCCCGCGAAAGTCCATCCGTGATTAACACCTTCAAGACCGCCTTCGGCCGCTGGCGCACCAGCCCGACCGCCATGTCCGTCTCCCCCAGCCTGCTCAAGAACCTCTACCCGCTGCTGCTGCTGGCAATCGGCGTGACGGCGCTGGTGCTGATGCTGCTGTGGAAAGACCAGTCCGATTACAAGCCGGTATTCGGCGCGCGCGAAAAAGTCTCGGCGTCCGACATGATGAATGTACTGGAAACCGAACGGGTGCCGTACCGCGTGCACCCGGAAAGCGGCCAGGTCCTGGTGCCGGCCGACATGCTGGGCAAGGTCCGCATGCTGCTGGCCGCCAAGGGCGTCACTGCGCAACTGCCCGCCGGCCTGGAACTGATGGACAAGAACGATCCGCTGGGCGTGTCGCAATTCGTCCAGGACGTGCGCTTCCGCCGTGGCCTCGAAGGCGAGCTGGCGCAATCGATCATGACCATGGACGCGATTGCCCATGCACGCGTGCACCTGTCGATCGCCAAGTCGAGCTCGTTTGTTTCGTCCGATGGCGACAAGTCGTCGGCTTCGGTGGTGGTGGCGCTCAAGCCGGGCGCCACGCTGCAACCGGAAGCGATTGCCGCCGTGATCAACATGGTGTCGGGCAGCGTGGCCAGCCTGGCGCCGGCGCGTGTCAGCCTGGTGGACCAGGCCGGCAACCTGCTGTCGTCGCACGTGGACCTGTCCGAAGGCTTCGATGGCGCCGCCGGCGGCAACGAAGCGGCCAAGCGCTACCAGGACGACGTCAAGCAGAACATCAAGGGGCTGCTGGGTCCGGTGATCGGCGATGACAATTTCCGCCTGTCGGTGGCCGCCACGGTGAGCAACGACCGGGTCGAGGAAACGGTCGAGAAATACGGCGCCGATCCGAAAGTGACCAGCGAAGCGATGCGCGAAGAGCAGGACCGCAACCGCATGGTGATGGGCGTACCGGGCACGCTGTCGAACCGCGCGCCGCCGGCCAACCCGAACCCGGCCGACGCCGCCAAACCGGCCACCGATCCGGCCAACGGCAACGACGGCAGCGCGCGCAAGAACGCCACCACCCGCCAGTACGCTTACGACCGCAGCATCACCCAGACCAAGCGCAGCCGTGGCAGCCTGGAAAAACTGAGCGTGGCCGTGGTGCTGGCGCAAGCCGCCGCGCCGACGCCGGCCTCCGGCTGGAGTGCGGCCGAGATCGCCAATATCGACAAGCTGCTGCGCAACGGTCTCGGCATCAACGCCGAGCGCGGCGACCAGCTGGTGGTGTCCGCCATGAACTTCCCGGCCAAGGCTGCCGTGGTGCCCTGGTGGCAGGAACGTGACAACGTGGTCGATATCAGCTCTTACGTGATTTACGGCGTCGGCTTCCTGCTCGGCTACCTGCTGCTGCTGCGTCCATTGATGCGCCTGGTGACGATGCGCTTCGCCCCGGATCCGAAGGAGCAGGCCCGCATTGCCACCGAACGCCGCGCTGCCGAAGCGGCCGCCGTGGCCGCCGCCCGCGATGCCAAAGACGCCAATGGCAACCCGGTTGCCGCGCTGCCTGGCACCCCTGCCGTGCCAGCGCTGGGCGCCGACGGCCTGCCGGCGCTGCCAAGCGCCACCGGCCCGACCACCATGGTGCCGCTGCTGGAAAACTACGATCTGCCGCCACCAGGCTCGGCGGTGGATGTCATGGTCGATCACCTGAAAGTACTGGCCGAGAAAGAGCCGGAGCGCGTCGCCGAAGTCGTCAAACAATGGATGCAGAAAAATGGCCGAACTCAATAATTACCAGGATAACGACGGCGAATTTGGCGCTCAAGCCAAGCTGACGCCGGTCGAACAGGCCGCTATCGTGCTGCTGAGCATAGGCGAGGAACCGGCTGCCGCCGTACTGCGCTGCCTGTCGCGCGAGGAGCTGATCGAAGTCACGCAAGTGATGTCGCGCATGAGCGGCATCAAGGTCGAATCGGTGAAGAACGCGATGCAGACCTTCTTCGACGACTACCGCCAGCAGTCGGGCGTGCATGGCGCGTCGCGCAGCTACCTCAAGCGTTCGCTGGACCTGGCGCTCGGCTCCGACCTGGCGAACACGGTGTTGAACAACATCTACGGCGACGAACTGCGGCCGAAAATGGCGCGCCTGCAATGGGCCTCGCCGAAGTGGCTGGCCGAGTACATCTCCAACGAGCACGTGCAGATGCAAGCCGTGTTCCTGGCCTTTCTGCCGCCGGCGCTGGCCGGCCAGATCATCGACGCACTGCCGCTCGAAGGCCGCGACCTGGTGCTGCTGAACCTGGCGCGCATGGACGAGATCGACCGCGAACTGCTGCAAGAGCTCGATGAGCTGGTGGTGCGCTGCCTGAGCTCGTTTGACTCGCAAAGCACCAGCGTCGAAGGCATCCGCCAGACCGCCGAGATTCTCAACCGCCTGCCGGGCAACCGCGCGCAGATGGTGGAACTGTTGCGCGCCCACGACCCGGAAGTGGTGTCGAAGATCGAACTGTCGATGTACGACTTCCTGATCCTGGCCAACCAGTCCGAAAATGCGCTGTCGCGCATCATCGAGGAAGTACCGCTCGAGCAATGGGCGATCGCGCTCAAGGGCGCCGAAGTGTCGATCCGCGACGCCATCCTCAAGACCATGCCAAAACGCCAGGCGCAAGCCTTCGAGGACATGATGCGCCGCGCCGGCCCGATGCCGATGTCGCGCATCGAGCAGACCCGCCAGGAAATCATGAACACCGTCAAGGCCCTGGCCGACAACGGCGAAGTCGAGATCCAGCTGTTTGCCGAACAGGTGGTTGAATGAAGCAGTTCCGCGCCTACCGCTTTCCGCCGCTGGCCCAGTTCACCAGCATGGCGCAGCAGCGCGCGGCCGCCAACGGCAACGCCAGTGGCGGTGACGCCGGCGCCCAGTGGGCCGCCTCGGTCACCGAAGGCTTCGAACAGGGCCAGCGCGACGGCTATGAAATCGGCCTGGCCCGCGGCCAGGAAGACGGCTACGAAGCCGGCCGCACCGCCGGCCAGCAGCAAGGCCGCGAAGAAGGCCGCCACGAAACCCTGGTGGCCTACGACCAGATGGCACGCCCGGTCGATGCCATGCTCAAGAGTTTGAAAAAGCTGCGTTCCGACTACCGCGCCGCCCAGCGCAAGGAAGTGGTGGACCTGGTGGCCAAGGTGGCGCGCCAGGTGATCCGCGCCGAGCTGGCCCTGCAACCGGTGCAGCTGATGTCGCTGGTGGAGGAAACCCTGGCCTCGATGCCGCCCACCCGCGAGGAAATCGACGTCTATCTCAATCCCGAAGAACTCAAACGCATCACCGAGCTCGATCCCAAGCGTTCCAAGAAATGGCACCTGATCGGCGACGCCCGCCTGGAAGTGGGCGAATGCCGGATCAAGGCTGGCGATAATGAAGTCGATGCCGGCTGTCATCAGCGTCTTGCTGCTGTCATGGAACAGGTCGATAATCAGCTGCAGGCCGCCGACGGCGGTGATGATGACGATACGGAGACCGAACAGTGATCGCCGATGCCTTGCGCAATCTCGAACTGGGCAGCGTTCCCATGGCCACCCCCACGGGTCGGCTGGTGGGTGCGTCCGGTTTGCTGCTCGAGGCGGTCGGCTGTCCCTTGCATACCGGCCAGCGTTGCCAGATCGAGACAGTAAGCGGCGAATGGCTAGATGCCCAGGTCGTCGGTTTCCGCGACAAGGTGTCGTATTTGATGCCATTCAAAAAGGCGATCGGCCTGACCACCGGCGCGCGGGTGTTGCCGTCGCCCGACAAGATCAGCCTGCAAATCGGTTCCGGCTGGCTGGGCCGCATGGTCAACGGCCTCGGCGAGCCGATCGACGGCCTGGGCAAGCTGGGCGGCGACTTTCCGCTCGACTCGCAGCCGCCGCGCATCAACCCCCTCAAGAAAAAACCGGTCACCGAACCGCTCGACGTCGGCGTGCGCGCCATCAATTCCATGCTGACCCTCGGTCGTGGCCAGCGCGTGGGCCTGATGGCCGGCTCCGGGGTCGGCAAGTCGGTGCTGCTGGGCCTGATGACGCGGCAAACCGTGGCCGACGTGGTCGTGGTGGGCCTGATCGGCGAACGCTCGCGCGAGGTGCGCGAATTCGTCGATATGTCGCTGGGCAAGGAGGGCTTGCAGAAGGCGGTGCTGGTGATCGCCCCGGCCGACGAAAGCCCGCTGATGCGCATCATGGCGACCGAATTATGCCACTCGATCGCGGCGCATTACCGCGACCAGGGCAAGAACGTGCTGCTGCTGGTCGATTCGCTGACCCGCTACGCGATGGCGCTGCGCGAAGTGGCGCTGGCGCTGGGCGAGCCGCCGGCCACCAAGGGTTATCCGCCATCGGTATTTTCCGCCCTGCCCCAGCTGGTGGAATCGGCCGGCAACGGCGAAAACCAGGTTGGCAGCATGAGCGCCATCTACACCGTGCTGGCCGAAGGCGACGACCAGCAGGATCCGGTGGTCGATACCGCGCGGGCGATTCTCGACGGCCACATCGTGCTGACCCGCGAACTGGCCGAGCGCGGCCATTACCCGGCGATCGACATCGGCCAGTCGATCAGCCGCTGCATGAGCCAGGTGATCACGCCGGAGCACATGCTGGCGGCGCGCGCACTGAAAGCGAGCATGTCGCGCCACGACCGCGTGCGCGACCTGATACCGCTGGGCGCCTATGTACCGGGCGCCGACCTGGTCACCGACAAGGCCGTGATGCTGCATCCGCGCGTGGAACAGTTCCTGTGCCAGGGCACCAAGGAAAAAGCGCCGTACGCGCCGTGCATTAACCAACTTGAAACGCTGATGAAGTGACACCTTGAAGTGAGACCGACACTATGAGCCAGCACAACATCCGCAACCTGACCACCCTGGTCGCACTGCGCAACACCGAAGTGGAGCGCCTGCAGACCGAGATGGCCGAAAAGACCAGCTTGCGCGAGCGCTACCAGAAAAATCTCGACCGCCTGACCGGGCTGTACGTCAACATGGGCGCCAGCGGCAACCTGCACCCTGCCCTGGCCGGCAACTGCGGCGACTACAAGCAGGCCGTGATGGTGATGGCCGACAACCACCGGGTGGACCTGCATTTGCACGAGGCCGACATGGCCGTGTCGCAGCAGGCGCTCAACGCGGCCTGGGCCAGGCGCGAGGTGCTGGGCAAGGTGCTCGACAAGCAGCACAAGGTGGTTCAGAAAGAGCAACATTCCAAGGAACGCAAGCAGCATGATGAATTGGCAACGCAAGCGTGGTGGCGCGGGCAAAAGTAAGTGGGCTTACGCGCAACACCGTAAAAATAGTTAAAAAACTTTTCATACGGAAACGATTAGGGTCGCCTTGTATCAGGGTACACTCACTCATTGTTTCCAGGAGCAACAATATGGCCGTCATCACCAGCCCAACCTACGATCCACAAACCACGGCCACCAACCTGGCCAATGCCTATATCAAGGCGCCACAGGCCGTGCTCGATGCCCAGGTTGCCCGGAACAAATCCGACACGGCTGCGATGGCAACGCTGGGTTCGGCATTGTCCACGTTCCAGAGCGCGATCAATGCGCTGGCAGGCGGTGCCAGCAAGACCATCAGCGCACGCGGCGCGACCTTCAGCGACACCACGATCGCCACCGGCACCGCCGGTACGCTCGCTGCTGCCGCCAGCTATTCGTTCTTCGTCGAGCAGGTGGCCACGGCCGGCCAAGTCTCGTTCGGCATCAGCAACGGCCTGGCGCCCAATAACGGCAAGCTGAACATCAAGATGGGCGACAGCTCGATCATCGAGATCGACCTGGCCACGGCCAACACCGACAACAACGGTGAACTGACGCCGAAGGAAATCGCTGCCGCCATCAATGCATCGTCCAACAACAACGGCAAATTGACCGCCTCGACCATTACCATCAAAGGCGACACCCGCCTGGTGCTGACCTCGACCAAGACCGGCAAGGATGCCGGCGTGGAAGACATCACGCTGACCGGCGCCACCGATCCGATACTTTCCGCCGACCTGGCCAGCAAGACCGTGTTGACGGGCGCAAACAACGCGATTGTCTGGTCCGGCCCCAAAACTACCGGCACAAAGATCGAACAGGCGTCCAACACCTTCACCGTCATCGATGATGTGAGCTTCACCATCGCCAAAGCGCAGGGCGCCAGCGATGCGCCATTGACGCTCAAGGTGGGCGCAGACACCGCCGCCACCACGGCCAATGTGCAGTCGTTTGTCACCGCTTATAACAATTTATACACCGCGATCGGCGCCCTGACTCAGGCCGGCAACGCGGCCAACGGCGTCTCCGCCGGCGTACTGAGCGCCGATTCGGGCGTCAAGGCGCTGCGCGACCAGCTCGGTACCGCCTTGCGCGCAGCCACCGGCGGCCTGTCCCTGGTGAGCTTTGGCATCACCGGCAACCGCGATGGCACCCTGTCGCTCGATACCGCACGCCTGACCAAGGCCGTGGCCGCCAACCCGGGGTCGCTGGACACCATGTTCGGCAGCTCGTCGTCGCTGGGCCTGAACGATAGTGGCGTATTGGGCAAGATGAACAAGCTGATCAGCAGCTGGACCGACGCCTCCAAGGGGACGATCTCGGTGCGCAAGCAGGCCAGCGACAAGCTGCAAAGCCAGCTGGCCGACCGCCAGACCGCCCTGGAAGTGCAGTTCAACAACGCCTATCGCCGCTACCTGACGCAATTTACGACCTTGCAGCAGTTGCAGTCGTCGATGACCAACACGTCGAACCTGTTCACGGAGCTGTTCTCCAGTAGCAGCAAAACTTAAGCATCAACCCCGGGCGGCAACCGCCGCCTTTTACACAGTACGGTGAACACCATGTTGAATCACGAAGCTTATAGCAGTTACCACGCCACCAACCTCGACGCGCAGGTCGCCCGCGCCTCGCCAGTCGAGCTGGTGCTGGTCTTGACCGACGGCCTGCTCGAAGAGCTGGCGCGCGCGCGCGGCCATATCGCCGGCAAGCGCTACGAGCTCAAGGCGATCAGCCTGAACAAGTGCACCGACATCATCAACGGCCTGTCGAGCTCGCTCGACTACGACAACGGCGGCGAGGTCGTCAAGAATCTCGGCCGCCTCTACGAATACTGCGCCAGCCGCCTGTACACGGCGGGCATCAATCTCGACCCGCTGGTGATCGACGAGGTGATCGCCCTGCTGACCACCATCAAGAAAGGCTGGCTCGGCGTCCAGGCCAAGGCCAATGGTGGATAGGCAACGCACACTGCTGTCGCTGACGCAAAAAATGCATGCCGCTGTCGGCGCGGAAGACTGGTCGATGCTGGCGGCGCTCAACACGCTGCTGTCCTCGACCCTGCCGCAGATGGCAGCGCAAGGTGCGTGGGACGCGGCCGAACAGGCCGCCCTCTCGGCCCTGTACCAGGTACACCAGGAAGCCGCACGCCGCTGCGACCTTGCCACCGCAGAGGTCGGCCGCAAGCTCAGCGAATTGCAGGCGAATAAAGAAGGCTTGCTCGCCTATGCGCTGGACAGCGAGCTGGCAGAAAACGGATACACAGCATGACCATGACCATCACCAGCCCGGCCACGCCGGGCACCACCAGCGCCGTGACCACCGGTATTGCACCGGCAGGAAAGCCGGGTGCGAGCGAAGATTTCTTGCTGACCGGCGTTGTTGGCCGCCAGCCCGCGCCGGCCGGTGCTCCGGCCAACGCCACTGCGCCGGGCATGCCGGCCGTACCGACCGACCGCGCCGCGCAAGCGCCGCTGTTTGCGCACGTCCTGGACACGACCACCGAAGGTGATGCGACCGTTGCTGCACCAGCAGCCGCTACGGCCATCAAAGAGCCGGCAGATACCGATACCGACAATGCCGGCATCGCCGCCGCAGTGACACCCGCCGTGATCGTCGCCCCCGTGTTCGCCAGCGTCATGGCCCCCGCCATTGCGCTGCCTGCCCTGGCCGGCAACCGGTACGTTGCGCCGGCGCCGGTGGCGGCGGACGCCACGGTGAGTACTGCGGTCGGCGCGGTGGCTGGCACGAGTGCCGGCGCCACGCTGTATCCGTCCGCTACCCCGTTCAACCTGCCTGCCGCGAATATCGCCGTGACCACGCCTTCGGGCGCGGCACCGCAGGCCAGCTATACCGCGCTGCAGGATGCCAACCAGGTGGCGCTGGCACAGCAAGCCGCGCGTGTCACCGAGGACATCGGCGCCCCGTTATCGGCCACGTACGGTTATGCATCCGCAGTCACGCCAGCGAACCCGCAACTGGTCGAGGCCACAACCGCCGCCGCAGTCACAACCAGCGTGCCGCGCACGTCCGGCATTTCGGTTGCCGGCATGATCCCGGCTGTTACCAGTCACGGGGGCACCGTGGCCGACGCCGCCGCACCTGCGGTCTCCAACGCCGCCATCACGGAAAATGCCGTGCCGGCCTCGATCGCGGGCCTGGCCAAGCCATTCAACCCGGCGCTGGCCACCAACGCCGCCGCCCTGCCAGGCCACCAGGCAGGCGCGGCGCCAACCAAGACGGCCACTGCTGCAAGCACCATGGCTGCAACGGCCGACACGACGACCGCCACTACGGCAGCGCCGGCGGCAACGGCACGGTTCGCCACGTCGGAGTATGCAGCCGCTCCCGCAATGGCAGCGATCGCGGCCGAGGCAAGCGGCCAACATTTCAGCGGGCGCAACGCCGCCGCCGTGACCAATGCGGCATTGTCATTCCCGGCCGCTGCCGCACTGCCACTTCCGGTCACAGCCACACTGCCACTCCTCGCCACCGCCGGTGCTGCCACCAGCGCGCCCATTGCCAGCTACCCTGCCGTGGCCGACGCTGCCCAGCCCCGCGTGATGCCTGCCGCGGCCAGCGCAGGCGTGGACGTCACCGTGCCCGCACCAGTGGCCGCCAACCGCGACCATGGTTTCGGCATGACCAGCGACGACGGCCAGGCAACGGCGAAATTTACCAGCGCGCTGGCCGCCACTGCCAGCGCTACCCCGCCCGCCGTGGCGACCGCAGCGCCAACGCCTGCCGGCTTCGCCGCGCCGGTCAAGCTCGCGGGGGCGCCGGAACAATGGCAGCAGCCACTGCGCGAAGCGCTGGGCGACCGCCTGCAAGTGAATTTGCAACGTAACAACAACCAGGCAGTGATTCGCCTCGACCCGCCGAACATGGGCAGCATCGAGATTTCGATCCGCCAGAGCGCCGGCGCGCTGCAAGTGAACCTGTCGGCCAGTAACAGCGAGGTCGTCCGCCAACTCAACGCCATCGGCGATTCGGTACGCCAGGACCTGGCCACCCGCCAGTTCAGCGACGTGGCGGTGACGGTATCGACCGCCCGCACGTCGGCCCTGTCGCAAGCGACACCGCAGCAATCCTATTCGCAGGGGCAGCCAGATGGCGGCCGCCAGCAGCAACAGGAGCAGGAGCGCGGTCGCAACCCGGGCCGGGCCCTGTACCAGGATGACTCGAAACCAATTTTTGCCATGAATGACCAGGAGTAATCTGTAGATGAACAAGAAAATAATTGTCGCGATCGCGCTGGTCGTCGTAGTTGGCGCGGCCGTGGCCGGCGGTGCGTTCTGGTATATGTCCAAGGGCGCCCACGCGGAAGAGACTTCTGCCGATGGCAAGAAGGCCGCGAAGAAGGAAGAGAAAAAGAAGGAAGGTCCCCCCAAGTACATGACGGTGGACAAGGTCATCATCATGCTCAAACGTCAGCCCGGTGACACCAGTTCCCACTATATGTCGGCCGACCTGGTGATCACCACGGACGAAAAGACCGAGAAGCAGGCCAAGGAACATTTGCCGATGTTGCGCAGCGTTGCCGTGCGCACGCTGTCCGACCTGACCATGGCCACTGCCCAGACCATGACGATCGACCAATTTGCGGCGGCATTGAACAAGGCTTTCGATGAAGCGTACGAGCACGAAGGCCTGGACAAGCCGTTTACCGATGTCATGATCGGCAAGCTCATCATTGAGTAAGCCACAGCCAGCATGGTTAACAGTGGAGCGGGCATGGCCTATGTAGAGCATCCTGGCAATGCGTATGCCGATGGTTACGGCGACGGCGGCGACGGCGCGGTGGCGATGCACAGCCCGGCCGACGAGCAGAAATACCTGCTGTCGTACGCGCCGCTGGTCAAGCGCATCGTGCGCCAGCTCAATTCGCAGGTGGCGGGGGCGATCGACCGCGATGACATGGAGCAGATCGGCCTGATCGGTTTGCTCGAAGCGCTGCGCCGGTATGGCACGCCCGACGAAACGTTCGGCAGCTATGCCAGCTTGCGCATCCGCGGCGCCATCCTCGACGAGTTGCGGCGCCAGGACTGGCGCCCGCGCGCGGTGCGCCAGCACAGCCACAAACTGCGGGACAGCGTGCGCGCGCTGACCCGCAAGCTGGGCCACGAACCGAGCGAACAGGAAATCATGACCGGGCTGTCCTTGACGTCCGAGCAATACCAGGCCTACCAGCTCGACGAGAACGCCGAGCTGATCGCCAGTTTCGATGAAGTACTGCAGGAATCCGTGGGCCAGGACAGCGCCCCGGGACCGGAAGAACAATTGATCGTGCGGCGCAGCCTGGAGCAGGCCTTGCGCAGCCTCGACGAGCGTGAGCAGCGGGTGGTGCAGATGTACTACGAATTCGAACTGAGCTACAAGGAAATCGCGGCCGTGCTGGACCTGACCGACGCCCGCGTCTGCCAGCTCAACAAGGCGGCCCTGAACAAAATGAAAGCCGTGCTGCAAGCCGCGTAGCGACTCGCACAACACGACCACCAGGAATCAAGAAAATGACGCGGAAAGGCGAATCATCATGCAGCAACTAGTTGGCATCCTCATCATTTTAGGTAGCGTCTTCGGCGGCTTTGCCCTGATGGGCGGCACGTTCCACCAGATCTGGCACCCGCTCGAGCTGATCGTGATCGGCGGCGCCGGCCTCGGGGCATTGGTGCTGGGTAACCCGACCCACGTGCTCAAGGAGCTGATGACGCAGATCAAGAAGATCATCGTCCGCAAAAAATACGACTCCGAATTCCAGCGCCAGTTGCTGCTGCTGATGTACGAACTGCTGCAACTGGCCGCCGGTGGCCTGAAAGCGCTGGACGCCCACGTCGAAGCGCCCAAGGACAGCCCGCTGTTCCAGCGCTATCCGCGTGTGCTGGAAGAGCCGAAGCTGCTGGCCTTCATCGTCGATAACTTCCGCCTGATGGCGATGGGCAAGATCAACGCGCACGAACTCGAAGGCGTGCTGGACCAGGAACTGGAAGCGCTGCACACCGAACTCGAACAGCCGGCCAAGTCGCTGGGCAAGATCGGCGAAGCGATGCCGGGCTTCGGCATTCTGGCCGCCGTGCTCGGTATCGTGATCACCATGAGTACCGTGAGCCAGGGCGCCACCTCGGGCGAGATCGCCGAAAACGTCGGCGCGGCGATGGTCGGCACCTTCATCGGTATTTTCCTGTGCTACGGCCTGATCGATCCGCTGTGCAATATGCTCAAGCAGCTGGTCAACCAGGAAGCGTCGAACAAGGAAACCGTCAAGGTGGTGCTGGTGACCCACGTGGCCGGCAAGCCGGCGCTGCTGGCGATCGACTCGGGCCGCCGCCTGGTACCACTGAACATCAAGCCGAGCTTCGCCCAGCTCGAACGCTGGATCAACGACCTCGAAGGCCGCGACAGCGAACCGGCCGACGACAGCCGCCGGGGAGGTCGTGGTGCTAAAGCCGCATGAGAAAGCGCATGACCAGACCATCGTCAAGCGCGGTGGCGGCAAGCACAAGCACGACGATCACGGCGGCGCCTGGAAAGTAGCGTTCGCCGACTTCTGCCTGGCGCTGATGTGTCTGTTCCTGGTGCTGTGGCTGATCGCCGCCCGCAATACGGAGGCGCTGGAACAAATCATGACCGAATCGGACGGCGCCAAGACCGACCAGGGCAAGGGCATCATGCCCGAGCAGGTGGGCGGTCCGCGCGGCAGCCTGATCGAACGGTTTCCGATGCCGCACACGGGCAGCACCGACCAGCCCGGCGAAAAACTGGCGCCGGGCGAGCCGGCCGATCCGACGTCAGCAGCCAAGGTCAAGTACGAAAGCCCGGACGATTTGCAGGCGCTGTCGAAGGCGCTGACCAAGATGAGCGCGGACTTTGGCCTGACCTCCAACCTGGAAGCGGTGGTCACGCCCTACGGCTTGCGGGTGATGCTGCACGACACCGACAAGCAAGGCATGTTCGTGCGTGGCAGTGCCGTGCCAACCGACAAGTTCCGCGCCCTGCTGCGCAAGATGGGACCGCTGTTCGCAAAGATGGAAAACCAGATGCTGATCGTCGGCCATACCGACTCGATGCAGTACGCCGATACCAGCTATGCGGCGTTTTCCAACTGGACACTGTCGGCCAACCGCGCCATGTCGGCCCGCGCCCAGTTGCTGGCCGGTAGCATGAACGCGGAATCGGTGCTGCAAGTGGTGGGCATGGCCGACCGCGCGCCGCTCGATGTCAAGCGCGCCGATGCCGGCGTCAACCGCCGCATCGAACTGCTGATCCTGACCACCAGCCAGGCCAGAACCATCGCCTCGATGTTCGGCATGCCGGACCACACGGTGCCGCTGACCGAGCAGATCAACACCGCCCTGCCCGATCCCGGCCTGCTGCAAAAGCTGCGCGATTCGCTGGGCCGCAACAACTGACGCTACAATAACGCCATGCAAACCAAGCCAACCAGAGGCACCCGTATGAGAATCACGACCGCGACTCCCGACGGCATGGCCGTCCAGCGTGTTGCCGAACCGGCGCCGGTGGACGGCGCCGACGCCCCCGCTGCGCCGGCCACTGCGGCGCCGCTGCAGTCGGCGGTGATGCAGCCGGCGCTGCAAGCGATGCGCGACATGCCGGAAATCGACCAGGAAAAAGTGGACATGCTGCGCGACGCGCTGGCCAAGGGCGAACTGCCGTTCGATCCCGCCAAGCTGGCCGGCCTGATCCAGCGCTTTCATGGAGTGGAAAAGTGAGCAACGCAGCGTCGCCCCCGCCGGTATCGCGCCAGGAAGCCATGCGCACGCTGCTGGCCGGCATAGCCGCCGACATGCACGCATATGCCGGCCTGGCGGCGCTGCTGGAGGAGCAATTTGACGCCGCACTGCGCCACCAGGGGCCGCGCTTGGGCGATATCGCCGAAAAAATCACCGGCATGGTGGCCGAGGCCGACGCCCGCCGCATCCAGCGCGTTGCACTTGCGCAACATCTAAATGGCCCGAACGGGACCATGGCACAGGCATTTGCCTTGCTCAAACCGGCTGCACGCGAGAAAATGGAAGCCGATTGGCTGGCGCTCGAAGCGCTGGTCATCGAATGCAAGCGCTTATCGAAGCGCAATGCCGATTTGCTGGTCGAACAGCATGGCATCATGCAGCGCGTGCTGCATGGCGAAGAACACATTTATGAGCCAATTTAATCCCACTGCCTTTACTGCGGCCACCGCCGCCACTGTCTCGAACATCAGCGCCACCCGGCCCACGACCGGCTTTGGCGGGATGGTCTCGACCGGCGCATTTTCAAGCACGTTTCAGCAGGTGCAAAACGACGTGGTTGGCTATATCAACCGCGGTGATGGCGGTTTCAGCAGCAATGCGGCGCCGTCATCGGCCCAGGCCATGAAACTGGCGGCCCTGAATGCCAGGCACGCTACCGGCGCCATCGACGATGGCGGCATGGACAGCGACAGCCGCCAGCAATTCCTGGCATCGATCAAGCCCTGGGCCAGCGAGGCGGCCGACAAGCTGGGCGTCTCGCCCGAGCTGGTGGTGGCCCATGCCGCGCTGGAGTCCGGCTGGGGCCGGCAACCGCTGCGCAAGGGCGGCATCGACACCAACAACCTGTTCGGCATCAAGGCAGGCAGCGGCTGGCAGGGCGATGTCGCCAGCGCCACCACCACCGAGTTCGAACACGGCGCCATGCTCAAGAAGACCGAGCGCTTCCGCAGCTACCCGGACGCCGCCAGCGCGTTCCGCGATTACGCAGAACTTTTGGCCGGCAACCCGCGCTACCAGGGCGCGCTCAATACGGGCAGCGACGCCCGTGCCTTTGCCAACGGCCTGGCACGCGGCGGCTACGCCACCGACCCCGGCTACGCCGACAAGCTGGCGCGGCTGGCCGCGCAGTTGCAGCGCGCCTCTGCGGCTGCGGCCGACTGACACCCCGACCGGCCCAGCGCCATGCAGGCCGCCCCGCCAAGTGTGGGCGCCGGTCTGTCCACCCGGGTTCAGCGTGCCGCAGGCATATCCGCCGGCTGCACCGCCCCCGGCCCCGTCACCCGCGCGCGGATGATGTTGCCGCTGGAATTACGCACGCGCACCTGGCTGCCCTTGGCGCCCGCATCCATCGCTTCGCCCGACATGGACACCGTGACCTGGTCGCGGCTGGCGACAATGTTGACGAGGTCGCCACGCTTGACCAGGATCGGCGATGCCAGCGAACCGGTTCGCAACACTTCGCCCACGCGCACGGTGCGCTTGGCACTCATCCCCACAACCTCTTGCGGATCCGAGACACTGTCGCCCACGGTCGAAATATCGTGGCGCTCAAGCAACACATCTTCATCTGCAATGATTTTTCCGGCGCCGATGTCGTTGGCCGCGATCACGATCCGCGCCGACACTTTGGCGCGCACCACGAACTCGTAACGCCAGCTGCCACCGCGCGCACCGTCGCCGCTGCAAATGGCGTTGAAACGCATGCGCGCGGGCTGGCGGGTGTCCGCCGCCTCGACTGATACTGCACTGCCGCACGCGGCCAGCGGGCGGCTGCCGCGCACCACCGTGATGTCGAACTCGGGCTCGGCCAGGCCGCGACTGTCGGCCCAGCGCAACACATACTCGCGCGCCGCGTCCTCCACCAGCAGCAGCACTTTGTCTGCCGGGACAGGCGCGGCATGGGCGGAAGTGTTAAAAAAGATGCTTCCGGTTAGCAACATTCGGCTCAAACCAGTTACAATAGTTTTGTTGAACATGGGCAATACCTCTACTATGATGCAAGCGAACGCGCCTGTCGTGCGAGACCAACATTCTACATGCCGAGCAAGATTGCAATGACGAATAGGCGGGAAATTTCCGCTGCGCAACAGAGCTTAACAGTTACATAGTATTCACCGAAACACCATTCGATCCTGCAAGGAGACCACCATGGGCATCAATTTCAACCAGGTTACCGGCGTCCACGGCGATGCGCTGCAACTGCGGGCGGAACGTACCCGCATACTCGCGGCCAACCTGGCCAATGAAAACACCCCCGGCTTCCAGGCGCGGGACATGGACTTCGGCGCCGCCCTGGCCAACCTGCAAGCCGAAGCCTCTGGCGAACCAGGCGGCGATGGCGAAGCCTCCCAGATGTACCGCGTGCCATTCCACCCTGCCCGCGACGGCAATACCGTCGAACTTGGCGTCGAACAGGCGGCATTCTCGCAAAACGCGGCCGACTTCCAGACCAGCCTGACCTTCGTCAACATGAAATTCAAGGGTCTGGCCAAGGCCATCGCCGGTCAGTAAGACTGCCCAACCACCGTAAGGGAACGACATGTCGTTTAAAGATATTTCCGAGATCGCCGGCTCGGCCATGGCCGCACAGAGCGTGCGTCTCAATACCATCGCCTCCAACCTGGCCAATGCCGATGCCGTGGCCGGCAACGAGGGCGAGACCTACCGCGCCCGCAAGCCGGTGTTTGCCACCGTGCTGGGTGAAAACAGCGAAGGCATGATGACCGGTGGCAAGGTGCAGGTGCTGGACGTGGTCGAATCGTCCGAACCGCTGCGCAAGGTGTACGAACCGGGCCACCCGATGGCCAATGCCGACGGCATGGTGTTCTACCCCAACGTCAACGAAGTGGCGGAGATGGCCGACATGATGTCGGCCTCGCGCGCGTTCGAAACCAATGTCGAAGTCATCGGCCGCATCCGCACGATGCAGCAATCCCTCCTTAAACTTGGTGAAAGTTAAGTCATGGCAGTCAGTCTTCTCAATAACGGCACCACCACGACCGGCACCGGCGTCAGCAACGCGGTAACACCGAACACGGCCAGCGAAGCGTCGGAGATGTTCACCAAGCTGCTGGTAGCGCAGATCCAGAACCAGGATCCGCTGTCGCCGTCGGACCCGGCGCAGTTCGTCCAGCAACTGACGCAACTGTCGCAGACCGAGGCGCTGCAAAAGCTCTCGACCCTGACCAGCGCCAACTCCAGCATTCTGCAGAGCATGCAAGTGCTGTCGCTCGGTGCGCAGGTAGGCTCCGACGTGATGGCCCAGTCCAGCCAGGTCCGCGTCGATGGCACCACGCCCGTCAGCGGGCAGGTGGTGCTGGAAACCAGCAGCACCAATACCAACCTGGTGCTGACCGGCGACAACGGCGAGAAATATACGGTCAAGCTCGGCACCCAGGCGCCTGGCAACGTTCCGTTCACCATCGACCCGAGCAAGCTGGGCCTCAAGGAAGGCACTTACACCATGGCGGTGGAAACCAGCACCAAGGAGACCCCTGCCATCGACATCCAGGGGCGCCTGAACAGCGTGCGCATCTCGGCGACCGGCGGCGTGGTGCTCAACGTCGCCAATCTGGGCGAAATCGATCCCGGCAACATTACTGCGTTTAACGGCAAGCCTGCTTTAGCCATTCAATAATTCAATCTCTTAAAGGATTTCCATCATGAGTTTCGATATCGCATTGTCTGGCATCCAGGCCATCAACGAGGCCCTCAACAGCACCAGCCAGAACATCGCCAATGCCGGCACCTATGGCTACAAGGCCCAGCGCGCGAACTTCTCGTCGCTGGTGTCGGGCGAACTGCAGACCGGTGTCACCATCGGTTCGGTTACCCAGAACATCAGCAAACCGGGCGGCGTGCTGAGCACCGGACGTTCGCTGGACGCGGCCATCAACGGCGGCGGCTTCTTCATCGCCAAGGCGGCCAATTCCGACGTGCCGCAGTACTCGCGCGTGGGCATCTTCGAAACGTCCAAGGATGGCTACCTGGTCGATACCCAGGGCAACCGCGTGCAAGGCTACCCGATCAATCCCCTGACGTCGGCAATGGGCGCCGTGGGCGACCTGCCGATCCAGACCGGCGCGATCCCGGCCGTGGCCTCGGGCAAGATGACCTATGTCGGCAATATGTCGGCTGACTGGACCACCCCGGCCGCCTGGGGCACGGTGCCGGTCACGGGTACAGTGCCGATCACGCCACAGAACCCGCCTGACCCGAGCACCTTCAACATGTCGAAAGCCACGGTGATCTACGATACCCTGGGCGGCAAGCATACGCTGACCCAGTATTTCGCCCGCGACACGGCGTCGCCGAACACGGTCAACGTCCACTACCTGCTCGACGGCGCCGAGTTGCCAGACAAAACGCCGACCGTCCTGAAATTCAACACAGCGACCGGCTCCCTCAATGACGTCAACGGCCAGCCCGTCGACCCCGTCACTGGCGCCATCGCCAGCACGACGACGATTGACCTCACCGGCATTACGCTGGCCAACGGCGCCAACCTGACCAAGCTGACCATCGACTACGACGGCAGCACCGGCAACTCCGGCGAAGCGACCACGTCCGCCAACAATGCCGAAGGTTATGCCTCGGGCACCTATACCAGCCTGGCGCTGGGCAACGACGGTTCGCTGATCGCCACCTACTCCAACGGTCAGAAACAGACCGTGGGCAAACTGGCGCTGGCCACCTTTGTCAACGAAGGCGCCCTGACCACGATCAGCGGCACCAGCTGGACCGAGTCGCTGGAATCGGGCCGTCCGCTGGTCAACGCACCGGGCACCGGCACGGGCGGCACCATCACCAGCTCGTCGCTGGAACAGTCGAACGTCGACATCACGTCCGAACTGGTGGGCCTGATGACGTCGCAACGCAACTACCAGGCCAACTCGAAAGTCATCCAGACCGAGAGCACCATGATGCAATCGCTGATGCAAGCGATCTAAGGTAACGCATGGATTCGTTGATCTTTACCGCCATGAGCGGGGCCGAGCGGGCCCTGCGCGGCCAGCAGGTACGTGCCAACAATCTGGCCAATGCCGATACCGTGGGCTTCCGGGCCGACATGGAAATGTCCACCTCGCAGTCCGTGCAGGGTTACGGCTACGACGACCGCCACATGGCGCAGTTGCAGGCCAACTCGGTCAACACCCGCCAGGGCACGCTCAAGGCCACCGGCCGCGAGCTCGACGTGGCGATCTCGGGCGCCGGTTTCCTGACGGTCGAAGGACCGACAGGCGAAGCCTACACCCGCGCCGGCGCCATGGTGCTCGATGAAACCGGCACCCTGCGCATCAACGGCAACGTGGTGCTGGGCGAAGGCGGCCCCATCACCCTGCCCGAGTACAGCAAGATCGACATCGGCACCGATGGCACGATTTCGATCCAGAACCCGGGCACCACCACCATGCAAACCGTGGACAAGCTGCGCCTGGTGAAGGCCGAAGGCTCGGAGCTGACCAAGAACGAGTCCGGCCTGCTGATCGCGCGCGACGGCGTGCCGCTGGCCACCGATCCGACCGTGGTATTGCAATCGGGACACCTGGAAGGCAGCAACGTTTCGGCGGTGGAAGAAATGGTCGCCACCATGAGCCTGAACCGCACCTTTGAAGTCCAGATGAAGTTGTTCAAGTCCACCGACACCATGGCCGAAACCGGCAATCGCCTGATCAGCGGCTAAGCTGATCCCAACAGTATTTAGGAGAAACCATGAATCCAGCAATGTGGATCAGCAAGACCGGCGTGCAAGCGCAAGACCAGAAACTGCAAACCATCGCCAACAACCTCGCCAACGCCAACACCATCGGTTTCAAGCGCGACCGCGTGGTGTTCGAAGACCTGTTCTACACGGTGGGCCAGCAGCCGGGCGCGCAAGTGGCCGACAACAACACACTGGCGCCATCGGGCGTCCAGCTCGGTAACGGCGTGCACATGGTCGGCACCCAGAAAGTATTTACCAGCGGCAGCCTGCAAACCACCGGTCGCGAGCTCGACGTGGCGGTCAACGGCAACGGCTTCCTGGCAGTACGCCAGCCGAGCGGCGAAACCGCGTACACCCGCGCCGGCCAGTTGCAGATCGACGCCAACGGCATCCTGGTCAACGCCCACGGCCTGCCCTTGATTCCGCAGATTACCGTGCCGGACAACGCCACCGCGATCACCATCGGTGAAAACGGCACCGTCTCGGCCACGATCGCCGGCACCGCCACCCCGAGCCAGCTCGGCCAACTGACGCTGACCAGCTTCATCAACCCCACCGGCCTGATGGCCCTGGGCGAAAACCTGTACGCGGAAACCGCCTCGAGCGGCACCCCGACCGAAGGTGCGCCCGGTACGGCGCAGTGGGGCAAGATCAAGCAAGGCACGCTGGAAGGCTCGAACGTGCAGGTCGTGGAAGAAATGGTGGACATGATCGCCGCCCAGCGCACC
Organism: Duganella sp. Leaf61; assembly: GCF_001421905.1. NCBI lineage: Bacteria > Pseudomonadati > Pseudomonadota > Betaproteobacteria > Burkholderiales > Oxalobacteraceae > Duganella > Duganella sp. Leaf61. The sequence goes on from NZ_LMLM01000032.1 coordinate 315,003, forward strand.
TACGAAATGAACACCAAGGTGCTGTCGGCCGCCGACAATATGTTGCAATACCTGGCTTCGGCAGCACGCTGATGAAAGCCGCACTGCCCCTGCTGGTCCTGGCCGCCTTGACCGGTTGCGCCAGCCTGGAACCGCCGGCGGTCCGCCCCGGCCCGATGGACGAACCGCCGCCGCTGGTGCGTTCGACCATGCCGCGCGTGTCCGGCGGCGGCGTCTACAGCCCAGACATGGGCATGTCGCTGACGTCCGACAGCCGCGCTTTCCGCGTCGGCGACGTGGTGACCGTGATGTTGCAGGAAACCACGCAAGCAAGCAAACGGGCAGGCACCAGTTATTCCAAGGAATCGTCGAACAATGTGGCGGCTCCGAGCTTGCTGGGCAAAGTGTTCCCGAAAGCCAGCATCGGCGTCGGCGCCGACAATTCGTTCACCGGCGACGCCACCAGCACCCAGCAGAACGCCTTGACCGGGGCGATTACCGTGGTGGTGCAGGAAGTGCTGCCGACCGGCTTGCTGCGCGTATCCGGCGAAAAAGTATTGACCCTGAACCAGGGCGAAGAATTCGTGCGCCTGCGCGGCTACCTGCGCGCAGCCGATATCGACGCCGACAACCAGGTCTCGTCGCTGCGCATTGCCAATGCCCGCATCGCCTATTCGGCCCAAGGCACGCTGGCCGATACGCAGTCGGCGGGATGGTTGTCGCGCTTCTTCAACGGCCCGTACATGCCTTTCTAAGGATGTATCAAACCGCCCATGGCTTCGTTGCAGCTCCTAGCCGTGCAGGCGCACTGTCTTCGTCGCTGCGCCTCGCCATCAGCGGTTTGAAACATCCTTGATAATTTGGTAAACATCATGAACAAACTGTCCCGCCTCATCGCCCTGCCCCTGGCCCTGTGCCTGACCTTTGCCACCCTGCCCGCGCAGGCGGCGCAGGTGCTGCGCAACCTGGTCTCGGTCGAAGGCATCCGCGACAATCCGCTGGTGGGCTACGGCCTGGTGGTGGGCCTGAACGGCAGCGGCGACTCGACCCAGGTCAAGTTCGCCAGCCAGTCGGTAATCAATATGCTCAAGCAATTCGGCGTCAAGGTGCCGGACGGTACCGACGCGAAATCGAAAAACGTTGCCACCGTGATGGTCTCGGCGGTACTGCCGCCCGGCTACCGCAAGGGCCAGGCGATTGACGTGGTCGTGTCATCGCTGGGCGACGCGAAAAGCCTGCGCGGCGGCGCCCTGCTGCTGACGCCGCTGCGCGCGGCCGACAACGAAGTGTATGCACTGGCGCAGGGCAACGTGGTCGTTGGCGGTTTTTCGGCGCAGGGCAAGAGCGGCTCGTCGGTGACGGTGAATACGCCGACCTCGGGCCGGATTCCCAACGGCGCCGCCATCGAGCGCGCGATCCCGACCGATTTCGCCAGCACCCCGAGCGTGCGCCTGTCGCTGCGCCACCCGCACTTCCAGACCGCGATCAATATCGTCGATTCGATCAACAAGCGCTTCGGCGACATCGCCACCGCCAGCGACGCCACCTCGGTCGAGGTGCAGGCGCCATCGAACCCCACCCAGCGCATCGCCTTCATGGCCAAGCTCGAAGGATTGTCGATCGACGTGGGCGAGGAATCGCCGAAGGTGGTGTTCAACTCGCGCACCGGCACCGTTGTCATTGCCGACGGCTTGCGCGTGCGCGCGGCTGCCGTCACCCACGGCTCGCTCAAGGTGGTGATCTCGGAAAGCACCAAGGTCAGCCAGCCGAATGCGCTGGCGGGCGGCAACACGGTGGCCGCGCCGCAGTCGCAGGTGACTGCGGAACAGGGCATGCGCCAGATGTTCAACTGGCCGGCCGGCGCAAAACTGCAAGCGATTATCGACGTGGTCAACAGCCTGGGCGCCTCGCCCGACGATATCATGGCGATCCTGCAAGCATTGGACCAGGCCGGCGCCATCGAAGGCGAACTGGTCGTCATTTAAGGACATCATGAGTTTTCCTCCCTCGTTCGATCCATCGCGCCTGATTCCGGGCATACCCGGCAAGTTGCCGGACGTGGTGGTGGCGCCGGCGGTCCGCCTGCCCGGCCAGCCGGCCGACACCGTCGATCCGGCGTATCGCGCCAAGGCCACCGAGGCGGCGGTCAAGTTCGAGAGTTTTTTCATCGGCCACATGCTGCACCAGATGCGCTCCGGCGTGCGCGTGCTGGCCGACGAGGACAGCGCCATGAACAACAAGGTCAACCAGGACATGCTGGACATGGCCGACAACCTGGTGGCCGACCAGATCGCCGGGCGCCGCGCCTTCGGCGTGGCCGATGCCATCCTGCGCCAGCTGCTGCCGCAGCCGTCGGCGGCCCCGGCACCGGCCGGGGGCGCGGCGAAAGCTGTGCCCGCCAACGACAGAATGATTTCCAACGCGCAAAATTCTTCGCCAGCGCTTAATCTTTCCCGCTAAGCCGTCGCCTTCTACAAGTAACGGACCGGCATCACTCGCGCAATGCAAGCTGCGGTCCTTCGCGTTCACCAGGAAAGACCCTTGCAAACATGAGCATAACGTACAACGCATTGTCGGGCGCCCTGGCGGCCCAGGCCGCCATCGCCACGGTCAGCCAGAATCTGGCCAACTCGCAAACCAAGGGTTACACCCGCCAGGGCGTGCTGCTGCAATCGAATGTTGCCGATTTCAGCCGTAATTCGCCGGGCAATGGCGTGACGGTCGGCGCGTTGCTGCGTTTTTCCGATTCCTACAAGTCGCAACAGATGTGGCGCTCCAACTCGGAGCTGGGCCAGCGCGCCCAAACCCAGCCGTACCTGACCCAGCTCGAAAAAGTCATGAACGACCCGACGTCGAGCATCAGCTATGGCTTCGATAATTTCTTCAAGGCGCTCAACGCGGCTGCCGTCGACCCAACCTCGACGCCACTGCGCCAGCAGGTGATCAGCTCGGGCGATGCGCTGTCCAAGCAGATCAACAGCATTTACAACCTGACTGCCAACCAGAAGCTGTCGGCGCAACAGCAAAGCAGTGCTATCTTGCCGTCACTTAACGATTCGCTGGCCAGCATCGCCGCGCTCAACTCCAAGATCCAGCAAGTGGGCGCCAACGGCACCAACACCTCGGCCTTGATCGACCAGCGCGAGTTGCTGATCGACGAAGTGTCGTCCCAGGTGGGCGTGGAAGTCGTGTACGGTCCGGACGGCAGTGCCAGCGTGTCGCTCAAGAGCGGCCAGCCACTGGTCGCGGCCGACGTCGCAGCCAACCTCGGCTACAGCAGCGCCGGCGGCGAACAAACCCTCAATCTCAGCTTTGCCGGCACCAGGTTCGTGCTCGACGACAGCAAGATCGGCGGCAAACTGGGCGGCCTGGCCAATTTCCGCACCAACACCCTGGCGCCGCTGCAACAATCGATTGCCGATATTGCCGAGCAATTCAGCAGCATGTTCAACGCCCAGCAGGAAAGCGGCGACAAGACCAATGGCGACCCCGGCACCGCCATGTTCACGTTCGACCCGACCAGCACCACCGGCCTGTTGAAGGTCAACGAAGGTTTTACCACTGCCGACCTGGCGTTCGCCGAACGCGGCCAGCCTGCGGGCGACAACAGCAATTTGCAGGCGCTGATCGCCATTCGCGGCAAACCGATCACGGTGGCCTCGGTGGGCTCGGTACTGCTTGGCGACGCCGACACCCAACTGGTCGGCAAGCTTGCCATCGAAAGCCAGCAAAACCAGGCCCAGCTCAAGACTGCCACCACGGTCCGTCAACAGGCCGAAGATGACTGGAAATCGACCAGCGCAGTCAACGTGGACGAGGAAGGCATCAGCCTGATCGAGTTCCAGAATATGTACCAGGCGAATATGAAGGTGATTTCCGTCGCGAACAACCTGTTCGACGCCACCTTGCAAATGTTTAACTAATTAGGGGAAGCGCGATGCGTATCGCCAGCAGCCAATACCAATCCACCATGTTGCGCGGCCTCGGTGAGAACCAGACCTGGCTCAGCAAGATCAATGAGCAGATGGCGACCGGCAACCGCATCCTGGTCCCCTCCGATGATCCGGTGGGCAACGTCCAGATCTCGCGCCTGACGCGCGAGCAGGCCCTGGTCACGCAGTACCGCTCCAACATCGCCTCGGTGCAGATCCGCATGTCGAGCAACGAATCCTACCTCTCGAGCATGACGCGCGACATCACCGACGTCAGCGACCTGCTGGTGTGGGCGGCCGACGGCAGCAATGTGTCGTCCGACCTCAATGCCATGGTGACGAGCCTGACCTCGCTGCGCGACAGCCTGGTCAACACCGCCAACCAGCGCGATGCCGAAGGCCGCTACGTGTTCTCCGGCACCGCCGTGGACCAGGCGCCGATCGCCCTGGTGGGCGGCAGCTACGTATATCAAGGCAACGAAAAGAATCAATCGACGGTGGTGGGCAACGGCGTTACCCAGACCACCAACGTCAACCTCAAGGGCATGGAAGACATGCTCGACAAGCTGACTGCAGCGATCACCGCCCTGTCCGATCCCGCCGTGCAGCCGAATTCGCCCGCGCTGCGGGCCATCGTTGGTGACGCCATGGCCAGCACCTCGGCCGGGCTCAACCTGGTGTCAGGCAAGATCGCGCAACTTGGCGGCGGCCAGAACATCCTGCAAACGCTCGATGACAACCATGCCAACGTCAGCCTGTCGAATGCGGTCGCCATCGGCGACCTGAGCAAGCTCGACTACGCTGTCGCCGCCACCGAACTGGCCGGCTACAGCCTGGCGGTGGAAGCGTCGTACAAGGCCTATTCCAAGGTCAGCGGCATGTCCCTGTTCAGCCTCATCTAAGCGCCGAGCGTCCATATCATGCAAATTCCGTCACCATCGTCCCCTTCCGTGATTGTCACCGGCAATGGTGGCAATGCCAGCGCGGTGGACGGCACCGCCCTTGGCCAGCAAGGCCAGAACGCGGTCACCGCCACGCCGGTCACACCTCCCGCCAGTACGGCAGCGCCGCTGCGGCGCGGCCTCAACAACTGGGACCAGCCGCTCCAGCGCGATATTTCCGGCGCCCAGCAGGCGCTCGACTTTCTCGAGCAGAGCGCCGGCCAGCTGCGCACCCTGAAAGCCGACCTCAGCGCCCGCCTGGCCAATCGCCAGCGCGCCGACGGCAACCTCGAAAACAGCGTACGCCAGTTCAGCAATACCTGGCGCAGCCGCACGGCAGCGTCGGGCGGCACGCTCGACGCCCAGCTCAATTTCAGCAACGAAAACACCAGGACCCGCTTCACCGTGCGCGGCATGAACGTGGCCAACCTGCGCCAGGGCGGCCGCGAAGTATTGGCGCTGTCGCTGGGCGGCCAGAACCTGAGCTCGGTGGTCCTGGAGCCTGGCATGTCCGACCAGCAAATCGCCCAGCGCTTCGACGATGCGCTGGCGCCGGCTGGCGTACGCGTCAAGCTCAGCGATGACGGCCAGCTTGAATTTTCCGCGCCGGAGAACCAGTTCGCGGGCATCCGCGACAGCCTGGCCGTGCAGGGCAATGGCCAGCGCTTCCCCGCCGGCCAGCTCAATCGCCTGCGGGCCGAGCCGGAGGCGGCCGCGCTCAATCCCGAGTCCTGGCAGACCTCCGACGCAGAAGGCTTGCGCACCACCTTGCAGCAAGTGGTGCAAGCGCTGGCCCACGTGGAAAAATCGATCAGCTCGGTACGCTCGGCGCTGGCCCAGGCCAATACGCGGGTGCAGAGCACAACCGCCGAGACCTCCACCGAGGGCATGGAGCAAGTGGCGGACAATTTCGTCGATACCGCCAAGCAGCCCGGCTACCAGTCGATGTTGTCGATTACGTCGGCGTTGTCGGGAATTAGCCGGGAGCGCGTGGTATCGCTGCTGCGCCTGCGGTGACCTCGTGTCGCAGACCGCGCTGCGCCAGCGCGGTCAATTCCGGCGCCGCCATCGGCTGCGCATACACATAACCCTGGGCAAAATCGCAGCCGGCCAGTTCCAGCAAATGGCGCTGCGCTGCCGTCTCCACCCCTTCCGCCACCACCCGCAGGCCCAGCCGATGGGCCATCAGGATCAGCGCCTCGCACATGGCCAGGTCGCCGCTGTCGCTGGCCAGGTGCTGGATGAAGCTCTGGTCGAGCTTGAGCAGGTCGATGCCGAAATGCTTGAGGTGCGCCAGCGACGAATAGCCGGTGCCGAAATTGTCGAGCGCCACCTGCACGCCCATCTCGCGCAATTCGCGCAAGCGGTCCGCCACCTGGGTCGCCTTGTCCAACAGCACCCGCTCGGTGATTTCAATCACCAGGCTGCGCGGCGCCAGGCCCAGCTCGGCCGCATAGCCGAGCCAGCCAGCGTACAACGCCGCATCGCCGCGAAACTGCGCCGACGACTGGTTGATGCCGACCTGGAAACCGGCGCCGATTTCGTCCTGCCACTGGCGCGCTTGGCGCGCCGCCTGGCGGAACACCCAGTCGCCGATTTCCATCATCAGGCCGCCCGACTCGGCAAACGGTAAAAAATCTCCGGGCGCCAGCAGGCCGCGCTGCGGATGGCGCCAGCGCAGCAGCGCCTCGGCGCGCTCGATGCTGCCGGTGCGCAGGTTGACGATCGGCTGATAGTGCAGTTCCAGCTGGCCGTGGACCAGGGCCGCGCGCAGGTCGAGCGTGACCTGCTGGCGCGCCTGCGCCGCCTGTTGCAGGTCGGCGGTGAAATAGCTGTAGCGGCAGCGGCGGTTTTGCTTGGCCGCGTACATGGCCTGGTCGGCATTGCGCACCAGGTCCTCGGGCGAGACCGCGTCGGCCGGAAACACCGAGATGCCGATGCTGGCCGACACCACCGGGTTGGCGGCCTGTAGCGCGAATGGCGCCTGCAGGCGGCTGACAATGGACTGGGCGATGCGCTCGACGCCGTTCATGCTTTCGAGCCCGGTGAGGATCACGGTGAACTCGTCGCCGCCGAGGCGCGCCACGGTATCGGTGGCGCGCACGCAACCGACGATGCGGCGCGCTGCCTCGACCAGCAGCGCATCGCCCTGGCCGTGGCCGAGCGTATCGTTGACCTGCTTGAAACCGTCGAGGTCGATGAACAGCAGCGCCAGCAAGGTGCCTTCGCGGCGCGCCTTTTTGACTTCCTGCCCCAGCCGATCCTGGAACATGTGACGGTTGGGCAGCGCGGTCAGCGTATCGAAATTGGCCTGCTGCCAGATCAGTTCGGCAGAAGCGCGGCTGTCGGTGATATCGGACACCAGCGCCAGCGCGCCGAGGTAGGCGCCGCCGGCATCGAAAATCGGGTTGGTGGCCAGCGTCACCCACAGCTCGCTGCCATCGCGGCGCAGGAATTTGAATTCGTGGCGTTCGGCCTCGCCTCCCCGGCGCTGGCGGCTGGCGATATTGTGTTCGAGGATGGCGCGGCCTTCATCGTCCATGAAAGCGACGAGCGGCTGGTCGAGCATGTCTTCGATGGTGTAGCCCAGCAGCTGCGCCATCTTGGGATTGACAAAGCTGGTGCGGGCATTGGCGTCGATTTCCCAGATGCCCTCCTCGGCGCAGTGGACGATGCGGCGGAAGCGCTCCTCGCTGCGCTCCAGTGCCGCCAGCTTGCCTTCGGCCGGTTCCAGTTGCACCCGCAGCGCCTGGCCGCTGCGGTCAGCGCAGGCGCGCAGCCTGACCGGCACGCCCGGCTGGTGGGCGTCCGGGCCGCGCACCAGCTGCAGGTCGCAGTGCTGTGGCTGGGCATCGTTGAAAGCGGCGCGCACGAAACGGTCGAAGTCGTCGAGGAAGCGTGGCGCCACGAAATGGCGCAGGGTGAGCCGTTCGGGATTGACGCGCGGCACGCCCAGCAGGTCGGCGCCACTGACGTTCATTTGCAGGATGGTGGCGTCCAGGCCCAGGACGAAATATCCGACCGGCGCCAGCAGGAACAAGTCGTTGGCGAATGCCTGTTCGATGTCGACCTGCGCGGCGGCGGTTGGCGGCAGCTCGGCAACCTGGTCGGCGGCGATGGCGGCCAGCGCCGCGTGATACGACTCGGCCCCGGACAGCACGGCAAAACCCGGCAGCAGGCCGGCCGGCTGGTCGGCCAGCAGCGGCGGGCGCCGCTGATCAGTGGTGTAGTTCTCCATACCCTCCCTTTGCAGTGCTACCGGGAAATGTCCTGAAGACTAGCCTAACATTGTCATTAAGAGATGTCGAGAAAACATCAATCGTCTGGCACGTGGGCGCTGCGAACGTTGTCAGCGCGCCATTACCAGGCCGCGCCCATGCGGCGGCGGCCGAAATTGTGGCCCACGACCAGGATCGAACTGGCGATCAGGCTGGAGAGACCGATCATCAGCTGGATCAGCTTATCGTCGGGCAGCACCCAGATCGAACCGGGGGGCGGCTCGGCCACGTTGGCGGCAGCCATGATCAACGGCGCCACCCATTCGGCCTCGGGCGTCACGTCGAGGATCAGGGCGCCGTCCTGGGTCGTGTGCAGATAGATTTCGCCGCCGGCGTCGAGCGTGAAGCAGACGCCGTAGCCGGTTTCGTGCGGGGCGATATGTTCCTGCAAGCTCAGGTTATGTTCGGCGATCCACAGTTCCACGTCGGCCGGAGTTTCCAGGCCGCTCCACGGCACCGGCCGAAAGCGCGGGCGCGCGTTATTATCTTGCTGGTCTTGCTTGTTCAATCTGCACTTCCTGTGTCGGTCACCGAGGCGCCAGTGTACCCGATGGACGGCGCCGCCGTCAGCCCTTCCAGGTGCGATTGAGGCCGGTGTCGGCGTGGATCCAGCCACCGCGCGGGCCGCCGCGATAATAGAAACCGACGCCGCCCTGGCGGAAGCTTTTCACCAGGCCGCCCAGCACTTCCTCGTTGAGGTTGACGATGCGGATGTCGGCGGCGCGGCCCACCATGTGCAGCGACTGGCGCGCGGCGGGCACGCCTGCTTCGCGCAATTTGTTGTTCGACGCCGGGGTGCGGTAGCCGGACAGGATTTCCAGCGGCGTGTCGATGCCGAAGCGGCGCACGAACGCTTGCGCGCCCCACAGGGTTTCGAACAGCTTGGGATCGATCTTGGCGGTTTCCTTGCCATTGACGTCGCGCAGCAGGTGGCACAGGTCCTGGTAAGCGGAGTCGATGACTTCGCCATCGCGCCAGTACAGCAGCTTGGCGCGCTCATTGCTGGCCGGTCGATAGACCTCGATGGTACGCGGACGCAGCCAGAACTCCAGGTCCAGCGCCTGGGCATCGAAAATGTCGGGCGGCGGTTCGAGCTCGCTGCTCTTGCCCGACGGCGCCGACTGCTGCGATGCGTGCGGCATGACCGAGGCGGTTTTCGACTCGGTGATCACGGCCGGGGCGGCCGGACGTGCCACCGGCCTGGCCGGCTTGGCGGAGGCGGTAGTGGTCGATGTATTGCGCGGGGTAGTGGTGCCGCATCCGATCAACGGCAACGCCAGCACACTGGCTGCCGTCACCCCGAAACCCTGCTGTAAGAACTGTCTGCGCGAAGCCATGGCACATCCGTGAAAAGTGATAGGGGTACTATAACTTATGCTGGGGGAAATAAAAAAGCGCGCACGGATCGATTTCGGTCGATTTTCTGCCCAGCGGGCAAGAATCGACAAGTCTTAAGCGAGGATTAAGCGAATGCTAAGTCTCCGGCAAGGTTGGACCGCCGTTGACGCGCGTCAGGCGGCAACCGCCTGCGGTTGCACTTGCGGTTGCAGGCCGGCAAGGGTGGCGCGCGGTTCATCGAGCAGGTAGCCCTGCCCCAGCAGCAGCACTCCGGCAGCCGCGCCCAGTTCGCGCAGCGCCTGCAGCGCCTGGTCGGTTTCGATGCGCTTGAACACCACGCCGACTCCGGCCTCGCGCGTGCGCTGCAATAGCGCCAGCAAGCCGTCGGTGTCGTGCAGCACCCGCGTGTCGAACTTGAACACGTCGGGCCGCAAGCGGTCGAGTATGCCGACCGCGTCGGCAGCGCTATCGACGTTGACGGCAAAGCGGAAGCCGTTACGGCGGTAGTTGTCCGAGACATAGTTGAGCAACCAGCCCTGCTGCGGCGTGGCCACCGGCAATTGCAGCACCACGCGCGACAGCGGCAGTTCCAGCGCATCGAGGATGCGGCGGAAGGCATGGCCGTGGTTGCTGCTGACGGCGCTCAGCAGCCGGTCGTGCACGTTCAGGTACAGGTCGGCCTCGGCATTGGGCGCGGTATCAGCTTGCCGGAAAAAATTGATCGAATGCAGCATGCGGCAAAGGCGGTCGAGTTCGATCGACTCGTTGTCGCTGGCCGCGTGGTCGAGCAGCTTCCACAAGGACAGGCCCTTGTCCTGGGCCGAGACGCTGCGCGCCAGCCCTTCGTAGGCGGCAACCTCGCCGGTCGCCAACGCGCGAATCGGCTGGAAGGCGCTGCTCATGGTGCAATTGAAGAACCGCCCCTGCGCCCTGCCCTCGTGATCGAGCCAGATGCTCGAGGTGACACCGGCGGCGCCCGTGGCGTCGGATAGACGCGTCAGGTACTTTTGCAAGATGGGAAATGACATGGTAATCCTCGACAACAAAACAATACCGACAGCGTATGCGCGCGGCCCGCAAAGCTGAACGAATGCTTTCAGCTATGGATATGCCAAAACATTCCTTCCTGCGCAACAGTGTGGCCGTTATCGTGGATCATCGTTATTGATTTTGGTCCGCCATGTGTCAGCTCCTTGCCATGAACAGCAGCAAACCGGCAGCCGTCGATTTTTCCTTCGCCGGCTTTGCCGAGCGCGGCGGCCGCACCGGCGAACACAGGGATGGCTGGGGTGTCGCCATCCACACGGCCGACGGCTGCCGGCTGGTCACCGACCACCTGGCCTCGATCGATTCGCCGCTGGCGCTGCAATTTCGCCAGCAGCCGGTCAAGGCGAAAAACGTGGTGGCGCATATCCGCAAGGCCACCCAGGGCCGCATTGCGCTGGAAAACAGCCATCCGTTTACACGCCAGTTGTGGGGCCGGACCTGGTCGTTCGCCCATAACGGCAACCTGGTCGATTTCGAACCGAACCCGAGCCTGTATTCGCCGCTGGGCGACACCGACAGCGAGCGCGCCTTCTGCCACCTGCTGTCGGGCCTGGCGCTGCGGTTCGCACAGCAGCCGCCGCGCCCCGTGCTGTACGCGGCACTGGCCCTGCTGGCCGGCGAGATCGCTGCGCACGGCACCTTCAATTTCATCCTGTCGAACGGCGAGCTGCTGTTTGCCCATTGCAGCACCGACCTGCACTACGTGGTGCGCGAATATCCGTTCTCGGTAGCCAGGCTGATCGATTGCGACCTGAGCATCGATTTTTCCCGCCACAACCACCTCGACGACCGCATCGCCGTCATCGCCACCCAGCCGCTGACCTCCAACGAAACCTGGATCAAGCTGCTAGCGGGGGAATTGACACTGTTTGTCGGGGGCGAACAGGTGGGCGCGGCGCCGGTGCGGTGCCGGCGTCAGGAACTGCTGCTCAGTTACTGAGTTGCTGCCAGGCAGTTAAGCCGAGTTGCAATTGCAAAAGCGTTTGCGCTTGGTGGCGTCGGCGCCGGCATCGCCGGATGCATCGAGCTGTTTCCAGAAAAATACTGTTTCCACGCCATACGGCGAGCGCACCTTGCCGGCGTCGGTGTAACCACGGCTGGCAAAGAAGCCCTGGCCGGTAGCCGTGCTATGCAACTGCAACGCCTTGACGCCCCAGCACAGTACCTGTTCCTCTACCCGCGCCAGCATGGCCTTGCCCAGGCCCTGGCCACGGGCTTCGGGCAGGACGTAGCACAAAGCCAGCTTGCCGGCCCCGGTAAGCAGGGCCACGCCAGCCACTACGCCATCGAGCTCGGCCACCACGGAAAAATTGGTGGGCGAGACAAACCAGCTTTCGACCATTTGCGGAGTTTTATTGCCCAGCCAGGCATCGAGGATGGTGCGGTCATTTTTATGATCGACTTCACAGCATTCCGCGATGGAGCGGCGCAACACATTGCACGCCGCTTGCGCGTCTGCCGCCACCGCCACGCGAACCTGGGGGCTACGTATTTCAAGACTCATGTATGCTCACAAAACATTCCAATAGCAAAAGAAGCGTTGTGCGCTTCCCCGTGCTTGAGCGCGACTATACACCAAGCGGCAGATTGAGGTTGACGCGCACCTCGGTGGACGTGATCTACCTCGAAAGCCTAGGGTGTCGCCCTGTTTTTGCCCACGAATGTTTTCAAAAATCGTTATGCGCTTTCCAGTGAACAGGCTTGGCTTCTAAGCATATTACGAAATATTCGTTTCTTTTCTGTATGAAATTTTACACCATGACGGTGTTCCTTATTACCAAATCTCATTAAGAAAGCCATTATGAACTACCAGAATACGACCCGCCGTTTCGTTGTTACTTCGTTACTGGCCACTTCGGCAGTGTTCCTGGGCTTGCCGCTGCAGGCCAGCGCCGCCACGCCCGTGCTGCTGAATGCATCGTATGACGTGGCGCGCGAGCTGTTCAAGGAGATCAACCCGGCGTTCGTGGCCGAGTACAAGAAGACCACCGGCGAGACCGTCGATATCAACCAGTCGCACGGCGGCTCGTCCAAGCAGGCCCGCTCGGTGGCGGACGGCATGGAAGCGGCCGTGGTCACGATGAACCAGGCCAACGACATCGACCTGCTGGTCGATCGCGGCACGGTGGCGGCTGGCTGGGAAAAGAAATTCCCGAACAACGCTGCGCCGTTCTACTCGACCATGGTGTACCTGGTGCGCAAGGGCAACCCACAAGGCATCAAGGACTGGAACGACCTGGCCAAACCGGGCGTGAAAGTGATCGTACCGAACCCTAAAACCTCGGGCAACGGCCGCTACACCTACCTGGCCGCCTGGGGTTCGGTGATCAAGAACAAGGGTACCGAAGTGCAGGCGCGCGAACTGGTGACGCGCATCTTCAAGAACGTGCCGGTGCTGGACGGCGGCGGCCGTGGCGCCACCACCACCTTCACCCAGCGCGGCATCGGCGACGTGCTGGTGACGTTTGAAAACGAAGTGAATCTGGTCCGCGCTGAATTTGGCAGCAACTTCGACGTGGTCTATCCATCGTGGTCGATCCTGGCCGAATCGCCGGTGGCCGTGGTCGATAAAGTGGTGGACAAGAAAGGCTACCGCAAGGAAGCCACCGCCTACCTGAACTTCCTGTACTCGCCGCAGGGCCAGGACATCATCGCCAAGCATTACTTCCGTCCGCGCTCGGAAGCAGCGTTCAAGAAGTACAACGCCAACTTCCGCCAGATCAACCTGTTTACCATCGATGACGTGTTCGGCGGCTGGAAAGCAGCGCAGAAGAAACACTTCGACGATGGCGGCGAGTTCGACAAGATTTACCAGAACAAATAACGATAGTCGGAACGATTCGTTCACGAAACGGACCGTCGGCCTTACTCTGGCTGGGTAGACATCAACCACACAAAGGACTCACGATGGCCATTTCTGAAATTAATGTACGTAACCAGTTCCGCGGCAAGATCAAGGAAATCATCTTCGGACCGGTGGTCTCGGAAGTGGACGTGGAAACCCAGCACGGCATTGTCACCTCGGTGATCACCTCGCGCTCGATCCATGATCTCGACCTGAAGGTCGGCAGCGAAGTGATCGCCCTGGTGAAATCGACGGAAGTATCGATCGCCAAGATCAGCAGCTGATTCACTTTGCATCGTTCCCTTAAAAGCCCCGCGCCGCGTGCCCGAGGCTTTTGTTTTATTGGAATGTTTAAAATAATGGAATCCGCGAGTTATGCACAATAGACGAGAAACCACTTTAATGTTATCGTCCAACCTCAGTGTTGCCGCATAGCCAGTGGTTTTCTACCGTCCTGGTCATGTGCTGCGTCGCCTCCACGACGCCCTGTTCCACCCTACATCCCAAACCGAAACTACCGAACATGCTCAAGAAAATTGTTGCTGTCTTGCTGAGTACGTTTACTGCCGCCGCCCTGGCAGTGCCGCTCGGTTCACAGTCGGTGCTGGTTGTCGAAGACGACACCGGCAAAGTCATTCTGGAAAAGAATGCCGACATACAAGTACCCATTGCCTCCCTGACCAAGCTGATGACCGCCATGGTCGTGCTCGATGCCAAGCAGGACATGAAGGAAGCGATCGAAATCGACCGCGCCGACGTGGACATGCTCAAGCACAGCACCTCGCGGGTGCCGGTCGGCGCCGCCATTGCGCGCGGCGACGTGCTGCAACTGGCGCTGATGTCCTCGGACAACCGCGCTGCCGCCTCGCTGGCTCGCACCTATCCCGGTGGCACCGAGGGTTTCCGCCGCGCGGTCAACGCCAAGATCCGCGCGCTGGGCCTGGCCAATACCGTGATCGAGGAGCCGACCGGCCTGTCGCCGCACAACCGCTCCACCGCGACCGACCTGGTCAAGATGGCACGGGCAGCATCGGTCTATCCGGAAATTACCCGCATCACCACCGACAAGAAGGACTTGATCAAGATCAAGGGCCGTGACGTCGAGTACCACAACACCAACCGCCTGGTCGGCGCCAAGGGCTGGGACGTCGGTTTGTCCAAGACCGGCTACACCGAAGAAGCGGGCCGTTGCCTGATCATGCGTTTCAAGAGCGGCGGCAAGAACAACACCCTGGTGTTGCTCAACGCCAAGGCCAACTCGGCGCGCATCACCGACGCGGTCAATATCCGCCGCCTGATCGTCGGCCCGGAAGCGCGCTCGCTCGAGCGTCCGCGTTTGCTCAAGGCGTCGGCCAAGGTCAAGGCCGAGAAGCCGCGCGTGGTCAAGGCCTCGGCCAAGGCCAAGCCGGTGCGCAAGGCCAGGATCGTCAAGACCTCGGTGAAGGCGAAAAAGCAGGCGACAGCTGTGAAAGCGTCGAAGCGGACCAGCCGCGATATGTAGCATAAAACCGGGGCTCGGCCAGGCTCAGGTGTCAGACGCCACCGGCCTGCATCAAATGGCGGCCCGTTCGATTGTTCGAACGGGCCGTTTTGCCTGAGCGATCAGAAAGCCTTGCCCAACAGCAGCCAGGCCCGCACCGAAGACTGCTTGCCCAGCAGGGCAGGCACAGCCCCGAGGCGCGTTGCCACCGAAGCGCTGGCGCGCCATTGTTCGGGGCCGTTCCAGTTCATTCCGACGCCGGCGCCTGACATCGAGCCACTGTTTTCATTGCCGTTCCAGGGCTGGCGGTTGATCTTGACACGCGCATTGTCAATAAAGGCCTGCGCCTGCCAGGTCCCGAGCAACAGCCGTCCCAGTTCATGGCGCAATTCCATGCTGGCGGCATAGCCGGTGTCGCCAGAGAGCGCACCGATGTCATAAGCACGGACCGTGTACGGACCGCCGGCGGCCATCTTCTCGGCAGAATCAAGATTGCGGTCGGACCACTGGCCAGTCAAACTGAAATACAGCGAGGTGCGCGGGGTCAATCCCTGCAAGCGGACAAGATTGACATTCCACTTCGAGAACGCGCCGGTTGAACGCGCGCTAGCGGCATCGGACGCCGCCGCAGCGGCGTCGTCGAAGCCGTGACGGCCGCTGGTCCAGCTCAGCGAAGCCGTGCTCATGCCGCCGCCCAACAGGCTGTCGCGCTGATCGCCGTTGACGCTCATGACCCAGTTGCGCAGATGGCGGTCGGTACGGAGCCCGCCAACATCGACCCGATCACGCAACTTCTTGGCTTCATACTGCAGTTGCGCGTACAGGTTATATTCGCTGGTACGAATAAACGGATGTTTTGCCCAGACGCTGCCAACTGAGGCGGTGCCATTGGCGTCGAGGGCGCGGGCCGAGCCGCCGAGCTTGTAGCGCAATGCCGAATAAGCAGCGCCTATCCTGGTACCCTGGCCGTTGAGCAGCGTGTCATATGCGGCCCGAACATAACTCATGCCGTCGCCGGTGGTGGTCAGATTGGCGCTCAGAATATCGCCAGCGTGCAGTGGATTGACGATATTGAAGTTGCCGCTCAGGCGCGTACGGCCGATGTAGGGGTTGCCATAATTATCGAGCGAAAAATTGGCCGGCGCCGATTGAACGTGGCGCGTCTCGACGTCGATGTCGGAAGTCCCAACTGCCGTTCCCGGCTTGAGCACCGCATTGACGGCCACGCCCGGCACATCCGACAACAGCAGCAAGGTGCGATTGAGCTCGTCATCGGCAATCAATTCACCGCCAGCGAGCGAGGCGAGAACTGCGCCAAGGACTGCGTCTTTGACCTCGCTGCTGTTGTTGAGGCGAACGCTGCCGTAGTGTGCCTCGACGACCTGTATGACAACCACACCGTCGGTGATCGACTGCGCCGGAATGATGGCCCGTGTAATCCGGAACCCGCGAGCTTGATAGAACGCCGTAATACGCCCGGCCAGCTCTTCGAGTTGCGCCAGCGTCAGGCTTTTACCCTCCTGATCGGCGACCAGGGCGTGTAGCGTTTCCGTGGGAAAAGCGGTATTGCCTGTGATGCGTAATTTATTCACCGGTATCGGCCGCGAGGGAGGCACACCGATGTCATTTTTAGGCTTGACCTCGAGGGTCGGCGCCGGTGGCTGCGCCGGCACGGGAATGGACGGCTGCAATTGCTGCAGTATCGATCCGGCATTGGGCGGCGCCTGCTGGCCGAGTGCATTGGCGTCCAGCGTAGCGAGCAACAGCGCCGCGAACAAGGGCTTCATCAGAAGAGTCTGTTTGGGAATTGGATTCATATCTGCTTTATTCTTTGCTGCTGGTAGCCACGAGCGGCAATTGCATGCCGCCATTTTGAATTTTGAGCGTAGGCACGGGCGCGCCAAATGCTGTGA
Source organism: Duganella sp. Leaf61 (assembly GCF_001421905.1). Classification (NCBI taxonomy): domain Bacteria; kingdom Pseudomonadati; phylum Pseudomonadota; class Betaproteobacteria; order Burkholderiales; family Oxalobacteraceae; genus Duganella; species Duganella sp. Leaf61. Next base: position 331,756 of record NZ_LMLM01000032.1, read on the forward strand.
CCGTACTGATTAATGGCAGCCCCGTTGCTTCCTGCTCGTTCGCACTACCGGTGCTGCTGGTGCTGGTGATGTTGCCGGTACTGGCAGTGATGGCGGTACTGTCGTTATTGCCGGTACTGCGGATGTCAGCCAGTTGCTGCACCACCAGTGTGGTCGACAGGCTCAACACCTGCGGCTGCGCCGACGCCTGCGGCGGCAGCAACGAAGTTTGCACCTGGCTCACCGTATTTTGTACCTGCTGCGGCAACGCGGCAGGCACCGGGGCCACCCCGCCCGTGATATTGGCCAATGCCTGCGATTGTTCGGTAACCACGTAGTTTCCGATATCGGCGCCGCCAAATGTGCTGCTCAAATTGACCGTCTTGCCCAGACCGGCGGCTGCGTCGGCGAACTGGCCGCTTGAAGCCATCGTGATGTCATCGGTACCGAGCCTGCCAGCCAGCGTAGCATTGGCGGTGCTGACCGTGGCCGCAGTGGTGCCATCAAAAGCTTTATCAGCCGCAGTGATGCCACTGACCGTAATTGCCGCACGCGATATGTTCGCTGTCACGCCGGTCGGCTGGGTGACCACGTAGTTACCGGCGTCGGCGCCGGACAGCGCGTAGCCGCTGACCGTTACGGCCTTGCTGGTGCCGGCATCCTTGCTGGCAAAGCTGCCCACGCCGGTTCCCGTCACCGACACGCTGTCGCTGCCCAAGACGGCCACGGCGGCGGTCCCGGTCAGGGTCGCGGCGGTGGTGGCGTCATAGGTCTTGTTGACGGCGGCAATACCCGACACCGCCAGGTTAGCCTTGTTGATGGTTGCGCTCAGGCCGGTCGGTTGCAGCACGACATAGTTGCCGGCATCGGCGCCGGCCAGCGTGTAGCCGCTGACCGTTACGGCCTTGCCGGCGCCGGCGTCCTTGCTGGCAAAGCTGCCGCGGCCGGTACCCGTCACCGACACGCTGTCGCTACCCAGGGCGGTGACAGCTGCGGTACCGGTCAGGCTGGCGCCGGTGGTGGCGTCATAGGTCTTGTCAAGCGCCGCAATRCCCGASACCGCCAGGYTGGCCTTGYTGATGGTSGCRCTCARGCCGGTCGGCTGGGTGACCACATAGTTGCCGGCRTCGGCGCCGGACAGCGTGTACCCGCTCACGCCCACAGCCTTGCCGGTGCCGGCGTCCTTGCTGGCAAAGCTGCCCACGCCGGTACCCGTCACCGACACGCTGTCGCTGCCCAGTGCTGCCACGACAGCATTACCAGTCAGGCTGGCGCCGGTGGTGGCGTCATAGGTCTTGTCAAGCGCTGCAATGCCCGANCCCACGCCGGTACCCGTTACCGACACGCTGTCGCTGCCCAGTGCTGCCACGACAGCATTACCAGTCAGGCTGGCGCCGGTGGTGGCGTCATAGGTCTTGTCAAGCGCTGCAATGCCCGAGACCGCCARGCTGGCCTTGTTGATGGTGGCGCTCAGCCCGGTCGGTTGCAGCACCACGTAGTTGCCTGCGTCRGCGCCCGACAGCGTGTAGCCRCCCACGCTCACGGCCTTGCCGGTGCCGGCATCCTTGCTGGCAAAGCTRCCCACGCCGGTACCCGTTACCGACACGCTGTCGCTGCCCAGTGCTGCCACGACAGCATTACCAGTCAGGGTGGCGCCGGTGGGGGNCCCACGCTCACGGCCTTGCCGGTGCCGGCATCCTTGCTGGCAAAGCTACCCACGCCGGTACCCGTTACCGACACGCTGTCGCTGCCCAGTGCTGCCACGGCAGCGTTACCAGTCAGGGTCGCGGCGGTGGTGGCATCATAGGTCTTGTCGAGCGCCGCAATACCCGAGACCGCCAGGCTGGCCTTGTTGATGGTRGCGCTCARGCCGGTCGGTTGCAGCACCACGTAGTTGCCGGCATCGGCGCCGGCCAGCGTGTAGCCGCTCACGCTCACCGATTTCCCGGTGCCGGCATCCTTGCTGGCAAAGCTGCCCACGCCGGTACCCGACACCGACACGCTGTCGCTACCCAGTGCGGCGACAGCAGCGATACCGGTCAGGCTGGCGCCGATGGTGGCGTCATAGGTTTTATCAAGCGCAGCAATGCCCGATATCGCCAGGTTGGCCTTGCTGATGGTTGCGCTCAGGCCGCTCGGTTGCACCACGACATAGTTGCCGGCGTCGGCGCCGGACAGCGTGTAGCCGCTCACCGTCACAGCTTGGTTGACACCGACATTCTTCGTCGCAAAACTGCCGCTGCCGCTGCCGGCCAGCGACACCGTGTCGCCCGAAACCAGGCCCGAGTAGGCAACSCCGGCRGTGTTGAGCGCGGCCGTGGTGGTGGCGTCGTACACTTTATCGACCGCGSTGATGCCGGTCAGGGTCAGCCCCTTGGCGGYCACGGTGTAACTGCTGCCGGCCACGCCAGGTGCATTGTAATTGCTGGCTGATGCCGGTCAGGGTCAGCCCCTTGGCGGYCACGGTGTAACTGCTGCCGGCCACGCCAGGTGCATTGTAATTGCTGGCCAAACCGCCGTTGCTGCTGCTGCCCAGGCTCARRCCCGTGGTGCTGGCGAGCGCGGCACCGCTTTGCACATTCTTGCTGGTCAAATTCGAGGCGTYACCGGCGCCGGTGACGGTGAAGRTCTGRCCGGCCACGCCGGTCGCCGTCAAGGTGCTGCCTGCCACCGACGTGGTGCCATCGTAGGTTTTGCTGCCGGACACGATGACATCGGCCTTGTTGATGGTAGCGGTCACGCCGGCSGGCTGCACCAGGTTGTAGTTGCCGGCATCGGTGCCGCCCAGCGTGTAGCCGGTGACGGTAACCGCCTTGCCCACCCCGGCGTTGGCGTCGGCAAAGCTGCCGCTGCCGGTACCCGTGACCGTGACGCTGTCGCTGCC
>NZ_LMLM01000033.1:0-320928 GCF_001421905.1 Duganella sp. Leaf61
CTGCTTGAACTCAGGGGAAAATGTACGTCTTTGCTTGCTCATCAAACACCTCTCCATGGCGAGCATTCTCGCCTAAATCAGTGTCCGGGTACATTAGACCACTACAGTCTTTGAGGATCACGAACGCTATCGCTCACTACCGGATATTTCGGCGTTGCAGTGCCAAGCCTGCGCACAAGTTCTTCAAGAGGAAGCGTATCCTTTCCATTGATCGCCCCCTCACGCACAGGAGTTGCATAAAAGTAGCCTTTTTCTAAGCGCAGCAGGTAGGTACTGAACGACTTCTCAAGGGACCGAAGATAATCACGAAGACCGGCCTGGCGTGTTCTGGCCCAGACAAACGATATCCACCGATCCGGTCCACGCGGCGCCCTAACAATGGTAGTCTCCACATCGAGCGACGTATAGTTGCCCACGGCGGCGGGCGAGACGTCGCGCATTATCTGATCAAATAATGACTCAACCACCAGCCCTTCCACCAGTTGATGTTTGTCTGCCCCAAGGATGTTGATAGCTAATTCGTGATTATTCAGATCAAGGGAGTCAAGTGGTCCCCAAGGAGTCTGCATGTGTTCATCCAGAAAATATTGGCATTAGAGCGGACCAGCTTACGCACGTCGGCAGGCAGCGGCATGTCCCACTGTTCGAACACACCAAGGTGGATATCGACCTGCGAAAAATGGCATCAGCTCGCCATATTACCCCAAAGCAATCTTCAGCGCGCAATGTTATTCAATACATGCCATGATTCATAGGTAAAAATGCGTACCCCTCAGGTAATGTCGTGGGATCGTGACTATCTTTACCGATAAAAGATACTCAAATTCTGATACGAAATATCGCACCGAAACTTCTTAAAGGAAGCAAGTGCACAAAGGGTAAAGCGACGGTGCTAAGAGCGCTGGTCAATCGCGCTTTTGGTTTGAATGTGGTGCGGCGACGTGACGGATTTCCGTAGGCCCAGACTGCGCAGAGCCAGTACGCACCCACGTTGACACGGCATCAGCAAGCAAGTCAGGAGCCCAACGAAGACGTCCCCGTAAGGCACACTCCCAAACTAACAGCACGCGCCAACCATCCTCAGAAAGTCTTTCAACATTGACTCTGTCACGCTGACGATTGAGAGCAATTTTGGCGGCCCAGAACTCTCTCCGCGCCTTGGGAAGCTTAAAAAGATAACAGTCGTGGCCGTGCCAAAAACATCCGTGAACAAACACAGCAACGCGGTGTTTAGGAAGGACAAAGTCGGGCTTGCCGTACATGCCGGCGACGTGTAGCCGGAACCGGAGACCACGCGCGAAAAGCAGCTTCCTCAGCATAACTTCCGGAGCGGTATTCTTGTTCCGAACGGCCTGCATGTTTCTGCGCCGTTGCTCCGGAGTATGCACGTCGCTCATTTTAGGCAGCTAACGGGGTGCTCTTCAATCCGTCCGCAATCTTCTTGCCCCGAATGATCCGGTCCTTCATGAGCTCGGCTACCGCCCTGAAAACAGGCACTACCACGGAATTTCCGAATTGTTTGTAGGTCTGCATATCAGAGACTGGCATGCGGAATGTCGACTCACCAGGACGGTCGTACCCCATCAATCTTGCGCATTCTTTAGGCGTCAATCGTCTGGGGCGATTATCAATATTCTGGGGATTACTGAACTCAAGACTATGATCGTACCCTCGATCAATTAGAATTTCTGATCCGTCCTTATAGTACCGAGCTGACAGTGTGCGCGTGACGTCATGTGGTTTAACAAGTCCATAGCCGAAGCCGTTCCCTTTTGCTTTATGCTTAATAGAGTAATTGAACAGATACTCCCAAAGCTTAGGCGTCAGCACATACTTGCGATCATAATCGGTATCAAGGATATCCCCCAGTGAGGGCTTCTTCTCGGGGAAGTGCTTAGCGATCTCCCGGAGCGTAAAACCAGCGTCCACGCCAAGATCCTTTCGGAAACCGACCAATACTATTCGCTCTCGGTGCTGCGGCACGAAATGCCGGCTGTCGATGATCTTCGGATCGTCGGTGCCGGTGCTCTCAGCATCGGCAACCACATAGCCAAGCTCGTCAAGGCTTTTCATGATTACCCTGAACGTGTTGCCTTTATCATGACTCTTCAGGTTTTTTACATTCTCAAGTACAAATGCAACCGGACGTTTAGCGGCAATAATACGCGCCACGTCAAAAAACAGCGTGCCTTGGGTGTCGCACTCGAACCCATGTTTGCGCCCTAAAGAATTTTTCTTCGACACACCTGCGATCGAGAAAGGCTGACATGGGAAACCTGCTAACAATACATCGTGATCAGGGATCTCTGAATCAATATTACGGTAGGCCTGGTCTTCCGAGATCTCGACATTGCTGCTTAGGGTAATCTCCCTAATATCAGAGTTGAATTTATGAAAAGACGGGTCGCTGTAGTGATTCGCTTTATAAGTTCTGACAGCGTATGGATTCCACTCGCTTGTAAACACGCAACGTCCCCCGACCTCCTCAAAACCACGTCGTATGCCACCGATGCCTGCAAACAGATCAATAAAATCGAATTTAGGTTTTGCGCCTTTGGAAGGAGCCAGAGGAAGCAGAGATCTGAGGCGCTCATGCTCAATCTGGCTTAGCGCCTGCTCGGCCGAGCCACTGATCAGGCGCTTCAACGATTCCCTCGTCCATGCCTCAGGGGAAGCTGCGTTAAGCTCCTCAACCACTCTCTTCAGGTCGTAACTTTCCAGTACCTGCGATAGCAACGCCAGGTCTTCTTGCTTATGTTTCATGGGTTCTCTTCGGGGAAATCTGCATCAACTGCCAACCTTTCATTCTACCGGTCGTGGCCCGGAAAGCCAACGCCGCAGAGAGAAGGAAATGATGAAATTATACTGTATATGGATACAGCCATCTAATCTTCCTCCCATGGCGTCAGCCATCTGTGGCAAGAGCAGAGAGCACTTCTTCCACAGCAGGCAAAACGATGTGCGTCGCCTAAGTTGCGCCATGGCATGGCAGGCTTGGCAAGAACGTCCTGAGTAATTTCGCAAACCGCACAATCGGGCATGAGTTCTCCGATTCGACTTCTCCGTCGACAGGCAGTTGGCTGTTTGCTACACTGCAATTTTCCACTTTGGAGCTTTACAAATATGAACGAACCCGTGCAGCGCTACACACTTGAGCTTGACGCGCACTCCATTGATGACGAGTTCGAACAACTAATTTTGAGAGATCACGACGTGCACATTAGCGACCGAAGCGGTGAGCCATGGTCGGTGGAATTTGAAGGTACGCGCGAACAACTCACAGCCATGGTGAAAAACCACTGGGGTGAAGATATCGAACTGAGCGACGATGACTTCTCGCCGGTCAAATCAAACGGCGGTTCCTCGCCTTGATCTTACTGATCAAACTCACACCGGAACTATCGTCAGCGAAGAACCATGAAAATCGCAACAGCTATCGCCGTGACGCAGGCAGCAGACAAGTTGAGCACGGCAGCCACGTAGCCGCGTGACGACGCCTCTTCCATCCTACTCACCATCACCGCTATTCTGTCGGTAACTGTTGAGGCTACCGACCTAGCTGATATGTCCGCCATCTGGGCCATCGACTCTCTGCTCGCATCCAGCGCAGCATTTAGTACGCGCTCCGCTTTCTCGTGAGCGTCCATCCCCCAGCGATTGCCCAAGGCCTCTATCTCCTCCTTGTACTGAGTGAGCAGCTTCTGCTGTGCAGATACGCTGTCCTGCAACAGTCGATGATTAATCGTCTGTAAAACAAGTATTGGATCATCGCGCGCAACCGCGATCCCGTGCTTGCTGGCGATCTCGCGGATCAGCAGTTCAATTTTATCGTCAGCATTCATCACAGCACCGCCGCCTTGTCCAGCTGCCCGAACACTTGGCCCTTGACGATTTTCAACCGCTGCCTGGTCATGATTGTCAGCGTCTCTCGAGCCAGCGCTTCGTCGAATGTCAGACGCGTTTGGAGCATCTCAGCCAAGTCTCTGCCATAGGTCTCCTTCTTCAGGTCCGGCAGATGCACGATGGCCGACACGCGCTCCTTGTGTGCTGAATAAGCCCTCATCTGCTCAAACGGCTTACCTTCCTGTTCGATGGGTCCCCAGAACGGATTGAGCCAGACAATGAACTGCGCCTCGTCTTCGCGGAACTGGCCGAGCAGCTGAGCAAATCCGCTCACAGTATCAAGCAGCGCCTGCCCACCGGTGACAACGGTATGGATGATGAGCTGGTGTCCCATCCCCCCGAGCAGCGCGGGCACTTGGTTGCTGATCACGAAATGTGACAGCGGCACAAAGGCGCTGGCGCCGTTGTCGATAACGACATCGCCTTGTGCTGCGGCGATCATTTCGATCAGCGTGTCGAAACTGCGCGGGTTGATCTCGTCGCCTTCCATGATCTGCAGGAGCTGGACGTCTAGCGCCTTGTATCCGTTGAAGGTTGCGTTGACGGGGTCTGTATCGATGCAGGTTAGCGCATGTCCGCGCTCTAGCTTGTACTGCGCCAGAAACGCAGCGGCAACCGACTTGCCTACCCCGCCCTTCCCTTGCAGCAGCATGTGGATCTTGGCCATTATATTAAATCCTCCTTCCTTGGTACCGGGTTGAATGTGAAGCCGCGAATCTCGTCAGGCGGACTCCTTTGTACGCCAGTCTTTAGCGGCAGCAATACGGGAGCCCTTGCAGGCACTGGCGGCGTTTTGGCTGGATTTTTGGCTGCCTCCTTGCGGATGTAGCGGTTGACGAAGTTGCGGAATGTGTCGTACTGACACGGCACTCGTCCCTTCTCATGCAGGTAGCGCCAGATCGTGAGCACGGGATAGCCGGCGTCCAGGCCGGCTTTGATATCGTCGCGCACGGCCAGCAGCGCAACAAGGTTCTTCTGGCGCGGAGTTGATGCGCGTCGCGTTGCCCACGCTTCCAGCGTTTCGTTGTCCCGTTTGTTCATGGCTGCTTGTCGCCCAGGTGAAATGTTCCGGTGTCTGTGCCGTTCTGGCCCTGTTCCAGTATAGGCAGGCCTCGTCATTGATTTCGGTATACCGGTCAAATACTCGCCAAAAGCTTGATCAAAACGAGGTTCGTCCGAAGTCGCTACCGTACTCTTTCGTGGAGTAACCGGCGCGCAGAGCCGGGCAGGATAGGTGTTGTGGGCCCACAGCCGGCGGCTGCGTTCCCACAACACATTCCTTATTCGCACTTCGTGCTCAACGGAATCCTGCTCTGCGAGGCCAAGCGGCTACCGCCGCCCAGATTCAAGGACAAGCCATGGCTGAACAAACCAAGCGGGGCACACCGCCGATCAAGGTGTATTGCCTGCCAGAGCAACGCAACCGGCTGCTGGTGCTGGCCGCAAACGCGAACCTGAGCGTGTCGTCGTACTTGCTCAAGGTGGGGCTCGGCTATCGCGTGAGGGGAATGCTCGATCACCGGCGCGTCGAGGAACTTGTACGCGTCAATGGCGACCTGGGACGGCTCGGCGGGCTGCTCAAGCTATGGCTGACCAACGACGAGAGAACGGAAGCTTTCGGCGAAGCCACCATCCGCGCACTGCTCAGCAAGATCGCTGATACCCAAGACACGATCCACGAGGTAATGCAGCAGGTGGTGCTAAGTGGCACAGGGCAGCAAGACTTTTAGCCGCTGAAATGTCCGGAGACCGACATGATCATCAAGCACGTTGCGATGAAGTCTGCGAAGAAAAGCAGTTTCATCGGCCTGATTCGATATCTCATCGGCGCGCAGGGCAAAGACGTGCGTGTCGGCGAGGTTCTGCTGACCAACTGCCAGTCTGCCGACGCGCGCAATGCTGCGCTCGAAGTGACCATCACGCAAGAGCAGAACACTCGCTCACACGCAGACAAAACTTACCACCTGATTGTCAGCTTCCGCGAAGGCGAAAGCCCGGCGCCCGAAATACTGAAAGCCATCGAACAGAAAATATGCGACGGCCTCGGCTTTGGCGAGCACCAGCGCATCAGCGTCGTGCACCACGACACCGACAACCTGCACATGCATATCGCCATCAACAAGGTCCACCCTGCCCGCCTGACCGTCCACGAGCCTTACAACGCGTACCACACCTTCGCCAAGCTGTGCGACCGGATGGAAAAGGCATTCGGCTTGCAGCGCGACAATCACACGCCGGGCAAAACCACCAGCGAGAACCGCGCGGCGGACTTGGAGCAGCACGCGGCCGTCGAGAGCCTGCTTGGCTGGATCAGGCGCGAGTGCGCGGACCAGATCAGGGAGGCGCGCACCTGGGCGCAATTGCACCAGGCGCTCGACGAACATGGCCTCCAGCTGCGGGCGCGCGGGAACGGCTTCGTCATCACCAGCGAGGACGGCATATCGGTAAAAGCGAGCTCCGTCGCCCGGGAATTTTCAAAAGAAAAACTGGAGAGCCGGCTGGGCAGCTTCCAGCCGTCGCCCCACACCACGCCGGCCCAGCGGCCCGGAAAGCGCTACAGCAAGCAGCCCACCGGAACGAATGCGGACACCACCGCCCTCTTCGCGCGCTACAAGAGCTCACAGCACCTGGCGATGGCGACGAGGGCGGACGAGTGGCGCAAGGCCGCTACGCGCAAACAGCGCCTCATCGAGGCCGCCAAGCGTAACGGCCGCCTCAAGCGCGCCGCCATCAGGCTGGTCCGCGCTTCGCGCACCGGCAAGAAACTCATGTATGCAGCCACGAGCAAGGTACTGCGCGACGAGATCACTGCCATCAACCGGCAATACCTCAAGGAGCGGCAGCAGATCCACGGCAAGTACCGGCGGCTGGCGTGGGCAGACTGGCTGCGGCAGGAGGCCCACGCGGGCGACCAGGAGGCGCTGCAGGCGCTTCGCGCGCGCAGGAAGGCTTCTACCCACCACGGCGACACGCTGCGCGGCACAGGCCCGGTACAGGCGCCGTTTGCAGGCGCCCGGCACGACAGCGTGACGAAAAAGGGAACGCTGATCTACCGCTTCGGCGCCAGCGTGGTACGCGACGACGGCGCCAGGCTCGATGTCGCGCGTGGCGCCACCCAGGCGGAACTCGAAGCTGCGCTGCGCCTGGCGATGGCGCGCTACGGGCACCGCATCTCGGTGACCGGTTCGGAGCAGTTCAAGGAGCACATCGCGCGGGCGGCCGCTGCCGCCCATCTTTCCGTCAGCTTCGACGACGACGCGCTGGAACGGCGCCGCCAGCTGCTGGCGCAATCTACGACCAGGAAGGGGAATCATCATGGCAACGACACAAACCAATACGCAGGAGCAGGACGACGACCTGATCAAGGCCGCCATGGCAGCCGTGCAGCAGTCACCGGCCGCCCAGCAGAACGCGCAAGCGCCAGGCGGCCAGCCGGACAACAGCAGCATGCCCACGGTACCCAGCCACACGCTGGAAACCCTGGAGCCGCGCCGCCGGCCGCAGCCCGCCACCATCTGCGAGGGCTGTCCGAACTCGGTGTGGTTCACGTCCCCGAGCGAACTGAAATGCTACTGCCGGGTGATGTACCTGATCACCTGGGCAAGCCGGGAGCCGAACCAGCTCACGGCGTGCGACGGTATCTTCATCGGCCAGGAAGACGCGCTGCACATGTGAGGCGCGGCGGCCAGATCGCCGGCGGCAAGCCGCTGGTGGCTAGCGCCGGCACGGCGCCGCCGCCAGCGAGCCAGGGCCGCCTGCTGCCGCTGTCCCGGCTTGGCAGGCTGGCACTGGACAAGGCGGCTGCCCCCGGTCTGCCTCGCGTTGAGCAGCGTGACGAAAACCAGCAGGGGTCACAATCCACCGCGCCCGTGAAAGACACCGCCCGTCGTCCCCCTGCGCACTTGCCATCTCCGCCGGCAGGAACCGGGAACGTACAGACGGCCAGCAACGCACAGCCAAAACGCGGGGTGGAAAGAGACGCCGGGCAACCAGCAGACGCTACAAAAAATATCCAGATTCCATCAAAAACCCGCCAGCTACGTGCAGCCGAGAAATACATCATTGAGCGAGAACAAAAGCGCGTCAATGGGTTCGATATACCGAAGCACAAGCTCTACACTTTTAGCGAAGATACCTCTGCCGAGTTCGCCGGCCTGCGCCGCATCGATGCCCAGGCGCTGGCCCTGCTGCGGCTTGGCGACGGCATCGCGGTGCTGCCCGTGGACGACGCGACGGCGCAGCGTCTCAAGCGCCTGCCGCGCGGCCAGACGGTCACCGTCACGGCCGCAGGTACGGTCAAGAGGAAAGGATGGAGCAGATGAAAGACCGATTCAACAACGCGGTAGGGCCGCAGGTACGCACCGCCCGCAAGAAATCGGGCAAGCTGGTGCCGGTGCTCGCTGCCTTCACGCTCTACGCCGCGCTGCATGCCGCCACCCAGATCTTTGCACGCGACATGCACTACCAGCCTTCGCTCGGCGCGCATTTCCGCGAGATCTATCCGCCGTGGGCGATCATGCAGTGGGCGGCGAAATGGTACCATCTGCACCCCGACGCCTTCCGGCGCGCCGGCGGCGCCGGCATCTCGATCGCCAGCCTTGGCCTGATCGTCCTGGCCGTCACCCGGATGGTGATGGCCAATACCTCCCGGGTGAACGAATACCTGCACGGTTCGGCGCGGTGGGCCAACAAGCGCGATATCGAGCAGGCCGGCCTGCTGCCTGCGCGGCGCTCATTCTTTGATCGGCTGCGCGGCACGCTATCGAAGCCGCATGCCGGCGTGTACGTGGGCGCTTGGCTCGACAAGGGCGGCGCCCTGCACTACCTGCGCCACGACGGCCCGGAGCACGTCTTGACCTACGCGCCCACGCGCTCGGGCAAAGGCGTCGGCCTGGTTGTTCCTACGCTGCTGTCGTGGCCCGAGAGCGCCGTCATCACCGACCTGAAAGGCGAGCTGTGGGCGATGACTGCCGGCTGGCGGCAGAAGCACGCGCGCAACAAGGTGCTGCGCTTCGAGCCGGCGGCGCCTGACTGCGAAGTTTTTTTCAATCCGCTCGACGAGATCCGCATCGGCACCTCGTACGAGGTGGGCGACGTGCAGAACCTGGCGACGCTGGTCGTGGACCCGGATGGCAAGGGCCTGGAGACACACTGGCAGAAAACCAGCCAGGCGCTCTTGGTTGGCGTGATCCTGCACGCGCTGCACAAGCGCCGCCACGAGGGCACGCCTGCCTCCCTGCCCTACGTCGATCACCTGCTGGCCAACCCGGACCGCAGCGTGGCCGAGCTCTGGATGGAAATGGTCACTTACGGCCACGTCGATGGCCAGCCGCACCCGGTGGTGAGCGCCGCCGCGCGCGACATGATGGACCGCCCGGAAGAAGAAGCCGGGTCGGTACTGTCCACGGCAAAGTCCTATCTCGCCCTGTACCGCGACCCGGTGGTAGCAAAAAACGTGGGCGTCTCCAACTTCCGCATCCGCGACCTGATGAACCATGACCGGCCGGTGAGCCTGTACATCGTCACCCAGCCCAACGACAAGGCGCGGCTGCGTCCATTGGTGCGGGTAATGGTCAACATGGTGGTGCGGCTGCTGGCCGACAAGCTCGAATTCGAGCGCGCACTGGCCGCTGCACCGTGGTGGCAGACATGGCTGGCCAGGGCAGGCAGAAAAATCGAGCCAAGATCGTTCGTGCGCGCCAGGCGCGGCTACAAGTACCGGCTGCTGGGGATGATCGATGAATTCCCCAGCCTTGGCCGGCTGGAGATCCTGCAGGAGTCGCTCGCCTTCATCGCCGCCTACGGCATCAAGCTGTACCTGATCTGCCAGGACATCAACCAGCTCAAGAGCCGCGAAACCGGCTACGGCCCGGACGAGACGATCACCTCGAACTGCCACGTACAGAACGCCTACCCGCCCAACCGCATCGAAACGGCAGAGCACCTGTCCAAGCTGACCGGCACCACCACGGTGGCCAAGGAGCAGATCACCACCAGCGGCAAGCGTACCAGCGCCCTGCACGGCCAGGTGTCGCGCACCATCCAGGAAGTCCAGCGCCCGCTGCTCACGCCCGACGAGTGCCTGCGTATGCCGGGCCCCGCCAAGGAGGGAGAGCTGATCGTCGCACCCGGCGACATGGTGGTGTACGTCGCCGGTTTTCCCGCCATTTACGGGCGCCAGCCGCTGTACTTCAAGGACCGCATCTTCAGCGCCCGCGCAGCCGTGCCGGAGCCGGAACACAGCGACGTGCTGCGCGTGGTGACGCCACACGACAAGCGGGAGATCCGGCTATGAAGAAGATATGGCGCATGGCAGTGCTGGCGGCGCCGATCGCGGGCAGCGTAGTACTGGCTGTCGGGGTGCTGTGCTATCTCGCAGGCGCGCGCGTCAACACCAGCAAGAGCATCCCGGTGGGACTGTACTGGACCAGCGGCCGGCCGGTCGAGCGCGGCGCATACGTCGTGCTGTGCCCTCCGCAGGTGGGCGTGGTCGCCGAGGCGCTGCGCCGAGGCTACCTGTCCGCCGGCTTCTGCCCCGGCGGCTATGGCTTCATGATGAAGAAGGTGGCCGCCCTCAAGGACGACGTGGTCGATATCGGCAACGCGGGCGTAGCGGTCAACGGCACCTTGCTACCACTGAGCGCACCGCTGCGGCAGGACGCAGCAGGCCGGCCCATGCCGCGCTACCAGGCCACGCATTTCGTCATCGGCAATTCCGAGGCGCTGCTGATGTCGGACGTCAGCAGCACCTCGTTCGACGGGCGCTACATCGGACCGGTCAACCGCGCGCAGATCGAGGCCGTGATCGTGCCGGTCCTGGTCCGGCACGATGAGCGCCCGCCCCATGCCACGCCTGCCCCACATCACTGAGCCGGCAGGCTTTACCCAAGGAGAACAACGTGAACCAGCACACGACAGCAACCGTTATCCCGTTCCCACGCGGCGAGTTGGACGAAGTCAACCTGGATTTCAACCTGGAGCATCAGCACCTCGCCGTATCGAAGCTGCATGACGCGCTCACCCCGGGCTTCGCAGCGGAGTTCACGCCGGCGGAAGCAGAGATGGCTGGGGCCTTCCGCGAAGACGCGCTGTCGGAGGCCGAGGCCTTCGACAGCGCGCTCGACGCGTAAGCCTGGCGCCGGCCGCATGATCAAGGAGGACAAAACATGGACAGCGAAAAGCAGTCATTCCCCGACAAGGTCGCGGAAAAGCTGATCGAGCAGCTGCGCGAAGGCACCGCGCCATGGCAGAAGCCTTGGCAACCCGGCGAGGTGTCATCGCGCCTGCCGGTCAATCCCGTCACGGGAAACCGCTACAAGGGCATCAACGCCCTGCACCTGATGAGCGAGGGCCGCGAGGACCAGCGCTGGATGACCTACAAGCAGGCCGAGTCGCTCGATGCGCAGGTGCGCAAGGGCGAGAAAGGCACGGCGATCCAGTACTGGAAATTCACCGAGGACCAGATCCAGACCGATACCAACGGCAAGCCGATTTTCGATGCGCGTGGCGAACCGGTCAAGGAAACCGTGCAGCTGGAGCGCCCCCGCGTATTTTTTGCCACCGTCTTCAATGCCGAGCAGATCGACGGCCTGCCGCCGCTGGAGCGCAAGGCGCAGAGCTGGAATCCTGTCGATCGCGCCGAAAAAATCCTGCAGGCCAGCGGCGCCGACCTGCGGCACGGACGGCAGGACAGCGCCTTCTACCGCCCCGCCACCGACACCATCCACCTGCCGGCAAAAGAACAGTTCCCCACCGCCGACAACTACTACGCAACAGCGCTGCACGAACTGGGCCACTGGAGCGGCCACGCTTCGCGCCTGGACCGCGACCTGGTGCACCCTTTCGGCAGCGACGGCTATGCCCGGGAGGAGCTGCGGGCCGAAATCGCCAGCATGATCATGGGCGACGAAATCGGCATCGGCCACGATCCGAAGCAGCATGCGGCCTACGTCGATTCGTGGATCAGGGTGCTGCGCGAAGACCCGCTTGAAATCTTCCGCGCCGCCAGCGACGCCGAGAAAATCCAGTCCTACGTGCTGGGGCTCGAGAAGAAGATGGTACAGGACGAGGCGCTGCAAAACGGCCAGCAGTACGCAGAACGCGCGCAGCAAAAGGTGGTGGCGGTCGCGCAAAACCGGACGGAGGTTGACATGGGAATGCCGAACGATGGCACCGACCAGGAAACGCTGGCGCAGCGCGCCGAGGCCTGGGTGCTGGCGCGCCTGGAACAGCGCACGCTGCTGCGCGCAATGGACGTCGCCAGCGACGCCCAGCTCGAGCGAATCAGCGCGGTGCTGTCGGACATGTGGCCCGCCAGCGGCGACAATCCGTTCTGGCAGCGGCACGCCATGCCAGACAACATGGCGGACCTGCCGCTGAAAGCCGCCGAAGCGCGTGAAGGAGCGGAGCTGCGGCTGCTCGATTCTTCTGTCGCCGCAGCCCGGAAGGATCTTCTGCGCGAGCGCGCCGCCAATGGCGCGACAGCCGATCAAGTGGAGGCATTTGTGCGCGAATCCGAAAGTGTACTGGGATTGGCGTTGCCACATGACTGGAACGGGCGCGTGCGCGTTGAAGGCTTCGGCACCGAGATGGTCGATGGCGAACCGTCGTTCACCACCATCCTGCCCAAGGGTGCGGAACCAGAAGGCTGGGGCGTGTTCACGGAGCACAGTGACGGCAGGCATACGATGGTCGCGAGGTACGCCAAGGAGGAATTTGCCACCTTCCTCGCGGACCGCCTGTCGCTGCTCGACGCGCATTCGACGCTGAACGAGCACGAAGCGGCAGCCAAGCTGGCGCGCATCAACGAGGAGCGCGTGCGCCGCGATCCCGACAGCACCGAGGAAGACATTGCCGCCGCCCGCGAGCTGCGCAAGAACAGCGACTTCGTGGCCGTCACGCAGGACGAGGACCTGCAACGCCGGATCGCTGTTGAACAGGAGAAGAAGGTACACCAGGCGCAGTCGGACAATGATGCGGCGGCAGGCAGGATGCTCATCGATGTACCTTACAAGCAGAAGGACGAAGCAAAAGCACTTGGCGCAATGTGGGACCGCCAGGAGCAGTCGTGGTTCGTGCCTGGCGGCCTCGATCTGGCGCCGTTTTCCAAATGGGTGCCGCAAGAACGGGAGCAGCCTGCCGCCATGCAGCAAGCGCCAGCGGCAAACGCTGCGAGCGCGCCCGGCTCGCTTGATGCGCCGCGCCAGTATCTTGCCGTTCCGTTTGATGATCGCGCGCAGGCCAAGGCCGCAGGCGCGCGCTGGGACAGCTCTGCCAGATCATGGTACGCGGAGCCAGGCGCCGACATGTCCAGCCTGGAAAAATGGAAGCCGGAGAATGTCCCCGCGCAGCAGTCCCCGGCGATGGGGGCGCGAGAGGAATTTGCCGAGGCACTGCGTTCGGCGGGCTGCGTGGTCAGCGGCCAGCACCCGGTGATGGACGGCGAGAAGCACCGCATCAGCGTGGAGGGAGAAAAATTCTCGCAGAATGCCGGCGCCGGCTTCTACGTGGGCCACCTGGACGGGCACCCGGCCGGCTACATCAAGAACAACAAGACCGGCGAGGAAGTGTCGTGGAAAGCCAAGGGCTACGTGGCAGATCCGGCGCAGAAGGCGCTGCTGGCGGCGCAGGCGGCATCCAGACAGCAGCAGCGCGAAGCCGAGGTATCGCGCCGCCAGGAGCAGGCGGCAGCACGCGTCGCGCGGCAAATGCAGAAGCTCGTGACGGTGGCCGAGCCGACGCCGTACATGCAGGCCAAGGGCATCGCCCCGCATGCCGGAGCGCTGACCGACAAGGATGGCAGGAAGACCTACGTGCCGGCAGTCGATGCCGATGGCAAGCAGTGGAGCATGCAGTACATCCAGGAGGACGGCACCAAGCGCTTCGCAAAGGACAGCAGGAAGGACGGCTGCTTCCACGCCGTCGGCGGCATGGAGCAGCTGGCTGCCGCCCCTGCCCTTGTCATCGCCGAGGGTTATGCCACAGCAGCGACGCTCAAGCAGGCGCTGGGCTATGCCACGGTGGCGGCGTTCGATGCGGGCAACCTGGCGCAGGTGGCGCGGGCGCTGCATGACAAGTTTCCGGACAAGCCGGTCATCATCGCCGGCGACGACGACCGCCATCTGGCTGCGACCCAAGGCGCCAATCCGGGCCGGATCAAAGCCGAGGAAGCGGCAAGCCTGGTCGGCGGCAAGGTGCTGCTGCCGATCTTCGCACCCGGCGAGAACAGCTTTCCGGCAGGCGTGGAGCCGGTGACCGTCAGCGCATTCCGCCAGCACAGGAACGGGCTGAACGCTCTGAGCGAGGAGCAGACCGATGCGCTTGACCGGATGAAGCAGTTCACCGACTTTAACGACTTGGCCAACAGGAGTTCGCTGGGCATGGCTGGTGTCGAGCGCCAGGTACGCTCGGCCGTGAACGACATCGTGGACAGGCACCGTGAAGCTGCGGTGCAGGAACAGGAGGTTGCGCTCACGCCGGGGCAGGAAGAGTCGGTGGGGCTCAAGCCGAAGCGCAAGCGTGCGGCTGCTATTGCGTGATCGCCAGCCCCGGCCCGGTGACACCCGCCGGGCCGGTGGCAGAAAACCTGGACTATAATGAAATGCATACGTCAATTGAAGGGAGACCATCATGACACTCAAGATTCGCGGACCTCGCAGGTTCGATTCGCCGGGGGTATTGCGCGGCGACGCGCCGTTTCTTGGCGCCACCGTCAAGGAATGGGACGACGCGCTGACCGGCAATATGGAAAAGACGCTGGCGGAGATCAAGCTGCGCATGGCCAATGCGCCGAAGCGCGACGCTGCCAAGGCCGTCACATCCGATCTGGCCAGCTCGGTCAGCAAGCGCCTTGCTGGCGTGAAATAACATCTGCCATCCCTAAGGCGCGGCTGAGTTCGTCCAGCCGCGTTGGCACATGTCCGATCCTAAATCCTCCGCCGACCAGACGCCGCACGTGATGATGTTTGCCGGTCCTAATGGCTCCGGCAAAACCTCGCTGATCGACGACATCAGGCAGACCGGCCTTTCCACGCTGCGCGGCCACTATCTCGTTCCTGAGCGCTTCATCAATCCTGACCAGGTTGCGAAGGACCTGCGTGGCAGCTTTCGCGACCAGGATGAGAGGGATGCGGCGGCGCAGGCAGCGGCGGTCGCGGCGCGTGCAGAAGCGATCGGCAGCCGGATGTCGTTTGCCTTCGAGACCGTGATGTCCCATCCCTCGCGCATCAACGAGATGCTGCTGCTCAAGGAGCAAGGCTACCGCCTGTTCCTCGTCTTCATCACCACCGACGATCCCGAGAAAAATGTTGATCGCGTGAGGTTCCGCTACGAGACCGGTACGACCACCGGGCACTTCGTCGTGCCGGAGAAGGTGCGGGAACGCTACGAGCGTACGCTCAGCCTGCTGCCGCGCGCGGTCGAGGTGGCGGATAGCGCGTACATCTACGACAACTCGGGCGACTTCAAGCGGGCGAAACTGCAGGCGACGGTTGAGCGAAATGGTCCTCTGCTTGTCGCGCCCGATGCGAAAGCGTGGGTGACCAAACGGCTGGTCCGACCGCTTCAACTGCGCGAGCGCGAACTCGAGCAGATTGCTGCGGCTGTTGAAAAGAAAGGACTATTGCTTGGCGCGACAGATGAACTGCGGGGAAGTTACAGCGGTCCGGTCATTTTAAAAACGAACAACTTCATCTGCCAGCTCGATTCTTCCTCCGGCCTGGGAGTGGTCCACGACAATCTACTGCTTGGGATGGAATTCCTTGGCAAATCTGCCGCTACAGCTATAACGGGCAGAAACGAGCAGGTGACGATTCAATACAGCATGGCGAACGCCCCCAGACTGGTGCATCTTGGCGATGTAGTCCGTTTGCCTCGTAAGGCTAAAAAGCCGAGGCTTTAGTTCGGATTGGTAATGGTCTTGCGTCAGATCAAACAGAGCTTATCAGGCATGAACTGGGCAAAGCGGGCCTGGTCGAACACCAGGATTTCAGATACTGGACGTATGGCCAGGCGGATTATTCAGGGAGAATCTTGATGAAGAACTTTACTTTGAGATTGTGTTTATCGGTCAGTTTCGCCCTTTTCCTGGCGGCGTGCGATTCGTATAAGGAACCAAAAACGGTCGAGGAATGGAAGGCTTTCTGCGAAGCGCCGGATAGCTTTGAAAAAATTTAAGCCATCACTGACGAGAAAAAAAGACAAGAAGCAGGGAGTACCTGTTTCCACGCTCCCTGGATACAGTTTCTACCGAGCCCGCCCAAAGCTTGGTAAAGAAAATCATCGATGGCAAATCACCGCAGTTCAGCGCTGCGTGACTCGACGAGAGCGCGTGGTTGATAGGTCACCTTGGGAGTGTTGGCGAGATAAGATCGGCGAGGTGAGCTTTCCGCGTGTCTTTCTCCCGGTACGGGCCTGTACATTTGCGTCATCGAAGCGGTGCCCGCCTGTACCCGCTGCGTAGTAAATCGGGACTCGATCCATACTGCCCAGCGCTCTGATTTTCGAATCAGGTCGGCACGATAAGCCTGATTGAACCGGGGCGTTCGCGAATGATAATTCGCGCAGCGCGTCCAGATGTCTCCGGCGTCCAGTTTGATGTGCTGGCGCAGGCGCCACGCAGCCAGCTCATACGGGTAGCAGCCGGCGGTCGCGACATCGCCGGGGGCTATTCCATAAATCGAGAGCTGCCGCAGATACGCTGTGTTGAACTGAAGAGGACCGACATCGTGCGTACCGTTGGAATTGCGCACCCACTGCCCTGCTTTCCCGCCCTCCTTCTCCGCGACGGCCAGCATGATATTGGCGGGAATGCCGTACTTCACGGCAGCAGCGATTGAGCAGACGACGCGCTCGTGCAGCTGCGGCGGTAGATCCATCGGCATGTTGTCACCTTGCAGGAAATCATTCAGTCATGTTCGTCCGGGTCGCTATCGCGGTCGCGGAAGGCGGCGACTTCTGCATCTGCATCGACTGGCTGCTTGCCGGCAGAAAGGCTGTCGCCATCAAAGCTGTTCGCTGCTGGCTTGCTTTGTACAGCACCCCTTGCTTTGATCGCTGTCGCAATTTTTCCGCCAGTAGTATCGGCGACGCGTTCGGCGGCGGAGTCGCGCAAGTCATTCGCTTTGGATTTGGTGACGTCCCAGGCGCCGGCAGCGAGGTTGGCAACTGTACGCCCCACCACCCTGGCGGTCTTGCCCGGCGCCGAACCTGTTTTACCACTCGAAGATGGTCCCGACGCCGATGCTTGTTTGCCGGCGTCCGCCGCTGAAGGCATTTCAGCATTCGGACTCGTTGCTTGGCGAGATGCTTCTGCATCCGTATTTGCACTCGCCGATGAATGAAAACCACCGCCCCCGGCGTTGTTTGTAGCGCCAGCCGACGGCGCGGCCCCACCAACCGCATCGCCCATCGCGGTAGCCAGCGAAGCACCTGAACTCGGGCCGCCGCCTGCCTGGCTCCCGCCCGCAGCACCAGCAGCGTTCATCAAAGCTTTGGCGCCATCTCCAGCACTCTCTGCAGATCGTGCTTTCGAAAAGGCGGCATTCAATGCCTGCAAGCCGCCAGCAGCACTGGCAGCCCCCGCAGCGATGGCTGCGCCGCCAGTCGCCACGGCGGCAGCAGCCATTGCCGCGCCACTCATAATCGAGCCCGTGCTCACCCGAGCGCCAGAACCGCCGCCGGCGAGTGCAGCGACGCGCGGGGGAATCTTGTGGATCAGCAGAGCCAGTACCACGCAGACACTTAATACAAGCAGCAATTCATAAACCGACGATTCGTCGAGTCTCTGGTAAAAGCCGTCCACGACGCTGAGTGCTATCGCGACAAGCAGCGTTACTGTCATCAACTCGAGCGCGATCCCAAGCATTGCCTTGAAATAGCCGATCGCCATGTCCGACGTCCAGCGTCCGCCGCCAAACCCGAGGATGAATACTCCAGCGTATGCCATCACCCATGCCGTGACTAGGGCAATCAGCACGTTCGCGGCCACCACAGCCATCGCCACCACCAACGCTGCCGAAACAAGCACGATCCCCAGATTGTCGATCGGGTGAACCCAGCTCAGTCCTTTGAAAGCCTTTTTAACGATGTCGAACGCAATAGTCATCGGCCCCGATGGCGTGAGCTCGAACGGCAGGTTGCCGGCCTGCGAGCCAATCGTGCGAAGGGATTTGATGATCGCCACAGCCATATCCGGACCGTTCGAGAGTAACCACCAGAAGAAGCCGGTGGTGACAGTAAAGCGGACAAACTCCGCGAAGAATTCGCCCAGATCCGCCTTCTTCAAAGCCATCAGCCCAAATGTCCAGACCATGCTGATGGTCGCAAGTACCCAGAATAACCATGATGCGTAATTTTTGATTACCGTTCCCCAGGTCGCGCTCTGCGTCAGGAATCGATTGGTCACATCGTCCAATAGCCCCGTATCCGGAATTGCGGCAAAAGCCGTCCCCGCGACACAAAGGCCGATGAATGCGATAACAATTTGGAGAAACGAGCGGTTCATATCAAAAACCCCTGTCTTTCGACCTGTCTGCCGGAGGCGGTGTTTTATACCGTTCCTCGTGTCTTTTTTTACGTTCGGCGTCGGATTCTTCCTTCTTGTTATCACAAGCAGGAAGTGCAAACACCAAAGCAAGCATGAGAAGCCATTTCATCAGAACCTCCTGTCGAGATCACGGTTCGATGGACCAGGCACGCGGTAATATTTGTCGCTGGCCGCCTGCTGCCTGGCTTCGTTGTTCGCCACAGCCTGCAAGCGCGTAGCCATGAGGTTTTGCTGAGCGATCAGCAACGCCCGTACCTGGAGAAGTTGGTTGGACTGATGGCTGGCCAGTTGATTCGCGTAGCCGATTGCCTGGACTTGCCCATTGGCGCCTTGTGCTGCGGCCTGAAGCTGCTGCAACTTCGATGCATCGACCTGCAGGTTTTCCTGTTGACGATCGAGCCCCTTGAACACCGCTTCCGTTGATCGCTTTTGCGACTGGGATCCAAACCTCTCCGCCTCCTTCATTGCGTCCCACTGGGCTTGCGTACAGCCGTTCACCGAATAACACGGCGAGTCCTGATATGCCGACGCGTCCCGGAATTTACGCAGGTAGGCATCAATGCTGCCCAGCGTCGCTTTGTAGTGGCTGAGCGTGTCGATCGATGCTCGCAGGTCGTTCATGGTCACATTCGCCGCATCCCAGATCTGCTGCGACGGCGCCGTCGTGTTTTGCAGCATGTTCTCGTATTGCTGCAACTGCGTCCGGTACTGCTCGATCTGCTTCAATGTGTGCGCCACGTTTTCAATGGCGGTTATCAGGTTCTGGCTCAGGTTGGCGCCGTCGATCACCGGGATGCCGGTGCTCATGGCCGGGCTGCTGACGGCCATCAACGACGCCATCAAGATCGCCGCGATCTGCGCGGGGACCGGTCTGCGGTTCAGGGGTTTCATGGTTTCTCCTTGGCGTTAATAATCAAACGGTTTATACGGTTTCGAGAACGTCATGTCCTTGATGACGATGACGTTGAAACGGTAGCCGGGCCGGATTTCCAGCGTCGGCGCGATGTTGAGGTTCTTGGCGATCATCTGCGCTGTCGCCTGGCCCAGTTGCTGGCCCATGGCTTCGCTCAGCGCGCTGCCCGCTGTCGGCCGGGCGTTGGCGTTGCCTGTCTGCGGCTGGCTCAACGCCACGCCTGCGGTAACGCCCGACATCAGGAATGCGGACGAAAACACGCGGAAATAATGGTTGTTGACCTGGTCCTTGAAGCCGCCGTAGCCGGCCCCGTCCGCCCCCGGCATGGCGCCGATGTCGAGTGCCTTCCCGTCCGGGAACACGATGCGCTGCCAGGCGATCAGAATGCGCGACTGGCCGTAGGCGACATCGCTGGCGTAGCTACCCACCAGGCGCGAGCCCTGCGGAATGAGCTTGTACCTGCCGACGGGCGTGTCATACACGTCCTGGCTCACCTGCGCCACGATCTGCCCGGGCAGCTCGGAATTGATGCCGGAAATGAGCGTGGCGGGCACCACGAAGCCGGCCCGCAGTTCATACGGTGAGCGCGGCGCTTCGACGCGGGCGTCCAGGCGCCAGCGGTCTTCCTTGGCGGAGCCTGCGAACTGCGTGATGTCGTTGCGGTGGCCGGATGCTGCGTTCGCACCGGGATCGCCGGGGTTCTGGCCGTCGGTCGCGCCGCCGCCCTGGATCTGCCGCAGGCGCGCTGCATACGCGGCGGCCGGATCGTCGCGGGTGCTTTCGTCGATTTGCTGGCGTACCGATGCCAGGCGGGCCAGCATGGTGTCTGTACCTGCGACCGTGCCGATCCCCGGCCCGGTTCCTGCGCCTGTGCCATTCGGTGCAAGCGGGCTGGAAGCGGCGCTGCGCGGCGCGATCACTGCCAACCCCGTCCTGGCCCTGACCGCTTCGTCGAACTGCTGCATCTTCATCATGCGAAAGCGCATGGCCTCCTCGTCGCGCGGTGTTGGACCTGTGTTGCCGCTCACTTGGCCCTGTGAGCCGGGCGGCAATGGCGGCAAGTCCAGGTTGTCAGGCCGGGCCACCAGGATCGTCCCGGGCGCGGATTCCGCCGGCAGCGCCGGTGGCCCGGGCGCCTTGGGCTGCACCATCCCGTCTTTCTGGCTGCCTGCGATTTCCTCGGCAAACATCTTGGTGTTCCCCTTGCGCAGTTCGTCGGCGGGCTTGGTACCCTGGTGCTGGTTGGCGGCCCGGTCCCATGCCACCAGCGCCATGATCAGCAGGAACACGCCCAGCGCACCGGCCACGATGTAGATCGGCAGGTTGTTGACGCGGCGCACGCCGGAGCGGCCGGACTGGTCGCCGGGCGATGCTTCCGGCGCCATGTCGGCATCGGGACTGGTGCTCATGGCTACTCCTTCCTGATCCAGTGGCTTGCCGGCACGACCACGCCGCCATCAAGCCTGTACAGCCGCGAGAGCGGCTGGCCGTTGAGCAGCAAGGTCAGGCGCCACAACCCCAGTTCGGCTTGCCGGTCCACGATGTAGGCCAGCGTCGCTGGGCCCGGCTGCACCGCAGCGTTAACTGATGTATTGACCGCCGCAACGGCGGCAGGTTCCGCGATGGCGTAGCCGGCGTTGCGCAGCGCCGCCGTCAGCGCGGCGCCGAAGTCGTCCTGCATCGGGTGCAGCAGTTGCAGGCGGGTATGGGCCGGCGGGTGCAGTGCCGCCAACTTTTTTACGGCATCGTCCGCGACTGCCTGCGCAAAGGCTGGCGTGGCTGCGGCTGCATCGAAAAAATAGCCATGCACGGCCGGTGGCGGCGCGCTGGCGCAGCCCGGCAGGCTCAATGCGGCGGCGATGACGAGTGGCAGGCAGCGCATGTCATTTCCCCTTCGTGATCGTGACGCGGTCCTGGTCGCGGCCCACGCCGGCGATCAGGATGGCCTTGTCGAAAACGGTATCGACGATGTAGCGGTCGCCCTGGACGCGGTAGTTGACCATCACCGTTTCGTCGCCGGAGAACCAGCTGCCCTCCTTGCGCACCACCAGCAAGGTTGGCGCTTCCGTCTGCGCCATCGCGGCAGGCATCTGGATCACCGTCTTGACGCCGTCGTTGAACACGCGCACCGGCTTCCATGGCGCCGTGCCGGACACCTCATAGTGGAAGCTGAGGTCGCCGAGATACTCGCCGGTCTCCGGGATCGTGCGTTCCTGCCGTTCCTTCTTCTCGCGGGTGCGCACGGCATCCCACCTGGCCAGCGCATCCTCGGGGTAGGTAAAGCTCACCTGCTGCATGAATTCGGTGCGATGGGAGCTGAGCCTGATGTGGTAGGTGCGCCGGCTGGTGGTGATCACCAGGTTGGTTTGCAGGCCCACGTCGAGCGGCTTGAGGATCAGGTGCTGGACCTCGGTGGCGCCCGCGCCGCTCACGGCCGGTTCCACCGTGAAGCGCGGGTCGCCAACGTGCAGGTTGTTGACCTGCTCGCCCGGCTGCAGGGCGATGTCGCACACTTGCAGCACGGCGCAGACGACGCTGGCCTGCTGCACGCCGTAGATGAAGCGCACCGCGCCGGCAGGTCCAGCGAACGGCTTGACGCCGGCGTCGGCGCCCTTCTCCCAGCGCCGGGCAATCGCCAGCGCTTCCTTGTCCTGCGCCGTCAGGCGCGGATTCTTGCGGTCGAAGTAGGCGTCGGCCGGATCGTCGCTGGCCGGCAACGGTAGCGTTTTTGCCGCCTTCGCTGGGTTATCCTGTGCCGCCGCCAGCGGCACCACCGGCGCCAGCGCGCACAGCGACAGGATGGTCAAGAGCTTGCGCATCATGTTCCCCTCTAAAGTTGTTTCGACCAGGAGAAGTCGCGCACGTGTACCCCCAGCGGGTTGTTGCGCAGGTCTTCTTCGGTGGTGTCCGGCGTGGCCGGTACGACATAGATGGTGACGAGCGCGCGCCAGCGCTGCGCATCGCCCTTCTTGACGCCCTGCCGGTCGCGCACGGTTTCCATCCAGTCCACCTGCCAGGTATCAGGCGTTTGCGGAATCACGGACGTGATCTCGATGCTGGCCGTCTCCCGCGCGGCGCGCTTGAACGGGTTGCTTTCCTCTGTGCCGTTGAGCCATTCGTTGGCCTTGGCCGTCGCAGGATCGTTCGGCGCGAGCATGGCGTACACCTTGAATACCGCCTTGCGCTGCAGGGCGATGTCGGGAGTGACCAGGCGCATGCTGCCGATCCAGTCGGCCACCGATGCGTGCAGCACGCGCCGGTCGATGGGCGCCGCGCGGTCCGCGCGCGCCACGGCCTGCTGCTGGCCGAGCCGGTCCACTTCCACCACGTAGGGCACGAACCGGGACTGGCTGCCGATATAGACCATGCCGCCCACGCCTGCCAGCGCCACCAGCAGCGCCAGCACGCCAAGCAGCTGGAACATCTGCCGGCTGGCGGCGTTGGCCGCGCTCTGGTCGTTCCAGGTGCGGCGCGCGGCCAGGTACGGGTTTTCGCTCTCGCCTTGGCGCCGGCCGCCATCGAGGATGGTCGGCTCAAGCCGTTGTTCGCCTGCTTCACTGGCTGCACGCCGGCGCGCCAGCCTGGTGATCATCGTCCCGATATTCATGGTCGTGCTCCGTAGTCTTTGAGATCGAGTCCCTTGGACGCCAGCCACGCATCGCGCCAGCCGTCGCCCCGCTCTACCTCGAGCTGCCTGATGGCGGCGATCGATTCCTTGTCGGTGGAACCGGCGAATGCCATGGCCAGCGGCCCCAGTGCGGCCTCGTACAGGCGGCAGCCGCCCTCGGACACGACGTAGTACTGCCGCTTGGGGACGGCCGTGGCGATGACTTCGATTTGCCTGGCGTTGAGGTTCATCTGGCTGTACAGAGCCGCCGCCTCCGGGGTTCGCGCATCGCGGTTGGCCAGGTAGATCTTGGTAGCGGTCGATTCGACGATCACGTCGAGGATGCCGCTGCGCGCCGCGTCGGACAGGCTTTGGGTGGCCAGCAGCACCACGCAGTTTTTCTTGGCGAAGGACTTGAGCCACTCCCGGATCTTGTCGCGGAACGCCGGGTGGCCCAGCATGATCCACGCTTCGTCGATCACGATCATCGCCGGCTGGCCGTGCAGGCTGCGTTCGATGCGGCGGAACAGGTACAGCAGCACCGGCAGCGCAAACTTGTTACCGAGGTTCATCAGCTCCTCGACCTCGAAGGTGGTGAAGGTGGACAGGTTCAGGCCATCTTCCTCGGCGTCGAGCAGGTGGCCCATCAGCCCGTCCACCGTGTATTGCTTGAGCGCCGCGCGGATATCCTGGTCCTGGATGGTGAGCGCAAACTCGGTCAGGGTGCGCGCGGCGCTGGCATGCATGTTCACGACGGCCCGGCCGATTTCGTTGCGCTGGTCCGGCGTGGAGGCGACGCCGTTGAGCGCCAGGATGGTGTCGATCCATTCCATCGCCCAGGCGCGGTCGCCCTTCGTGTCCAGGAATTGCAGCGGGCAGAAGGCCAGCCGGCTGTCGTCGGCGGCCACCGTGAAGTGGCTGCCGCCCACGCCCCTGGTGGTCGGGTACATCGACATGCCCTTGTCGAATACGAAAATCGACATGCCCATGTAGCGGCGCGCCTGCATGGCGATCAGCGCCAGCATCGTGGATTTGCCCATCCTCGTGGGACCGAACATCAGTGAATGTCCGAGGTCGCGCACGTGCAGGTTCAGGCGGAACGGCGTGGAGCCGCCGGTCACGCAGTGCATCAGTGGCGGCGATTCTGGCGGATACATGGGGCATGGCGCATGGTGCGCCCCCGTCCAGATGGTGCTGGTCGGAAGCAGGTCGGCCAGGTTCATGGTGTGGATCAGCGGGCGGCGCACGTTCTCCACGCCGTGGCCCGGCAGGCTGCCGAGAAAGGCGTCGAGCGTGTTGATGGTCTCGATGCGCGCGGTAAAGCCGATGCGGTTGATGGCCTTTTCCAGCAGGCGCGCGGCGGCATCGAGCTTGTCGCGGTCCTCGTCCATCAGGATCACCACGCTGGTGTAGTAGCCCTGCGAGACCATGCCGCTGTTGGTTTCCGCGATGGCCGACTGGGCGTCGGCCACCATCGACATGGCGTCTTCGTCGATGCTGCCGGTGTTGGTGTTGAACACCTGGTCGAAGAAGCCGCGCACCTTCTGCTTCCATTTTTTGCGAAACTTGTCGAGGTGCGCCACCGCTTCGTGCGGGTCCATGAAAATGAAACGCGACGACCAGCGGTATTCGCACGGCTGTTCGCCCAGCGCGGTCAGGATGCCCGGCGTGGACTCGAGCGGAAAGCCCTCGATGGCGACGGCCTGCACGAACTTGCGCCCGATTTTTGGCACGACACCGCTCCACAGCTCCTGCCCCCCGATCAGGGCGTCCAGGTACATCGGGTTGCCGGGCAGGAGCACGGGGTGGTTCAGGCCCGTGACACAGAACTGCAACCAGCGCAGAAAGTCGTCATGCGTGACGCTGCCGCCGTCCTCCTGCACGATCCGCTCGCTGCGCAGGCGCCTGAGGCTGACGGCGGCGGACAGGCGCGACTCGACGTTCATGCATTCGCGCTTGAAGTAATCGATCAGGTTGCGCGTGCGCGCCTTGCGGTCCTGCGGTGCTGCCTCGTCATCGAACATCAGTTCGACGAACTTGCGCTGCGCGAGCAGCGGTGGAAAGTACGTCACGGTCAGCACGAACAGGCCTTCGTACATCGTGCCGAGCTTTTCGAACAGTCGGCGGCGCTCCTCGTCCACGGCGGCGGTGAGCGGATCGGGGAAATGTGAGGCGCTCGCCGGCGGATAGCTGGCGGCAGCGCGGCGCACCGCATCGACGTGGATCATCCAGCCGCTGCCCATGCCGGCCAGCGCCTGGTTCAGGCGGAACGACACCATCTCGCGCTGCTCCTCGGTGCTGCTGGCGTTGTCCTCGCCCTCGTACAGCCAGGCGGCCATGAACGCGCCGTTCTTGCCGACGATGACGCCGTCGTCCACCATGGCGGCGTAGTTGAGCAGGTCGGCAAAACCGGCGCCTTTCGAGCGGTGGCGCTTGAGCTCCAGGTGGCTGCCAGCGGCGCGCAGCCGCAGGTACAGCAGGAGCAGCATCACGGTGCCGAGCAGCGCGATTGCAGTAGTGGTGGTGATCATTTGTATTGCTTCCCCTGGCTGTTCGGATTGACGCGGAACGGCGTGCTGCGCGCCGGGTAGTACGGCCGGTAGCGCCGGTGGCGCATGTACACGAAGCGCAGCTTCGGATCGGACTTGGCCATCAGCCGGCACAGGTACAGCGCGCAGAACCACAGCAGCAGGCCGACGACCGTGGCCCTCAATTCCTGCGCGCTGAAAATCAGCGCGAACGCCATCACGCCGGAGAACATCACCAGCTCCCGGTCCCCGCCCATGAACAGGTTCTGGCGGTTGCCGGCCCGGCGGATGGGGATCGCGCGCAGGGCCATGATCACGCCACCCGGTTCGTGAGCGTGGCTGCCATGTGGCGCAGCGGCGAGGCAGAGACATCCTGCAACGCCGCGATTTCCGCGCCACGGCCGAAGAAGGTGCTCATCACGTTCTGCGCGCCGACCAGCAGCGCCATCACCAGCACCAGGAAGATCAGGGTGCGGAAGAAGCCATTGAGGTCGCCGCCGAAGATCAGCACACCGCCGGCGATGACGATGCCGATGATCGACAGCGCGAAAGCGACCGGTCCCGTGACCGAGTTGCGCAGGTTGGTCAGCCAGGATTCATAAGGCAGCGAGCCGCCGGTACCCTCCGCCGCCCAGGCGGGATGCGGCGAGAGCACCAGCAGCGCCAGCAGCATCACAGCGAACAGCGCGAGCAGCCGGCGGCGGCTCCAGGCAGCGGGGATCATTTTTGCAGCAATCATGTCAATCTCCTTGGATGGTTCGGGTGAGATATTGGCCGTCCTCGTAGCCGGAAATCTCGATGATTTCCTTGACGCGGCGGCCTTCGGGGGTGCGGGCGATATGGACAATCATGTGAACCACCTCGCCGATCAGCGGTTCAATGTCTGTGGGCGCGGCGTCGTTGCGGCTGATCAGGGACTTCAGGCGCCGGAGCGCCGCGCGCGAGTTGTTGGCGTGAAGCGTGGCGGCGCCGCCTTCGTGGCCGGTGTTCCAGGCGTCGAGCAGGTCGAGCGCTTCGGCGCCGCGCACCTCGCCGACGAGGATGCGGTCCGGCCGCATGCGCAAGATGACCTTGAGCAGCGCGGTCATCGTCACATCGATGGTGGTGTGGTACTGGACGTAGTTCTCGGCAGTGCATTGGATCTCGCCGATGTCTTCGATGATGCACATCCGCTCGGCGGGATCGTGCCTGACCATCTCCCGGATGATGGCGTTGATGGCGGTGGTCTTGCCGGACCCGGTGCCGCCGCTCACCAGGATATTCAGGTGGCGGTGGATGGCGTCCACCAGCGCCTCATAGTGGCGCTGCGACATGATGCCCGCCTCCACGTACTCCTCAAGCGTAAACACGGCAACCGCACGCTTCCTGATGGCGAACGTCGGCGCGGTGACGATGGGGCCCAGCTGGCCGGAGAAGCGCGAGCCGTCGATCGGCAGCTCGCCTTCCACCAGCGGGGTACTGGCGGTGACGGTCTTGCCGAGCGAGCTGGCAACGGTGCGGATCAGCGCCTCGCCTTGCGCCGCGCGCAGGCTGCCGATGCAGCGCATCGACTCGCCCAGGCGCTCGTGCCACAGGCGCCCGTCCGCATTGAGCATGATCTCGACCGTGCGCGGGTCGTGCAGCGCCGCGAGCAGGACCGGGCCCATGTCCCGTTCGAGCTTGCGCTGCGCGCGCGCCAGTGTTTCGTTGTCTGCCAGACCGTCCATGACTTGCCTCCGTCGATGGTTCCAATCTAGCGCAGGCAAAAACTGGCGGACACCGCAATCGGCACGAAATCGCGCGTAACGTGCGTTGCGTTTGAGCCGGCGCAAATCAGGCGGCCTGGACTGTTGAGATGGGGAAAAGTGTGTGCGTGGAAAGTGGATTCAGTGAATCTAAATTGAAGACGCAACAAGATCGCTGGTGTCGTGTTTCTTTGTTGACCGGCACGGAAATTATCAGCCTGATCGTCGCGGTGCCCGACCTGCGGTCGTCTCTGATCACGCGCAAACCGGGACAAGGCCAATGACGGCGTCCTGAGCGTAACGATAGAGCCTCGCGCAACCAGCACGCTGACGACCGTGCAGGCCGTCCTCAAAATTCACTGCATCGCCGAACAAAGCAGCCCAGCCAGGCATAGCTGGATTCAATATTGCTCGGCACGCGGCAATAGTCGTACGCTCGGCACCTGGCACAACTGTCCCGTCGGGAAAGGCAATGGACTGTTGGAACGACTAGAGCTGCGGTACGCTCCCACCCACAGCAAAACCGCTGCAATCGATGTGAACCAAGCTGGCAGGCTGCATGACGTCATCGCTCGCTACGCTGCGCTCGGCAACGCAAGCGGACGATAGCCTCGCTCTGTTCCCTGTTTGCAGCCGAGGCCCGGGAACCCGCGACAGGCGAGCGGCTGGCGCGCAGGGATGCCGGCATCAGCACGCCAAAGACATTTGCCGTCCATGGCTGCAACAAACCGGCGACAAAAACCAGCGTAACGAAATTAACAAGATAAAAACAGGACACCGAAGTCCAGTCAAAAAAATAGCTCGACACCCGGAGAAACCAAACCACGATAACGTGGTCGAAGGCTGTAAGGGAAATCCGCTACAATGAAACGCCTAGGAAGCACCGCCATGTTTTTCCATAAGATTGCTAAGACAAATGACGTCTGTTTTCCCCTCGCGAGGTGTAGCTTCGTGACGGAAAGTCTTCGCTGAAAATCGGCGGCCCCATTTTCCACAGCGCAATCCTCGCAGAGGACATCAGGGTCGTGCAGGAAGGTTTCACTGCGCGGCTATTGATCGACATGGCACTGACTCGGCCAGGGAAAAGCGGCCGCTTTGAAGTGACGGTGCCGCGGTCCGACCATGTCGAACGCGTCGTTTTTGGATCGGCGCGGAACGAATTATGGCGTAATGACTATCATGCGAGATCCAGCTAGCGCTCTAATACTAATTACTATTGACAGGATTTCACACAAATCCGGGAATACTGGCAGCGTCAGCTCTTCGCGGGGCTGTCACTGTTCTTAGTTTTTCAAGGCGCCATTGTAAAGTCTGCATAACCTATACACATACGAAGGCAACTAAGAATGGATAATTTATTTGTTTATTATTAGCGTATCAAAGCACGTCATTTGCAATCACTGATCCTAAAATTCAAGCTCCCCGATATCCAACTCGATTCATCTTTTCCGAAAAAAATGATCACTGAAACGTCCGAAGATCAAAATATCAACCAAGCTTTAGAAAGCTACCTGATCCGATATTGCACCAACACAATCGCTCCATATTTTTCCGTCCTCATTGAGGGTCCATGGGGCTGTGGAAAAACTTGGTTCATTAACAACGTACGAGAGAAGCTGCTCGAAATTCATGGTAAGCGGTGTCTCTACGTGTCGCTTTACGGGGTCTCTACTATTTCAGATATTTCTGACCAATTTTTCCAGCAGCTTCACCCCCGCTTGGCCAGCAAAGGGGTTCAGCGTTCTTGGTCTATTATCAAATCTATGGTAAAGGTTTCTCTGAAAGTTGACATTGATGGTGACAAAGACGATGACACGCTGAATTTAAGTTTACCAGAGTTGGGGGAAATGGCCGGCCCGGACGGAGCTGTCTTGATTTTTGACGATTTTGAACGTTGCCGCATCGCGCCAGCCGAGGTGCTTGGCTATATCAACCAGTTCGTAGAACACGAAGGGTATCGCGTGGTGATCTTGGCGAATGAAGAGAAGATCGAAAGTCCAGATGTAAAGTTCAGCAAGATCAAAGAAAAGGTAATCGGCAGGACATTTCATGTGAGGCCACAAGTTAGAGCCGCAGTCGATAGCTTCATCATGGAATTAGTAGATGATGACGCCATCAACATCCTGAAAACGCGAAAAAATTTAATACGGGAAGTAGAACAGCGCGGCAAACATAACAACTTGCGATTGGTTCGCCAAGCTGTGCTCGACTTCGCTGACATGTGGTCGTGCATGCCAGTACAAGAAAAACGTTTAAAAGAGAATTCGGCCTTTCTTGACCGGCTTGTACTCGATATTTTTTCACTTAGCATGGAGTACCGAGCAGGAACTGTAACAGCTAACGACATCGTGAAATCTAAGGATGGCGGTTTTTTATTGAGTAGGATAAGGTTTGGCACTGATGATCCTACGCCTGAAGCTTCGGAAGCGGAGACGCGTTTATCGCTTCACAAGATTACTGACTCTTGGGACTTGGCACTCTCACCTGATATTTACTCGTCGTTTTTCTCAAACGGGCGTATTTCTGCCAACGAAGCGGCGGAGGGCATTAAGTTCAGTCGATACTTTGCAACCAATGAGCAACCTCTTTGGCGGCGCCTGTGGTACAGCCGGGATCTAGAAGACAACGAATTCGCACTCCTCGCAGAGGAGGCGCACAACAAATTTTTGAACCTGGAGTATACCGAATGGGGAGAACTTTTCCATGTGACAGGTATTCTTCTTAAGTTAGCAAAGGATCAGCTGATCAACGATTCGCCGACCGATATTTTATCTGCGGCAAAAGGGGTTATAGATCGAATTGGTGCTCAGGGATTGATCGACTTCGGAGACCAGCGGCGAGTTCCTCGCGGTTACTTTGACCGTGAGAGCGCATTCGGATATAGATTCAACAGCATCGAAATGTCGGAGTTTCAAGAATTTTCAAACCATTATGAAACCGCTCAAAAAAAAGCGCGTCATAACGCCTTTTTTAATTGGGCCTCGACCTGGATGGATGAGTTAGAGAGGGATGCGTCGGTCTGGGCGTCTCGTATCGACACCAAAGGTGGCGGGGATGCCTTCTACACAGATCAACCAATATTTAGCTATATTGAAGCCACCGACATGGCCAACGCTATTTTGGCCAGTCAGAGTGCTAAGATTAACCAGATATCACGGTCAGTGCACGCACGTTACGAACACGTTGGAGCCCAAAGAACATGGCAACTTGAAGAGTTAGTTTTTTGGCAGACCTGCTTAGCCATTGTTAAAGACAGAATGTCTTCCAGAGGGTCCAAAACGCTATCAACATTTCATTTGCGAGAAACCTTGATCCCGACAGTTGAAGAATTCTTAGTCCGCCTGGAGCAACTGCAAAAAAAACTAGCCGCAGTGCAGACTGCCAACTAGTATCCCGTCTCAAATTAGGGCGTTACTGACCCCGAAAATGACGACTTAATGGTTTCTAGAAGTTCATTAAAATTCGCGTATTTTGGGGAATTCAGGGGATCTCAATGCTTTCGGCTGTTTCCCAAATATGTGCACGCAGTGCCCTTTGCCGCGCTGGTAGCGGGCGCAAATCAGCGCTTGACCTTCCTGCGATTTTCCTCGTCCCAGCGCTTCACCGTAAACGCTTGAAACGGTGTAAGTACAGCGGTGATGCGCACCATGCCACCGGGCAGGCTCTGGCTGGTTTGGCCCTCCATCAGCGCGGCCAGCGTGGCGTCGTCAAGGTCGGTGATTTCCAGCAGCGCCGGCAGGGCTGTGTTGAGGGCGCGAGCGATGGCGTCGAGCACCTTGAGCGAGGGATTGGCTTTCGCATTGGTCAGGTCGGACAGGAACGACACCGAAATGCCGGCCTTGTCGGCCAGCTCGCTCTTGGTCATGCCCTGTTCATCGAGCGTGCGCAGCACGTTGGTGAAGAATATCTGGTTGTACATGATGCGATGCGGTGTCCTTTGCGCGATTTTGGTCCTGGCGACATGTGGAACATTGGCTTGCGGTGGCCGCTAGCGCCTGATACCACGCCGCACTTGCTGACCTTCCTGTTCGCAGCTTGCCTTGCCTTGGGCGTATTCGATCCGCGCAGCCACACCGTGCGCCGGCGTCTGCGCGAAGGCATCGGCATCGTGCCTGACGAGTGACTGCCCCGACTGCTGGAAAACCGATTGCCGGTCCGCATGGACGATGACGCCAAGATGAGGCCTGGTCTTGCCCGCTGGCTGCGCGGCATCGAGACAGTAAATGCCCGGCTTGAGCTGCCCTGCCTTATCGACCTTGTTGGTCACCCATTTGCCGTCGCTCTCGCTTTGGAGCAGGCGCTGGCCGTTCATTACCAAGACCCTCTGGCTCATCTATTTCTCCTAGCATGGCGCGTCGTCGCGGTCACTGTCGTTTCCGATCACTATAGTCTTTTGTCGCAGGAATTCTGCCGCCGATTGCGCCCGAAACCATCTGCATCAAGTGCAGCATCTCGGCGCGAACTGCAGCAAGCTCCGTCTGGCTGGCTGCTTCTTTCGCCGCCTGGGCGGCATTTGCGGCATGGGCGCGGTCAAGCTCGCTGCGTAGCTCGTCGGCGCGCCGCTCGATCTCCACCGCGCGCGCTGCATGGGTGCGCACCTCTGCCTGCGCCGCGCTCAAGTTCGATGCCATCCGGGACATCGACTCCAGGTGGGCGAGTGCCTCGGCTTCCAGTT
Organism: Duganella sp. Leaf61; assembly: GCF_001421905.1. Classification (NCBI taxonomy): domain Bacteria; kingdom Pseudomonadati; phylum Pseudomonadota; class Betaproteobacteria; order Burkholderiales; family Oxalobacteraceae; genus Duganella; species Duganella sp. Leaf61. The sequence continues at coordinate 31,896 of NZ_LMLM01000033.1, forward strand.
CGGCGATGCGCTGACTGCAAGCTGCTCGTTCACCGTTGGCATGTTCCAGTTCAGCCGCCTGTGCCTCGAAGGCTTCGACCATTTCGCGGTTCAGTCGTTCGTTTTCCGTGCGCTCCGCATCCCACGCAGCCCGCATGTTCGCCATGCTTTGGCTGGCATGCTCCTGCGCTGCAACCCACAATGCCTCCAGCCCGGCACGGTGAATGTCCTGCAGGGCTGGAGGCACCGCTACGGGATCAGGCCTTCGGCCGACGATCTGCATGCGGCGCCATTCCTTCATGACGCTGGTGGCGTCGTTCATGCTAACGTGCGCGGCCTTGCGTACAGCGTCAACGGTGGGAAATTGCGCACGGTCGCCTTGGTCAAACAGTTCGTTCGCAGCGGCCATGATGCGGGTGGTGCTGTCGGCGTTTTGATCCATGATGTCGCCCTCCTTCCAGTAATAAGAGTATTCCTCCCACTACGGCCAGGTTTGTGGCAAATCAAATGAAAACGATAGTAATAATATTATTATTACGGTAAGAATAATATTCCGTCGATAGTAATAATATTGCTATTACTTGACTTGAACCCGTCCTCGACAATGCGCTGTTACCTGGATGGTCGGTGCTCCCACCCTGCGACCACCAGCGTCGCCACCGCTATCTCGGCCGCGCTGCCATCGGCGTAGCGCACCCACACTGAGGTCGGCGCGGATGGTCGGCGCCGCAGTAACGGTGCGCAAATTTTACCGTCGTGCTTGAACTGAAGCGCTCCGTGAAAAGCAGCGCCAGCGATAGTTTCCGACTGCTGAGATTTACTTACGGCGAGTACGCCAGCGTCGGCAACCGCGACAGCAGCATCATCTAAAATTTCCTGGCAAAGGAATTCACGCAGGAGGCGAACCGTGCCGCGTGTAATTTCCTGGGCAGGTTCTGCCAGCCATACGCTCACCGTATCCGGCTGGATTTTCCAGGCCAACACAAGTTCGTTGACCAGCGTCACGTCGCGCACACGCCCCGCATTGAACGCTTCCGCAATTGGCTCGGGCAGATCCAGCAGCGCCGCATGCTGGGTGATGTATGCAGCGGACTTGCTGATGCGCTGCGCAATCTCCTTCCGGCGCAGTCCCCGCGCCAGCTCGCGGCCGATGTAGTCGGCAATCTCGCGTGCTGTCAGATCGTTGCGGTGCAGGTTTTCGACGACCTGGTCGGCTTCGTTGTAATCGTCATCGACGAAAGCCGGAACGGTCTGCAGTCCCGCCAACCTGGCCGCGCGAAAGCGCCGGGCGCCATGGTTGATGATGTAGCGGCCCGGATGCTGTGGATGCCTGCGCACCGAGAGAGGGGTCTTGATGCCACGCCGTCGAATGGACTCACCGAGTTCGCGCAGGCTGGGCGCCGAAAAGCCTGGACTATTGTCAGCCCTCGGCTGCAAGGGATCCTCGTCGATCAGGTCGAGCGGGAGTTGCAGGGGACGGCCGTTTCCCGACAGAGAACCATCTCTCCCAGCCTCGTTAGCGGTGGCCAAGATGGCCGCCAAGATCTGTATTGATGGAATCCACTCGGAGCGCCGCCGGCGCCAAAAGCAGGGCGACCGCCACGGCGTGCGTTGCCCGGCGCGCGGAAAACCATCCATTGACCACTGGCAGTTGTTTTGACAGCCACGGCATCAGGCGGCGCGTCGGGGCAGCCAAGAATAAAATATTGCTGGTCATCGGGCATCCTGCTGGCTGAACATGGAGCCATGTTGCCTAGCGCCACCAGAAACTCGTTGATATTGATCAATGCCGATGAATGCACCAACGAATTTCGCAGCTAAAATATGCGGGGTGATCTGCGGGGATCGATAAGATCTTTTAATTGACTTGGACGCGCCAGCCACCTACATGCTGGATCAGCGCAACGGCCAGCCGGCTTTAAGGCAATGGTCCTCTGAGATTGGCGCTTAATGCTTTCCGGTCAAAAGCGTCACCTTGACGCCAAGCTTATCGCCAACGGACGCCACGAAACGTTCCGATAAAACTGCCCAGTCCCAGAACTCAAATGCAAGCATCACGAAGGCGATATCGTCGTGCTCCCACAGCGGGAGTTCGCAATCCACTTCGCAGTGGGGACACTGCATCACGTCGCACTCACCGCTGATCCAGGATTCGCCGGAACGAAGAAGGTCGTCAACCTGCACAGGCTGTTGGCAGGAAGGACAATGCGCAGAGAGGAACCGCCCCTGCGCGTTGAATACCGGGCCACGCCCTAGCACCAGCCGCATATCCCTCATCCCCACTCGGTAAGAATCGGCGAAGCGAGTCGGATCCGGCCCAAGGTCCTCCAAGTTATGGACCTTCAAAAAATCCGGACCGGGCGGATAGCAGAGGCTGTCATCAAAATCACAGTTTGACGGCGCATCGAGAATGATGCCCTCGTCAGCAAGCCACGCGATGACCTTGTCCGCCAGCTGCTTTGCCTGATCCGGCGCCAACACAGCGCGGGCAAGAATTGCCTGGTTCCATGTGCTCACAGCCGCACCCTTTCCTTATCAGCCAATGCGTTGACGAGCAGCGCCACCAGGATGGCGACACCTGCCAGCACCGACAAGTGCAGCCACCCCAGCACGGCCGACATCCCGCCAATGAACACGATGCGTATCAACTGGACGATGACATCCGCGACCAGAATCCACCAAAGCACCGGCCACAGGCCGATCAACAGGGATAGCAGCAGGAACAGCGGCGCGGCCAGTGCACCGGCAACCAGCGCAACACACCACAGTAACCACCGCGCCGGCCCGGCGCCAGGCCCCGGCTTGGGCATCGCGTAAAAGCGGCGATGGATCTTGGGAAACTCGATAATGCGTGCCATGCCGCCCTCCCCGATTGGCGCCAAATATTCAATCCTGAACCCGGCAATCTTCGCCCCCTTGTGCCACATCAAACGCGCGCAGATTCGGCCCGTGAATTTAGCTGCTGAAGCACAGCTTGCGCACCAGTCACCGCTGCACTTTGATCCATTCGATATTTCCGTTCCATTTCGCTTTCCCGCGTGCGCAAGCCCTTCCATACTGGCCTCGTCATTTCGACATACTGATCGCGCTGTAGTTCGGCGCATGACCACAAGGAGGCTGTGATGAGCGAACGTATGCTGCATTTCATGGGTCCGTCCCGCTGGGATGAGATCGGCGTCATCGTCGGGGACCGGGTAGCCCTGCTCGACTTGCGCACCGCGCTGGACGATGCCCTGGCCACCGGCTCCGGCGGGACGTTCAGCTGCCAGTCCGATGGCGAGCCCTACGCCCTGATCGTTGCGCTGGAATGGGACATGACGCCGGTGCATACCTCGTACGCGGCGGAGCGGTCTCGGTGCCGCTCCAAGCGCGAGACGGTACCGATGCGTGCTGTGCGCAATTTCACTGAAGGCTATCGCAAGGCGCTGGCATTCCAGGACGATCTGCATAGCGGCCGCAAAGTGCCGTTGGCGCTGACGGAGTACTAGCCCTCCCTGCGGCTGGCGCTGCGCAGACCGCCAGCCGCTCCTGCCATCCAGGCGATGCAACCAAACCACGGCCGGAGGTGTCAAATGAGTCATCCGATGAAATGGGTCAAAGTGAAAAAATACGAGGAACTGACGGGCGACACTGCCGCATCGGTTCATGCCCGCCGGCGCGCCGGCAAATGGCGCGATGGCGCGCACTGCAAGGTGGTCGACGACATGTTGTGGGTGAATTTGCCGGCCGCGGAAAAATGGGTGGAATCATGGGAGCAAGGCACAGCGGCGCGGGAATAGAGTTGCGCAAGGGCGTACGGTCAGAAACGATCCGTATCGTTTTTCAGTATCAGGGGAAGCGCTGCCGCGAGTCGCTGCGACTGGCCCACACCAAGACAAACATCGCGTATGCCACGCGCCTTTACGGCGAGGTCGTCAATTCGATCGCAAAGAACAGTTTCCGCTACAAGGATTTCTTCCCCAACTCCAAGACGGTCAAGGCGATGCAGAAGCCGCTGCCGGCCACGCCAAGAAAGGCGCCGCCGCGCCCCACCACAGTGGGCCAGCTGCTCGATGATTACCTGCGTATCGCTGAACGCAATCTGGCGCTCTCGAGCTATAACAATTATCAGCAGGTGGCGCAGACACACCTTTATCCGAAATGGAAGCAGGTGCCGGCCGCGAGCGTTACAGCGCGGGATCTGCGCACCTGGATCATGTCGCTTACCGTGAAACGCAAGACGATCCAGCTGATCCTCACACCGATGCGCAACGCCATGGAACTGGGCGTCACGGAGGACCTGCTGGAAGCCAACCCGTTCGACAGCATCAAGCTGTCCAAGCTTTTGCCGCGCGAGCAGCGCACCAGTACCTTCCGGGCCGATCCTTTCGACATTGACGAGATCGAAGCGATCCTGCTGTCATGCAGCCGCGAGGAGGATCGCAACATGCTGCAGTTCGCGTTCTGCACCGGCATGCGCCCCTCGGAATATATCGCCCTGCAGTGGAAGGCGGTGCGCAAAGACCGGCATTACGTTGCCGTCGAGGGAGCCTACGTGGACGGCGAAACCAAGCATACGGCAAAGACACCCGCCGGATTGCGCAATATCGACCTGCGCGTGGGTGCGCTGGCGGCACTGAACGGGCAACTGCCGTATACCGGCCAGGATGCCGGCTTGGTCTTTGTCAATCCAACGACCCGGCAGCAGTGGAATGGCGACAAGCCGATTTATAAACGCTGGAAGGAAATCCTCGAGATTGCCGAAGTGCGCTTCCGCAACCCGTACCAAACGCGGCATTCGTTCGCGTCCAATTTGCTGATGCTCGGCGCCAACCCGCTGTATGTCGCGAGCCAGCTCGGTCACGCAGACACGACACTGGTCATGCGTACGTACGGGAAATGGGTGCATGCCGGACTGGAAGATGACAAGCGCCAGCGCCTGCTCCAGCTCTACCGCCAGAGCAATGAAAAACGCGTAGATGAGTTCCCCAGATTTGACTGAAATCAGGGCGAAAAAAAACCGGCCTAGGCCGGTTTTTTCATAGGGGAGTGCATTTCGCATTGCCCCAAATTTGCCCCAAATTTGTAACAGAGCTCGCCTGCGCGATGCAACCCGTTGAAAATAAAGGATATTCTTGGTGGGAAGTGCAAGTTTCGAACTTGCGACCCCTGCAGTGTGAATGCAGTGCTCTACCCCTGAGCTAACCTCCCGAAGCGAGGCGAATTATACGATACGTCCCAGTCAAAATGGAAGGGCCAACGTGAAAATTCTTCCGTTGTCTCTCACGCCGATAATTGCTGCGCCATGGCGGCGGTCCAGATGCATTGTCCTTTGACAGCCTTGTCCAGGCCGGCCAGCGCTTCCACGTGCGCTGCCAGTTCGTCGTCCGAGGCTGGCAGGAAGATGATGTCGGCCATGGCCACCGGCGCCAGCAATTCGCTGCCGGCCGGTTTGACCTCTTCCACATCCATGCCCAGGCTGTTCTGGCCGCGTGTCATCGCCAGATAGACGTCGGCCAGCAACTCCGAATCGAGCAGCGCGCCGTGCAGTTTGCGGTGGGCGTTGGAGATGCCGTAGCGGTCGCACAGCGCGTCCAGCGAGTTGCGCTTGCCGGGGTGCAGTTCTTTCGCTTGCACCAGGGTGTCGATCACGCTGCCGATGTGGCTGCTGAATTCCGGCAGGTTCAGCAGCTTGAATTCGTGGTTCAGGAACCCCAGGTCGAACGGTGCGTTGTGGATGATGACTTCGGCGCCCTGTATGTAGGCGCGCAAGTCTTCGACGATTTCGTGAAAGCGCGGCTTGTCGCTCAGGAACTCGGTGGTCAGACCGTGGACGTTGAGCGCGCCCTCTTCCGAATCGCGGTCGGGATTGATATAGACGTGGAAGTTGTTCCCCGTCAGCATGCGGTTTTCGAGTTCGACACAGCCGATCTCGATGATGCGGTTGCCCAGCTTGGGGTTGATGCCGGTGGTTTCGGTATCGAGTACGATTTGGCGCATAGTGTTTCGGTGATTGCTACAGACAAGCGGGCTAGTATAACAGGCTGGCCAGTTTTACTTCTTACTGGCGGCGCGCGCCACTTCCACGCCGCGGTTGGCCAGCATGTCGGCGCGCTCGTTGCCGGGGTGGCCGTTGTGGCCGCGTACCCAGCGCCACTCCACAGTGTGCAGCGCTTGCGCGATATCGAGCGCCTTCCACAGGTCTTCGTTCTTGACCGGTTCCTTCGAAGCGGTTTTCCAGCCGCGTGCTTTCCAGCCATGGATCCACTCGCTGATGCCCTTTTGCACGTACTGGCTGTCGGTGTGCAGCACGACGTCGCAGGGCCGCTTGAGAATGCTCAGGGCTTCGATCACGGCTTGCAATTCCATGCGGTTGTTGGTGGTGTCGCGCGTGCCGCCGCAGATTTCCTTCTCGGAGTTGCCAGCCACCAGGAATGCGCCCCAGCCACCGAGACCAGGGTTGCCCTTGCATGCGCCGTCAGTAAAAATTTCGACCTTATCCATCCTGCTGTTCCCGTCTTTTGTTGGTTGCCGGCACGACCGCCGGGGCCGTTGCCGATTTCTTGGCCCACGCCGGGCCGATCAGATGCATGCCTTTCACGCGCTTGATGGCCTGGATGATATACACGCCGCCAAAGAACGGCCACCAGCGCGGACCGGCATTATCCATGAATGCGTAGCGTTGCAGCCATTTTTCTGTGCGGCAGGCGGGCGCGTAGCAGCCGAGGTGGCTGTGGCTGTCGCCCATATTGAGCAATTTCAGCCAGTCCTTCATGCGCGGCATGGTAATCAGCGATTCCGTGGGCGGCAGGAACGAGGCGCCACCCACGCGGCGCAGCACATGGCGCGCACCCCACAGGCTGGTGGGATTGAAACCGCAAATGATCACCTGCCCTTCGGGTATCAGCACGCGCTCGACTTCGCGCAGCACCTGGTGCGGATCGGTGGAAAACTCGAGCACATGCGGCAGTACCACCAGGTCCAGGCTGTGCGAGGCGAACGGCAGTTCGGTGAAATCGCAGGTGAGGGAGACGGGCCGCGCCGGCGGCATGGCAATCACCGGCGCGGTCATCGTGACCATGGTGCCGGCAGGCGCGGACAGCGAGGTTGGCACGATGTTTTCCGGCCGTACCTTGCGGTCTACCAACCACTTGTTGGGCATGCGGTTGGCGGCCAGCGCGTCGATCTGCGGCAGGCCGATCTGCACCGCGTTGTAGCCGAAAATATCTACCGTTAAATTATCAAGACACGTTTGTTCCCACGCACGCATGTACACACCGGCGGGCGTTTGCAGCCAGCCTTCCAGCGCTATAATGGATTGCTCCGAACCTGCTTTATCCATGTCCAGCCTTTAGCGATCCAATGACCATATCTTCTCAACAAGCTCTCAGTGTTCTTACGATTCCAGCGTTTAAAGACAACTACCTGTGGCTGATCCATGACGACGTACACGCTGCTGTCGTCGATCCCGGCGAAGCCAAGCCGGTCCTGGCCGCGCTCAAGGAACACGGCCTCAGGCTCACCGCCATTCTACTGACCCACCATCACGCTGACCACATCGGCGGCGTTCCCGAATTATTACAGCATTACCAGGTTCCCGTTTACGGACCGCGCAACGAGAGCATCGCCACCGTCACCCTGCCCGTCGGCGAAGGCAAGCAGATCGACGTGCCGGGCCTGGCGCTGCGCGTGAGCGTACTCGATGTGCCGGGTCATACCATGGGCCACATTGCCTACGTGCGCGCACCGCTCGATGCCGAGCCCACCTGGCTGTTCTGCGGCGACACCCTGTTTGCCGGCGGCTGCGGAAGGCTGTTCGAAGGCACGCCCGCGCAGATGATCAGCTCACTCGGCAAGCTGGCCGCGCTGCCCGATGATACCAAGGTGTACTGCGCCCATGAATATACCCTATCCAACCTGCGCTTCGCGCGCATGGTCGAGCCCGATAACGTGGCACTGCAGGAAAGGGTAAAAGTAGAGACCGACAAGCGCGAGCACAACCTGCCCACCGTGCCCAGCACGATCGCGATCGAAAAGGCCACCAACCCGTTCCTGCGCTATCGCGAACCGGCAATCGCAAAGGAAATGGTAAAGGCTGGCAAGCTCGACAAGATCGACACGCCGCTGGCGACGTTTACGGCTTTGCGCTTGTGGAAGAACGATTTTTGAGGTGACTGCAGCGAGTGCGGGGAAGACCGCCACGCCAGTGGGATCCATGTGTGGCGTATCTGCGTACTCAGCATGGGTCCCCGCGTGCGCGGGGACGATGACTTGAAGGTTGCCGATCCGGATCAGATTTCTTCGTACAGCGGCAAGGTCAGGAACTCGGCAAACTCGGTCGAAGTGGACATCTCTTCGAAGATTTGCGCGGCGCGCGGATAGGTCGGGCCGTCGCCACCGGGCGCATCGCGCTGCACCTTGGCCAGCTCTTCCGGAATCATCGTCCGCACCATGTCGGCCGTGACCTTGCGGCCGTCTTCCAATACGCCCTTGTCGGAACGGATCCATTGCCACACTTGCGAACGGCTGATCTCGGCCGTCGCAGCATCTTCCATCAGGTTGTGGATCGGCACGCAGCCATTGCCTGCCAGCCAGCTGCCCAGGTAGTGGATGCCGACATTGATGTTGTAGCGCAGGCCAGCCTCGGTGATTGGCGCTTCGGGCTTGAAGTCGAGCAGCTGTTCGCGCGTGACCTCGATGTCGAGGCGCTGCTTGTCGATCTGGTTGGGTTTGTCGCCAAGGACCTTGGTGAATTCGCCCATCGCCAGTTCGACCAGGCCCGGATGTGCGACCCAGCCGCCGTCGTAGCCGTCGGTGGCGTCGCGCGCCTTGTCGTTGCGGACGCCGCCCATGGCGACATCGTTTTTCTCCGGATCGTTCTTGATCGGAATCAACGCCGCCATGCCGCCGATGGCCGGTGCGTTGCGCTTGTGGCAGGTCTTGAGCAGCAGCAGCGCGTAAGCACGCATGAACGGCGCGGTCATCGTCACCTTGGCGCGGTCGGCCAGGCAGAAATCCTTGTCCAGCTTGAATTTCTTGATGCACGAGAAGATGTAATCCCAGCGGCCGGCGTTCAGGCCCGAGCTGTGTTCGCGCAGCTCGTACAGGATCTCGTCCATCTCGAATGCAGCCAGGATGGTTTCGATCAGCACAGTAGCCTTGATGGTGCCCTGCGGCAGGCCCAACTCGTTTTGCGTCATGACGAAAATATCGTTCCACAGGCGCGCTTCCAGGTGCGATTCCATTTTCGGCAGGTAAAAATAGGGGCCGGCGCCGCGCGCCAGTTGCTCCTTGGCGTTGTGCACCATGAACAGGGCAAAATCGAAGATGCCGCCGGAAATGCGCTTGCCATCGACCAGCACGTGTTTTTCATCAAGGTGCCAGCCGCGTGGACGCACCACCAGCGTGGCAACCTTATCGTTGAGCTTGTACGACTTGCCGTTTTGCTCGAGCGAGATGGTGCGGCGCACCGCATCCTTCATATTGATCTGGCCGGTGATCTGGTTATCCCAGTTGGGCGTATTGGAATCCTCGAAGTCGGTCATATAGCTGTCGGCGCCCGAGTTAAGGGCGTTGATCACCATCTTGCGCTCGACCGGGCCGGTAATTTCCACGCGGCGGCATTCGAGCGCAGCAGGAATCGGCGCGATGGTCCAGTCGCCGTTGCGGATTTCTGCGGTCTCGGGCAGGAAGTCGGGACGTTCGCCGGCGTCCAGACGCTTGGCGCGCTCTACCCTCACGGCCAGCAACTGCTGGCGACGCGCCTCGAATTCGCGCGTGAGCTTGACCACGAGACTCAACGCCTCGGTGGTGAGGATGGCTTCGTAACCGGGTTTGATGTCACCGGTAATTTCCATGCCCTGGGGCAGATTAAGAGGTTGAGCAGAAGGCAGCGTCATGTGCAAGATCTCCAAGAGAAAAGTTAACTTCCATACCAAATTATAAGCACCCCCACAGTGCGCACGCCGGTTTCTTTTTTTGTGTGTCGGCTCGGTGACACCATGGCTTTTTTTCCAGTATATTCACTCTTTAGTTACGCAAACGAGACTAAATATCACTTCATCCATGCGTTTTTGTCACAGATAGAAAGTTCACGATGGGTCAATTCAGACAGATTTCAACCTTTGTCGAGGTCGTTGCCAGGGGCAGCCTGTCGGCTGCTGCGCGCGCGGAAGGCATTGCGCCGGCCATGATCGGCCGCCGGCTCGATGCGCTCGAAGCACGCCTCGGCGTCAAGTTACTGCAACGAACCACGCGCAAACTGGCCCTCACCGACGAGGGCACGGCATTTCTCGAGGATTGCCAGCGCATCCTGGCCGAGCTCGAGGAAGCCGAATCAGCCGTGGCCGAACGCAGCGCCCGCGCCACCGGCCACCTGATGATCTCGGCGCCCGCCGGTTTCGGCCGCCAGCACGTGGCGCCATTGCTGCCGTCATTCCTGGCCGAACACCAGGACCTCACCGCGACCCTGAATATGACCGACCGCGTGACCGACATCGTCGGCGAAGGCATCGACGTGGCGATCCGCATCGCCAGCCTTGCCGATTCCAGCCTGGTGAGCGTCAAGCTGGCCGATAACGAACGGGTGGTGGTGGCGGCGCCCTCCTATCTCAAGCGCCACGGCACGCCGGAAACCCTGGCCGACCTGGCGCGTCACAACTGCCTGGCGATCAGCAGCGAAGGCAGCCAGCGCGGCTGGACTTTTCGGGAGAACGGCAAGAACGTGGTGCTGAAAGTGGGAGGCAATATGGGCTGCAACGACGGCCAGGTGCTGCACGAATGGGCGCTGGCCGGCAAGGGACTGGCGTGGCGGTCAATGTGGGAAGTGGGCAGCGAGATCGAAGCAGGCAAATTGCGCACGGTGCTGGCCGAGTTTGCGGCGCCGGGCAACGATATCCACGCGGTGTTCGCGCAGCGCCGGCATTTGCCGTTGCGGGTGCGGGCGTTCGTGGATTTTTTGCGGCGGGCGTATGCGCAGCCCGACTACTGGCGGCGCAAACCTGCGCAGCATTGAAAGGAAAGACAGGCGTCACCGCGCGCAGACGTGCGGTTTACCAAACATACAGACGAAAAAAAATCCTCGGTTACCGAGGATTTCTTTATTTCGTTAGATCCAGCGTATTACAGAGGCTGAATGTTCGAAGCTTGCTTGCCCTTAGGACCAGCGGTCACTTCAAAAGAAACGCGTTGGTTCTCTTGCAGCGACTTGAAGCCTGCCGACTGAATCGCCGAGAAGTGAGCGAACAGATCTTCGCCGCCTTCGTCAGGGGTGATAAAGCCGAAGCCCTTCGAATCATTGAACCATTTTACGATACCAGTTGCCATTACAATTCCTATTTCAGTTAAGTTGGGCTTGCGCCCGTGATATCGTTTGAGGCAAGAAAGACATACAAACTGCAGTACTCTTGAATCTAAACGATTCCGTATTATACCCATTTACTAGAGAAAAGCACGTGTTCACAAAAATAAATGCAAAAGACCGCATTTTTTGGTAGAAAAAGCCGGAAGACAGCGTGAACAATCTTCCGTTTTTTGCTTCACCTACCGCTGCTCATGAACAGCAACTCTCTCGTTTAAAGCGTACATGTCATTATAGACAACTAGATCATAACCGATTTGCGATAGATCAAGTGGACTGCGTGTTTCAATCGTATTCGGCAGCACTCGCGTCGCGCGCCGCCCATGCCAGCAAGCGCTCCACCTGGGCCGGGATACTCCCCCAGCCGGCGCCCTCTTTCATGACCGTGCGCACCTGCTGTTCGACGCGGCGTGCCTCCTGCCCCAACGTCGCAAATCCGAAGGTGCCGGCCGAACCGGCCACGCCGTGCAGCAGTTCGTGCAACTGGTGCAGCGCTGCGGCGGAGGGCGCGGTGCCCTCGGTACTGGCACTGTCACGGCAGGCAGCGAGCGCCTGCGCAATCTTGTCCATCGTCCCTGGCACGGTAGCGGCGAACTTGGCGTTGAGCGCCGCCAGGCGGGCGCGAAAATCAGGATCGGTCGAAGCGGTCATATATATGCGGCGATTACTTGGTACCGAAGATGCGGTCGCCGGCATCGCCCAGGCCCGGGATGATGTAGGCATGGTCGTCCAGGTGTGAATCGAGCGAGGCGCAATACAGTTTTACGCCCGGGTGCGATTTCTGGAACACTTCCACGCCTTCCGGCGCCGCCACCAGCGACAGGAAAATGATCTGTTCGTCAGTAACACCGCGTTTTTTGAGGACATCAACCGCATGCACGGCCGAGTTACCGGTGGCAACCATCGGGTCGCACAAGATAAAGGTACGCTCGACGGTGTCGGGCAAGCGCACCAGGTATTCCACCGGCAAGTGGGTGGCCGGGTCGCGGAACACGCCGATATGGCCCACGCGCGCAGACGGCACCAGGTCCAGCAAGCCGTCGCTCATGCCGATGCCGGCACGCAGGATCGGCACGATGGCCAGTTTGCGACCGGCGATCACCGGCGCATCGATGGTCATCAACGGCGTTTCGACGGTGCGGGTAGTCAGCGGCAAGTCGCGCGTGATCTCATAGCCCATCAGCAGCGTAATTTCCTTGAGCAGATCACGGAAAGTCCGGGTCGACGTATCCTTGGCGCGCATATGGCTCAGCTTGTGCTGGATCAGCGGATGGTCGGTGATGAACAGGTTCGGGAAGCGCGGATCTTGTTTCATTATTGTTTGCTCTATGAGGACGTTTATGCACGCCATTATACAAGCGGTGCTCGCGCGGTGGCGGTGACACCGTGACAACATGGCGAAACAACTATTTGTGCGGTTTTAGAGATTTCTCAAAAGAAATTAATGAAACCCAACAGAATGTTGTCTTTAGCCATGTAAAACCCCGCGCAGAAGTGATAAAGTGCTTTATGGATTTGCAAGATTCACATAATCCGTATGTCACATATACAAATTAGAAAGCTTAGATTTTTGCAATGCAACAGCCCCCATCACCTCAGACGCCACACGATTTGCTCCACGAGCTGGACCATTTCATGGAAGAAGCTGGCGATGTGGTGTTTCGCCTCGATGCCACCGGCGCGGTCGCCTTTGCCAGCAAGCGCGCCACCACGCTGATCGGGCGCCTGGCGCCGCTCGCCGGCCTGTCGCTGGCGCGGCTGGTCAGCGATGATCATCATGCATCGATCACGACGGCGCTGGCGGAAGCCCAGTCCACGCGCACGCCACAGCTTCTGCAAGTGCGCATCAAGGCGCCCGAGAGCGAAGTCTGGCACGAATTACGCATTTCCTTCCTGCCGCAGTCGGGCGGCACGCTGGTGGTGGGCCGTAACATGTCGCAGCAACAAGCCACCGAAGAGCGCCTGCGCCACCTGGCCACCCACGACGCGCTCACCGAGCTGCCCAACCGCCTGCTGCTGTCGGACCGCATCCGCATGGTGATCGCCAACGCGCGCCGTTCCGGCCAGGGTTTCTCGGTGGCCACCATCGGCCTCGACAGTTTCAAGAAAGTCAACGATGGTCTTGGCCACCCGGTGGGCGACGCCCTGCTGCAAATGGCCGCCGCGCGCCTGCGCAAAACCCTGCGCGACAGCGATACGCTGGCGCGCGTGGGCGGCGACGAATTCGTCGCCATCCTGCCCGGCACCCACACCGAGGCACAGATCAAGCTGGTCACCGGGCGGTTGATCGCTTCGCTGCAGTCGCCATTCGACATCGGCAAGCACACCATTTACGTGGGCGCTTCGGTCGGCGTGTCAATCTACCCGCTGCACGCGGAGGACGAGGTGCGTTTAGTGGCGCTGGCCGATGCCGCCATGTCGCGCGCCAAGGAAACCGGCAAGGCGCGCTGCGTGGTCTACAGCCCCTCGCATGCAGGACCGCCGCAGCACGATATCTCGCTCGAGGCGGCCATGTTCCAGGCCGTGCGCGAAGGCGAGTTCCTGTTGTACTACCAGCCGATCGTCGATGCGCCCACGCGCGAAATCCAGGGCTTCGAGACGCTGATGCGCTGGAAGCACCCCACGCTCGGCATGGTGCCGCCGGTGCGCTTCATTCCGATCGCCGAGGCCAATGGCCTGATCAACCTGCTGGGCGCCTGGGCGCTCAAAGCGGCATGCGTGCAGCTGCGCCAGTTCGAGGAAGTGGCGCGCCGCAGCCTGTACATATCGGTCAATATCAGCCCGCGCCAATTCCGCAATGATAAATTCCTCGACGTGCTCGACGACGCCCTGGCCTTCTCCGGCCTGCCCGGCGAACAGCTGGTACTCGAAATTACCGAAGGAACGCTGATGATCGACCCGGTCCACGCGGAAGCCATCCTGTCCAAGATGGCCGAGCGCCGCGCGCGCATCGCCATCGACGATTTCGGCACCGGCTATTCGTCGCTGGCCTATCTCAAGCGCTTCCCGATTTCCGTGCTGAAGATCGACCGCGCCTTCATCCGCGACCTGCCCGGCTCGCAAAAGGATGGCGCCATCTGCAGCACGGTGCTCGACCTGTCGCGCCACCTGGACCTGTCCGTGGTGGCCGAAGGCGTGGAAACCGAAGAGCAGATGGGCTGGCTCAACGACCGGGGCTGCCAGTACATCCAGGGCTACCTGACCGGCAAACCCATGCCCGCCAACGTCGCCATGGCGGCGCTGCGCGAAAGCATCCACGCCAAGCTGCTACCGCATGCAGTGCCGGCCCAGGCCATGCAGGTGACGCCATGACCGACTCGGAAGTCATTGGAGAGCAAGGCGAGAAGACCCTGGCGAAGCTGTGGGAGTGCACGCGCCGGCGCGGCGACATGCCCGGCTTCGCCAAGGCCATCACGTCGATCCTGGGCGCCATGCGCGGCGAGGACGACCAGGCATTCAACATGACCAGCACCGTGCTGTCCGATCCGGTGCTCACGCAAAAAGTCCTGCGGCTGGCCAACAGCAGCATGTACTCGGCCTTCGGCCAGCACGTCAACACGGTCTCGAAAGCCGTGGTGGTGCTGGGCACCGACGCCATTGGCCACCTGGCGCTGGGACTCAAGCTGATCGAGGAAATGGGCGCCGACACGGCCGACGGCGAAGCCACGGTGGCGCACATCGAAATGGAAAAAGCGGTATTGGCAGGCATCGTGGCGCAGCAGATCGCCACGGCCGCCCACAACCCGCGCGGCGAAGAAGCCGTGGTGTGCTCGATGCTGCACACACTGGGCCGCATGATGCTCACCTTTTACATGCCCGAGCGCTGGCTCGAGCTGCAACGCCGCGCCGACGACGACGGCACCAGCGTCGAAGCCGTCGCCCCCGACATGCTGGGACTGAGCATGGAGCAGCTGGGCCACGCCGCCGCCCTGCACTGGCGCCTACCCACGCAGTTGGTCGACGGCATGCGCCACATGGATCCGCCCGAAGAAGGCGCTGCCATCGAGCCGGCCGACTGGGTGGCGGGCCTGTCCACCATGTCCGCCATGTGCGCCGAATCGCTGTGGCACGACGACGCCGTGGGCGCAGCCGAGGTGCAGGCGCTGACCGAGAGCTATTCGTCGCTGCTGGGCATGGAGGCGGACAACCTGATGATCGCCATCGAGCAGGCCAAGGTGGTGGCGGCCAACGATCTGACCATCGCCCCGCTTTCGCGCCCGGCCGAGCGGCGCGCGAAAGCGCAGGCGCAAAACCGCCAGCGCGCGGCCGGCAACAAGATCCTGCTCAGCGGCCTGGCCGATATGCGCGACGTGCTGGACACGGCCAGCCCCGGCCAGATGGTGCAGATCGCACTGGAGACCATTTACAAGGGACTGGAGTTTTCGCGCGCCATCGCGTTCGTGCGCAACCGCCGCGAAAGCCTGTACGCAGCGCGCATCTGCTTCGGCAATGACAGCCGCGAGCTGCTGGCAGCGATGAGCTTTGACGACGCCTACGAACCGAACGTGTTCCACGCGTCGCTCAACAGCGACCGCGTGATCTTCATCGAAAATGCCCGCGACGCCAAGTTCGCGGCCAAGCTGCCGCAGTGGTGGAAAACCTCGCTGTCGGAGGCGCACAGCTTTGTCATCATTCCGCTGTCATACAACGGCCAGGCGGCCGGCTTCCTGTATGGCGACTGGGATGACACCTTCCCGCCGATCCAGCTCAGCCCCACCGAGTTCTCGCTGCTCAACGACATCCGCATGATGGTGGTGCGCGCCGCCGAACGGCGCCATAAGCAGGAGACGGTGGCCACCATCACCGCCCCCACCCGCGCCTGAAGAAGCTTACCGGGAGATGTCGGGTGTAGCCACCTTGACGTCGCCGCACTGGGCGCGATGCATCAGCGCGTGGTCGATCAGCACCAGCGCCAGCATCGCTTCAGCGATCGGCGTGGCGCGTATGCCCACGCACGGGTCGTGGCGGCCAAAGGTTTCCACCAGCACCGGGTTGCCCTCTTTGTCGATCGAATGGCGCGGGGTGCGGATCGACGACGTCGGCTTGATGGCGATCGAGACCGCGATGTCCTGGCCGGTGGAGATGCCGCCCAACACGCCGCCGGCGTTATTGCCGACGAAGCCCTGCGGCGTCAGTTCGTCGCCATGCTCGGTGCCCTTTTGCGCCACCGACTTGAAGCCGGCGCCAATTTCCACACCCTTCACCGCATTAATGCCCATCATCGCGTAGGCGATATCGGCATCGAGCTTGTCGTAGATCGGCTGGCCCAGGCCCACCGGCACATTCTGGGCGATGACGTCGATGCGCGCGCCAATCGAGTCGCCGGCCTTGCGCAGTTCGTCCATGGTCGCTTCCATGTGGGCGATCAGGCCGGCGTCGCCGCTGGCGGCAAAAAACGGATTGTCGTGCACGTGGGTCCAGTCCTGGAACGGAACCGGAATATCGCCCAGCTGGCTCATGCAGCCTTTGAACGTGGTGCCGTACTGCTGCTGCAACCACTTTTTGGCCACGGCGGCAGCGCCGACGATGGGCGCGGTCAGGCGCGCCGACGACCGGCCGCCACCGCGCGGATCGCGGACGCCGTACTTGTGCCAATAGGTGTAGTCGGCGTGGCCCGGACGGAAGCTCTCGGCGATGTTGCCGTAGTCCTTGCTGCGTTGGTCTTCGTTGCGGATCAACAGCGCGATCGGGGTGCCGGTGGTCACACCCTGGTACACGCCCGACAGGATCTCCACCGTGTCCGATTCCTGGCGCTGCGTGACGTGGCGCGACGTGCCCGGTTTGCGGCGGTCGAGTTCCGGCTGAATATCGGCTTCGGACAAGGCCAGGCCCGGCGGGCAGCCATCGATCACGCAGCCAATTGCGGGACCGTGCGATTCACCGAAAGTAGTTACAGAAAACAATTTACCAAATGTATTACCGGACATAGGAAGAGAATCTTTGGAATTTTAGGGATTTCTATATTCTAACAGCTACCGCACGCCCGACGCGTGCCGGGGCGCTGCCCCATCCGTGAGCCTGGTCGATTCTTTGTTGCAATACAGACGCATGTGCAACGGCAGCGCAACGGCCGGTGGACTATCACAGGGGAAATTCGAGTTCATTTTAACAATTCGCTATATACTTACCCAGAAGAACACCGAGCAATCCTGGAGACGCGACACATGCCCCAACCGATCACCCCTCCTGGCTACCGGCAGATTACGTCTGTGGCCAAGGATGATCAAGACGACCTGGTATTCCTGGACGAACATCCGGCGGCAACGACAGACACCAGCACCACCGGCGTATGGCGCGTGATGATCATCGACGATGACGAGGACGTCCATTCCACTACCACCTTCGCGCTCGGCAACCTCGACATGCAAGGCAGGCCGCTGGAATTCGTCCATGCCTATTCTGCCACCCAGGCGCGCCAGTTGCTCGCCACCGAAACCGACATCGCCGTGATCCTGCTCGACGTGGTGATGGAACAGGATGACGCCGGCCTGCACCTGGTGCGACATATCCGCGAAACGCTCAAGCTTGCCGATGTGCGCATCATCCTGCGCACCGGCCAGCCCGGCTACGCGCCCGAAATCGACGCCATCCGCGATTTCGACATCAACGACTACAAGACCAAGTCCGAACTCACCCGCATCAAGCTCTATACCACTGTCACGTCGGCCATCCGTTCGTATGAACAGATCCGCAAGATCGACGACAGCCGCCGCGGCCTGAACCAGATCGTCCACGCCAGCACCGAGTTGATGGCGCTGCACGGTGTACAAAATTTTGCCTCCGGCGTGCTGGCGCAGATCGGCGACCTGCTGGGCATTCCCGCCAGCGGCGTATTGTGCGTCAAGGACTGCCCTGGCGACGGCGGCTGCCACGAACTGATGGTGATGGCGGCCTGCGGTCGGCACGCTCACCTCGACCACGGCGCCCATGCCCACGCCCGCCACGTCCATCACGCACCGCTGGCCGACGACAGCATCCGGGCGGTCATGGAACAGGCCCTGGCACAACGCGGCAATGTGTACGGTCCCGACTCCATCACCCTGTACTTCGCCGGCAAGGCCAGCCGCGACTTTGTCGCCTACCTCGACGTTACTACCCCGCCCTCCGACATCAACGAACGCCTGCTCGACGTCTTTTGCGGCAACGTGGCGGTGGGGCTGGACAACGTGGAACTGGTCAGCCATCTTCACAACGCGGCGTTCTACGACCAGCTGTCCAAGCTGCCCAACCGCACCCGCCTGCTCGAAATGCTGGAGGAGCGGCTGGCCGCATCCACGACAGTGGAGCCGGCGGACCAGCAGGCCACGCTGGCCCTCGTCGATCTCGACCATTTTTCGGAAACCAACGACGCGCTGGGCCACCAGTTCGGCGACCTGCTGCTGGTGTCGGTCGCCAACCGCCTGCGGGCGGACCTGGGGCGGCATGTGACGGTGGCGCGCATTGGCGGCGACATTTTCGCGCTGCTGGGCGACGCCAACCTGGTCACGCCCGCCGCGCTGCTGGCGCTGTTCCAGCAGCCATTCCGCATCGACGGCCAGGATGTACAACTGTCAGCCACGCTGGGACTGGTGCGCCTGGAAGAACACGAAGGCAGCGGTGGCGACGCATTGAAGGATGCCGACATCGCCCTGAAACGCGCCAAATCGCAGCAACGCGCCGGCTACTGCTATTTTTCGCGCTCGATGGGCGTGGAAATCCGCGAGCGGGTACGCATGATGCACGCGCTGCGCACCGCGTTTGGCCAGCGCCAGCTGTTCGTCATGTACCAGCCGCAGATCGACCTCGAAACACGGCGGCCGGTCGGCGCCGAAGCGCTGCTGCGCTGGCAGACCGAAGACGGCACCTTCGTCTCACCCGACCGTTTCATCCCGATCGCCGAATATTCGGGCCTGATCATCGACCTGGGCGAATGGGTGCTGCGCACCGCGTGCCGCGAACTGATGGCCGTGCGCGCGGCCGGCCACCTCGATTTCGTCATGTCGGTCAACGTCTCGCAGGTGCAGTTCCGCCACCCGCACTTCCTCGAGATGCTGCGCCGCGCACTGGAGGAAACCGGCGCGCCGCCGCAGAACATCGAACTGGAAATCACCGAATCGATGGCAATGGAAGAGCCGGATTTGCTGATCGAGATGCTCGACCAGATCAAGCAGACCGGCGTCTCGATTGCGATCGACGACTTCGGCACCGGTTTTTCGTCGCTGTCGTACTTGCAGCGCCTGCAAGTGGACCGCCTGAAAATCGACCGCGCGTTCGTCACCGAAATTACCGGCTCGGCACGCGGCAGCAGCATTGCCGAGATGGTGATTCAATTGGGCCGCAACCTGGGCCTGACGGTGATCGCGGAAGGAGTGGAAGACGAGCGCCAGGCGCAGATCCTGCACGCGCTGGGCTGCCCGCTGGCGCAAGGCTTTTTGTTTGCCAGGCCGATGAAGGCCGATGCGCTGCAGGTATGGCTCAACGGCGAAAAATAGACGGTGGCTCCCTGCCCCGGTCACGCCGGGCGCAGGGCGCGCTGGACTGTCAGTCCGGATGCGGCTCGGCCTGATCGCCGGGCCAGTCGCGGATATAGGCCTTGAGCATGCGGTTTTCGAAGCTTTGCGCTTCCAGCACCGCGCGCGCCACGTCGTAGAACGAAATCACGCCGAGAATGGTCTTGGCGTTCATCACGGGCAGATAGCGCGCATGTTTTTCCAGCATGATGCGGCGCACTTCGTTGACTTCGGTATCGGGCGTGACCGTGATCGGGTAGTCGTCCATGTGCTTGCGCACCGTGCCGGCGCCGACATTGCCCTCGTTGGTATGCAGCGCGCGCAGCACTTCGCGGAACGTGAGCATGCCAACCAGGTCGCCGAATTCCATGACGACCAGCGAGCCGATGTCTTTTTCCGCCATGATGTCGGCCGCTTCGGCCAACGGCTGGTCGGGTGAGATGGTATAGAGAATGCTGCCTTTGACCTGCAGGATTTCGGAGACTTTCATATTTGACCGTCCTGTCCGCTGAGAGGCTTCGTGGGTAGATGATGTCATTATTAATTTTAATGTTTAAGCCTAAGCCGAATGTAGCCTATGCATGGCGAAAAATCCAGCGCCACGCCCCACGATATCGCAAGAATTTGATAAGAGTGTTGCAACACTCTTATGCTGCACCGCAACCAGAGCGTGGTTATTAACGGCAATCGATGGGGCCGAAGTGGTCTGCCAGGCTTTTGCCGAGCCCGGTTTCGACGGCGTTTTCCACTTCGCGCGCCAGTTGCGCCGCTTCGCGCGCCGACAGCTTGTCGCGCTCGTCCGCGTCATCGTCCACCACGCCGGCATTGACCGCCATGCCGCCGAACACGAACAGCCGGTACACCTCGGCCAGCGTCAGTTTCTCTACATTTGCCAGCAATACCCAGTGGTCGCTGCCGTCGGACACGCGCTTGCCCCACTGCACCCGGCGCGGCGCCGGCACGTTGACGCGCCCCACCCAGCCCTCGACCAGCATTTTTTCAAGCAGGGTATCCATCTCGTCAAAACCCAGCCGGGTACGGGTGCGGATGGTGCCGGCGCTGACCAATGCCGTGTCGCCGCATTTGCAGGCCAGGAACAGCACTTTCAGAATGGCCATGGCATCGACGAATTCGCCGCCGGGCTTGGCCTCGTGCCACCAGCGCTCGTATTTGACCACCGGCAGCGCGGCCACCAGCAAGGCGCCAATCAGGGTGATCACCCACGACACATAAATCCACACCAGGAACAGCGGCAAGGCCGCCAGCGCGCCGTAGATCTTGGAATACGTGGGGAATTGCGTGATGAAGACCGCAAAGCCGCGCTTGGCCAGTTCGAACGCCACGCCGGCCACCAGGCCGCCCCAGGCGGCGTCGTACCAGTCCACGTCGCGATTGGGCACCGCCACGTACAGCAAGGTAAAACTGGCGGTGGTCACGGCCAGCGACGCGAACGTGTACACGATGGCGCCCACCACCGGAAACTGCTCGAACAGGTCGGACGTGGCCATGAACACGGTGGACGACAGCGTCAGCGAGACGCCGATCAGCAGTGGCCCGAGCGTGATGATGGCCCAATAGACCAGGATGCGGCGAGTCCAGCTGCGCTCCCCGCGCACGCGCCAGATGCGGTTGAACACGCGCTCGATCAGGTTCATCATGGCGATCGACGTGAAAATCAGCGCCACCGCGCCCACCGCCGACAACCTCGTGGCCTTGGACGCGAACATGGTCAGGTAGTTGAGGATGGTGGCCGAGATCGTCTTGGGCATCACGCTCTGGACGAAATACGCTTCCAGCGACGCGCGGAAGGTATTAAACATCGGGAAGGTGGTAAAAATCGCCAGCGCGATGGTGAGCAGCGGCACCAGCGCGAACACGGTGGTGAAAGTGAGGCTGCCAGCCACTTGCGGCAGGCTTTCCTCGCGCAGGCGGCGGTGGGCGAACAGCACCAGGTCGCGCACTTCGGACCACGACAGCGCGCGCACGGTATTGACACCGTTGCGGCAGCTGCGCAGCAGGTAGAAGAAAATCGGTTGTATATATTTTTGGAACATGAGCGATAATCGGATTTCAGGAGCGGCGGCGGCCGATTTTCACACCGCCCGCGCCCGCTTTAACCCCCTATAATACCTGCGATGAGCCAACCCAATCTGATTATTCTTGTCCTGTTCTACTCGCGTCACGGCGCCACGCGCAAATTGGCGGAGCTGATCGCCCAGGGCATCGAGAGCGTACCGGGCTGCGATGCGCGCCTGCGCACCGTGCCCGCCGTCTCCACCGTCACCGAAGCTACGGCGCCCGAGGTGCCGCTCGACGGCGCGCCGTACGTGGAACTGGACGACCTGGCCGAATGCGCCGGCATCGCCGTCGGTTCGCCCACCCGCTTCGGCAATATGGCCGCGTCGATGAAGTACTTTTGGGATGGCACGTCGAGCCAGTGGCTGTCCGGCGCGCTGGCCGGCAAGCCGGCTTGCGTGTTCACGTCCACCGGCAGCCTGCACGGCGGCCAGGAATCCACGCTGCTCACCATGATGGTGCCGCTGTTCCACCACGGCCTGATGGTGCTGGGCCTGCCCTACACCAACCCGGAATTGATGACCACCGCCAGCGGCGGCACGCCGTACGGCGCCAGCCACTGGGCCGGCCTCGATGGCGCCCGCCCGATCACCGACGACGAAAAGCGCCTGGCCATCGCCCAGGGCCGGCGCCTGGCCGAAACAGCCGCCAAGCTCGCAACCCGCTAGAGGACGACGCCATGCACACCACCTTGCACAAGTATTTTCACTGGGGCGCCGTCGGCAGCCTGGGCCTGCTGATCGTGTGGTGCGTGTTGTGGGAGATGGTGATCGCGCCGCTGAAACCGGGCGGTTCGTGGCTGGTGCTCAAGGCCGCGCCGCTGCTGCTGCCGCTGTACGGCGTATGGAAGCGCGACATCTACACCTTGCAGTGGACGTCGATGATGATACTGCTGTACTTCACCGAGGGCATCGTGCGCGGCTGGAGCGACGCCGACCGCGACTCGGCCTGGCTGGGCTGGGGCGAGGCGATCATCGTCTGCGTGTATTTCGCCTGCGCGCTGCTGTACCTGCGCCCTTATAAACGGGCGGCGAAAAAGCTGGCCAAGGAACTGCTCGACAAAGTAAAGGTCACCACGGTCAAATGACGGAGACACCCAGCGCTTTCCTCGACCAGTGCCGCGCCATCGTTGGCGCGGATTACGTCCTTGACCTCGATGCCGACAAGGCCGCCTTCCTCACCGACCAGCGCGGGCGCTACACGGGCCGGGCACTGGCCGTGCTGCGTCCCGCCACGGTGGTCGAAGTTGCGGCCCTGGTGCGCGCCTGCGCGCAGTGGCGCGTGCCGATCGTGCCGCAGGGCGGCAACACCGGACTGGTGCTGGGCAGCGTGCCCGACGCCGGCGGCGGCGCGGTGGTGCTGTCGCTGGCGCGCATGAATGCCGTGCGCCAGGTCGATGCCGTCAACCGCACCATGACCGTCGATGCCGGCTGCATCCTGCAGCACGCGCAGGAAGCGGCCGCCGCGCAAGGCTGTTTGTTCCCGCTGTCGCTGGCGGCCGAGGGTAGTTGCACCATCGGCGGCAACCTGGCCACCAACGCGGGCGGCACCGCCGTGCTCCGTTACGGCAACACGCGGGACCTGTGCCTGGGCCTGGAAGTGGTCACGCCGCAGGGGGAGATATGGAACGGCTTGCGCGGGCTGCGCAAGGACAACACCGGCTACGACCTGCGCGACCTGTTCATTGGCGCCGAGGGCACCTTGGGCATCATCACCGGCGCGGTGCTGAAACTGTACCCGCAGCCGAAAGCCGCGATTACCGCGCTGGCCGCGCTGCCCTCGCCCGTGTACGCGCTGCGGCTGCTGAACCTGATGCAGGACCACTGCGGTGCAAGCCTGACCGGCTTCGAGCTGATGTCGCAGTATTGCCTGGCGCTGGTGGCGCGCGAATTCCCGCAGCTGCCGCAGCCTTTCAAAACGCCGCACGCCCAGTACGTGCTGCTGGAACTCTCGAGCAGCGAGTCCGAAGCCCATGCCGTGGGCCTGCTGGAACGGGCCATTGGCGCGGCGCTGGACGGCGACGTGATCGACGACGCCGTGGTGGCCACGTCGATGGCCCAATCGACCGGCCTGTGGCAATTGCGCGAGCATATCCCGCTGGCGCAGGCCAAGGCCGGCAAGAACATCAAGCACGACATCTCGCTGCCGGTGTCGCGCATCGCCGACTTCATTGCCGCCACCGAACCGAAGCTCGAGGCCGCCTTCTCCGGCTGCCAGCTGGTGTGCTTCGGTCACCTCGGCGACGGCAACCTGCACTACAACGTGGCGCCGCCCGACGGCGTGTCCAACGACGAATTCCTGCTCAAGCAGGACCAGGTCAACCGCGTGGTGTACGACTGCGTGGAAGCATTTGGCGGCTCGATTTCGGCCGAGCACGGTATCGGCGCGCTGAAAAGAGACGAACTCGTGCACCATAAATCGGCAGTGGAGCTGAACATGATGCGGGCCATCAAAGGTGCGCTGGACCCGCTCGGTATCATGAATCCCGGGAAAATTTTGTGAACGGGACAGCCATGCAACCTCATCTGTACGGGCCGGTCGGCGTGATGACCACGGCCCTGTTATGCGCGACCACCCTGCATACGGTGCATGCGCAAGACATCCACAAATGCATCGTCGACGGCAAGGTCAGCTACGGCGACACGCCCTGCCCTGCCACGGCCACCTCGGCCAGCACCCTTGCCCGGCCGGCGGCACCGCAAGTCGATCCGGCAGCCGCAGCCAGCCTGGCCCGCGCCCGCAAGGAAGCGGCGGCGCTGGAAAAGACCCGCGTAGCGCGCGACGAGCACGAAGCAAAGCTTGACGCCAGGGCCGCGCAGGTCGCCGCCACGCACGAGCGCAAATGCGGCAAGCTGCGCCTCAATCGCCAGTGGGCCGATGATGACGCGCGCCGCGCCACGGCCGCCACGGTCGATGCCGCCCGCCTCAAGGCCCGCCGCGCCGCCGAACTGCTGGCCCTGGAGTGCGCCCGCTGATGACGGCGCTGGCGCCGGGACGGTTGGGAAGCTGGCTGCTGCTGGGCGAATGGCGGGCGCACCCGGTGCGCACGCTGGTGGCGGTGGCGGCAATTGCCATCGGCATCGCGCTCGGCTTTGCCATACACCTGATCAACGCGGCCGCCTTCAACGAATTTTCGTCGGCCATCAAAGGCCTGTCCGGCGTGGCCGATGTGCAGGTGCGCGGCACCGAACCGACGTTCGATGAGGCGATTTACCCGGTGCTGGCTGCCCTGCCGGAAGTGGCGGTCGCCTCGCCCATCCTTGAAATGGAAGCCTCGCTACCGGGCCAGCGCAGCGCGCTCAAGATCATCGGCATCGACGTTTTCCGCGCCGGCTTCATTTCGCCCGACCTGGTGGGCGCCCCCTCGGAAGAACACCTGCAGGACACCCTTGCCGACGACGCGATTTTTCTGTCGCCAGCCGCACAGCAATGGCTTTCGGCAAAGCCAGACCAGCCGTTGTCCTTCCAGCTCGGCGTGGGCACGGTGGCGCTGCGCTACGCGGGCGCCCTGCAAAGCGCGCGCGCCGGCCAGCGCCTGGGCGTGATGGACATCGGCGCCGCGCAATGGCGCTTCGACCGGCTGGGCAAGCTGTCGCGCGTGGACCTCAAGCTGCGCGACGGCGTCAACCGCGATGTGTTCAAAACCCGGCTGCAGCAGCGCCTGCAACGTGACTACCCGGGCCGCTTCCTGGTGAACCAGCCCAACGACGAGGACCAGAGCAGCCGCAACGAGGGCATGAGCCGCGCCTACCGCGTCAACCTGACGGTTCTGGCGCTGGTCGCGCTGTTTACCGGCGCCTTCCTGGTATTTTCCACCCAGGCCCTGTCGGTGATCCGGCGCCGCAGCCAGTTCGCGCTGCTGCGCGTGCTGGGCATGGAGCGGCGCCAGTTGCTGCGCCAGATCCTGCTTGAAGGCCTGTGCCTGGGCGTGCTGGGTTCCGCCCTCGGCATCGCTGGCGGTTACGCGCTGGCCGCCACCGCCCTGCACTTCATGGGCGCCGACCTGGGCGCCGGCTTTTTTTCCGGCGTGCGTCCGACCGTGCATTTCACCCCGGTGGCCGCTGGCGTGTACTTTGCGCTGGGCGTCACTGTCGCGCTACTGGGTTGCGCCGCGCCGGCCTGGGATGCGGCACGCGCCAAGCCGGCCGTGGCGCTCAAGTCCGGCACCGAGGAAGCAGCAATCTCACGTTTGGCCACCGTGTGGCCGCCGCTGGCCGGCATTGCGGTGGCGGCGCTGCTGTCGCAGGCGCCGCCCGTGTTCGAGCTGCCCATCTTCGGCTACCTGTCGATCGCACTGCTGCTGGTGAGCGTGATCGCGCTGATGCCACGCCTGGCCGCCGCAGTATTCCGCGCCGCGCACCGGCGCTGGAGCGCGGTCGTCGCCAGCCGCCCCGGCGCCTCGCCCGTGCTCACGCTCACGCTGGCGCGGCTGGCCAATGCGTCGAGCCAGGCCGGCATCGCGCTGGGCGGTGTGCTGTCAAGCTTTAGCCTGATGGTAGCGATGGCGATCATGGTGTCGAGCTTCCGCGTGTCGCTCGACGACTGGATGCGCCACATCCTCCCAGCGGATATCTACGTAAGCACCGTCAGCGGCGGCACCACGGCCGGGCTGCGGCCCACCGAACAGCAGGCCATCGCCGCGCTGACCGGCGTTGACGGCACCGATTTCCTGCGCGTGCAGCCCATCGCGCTGGCGGCCGACCGGCCCGCCGTGGCGCTGATCGCGCGCGACGTCGATGCGACTGATCCCGGCAAGGTGCTGGCGATAGTCGGAGAGGTCCGCAAGCCGGTGCCGGGCGAACCGCCGCCCGTGTGGATCTCGGAAGCGATGGTCGATTTGTACGGCATGCAGGTGGGCGCGCGCGTCGATCTGCCGCTGGCAGGCCGCCAACATGCGTTTACGGTGGCCGGCGTGTGGCGCGACTATGCGCGGCCCACCGGCTCGATCCAGATGCGCATGCTTGACTACCGCGCCATCACCGGCGACCGGGACGCCAGCAGCGTGGCGCTGTGGCTCGCACCGGGCACCAGCCACGCCGGCGTGGAACGGGCCTTGAATGCGCTGCCGTTCGCCGCCACGCTCGACATCAGCACCCCGTCGGACATCCGCGACATGTCGATGAAGATTTTCGACCGCAGCTTCGCCATCACTTATTTGTTGGAAGCGATCGCCATCGTGATCGGCCTGTTTGGCGTGGCAGCGACCTTTTCGGCGCAGACGCTGGCGCGCGCCAAGGAGTTCGGCATGCTGCGCCACGTGGGCGTGACGCAGCGCCAGATCCTGGCCATCCTGGCCATCGAAGGCGGGTCGCTCACCGCGCTCGGCATCGCCACCGGTTTCGTGCTGGGCTGGGTGATCAGCCTGGTCCTGGTGTTCGTGGTCAATCCGCAGTCGTTCCACTGGACCATGCAACTGCACCTGCCGTGGGGCTTGCTGGCGGCCGTCGCCGCGCTGCTGCTGTCGGCCGCCGCGTTGACGGCGCTGCTGGCGGGCCGGCAATCGCTGTCCGGTCGTCCGATACGCGCCGTCAGGGAGGACTGGTAATGCCGCTCGTACGATTGTTGTTGGCCATGGTGGCGCTACTGTGGGCTGGTACTGTTCCTGCATGGGGCGCCGCGCCCAAATTCGCGGCCGTCATCCCGCTGGCGCCCGGCGCGGCATTGCAGTTCCCGCGCGATTACGGCGCCCACCCGGACTTCAAGACCGAATGGTGGTACGTGACCGGTTGGGTCGAGACCGCAGACGGCAAATCGCTCGGCTACCAGGTCACGTTCTTCCGCAGCGCCAGCGACCATGACCGCGCCAACCCCAGCCAGTTCGCACCCAAGCAGCTGATCATCGGCCACGCGGCGCTGTCCGACACCACCAATGGCAAGCTGCTGCACGACCAGCGCAGTGCCCGCGAGGGCCTGGGCCTGGCCTACGCTAAGACCGGCGACACCGACATCAAGCTCGAAGACTGGCGCATGGCGCGCCAGTCTGACGGCACCTACGCGGTCCACGTCGAGGCTTCCGGTTTTACCTTGCAGCTCAAGCTGGCGCCGTCGCAGCCGGTACTGGTGCAAGGCGTGGGCGGCTTTTCGCGCAAGGGACCGCACCCCGCCCAGGCCAGCTACTATTACAGCGAACCGCAGCTCACCACCACCGGCACCATCACCCGCGCCGGCCAGGCGGTGGCAGTCAAGGGCGCCTCGTGGCTGGACCACGAATGGTCGTCGCAGGTGCTCGATGCCGAGGCGGCGGGCTGGGAATGGATCGGCGCCAACCTCGACGACGGCGGCGCCCTGATGGCTTTCCAAATCCGCAGCAAGACAGGTGGTAAACTATGGGCCCACGCGACATGGCGCGACGCTTCCGGTAAGATCACGCAGTTCGCGCCGGAACAGGTGGATTTCACACCGCAGCGGCGCTGGCGTTCGCCACGTACCAAGGCAGAATATCCGGTGGCCTTGCGGTTGACCACCGGCGCTACCATCTGGCAGGTGGAACCGCTGCAGGACGACCAGGAACTCGATTCGCGCCGCTCGACCGGCGCCGTGTACTGGGAAGGCGCGGTTACGCTTAGCCGCGACGGCCGGCGCGTCGGCCGCGCGTACCTCGAACTGACGGGCTATGTCCGCCCCATGAAATTGTAGTAGTTGGAATAACCAGATAAGCCACACGATGACCAATAGCACCACCGCCAGCACTGGCAACAGCAAGCCCGCCCCCGCGCAGTCCGCCGCGCCTTCCACCGCGCGCATCGCCGAAAAAGGCAGCATTGCCACCCTGCGCGGCCTGCTGCCATTTCTGGCGCCATACAAGCGGCAGTTCGTCATGGCCGGCCTGGCGCTGCTGGTCGCCGCCGCCGCCACGCTGGCCATCCCCGCCGCCTTCAAGCAGATGATCGACCTCGGTTTCGGCAGCGCCGCCACCGTGCCGGGCGCAGTCGGTGACAAGAGCATCAAGCACGTGGACCTGGTGTTCCTGGCGCTGTTCGGCCTGGCCACCGTGCTGGCGCTGGCCACGGCCGCGCGCTTTTACACCGTGTCGTGGCTCGGCGAGCGCGTCACCACCGACATCCGCGATGCCGTGTACAGCCACGTGGTCAAGCAAAGCCCCGAGTTTTTCGAGACCACGCAAACAGGCGAAGTCCTCTCGCGCATCACCACCGACACCACGCTGATCCAGGCCGTGGTGGGCACCAGCATCTCGATGGCGCTGCGTAACTCGCTGCTGTTCATCGGCGGCCTGGTGATGCTGTTCGTGACCAGCCCCAAGCTCTCGGCCATCATCATCGGCCTGCTGGTGCTCACCGTCCTGCCGATCATCATTTTCGGCCGCCGCGTGCGCAAACTCTCGCGCGATTCGCAAGACCGCGTGGCCGATGCCTCCGCCATGGCCGGCGAGATCCTCAACGCCATGCCCACCGTGCAGGCCTTTACCCACGAGAAAATCGAATCGAACCGCTTCAGCGCATCGGTGGAAGGCGCGTTCCAGACCGCCATGCGCCGCATCCGCGCGCGCGCCATGCTGACCATGATCGCCATCGTGCTGGTGTTCGGCGCCATCGTGTTCGTGCTGTGGCTCGGCGCCCACGCGGTGATCAACGGCGAAATGACGGGCGGCGATCTGGGCCAGTTCATCCTGTACGCGTCGATCGTGGCCGGCGCCATCGGCGCGTTGTCGGAAGTGATGGGCGAAGCGCAGCGCGCAGCCGGCGCCACCGAGCGCCTGCTGGAACTGATGGCGGTCAAGTCGGCCATCGAAGCGCCCGTCCAACCTCTGGCGCTGCCGCCGCGCGCGGCCAACGGCGCATCGCTGAGCCTCGAGGACGTGACTTTCCTGTATCCGTCGCGCCCAGAGTCGGCAGCGTTGACCAGCCTCTCGCTCGACATCCAGCCCGGCGAAACCGTGGCCGTGGTCGGTCCATCGGGCGCTGGCAAGACCACGCTGTTCCAGCTGTTCCTGCGCTTTTACGATCCGCAGCACGGCGCCATCAAGCTCGATGGCGTGGACATCCGCCAGCTCGATCTGCACACGCTGCGCGGCGCCATCGGCATCGTGCCGCAAGACACCGTGATCTTCTCCGCCAACGCCATGGAAAACATCCGCTACGGCCGGGCCGATGCCACCGACGATGAAGTGATTGCCGCCGCAAAAATGGCTGCCGCCCACGAATTCATCGAACGCCTGCCGCAAGGCTACCAGTCGTTCCTGGGCGAGCGCGGTGTGCGCCTGTCCGGCGGCCAGCGCCAGCGCATCGCGATTGCCCGCGCGCTGCTGAAAAACCCGCCGCTGCTGCTGCTCGACGAAGCCACCAGCGCGCTGGATGCGGAGTCGGAACGCCTGGTGCAAAGCGCGCTGGAAGCGGCCATGATCGGCCGCACCACCGTGATCATCGCCCACCGACTGGCCACCGTGCAGCGCGCCGATCGCATCATCGTCATGGAAGACGGCAAAATCGTCGAAACCGGCACCCACGCCTCGCTGGTGGCGCTGGGCGGCATCTATGCCAACCTGGCGGCGCTGCAATTTCACAACGTTCACACGGTCCACTGATCCGGTATCATGCGGGGATTGCCCGATCTCGAAGGGGAACCCCTTGAACGACACGGAACTGCGCCAGACCTGCCACACCCTGCTGCCCGGCCACCGCCAACCGACGCCGGCGCAGCTGTTCGCCGCCATGTCCGAGTGGTGCAATGCCAACGACGTCACCCATGATATCTACGGCTGCGGACCGCTGATCCAGGAGTTCGAAGCCAAGGTGGCGCGCCTGCTGGGCTTCGAGTCGGCGCTGTTCTGCATCACCGGCACCATGGCGCAGGCGACCGCGCTGCGCCTGGCGTGCATGGAGCGCGGCAGCCGGCTGGTGGCGCTGCACCCTACCGCCCACATCCTCAGGCACGAACGCGGCAACCACCAGCTGTTCGACCACTTCCAGGCGCTGCAGATCGGTGATCCGCACCGGCCATGGTTAGTGGAAGACCTGCAAGGCATCCCCGACAAGCTGGGCGCGGCACTGCTGGAATTGCCGATGCGCGAAATCGGCGGCCAGTGCCCGTCTTGGGACGAACTGGCCGCCATCAAGGACTGCTGCCGCGATCAAGGCATTCACCTGCACATGGATGGCGCCCGGCTGTGGGAGACGGCGGCCGCCTACGGCCGCGACGTGGCGCAGATTGCCGCCGGCTTCAACACCGTCTATGTGTCGCTGTACAAGGGCATCGGCGGCATGGCCGGCGCCATGCTGGCGGGCGACGCCGCCTTCATCGACCGCGCCCGCGAATGGTTCCGTCGCCAGGGCGGCAATGTCTATCAACGCACGCCGTACGTGGTGGCCGCCGCCATGCAGTTCGACGCCCGCCTGGCCGCCATGCCCGACTACTTCCGTCGCACCGAATGGCTGTACCAGCAGTTGCGCAAGTACCCGCTGCTGGTACCGAATCCGGGGCGCCCGCACGCCAACATGCTGCACCTGCATTTGCCGGTAGCGCGCGACCATGCACTCGACATCCGCAACCGCATCGCCGGCCAGCACGGCGTGTGGCTGTTCAACGGCGCCCAGCACGCGGCGCTGCCCGGGCGCTGCTACGTCGAGCTGTACGTGGGCGACAACCTGCTGTACCTGCCGGACGCGCGGGTGCACGAGATCCTTGCCCTGTGGTCGCAAGCCCTGGCCGATCAATAACGCGGCTTCCGATCTTTATTCGCGTAATGGGGCCTGACCGGCTACACTGCGCGCTGTTGAACGATATCACTGCACATACCATGACTTTCCAAGCACTGGGCCTGATCGCCCCCCTCCTGCAAACGCTGGACACCCTGGGCTACAAGCAGCCGACGCCGGTCCAGAAGCAGGCGATTCCCGCCGTGCTGGCGGGCCGCGACCTGATGGCCGCCGCCCAAACCGGCACCGGCAAGACCGCCGGCTTCGCCCTGCCCATCCTGCAACGCCTGACCCTGGAAGGCGAGAATGCGCCCACGGCCGTGCGCTGCCTGGTGCTGGCCCCTACCCGCGAGCTGGCCGAACAGGTGTTCGAGAGCTTCCGCAGCTACGGCGGCAACTTGCCGCTGCGCGCCGCTGTCGCCTACGGCGGCGTGCCGATCGAGCCGCAGATCGCCAAGCTGCGCAAGGGGCTCGATGTGCTGGTGGCCACGCCCGGCCGCCTGATCGATTTGCTCGACCAGGGCGCGGTGAGCTTCAAGCAGCTGCAAACGCTGGTGCTCGACGAAGCGGACCGCATGCTGGACCTGGGGTTCGAGCGCGACCTCGATATCCTGCTGGCGGCGCTGCCGAAACAGCGCCAGACCTTGCTGTTTTCCGCCACGTTCTCGGACGAGATCCGCAAGCTGACCAAGAGTTTGCTCAAGGACCCGGTCACCGTGCAGGTCGAGGCCAGCAACTCGATCACCAAGTCGGTACGTCAATGGCTGATCCCGACCGACAAGCGCAGGAAGCCGGAATTGCTGCTGCACCTGCTGGCCAAATTCGGCTGGCGCCAGGCGCTGGTGTTCGTCAAAACCCGCAAGGGCGCCGAGCTGCTGGTCAAAACCCTGCACGACCACGGCATCACGGCCGACACCATCCACGGCGACAAGACCCAGCCGGCGCGCCTGAAAGCCCTGGCCCGGTTTAAAAAGGCCGAAGTGCAGCTGCTCGTGGCCACCGACGTTGCCGCGCGCGGTCTCGATATCGAGGCGCTGCCGCAAGTGGTCAATTTCGACCTGCCCTCGGTGGCGGAAGATTACATCCACCGCATCGGCCGCACCGGCCGCGCGGGCCTCGGAGGCGAAGCGATTTCGCTGGTGTGCGCCGATGAAGCGGACATGTTGAAAGCCATCGAAACCATGACACGCCAGGTGATCGCGCGCTTCGAGGAGCCGGGCTTCGAGGCCGACCACCGGGTGCCGGAAACCGCGCCTGCCGCAGCGGCGGCAGCAGCGGCGAAAAAAGCTGCTGCTGCGGCGCCGGGCAAGAAGAAGCGGCCGTTTACGGGGCCGGCGGGTGGCAAGGAGGCGGCGCGAGCGCCTTCAGCAGCTCCTTCGCCTGCGGCTGGTCGCAACGGCAAGGCAGCGGCATCGGCTGGCGGCGCCAAAGGGGTTGCCGGCGGTGGCAAGCCAGCGACGCGCGCGCCGTCCGGCCCGGCCGCTGGTGGCAGCAAGCCTGGGTCCCGGTCGCCGGCCAAGGCGGCTGCGCCACAAGGCGCCATCGTGGTCACCGGAGGGCGCGGCGCCAAATCGCTGGCGCGCGCTGCCGGCAAGGTCATGGCGCAGGCAGGAAGCCGCAAGCCCAAGGCTGGCCCACGCTAAGCTTCGACGTTGAAGGTGCGGTCCTGCTAAAATACCCGCCTTCGGGTATTCCCGATCCCCGGGATGGCACCGACAAAGCGTGCTTCCGCACCACGTTGGAGATTCAAATGAAGCAATACCTGGACCTGATCCAAACCATCCTCGACACCGGCAGCTGGCAGGACAACCGCACCGGCATCCGCACCCTCAGCGTTCCCGGCGCCATGATGCGCTTCGACCTGCGCGAAGGTTTTCCGGCCGTGACCACCAAGCGGCTGGCGTTCAAGTCCGTGATCGGCGAGCTGTGCGCTTTCATGCGCGCTTCGCGCAACGCGGCCGAGTTCCGCGCGCTGGGCTGCAAGGTCTGGGATCAGAATGCCAACGAAAACCAGCAGTGGCTCGATAATCCGTACCGCCTCGGTGAAGACGATCTTGGACCCGTGTATGGTGTGCAGTGGCGCCAGTGGCCCGGCTTCAAGCTGCTGGACGTGGACCAGCACGCGCAAATCGCCGACGCCCAGAAGAACGGCTTCCGCCTGATCTCGCAATTCGAAGACAACGGCGCGACCAAGGTGCTGCTGCATAAGTCGATCGACCAGCTGCGCGAATGCCTCGACACCATCGTCAACAACCCGGGCAGCCGCCGCATCCTGTTCCACGGCTGGAACCCGGCGGTGCTCGATTCGGTCGCCCTGCCCGCGTGCCATTTGCTGTACCAGTTCATCCCGAATCCGACCACGCGCGAGCTGTCGATGTGCCTGTACGTGCGCTCGAACGACCTGGGACTGGGTACGCCGTTCAACCTGGCCGAGGGCGCCGCGCTGATGCACCTGGTGGGCCGCCTCACCGGCTACACGCCGCGCTGGTTCAGCTACTTCATCGGCGATGCGCACATCTACGAGAACCACATGGACATGGTCAAGGAGCAGCTCACCCGCACGCCGTTCGCGGCGCCGCAGCTGCGCATCTCGGACCGCGTGCCGGACTTCGCCAGCACCGGCAAGTACGAGCCGGAATGGCTGGAAAAAATCGAACCATCCGACTTCTCGCTCGAAGGCTACGAACACCACGCGCCGCTCACCGCGCCCATGGCGGTATGACGGACCGGAAAAATCGTCTCGACCTGATCCCAGGTACGCTGTGCGACGAGCGCATGTGGTCGCGCGTGGCGCCGCTGCTGGGCGGTTTCGACCTGAATCACGTGCCGTTGCACAAGGCACGCACGCGCGAGCAGATGCGCGAACTGATCGCCGCGCACAGCGCCCCAAAAACCAACCTGGTGGGATTTTCGCTGGGCGCCTACCTGGCCGTGGAATACGCGGTGGCGCACCCGGAGCGCATCGGGACGCTGGTCCTGATCGCCAACTCCTGCAAGGGTTTGCTGCCGACGGAAGCGCAAGCGCGCAAGCGCATTGTCGCCATGCTGGAAAAGAATGCCTATTCGGGCATGACGCGCCAGCGCCTGCGCGAGCTGCTGCATCCCGCTCACATGGCCGACGAGTCGATCACCGGCGTGATCCAGCAAATGGCCGTGGACCTGGGTAAAGAGGTGCTGCTGGCGCAGTTCACCACCACCATCGACCGCGTCGATTACATGGACCGGCTGCAAGAGTTGCCGTTCCCGGTGCTGATTGTGGGCGCCGACGGCGACCAGCTGGTACCTGCAGCCGATCTGCGCGACATGGCCTCACGCCTGCCCGCTGCGCGGCTGGAGATGATTGCGCAAGACACAGGGCACATGATTCCGCTGGAAGCGCCCGAGCCGCTGGCAGACCTGCTGAACGCGTTCTACCGATGAACGACTGCACCATGAAAAAAGCCTGCGATCACCGCAGGCTTTTTTTTCGGGCCTGATTACATCAGGCCTTCTTGGCCAGGCTCAGCAAATCCACGACCTTCAACCCCGCCACATCCTTGGTCACATCGCCGACAAACGCCGCGCGGCTAGGTTCGCCGTTCTTGAGCCAGGTGCGCACCGCAGTGCGGATCTGGTCCATGCTGCACGTGAGCACCTCGGTGCGGAAGCGCTGGCGCAGGGCCTGGTCGATGCCACGGCGTTTCAGGCCCCAGGCGTGCAGCACCTGGTCGTACGGCGAGTTGGGCTTGTCCATGCCCTTGATCACGCAGATGATCGCCTCTTCCAGCATCTCCTGCGAGAACTCGCCGGTGAGCAGGTCGTCGATGGCGGTATCGAAGTCGGCATAGGTTTCGCCCAGGCGCGGATCGCGGTACGACGCCATCAGGAAAGTGCCGGTGCCGCCGTTGTAGCCGGCGTTGCCGCCGTAGGCACCACCTTTTTCGCGCAGCGCCACGTGCAGCAGCTGGTTGGTCATCAGTTCGGCGGCAACTGCCAACGCTGCGGCGCCATCTTCCTGCATCATCGGGGCGCGGTACGACACCACGCAGTGGTTGATCTGGCTGACCGCGTGCAGGCCGGCGTTTTCCAGCGCGATGGCTTCCAGCTTGGGCGCCACGGCGGGTACGGCCGCTTGCGAGGCCGGCAACTTGAGCAGGCGGCCCAGCGCTTCACCGTCATTACCGGCGCCGGCAGCGAGCACGGTCGGAGTGATGGCGATCACGCGCTGGTGCAGTGCATTCAGGCGACCGGCGATGTGCGCAAGGCCTTCCGGCGTTTTGCTCAGTTCCAGCAGCTCGCCCTGGAACGCCAGGCTGGCGGCGCCGCTGACGATATCCTCGAAGCGGCGCAGCACCGACAATGGCGCAGCGGCAGTGAGCATGGCGTAGCGGTTACCCGACTGCGCCAGGCCGTTCAGGCGGTCCTGCACCTGGCTGTCGATCAGGAACGCCAGGCGCTCATGCTCGTCGAAGCGCGCTTCGGCCAGGCTGCGCGAGACCAGTTGCGCGATGTTCGCGTGTTCTTCGCGCAGGCCGCTGGCGGAGAACCACAGTTCCATGCTCAGGTGGCCGCCCGGGTGCTGGGTGGCGTCGAAATTGAGGTCGTACGAAGGGGCCATGCGCTGGCGCCAGGCATCGGCGTCTTCGTAGTCCATGTCGCCCACGCCCAGTTGCGTGACCAGGTCCACCCACAGGCGCAGCCACGGCCAGTCTTCGACCGCGAAGCCGGAAACGTCATAGCTGACGCGCAGATACGACAGACCATTGGAGGCAATCTCGAACGGCAGCACGATGGCGTCGCCGGCGTCGGCCAATGGCGACGGCAGCGGCAACGCAGCGCGCGGCTCGGCGCTGACGTCGCTTGGGCGGATACGCGGCAGCACGTCGGAGTTCGACGGCAGCTGCTGGTGCGCTTCAAGTTGGGCCGATTCCTGCTCGATGCGGGCACGCTCCGCGTCGGTCAGGGCGCGCGTGCGCTCTTCCAGGCGGGCTTCCTCGACCGCGTCGCGCTTCTTGAAGTAGTCGGCGTCCGGCAACACGCGGGTGGTCAGGCGGGTAGGATTGTCGAGCAGCTTGCGCACCAGGCCCTTGAAGTAAGCCGGATCCGCGATTGCCTGTTCCAGCTTGACCAGGTGCTCTTCGTTGTCGAAGGCGAGGAACACGTCGCCGTCGCGCATCGAGATCGGCAGCGCGTTCAGCAGGCGCGACAGCGCGTTGGGCATGCGGCCCGATGCGGTATCGCGCTGGCTGTAGCGCACGTCGCGCAAGGCCGCCTGCAGCGATTCGGTCGGCACGCCCTCTTCCGCGGCGCGCTCCAGCGCGGCCCAGATGCGGGCGCGCGCTTCTTCGATCTGCGGTTCGGTCAGGCCTTCCATGCCGAGGTGGAAAATCATCTGGCGCGGACCGTTGTCCTGGCCATTGAGCGCGGACGGACGACCGAAGCCGGCCGATTCCATGGCCTTCATGACCGGCGACGACGAGTCACCCAACAGGCCGGAAGACAGCAGGTAGGTATTGAAGAACACATCGATGTCGGACGATTCGCCCATCAGCCACGTGAGCTGCACACCGTGTTCGTCGGGCTTGGCGGTTTGCGACGGGATGCGCACTTCGTTCGATTTCGGCTCAGTCCAGGCGGCGGCCAGTTCGGGCAGCATGCGCGGCGCGGTCGATGCCGGCAGCTTGGACAGCACTTTTTCCTCGATCTGCTGCTGCACTTCCACCGCGCTGATATCGCCGGCGGTCATGAACACGGCTTGCGACGGGTGGTAATGGCTGGCGTGGAAGTCCTTGAGCATCTGGTGCGTCAGTTCCGGGATCACCAACGGATCGCCGCCCGATTCGACTTCGTACGTGGTGCCGGCCAGCAGCGTGTGCTCGATGCCGCTGTACAGCGCGCGGATCGGATCGTTGAAGGCGCCCTTCATTTCGTTGAACACCACGCCCTGGTAACCGAGCTTGCCGTCCTTGAGAACGTAGCGCCAGCCTTCCTGCAGGAAGTTCAGGTAGTCGAGGTTGGGGAAGAACGTGGCGTCGAGGTACACGTCGAGCAGGTTGTAGAAATCCTTGCTGTCGGTGCTCGAGAACGGATAGACGGTGCGGTCGGCGTAGGTGAACGCGTTCATGAACGTGGCCGTGGACCGGCGCATCATCGAGAAGAACGGGTCGCGCACCGGGTAGCGCTGCGAGCCGCACAGCGACAGGTGCTCCAGAATGTGGGCACGGCCGTCGCTGACATCGGGCACGGTGGGGAACGCCACGAGAAACACCTTTTCCGCCTGGTCGCTGGCGAGGTGAATGTGGCGCGCACCGGTGCGCGGTGAAATGTATTCTTCTACGGTGGCTTGCAGCGCGGGGATCACGCGGCTGCCGATTTTTTCAAAAGTCGTCGTCATAGGCACTCGGTTGGGCTTTTCGTTAGGCTAAAAAAGCCGGATTTCAGAGGGTGGTACGTATCACACAGTGTAACGCAGATCGGCAATCTCGTCGGACAAGGCGTACGACCGGGTGCACCTGCCTCGCTGTCGAATGGCCGCACCCGCCGATTTCCGCGATAATGTCGGCTATTCCATCCCAGAACCGGTATTTTCATGCGTAACCTGACCATCATCGTCGCCACCGACCAGCAACGCGGCATCGGCATCAACAACACCCTGCCCTGGAAGCTGCCGGAAGACCTGGCGCATTTCAAGCGCCTCACCACCGGCCATCCGATCATCATGGGCCGCAAGACGTTCGAATCGATCGGCCGCCCGCTGCCCAACCGCCGCAATATCGTCGTCACCCGCAACGCGGACTGGCGCCACGAGGGCGCCGAGACGGTCGCCTCGCTCGAGGAGGCAGTAGCGTTATTGGATGGCACGGACGGCTATGTCATCGGCGGCGCCGAGATTTACGCCCAGTCGATGGCGCTGGCTACCACCCTGGTCGTCACCGAAATCGGCCAGACCTTCGCTTGCGACGCCTTTTTCCCGGAAATCGACGCCGCCGCCTGGCAGGAAACCGCGCGCGAAAGCCATGTTGCGGCCGCATCCGGCCTGCCCTACGCGTTTGTCACGTACAGCCGGCACGGATAAATACCGCTTGTACCGCATAATGTAACAATGCGGTCACACCGGTGCGGCATTCTGCCCGGGTTTGGCCGTATTTAGATATGATATTTTTTCCCCGCAGCGGCTGCATTTCTGCGAGAATCCCGTTCTTATTTTTTTCGGCGACGCTGTACTACAGTGGTCGCGCCCAGGGCCGCCCCTTATACAAAGAGTTGGGCGGCTTGCTTTTTTGGAGACATGCATGAAATTTCGTTTCCCCATCGTCATCATCGACGAGGATTTCCGTTCCGAGAACACGTCCGGTTTAGGCATTCGTGCCCTGGCCGATGCGATGGAAAAAGAAGGCATGGAAGTGGTGGGCGTGACCAGCTACGGCGACCTGTCCCAGTTCGCCCAGCAGCAGTCGCGCGCGTCGGCCTTCGTGCTGTCGATCGACGACGAGGAATTCGGCGCCGGCTCGTTCGAGGAAACCGACGTGGCGCTCAAATCGCTGCGCGCGTTCGTCGAAGAGATCCGCCATAAAAACGCCGACATCCCGATCTACCTGTACGGCGAAACCCGCACTTCGCGCCACATCCCCAACGATATCCTGCGCGAACTGCACGGCTTCATCCACATGTTCGAGGACACGCCGGAATTCGTGGCGCGCCACATTATCCGCGAAGCCAAGTCCTACCTCGACGGCCTGGCGCCGCCGTTCTTCCGCGCGCTGGTGGAATACGCCAACGACGGTTCGTACTCGTGGCACTGCCCCGGCCACTCGGGCGGCGTGGCGTTCCTGAAATCGCCGATCGGCCAGATGTTCCACCAGTTTTTTGGCGAGAACATGCTGCGCGCCGACGTCTGCAACGCCGTCGAAGAACTGGGCCAGCTGCTCGACCACACCGGTCCGGTGGCCAAGTCCGAGCGCAATGCCGCGCGCATCTTCAACGCCGACCACTGCTACTTCGTGACCAACGGCACCTCCACGTCAAACAAGATGGTGTGGCACTCCACCGTGGCGCCGGGCGACATCGTGGTCGTCGACCGTAACTGCCACAAGTCGATTCTGCACTCGATCATCATGTGCGGCGCGATCCCCGTGTTCCTGATGCCTACCCGGAATCACCTGGGCATCATCGGCCCGATCCCGCTGGCCGAATTCTCGATGGAGAGCATCCGCCGCAAGATCGAAGCCAACCCGTTCGCGCGCGAAGCCGTCAACAAGAAGCCGCGCATCCTGACGATCACGCAATCGACCTACGACGGCGTGGTGTACAACGTTGAAACCCTGCGCGAACTGCTCGACGGCCAGATCGACACCCTGCACTTCGACGAAGCCTGGCTGCCGCACGCCACCTTCCACGATTTTTACAAGGACATGCACGCGATCGGCAAAGACCGTCCGCGCGCCAAGGAGTCGATGATCTTCTCGACCCAATCGACCCACAAGCTGCTTGCCGGCCTGTCGCAGGCCTCGCAAGTGCTGGTACGTGAATCGGAGTCGGTCAAGCTGGACCGCGACGCCTTCAACGAGGCGTACCTGATGCACACGTCCACCTCGCCGCAGTACTCGATCATCGCTTCGTGCGACGTCGCCGCTGCCATGATGGAGGCGCCGGGCGGCACCGCGCTGGTGGAAGAATCTATCCTCGAAGCGCTGGACTTCCGCCGCGCCATGAAGAAGATCGACGCCGAGTGGGGCAAGGACTGGTGGTTCAAGGTATGGGGCCCGCAGGAGTTTGCCGAAGAAGGCATCGGCTCGCGCGAAGACTGGGTGATCAAGGCGGAAGACGACTGGCACGGCTTCGGCGACCTGGCGCCCAACTTCAACATGCTCGACCCGATCAAGGCCACCATCGTCAACCCGGGCCTGTCGCTCGACGGCCAGTTTGCCGACAGCGGCATTCCGGCATCGATCGTCACCAAGTACCTGGCCGAACACGGCGTGATCATCGAGAAGTGCGGCCTGTACTCGTTCTTCATCATGTTCACCATCGGCATCACCAAGGGCCGCTGGAACACGCTGCTGACGGCGCTGCAGCAGTTCAAGGACGACTACGACAAGAACCAGCCGATGTGGCGCATCCTGCCCGAGTTCGCGGCGGCCAACCCGACCTACGAGTCGATGGGCCTGCGCGACCTGTGCCAGCAGATCCACGACTTCTACAAGGCCTACGACGTGGCGCGCCTCACCACCGAGATGTACTTGTCGGACATGATCCCGGCCATGAAGCCGTCGGACGCGTTTGCCAAGATGGCACACCGCGAAATCGAGCGCGTGGCGATCGAAGACCTGGAAGGCCGCATCACGTCGATCCTGCTCACGCCTTACCCACCGGGCATTCCGCTGTTGATCCCGGGCGAGCGTTTCAACAAGACTATCGTCGATTACCTGCGCTTCGCGCGCGATTTCAACGAGCGCTTCCCCGGCTTCGAAACCGACGTGCACGGCCTGGTGAAACGCGAAGTGGACGGCAAGCGCGGTTACTTCGTCGATTGCGTGAAACAGTGATGTAGCGGGCAGTGTTTACTGCCTCACACTGCACGAGAGAGAGCGGCTTCGGCCGCTCTTTTTTTATGCTAAATTGGTTCTACGGACATGTTGTCCGAACGCTCCTGTCGTTCGCAGGCCAAGAGAGATAAACGTATGCGCCTGATCATTGCACTGCTGCTGCCGTGGCTCACCTTTTTCACCATCGGTCGTCCGATGGCTGGCATTATTTGCCTGATCCTGCAAGTCACGGTGATCGGCTGGCTGCCCGCCGCGATCTGGGCCGTGTACGCGCTGAGCCAGTACAAGACCGACCAGAAAATCCGCAACGCCATGGGCGGACGGTAAGCAATAAAGGCAGCCTCGGCTGCCTTTATCGTGCTGCTGACGTTTAGTCGTCGTCAGGCCGATACACCCACCGTCAGCGTCGCCACGTAGCCATCGGTGACATTGCCGGTGACGGTCACCGTTTGCAGCGTTGCGCCGTCGCTGAACACATTGTCCGTCGCCAGGCTGATCGCCGCCATATTACGCACGCTGGCGCTGTAGCCGGTGGTGGCGTACACGGCATTGCTGGCCGCATCCGGGAACGCGAACTGCGACGTCTTGAGGCGGTTCGAGGCGCTGGTAGCCGCCGCCAGCGTGCGGTACACCTCGAAGTGAACGTGCGGTACCCGGCCCGAATAGCAGCCCGGATAAACCGACGTAAAACTCACATTGCCACTGCTGTCACTCACCTGCACACCGCGCAGGTAGTTTTGCGTGGTTACGCCGCTCGAGTACAGCGAGTAGTTACCATCGCGGTCGCAGTGCCACAGGTACACGGCAAAGCCTTCCAGCGTGGCGCAACTGCCGTTTACATTGACGATCTGCAGCTTGATGGTCAGCGGGATACCGGCCGCCGTGCCGGTGGCGCCATTGAAGCTGCTGCGAATATCGCTGCGCACCACGCCCGACTGCGTGAGCACGTTGACTACGCCGCTGGCGTTGCTGTTGGTACCGTCGGCCGGATACGGACCGCCGGTTTCTTCCGGAATCACCGAGCACGAACCGGTCGGCGTGGTAGTGGTCACGGGCGTGGTGGTGGTGCCGGTTGCCGGCGTAGTCGTGTTCGTGCCGGTCGAGGTGTCCCCATCCGAACCACCGCCGCAACCGAGGATCGGCAGTGCCGACGCGCCGGCCAGCAGCCAGCGCAAGGTCTGGCGGCGGTCGCTGTTCAGGTTGAGCATGGCGGCCAGGTCGGCGGCCAGGCTGTGGTCGTGGTGGCTATAGTGGCCATCGTGGCTATCGTGGTTATGCATGAGGCTTACTCCCTGTTTTTCGTTTAATGTGTTCTGCTGAAGGTGGCTCGCTGCGACGGCTGCGCGATCAGGGACGCTGGCGGCGTGGCCGGTCGTCGGGGCGTTCCTGGTCTTGTTGCTTGCGCTGCTCGGGCGTGAGCACGGCCAGCAATTTCTGTCGGGTACGCACGTGCTGCAATGTGATGTTGGCGCTGGCCGTGGCCGCCGCCTGGGCCAGTGCGGCAGCCTTGGCGTCGTCGTACTTGTCGCCGTCGGCCAAGGCGCGCAACGCTTCCTGGGCCTTGCCCGCCGCCTTGGCCTGCTCGCGCAAGTACGGTTTTTCGGCATGCAGGATGGCGAAGATATTATCTTCCTGGGCCTCGGTCAGTTCGACGCCACGGAACAGCGGCGCCTGCGGGCCGAAGCCCGGGCCGGGGCCGGGTCCGAAGCTGAAACCCGCGCCTGGCGGCGGGCCCATCGGACCACGGCCGCCGGCGCCGCCGTCGGGACCATCAGGACCGTCACCGTGGCCGCCGCCCCGCCCTTCTTCCATGGCGGGCCGATGGTCGGCACTCATATCGGCCGAGCGCACGGCGCTGGTGACGGACAACAATGGCAGCGCGACAGCAGCAGCCAGCAGGAGGTGGTTCAAACGGTGCGTGGAGTTTTTCATGCGTTCATCCATGGTTGCTAAGCGAACCAGTATTTTCCGGTCGCCCCGGTTTAAGTGCCGTAAAGCTCCGGTAAAACAAGGTAAAGATGTTGTTTTGATAGCCCATTTCCGCAAAGTAACGCGTTGTAAAACCGGGTAAAACGGCGCTGGCACGCCGAAGGCGCTGTTATGATGGGCGATCCCCATAGAAAGAATCGCTGCACATGAAGAGCAAAGTACTGCTGATAGACGACGACATCGAACTGGTCGGCATGTTCAAGGAATACCTGGAACAGGAAGGTTTCGACGTCAAGGCCGTGCACGATGGCGAGGCCGGCACCATCGAGGCGAGTACCGGTGCCTATGCGATCGCCATTCTCGATGTCATGATGCCGCGCATGAACGGCCTGGAAACCCTGCGCCGCATCCGCACCAACAGCCAGTTGCCGATCCTGATGCTGACCGGCCGCGGCGACGACACCGACCGCATCGTGGGCCTGGAGCTGGGCGCCGACGATTACGTCGCCAAGCCGTGCACCCCACGCGAACTGACTGCGCGCATCCGCGCCATCCTGCGCCGCGCCCACAGCGTGCCGGCCGATAGCGGCAACGCTTCGGCCATCGTGGTGGGCCAGCTGACCATGTGGCCGGAACAACGGCGCGCCACCTGGGCCGGCGGCAAGCTGGAGCTGACCAGCACCGAATTCAACCTGCTCGAAGTGCTGGCCCGCAACGCCGGCCGCCCGGTCAGCAAGAACACCCTGTCGGAACAGGGCCTGGGCCGCCCGCTGGCGCGCTTCGACCGCAACATCGACGTTCACCTCTCGAGCCTGCGCCACAAGCTCGGCACCATCGCCGACGGCCGCTCGTGCCTGCAAACCGTGTACCGCCTGGGCTATCAGCTGATCAAGGAGTAAGCCTGTGGGCCGTTTGTTTTGGAAGTTCTTCGTGTGCATCCTGCTGGCGCAACTGGCGGCCACCGTGGGCATCGGCGGCGCGGTGTGGCTCAAGAACCGCAACCAGCAGGCCGAGCAAACCGACATTGACACCAGCCCGCCGGCGGAGATGGCAATCAATTCCGCTGCCGCCACGCTCGAGTTTGGCGGCGCCAACGCCCTCAAGCGCATGCTGGAAAACATGGACCGCCGCCGCGTGTACGCCGTCAACGATGCCGGTCGTGAGCTGCTGGGGCGCATCGTCAGCGACGCCATGCTGCGCGAATCGCGCGCCCTGCTGCGCGACGAAGAGCGCCGCCGCGTGGTGCGCCATGTCTATGATCCGCAAGGCAACCGCTACCTGCTGTTCCTGCCGTCGTCGGAACGGATGCGCGGCTACGACAAGGAGCGTTCGCTGCTCGGCATCAACGACCGCGACGTGCGCATGTTCATGAACCGCGAGGGTATGCCCGGTGGCCAGCCGCCGCCACGCTGGGAGCAGCCGGGGCAACCGAACCGGACCGGCGGACCAGGAGGCCAGATGAATCCCGGCGGAGCGCCAGGCGCCGAGCTGCGCGGGCCGCCCGGCAGCGACATGCGCGGACCGATGGGCCCGCGCTTCCAGCCGCTCACGCCGTGGGTGCCGCTGGTGGCGGCCGTGCTGGCC
Organism: Duganella sp. Leaf61; assembly: GCF_001421905.1. Lineage (NCBI taxonomy): Bacteria > Pseudomonadati > Pseudomonadota > Betaproteobacteria > Burkholderiales > Oxalobacteraceae > Duganella > Duganella sp. Leaf61. The sequence continues at coordinate 76,468 of NZ_LMLM01000033.1, forward strand.
AGCCTGCTGTTCTCGTTCCTGCTGGCCTGGTATTTTTCGCGCCCGATCCGGGCGCTGCGCCAGGCGTTCGACGCTGCCGCCGGCGGCGATCTGTCGCCGCGCTTTGTCAATGCCACCGGCAAGCGCGGTACCGAACTCAACGACTTGGGCCGCGACTTCGACCGCATGACCGCGCGCCTGCGCAGCCTGATCGACGGCCAGACCCGCCTGCTGCACGACGTCTCGCACGAACTGCGCTCGCCGCTGGCGCGCCTGCAGGCGGCCATCGGCCTGGCCCACCAGCAGCCCGACAAGATGGCCGCGTCGATGGAGCGGGTGGAGCGCGAAAGCGTACGCATGGACAAGCTGGTCGGTGAACTGCTCACCCTGGCCCGCCTGGAAGCGGGCGCCATCAAGGCCAGCCAGGAAGAAATCAGCATGGCCGACCTGATCGACCAGATTGCCGATGACGCCCGATTCGAGGCGACCAGCCAGCAGCGCAGCGTGACGCAGCACGGCGAAGCCGACGTGGTCGTCATCGGCCAGACCGACCTGCTGGGCCGCGCCATCGAAAACGTGGTGCGCAACGCCATCAAGCACAGCCCGGAGGGGGGCGAGGTACAACTGCAAGTGCAGACGCTGCCCGGTGCGCAACGCCTGTCGATACGCGTGCTGGACCGTGGCCCCGGCGTGGCGCCAGCCGACCTCGACACCATCTTCCAACCGTTCTTCCGTTCCAGCAACGCCAGCACCGAAGGCCACGGCCTGGGCCTGGCAATTGCCCAGCACGTGATCGAAGCGCATGGCGGTGTCATCCGTGCCAGCAATCGCGAAGGTGGCGGGCTGTGCGTGGAGATCATCTTGCCGGTCAAGCCGATTTGAGCCATGGATGAATCATTTGCCCCGCGCCTGCGCCACCGTGTGCTGGAATTTCCGCTCCACCACATGCGCGGCGGGACCTCCACCGGGCTGGTGCTGTGGGAGCGCTGGTCACCGCAGGACCTGGCACTGCGCGAAGAACTGCTGCGCCACCTGATGGGCGTGCCGCTGGCCGGGCAAAACGACCGCAACAAGCAGATCACCGGCCTGGGACGCGGCAGCCCCACCAGCAACAAGGTGTTCTTCGCCGCGATCGAACCGGACCCGGAAGGCAATGTGCTGGTCAGCACGCTGGCCCAGCTGGCGCACAACCACGGCGCCATCGACTGGAGCGTTAATTGCGGCAATATGTCGGCTGCCCTGCAGTTGTGGGCAACCGATAGCGGTCTGGTGACTTCAAAGGCGGATCTTCGGATACGCAACACCAACACGGGCGTGACCACCGTCTCGCGCATGCAGGCGGCGCCTGACGGCAGCTTCGTCACCGCCGAGATACCGGGCGTCGATGGCGCCTACCCGGCCGTGGACCTGTTCATGCAATCGCCCGTGGGTGCCAAGACCGGTCGGCTGCTGCCCACCGGCAACGTGGTCGATCTGATCGACGGCTATTCGGTGTCGTGCGTGGATGTGGCGGTGCCGATGGTGATCTGCGATGCGGCCGAGCTGGGCAAGACCGCGCACGAATCGATCGCCGAACTCGATGCCGACCCGGTCTTCAAGCAAACCTTGCAGCGCCTTTGGGTGGCAGCGGGCTTGCGCATGGGCTTGCGCCGGCGCGATGGGGCCCTGATGACCGAAGACGAGCTGGCGCGCAGCGAAACCATCCCCAAGATTTGCATCGTCGGCGCGCCGCAAGCAGGCGGCAATATCGCCACCCGCTACTTCACGCCGCAACTGGGGCACGCGTCGATGGCGGTATCCGGCGGTTGTTGCCTGGCGGCGGCCGTGCTGGTGCCGGGCTCGGTGGCGCAGCGGGCGGCGCACGGCGTGCCGTCGCTCGGCGGTGCGTTTGCCGACGTGGAGGTCGGCATCGAAAATCCGGCCGGCATCCTCGATGCGACTGTGGTGGCGCGCATGGCGGCCGGGCTGCCCGAGATCCGTAGCGCCGCCTACCGGCGCAGCGCCCAGGTGCTGTTGCGCGGCCATGTGCCGTTGTACCGGGCGTCGGCGGCGCTGGTGGCCGCCGTCATGGAGCGTGTCGCCTGAGAACAATTCTAAGCCGTCGTATCGATGATGGAACCGAGCGTGTCGTAGCGTGACTTGACGGCGCTGGTACTGGTACTGGTGGCGGTTGCCGTGTCGGTGGTGGCGGTATCGGCTGCCGTGGCCGAGGCTGCCGAAGCGGCCTGCTGTTGCTGTGCCTTCTGCGCGGCCTGCGCCTGCAACTGGGCGATTTGCTGCTGGAGCGCGTCCACCTGCGTTTGCAGCAGCTTGGCCTTGGCCTGGCCCGTCTCGGAAGTATCCTTGTTCGCCTCCGTCAAATCCTTCTGCAGCGCCTGCATCTGCTTTTGCAGGTTGGCGATGGTGCTGCTTTCCGACGATGCGCCGCTCGTGCTCACCGCTGCCGTGCTCGATCCTACTGCTGATACCATTTTTTGCTCCCTGACGTTTCTGTTAAACAGTTAACGGCAAAGCAAATGCGGGCCGAAGCCCGCGTCATGTAAAGCGATGTAAAGCAGCGTTAAGACCGCCGTCCGCTGGCGTTTATTTTCGCAGTACCACGATCCCTGCCTGGTGCTTCGACAGCAGCACGGTAAACAAGCCGACCAAGGTACGCATGCCGGGTATTCGCAGCAGCTTGCCGAGGCGGCTGTTGGCGGTCTGGCGGTACAAGGCAATGTAGAGATAAGAGGCATGCGGATGTACGCTGAATTCGCGGAAGCCTGCTTTTTGGCCTGAACGGATGATCTTGGCCGGATGCATATCGCGCTCGGTCGTGCCGAATTCCGCCATCACAGCGGCAGACCGACGCGCATGGCCCAAACCGGGTTCCGAGGTAATGCAGATACCGCCCGGCTTCAGGGCGCGCCAGGCGCTCTGCAGGGCGCTCACTTCGTCCACCGCGTGATGCAGGCAGTCGAAAAACACCACCACGTCGAACTCTTCACGGAAAGAAAGGGACTCGTAGTCCGCCGCCACGAACTGGAGGTTTTCCAGACCTTCCTTTTCCTTGAGCTGGTAACCGGCCGCAATCGCCTGCGGCACCAGGTCGGTACCAACCACATCGTAGCCGCGCTTGGCGAACATCACGCTGGTCCACCCGGTGCCGCAGCCCATGTCGAGCAAGCGGCCACGCTCCGGCATCAATCCGAGCATGGCGCCAAGCTCCATCAAGTACAGTCCGCATTCGGCATCGGACCAGGGCTTGTGCGTGGCGTGCTGCATGCCGTCATGGCCAATTTTTTCGAAATATTCGTGCTCGCCTTGCGTCGCCATCTGGTCGCCTGATTAATTAAAAAGCAAATTTTAATCGATTGCAGGCTCGCGCACAGTTACGCGCGCGGCAGGGTCACGCCGTGTTGTCCCTGGTATTTGCCGTTGCGGTCCTTGTACGAGACGTCGCACAGCTCGTCGCTTTCGAAGAACAGCACTTGCGCGCAGCCCTCGCCGGCGTAAATCTTGGCTGGCAGTGGCGTGGTGTTGGAGAATTCCAGGGTCACGTAACCCTCCCATTCCGGTTCGAACGGGGTGACGTTGACGATGATGCCGCAGCGGGCATAGGTCGATTTGCCGAGGCACACGGTCAGCACGCTGCGCGGAATGCGGAAGTATTCGACGGTGCGGGCCAGCGCGAACGAGTTCGGCGGAATGATGCAGACGTCGCTCTTGATATCGACGAACGAGTTCGAGTCGAAGTTCTTCGGATCGACGATGGTGCTGTTAATGTTGGTAAACACCTTGAATTCGTCGGCGCAGCGGATATCGTAGCCGTACGACGAGGTGCCGTAGGAAATGACCTTGCGGCCTTCTTCCATGCGCACCTGGTCCGGGAAAAACGGCTCGATCATGCCGTGCTCTTGCGCCATGCGGCGTATCCATTTATCGCTTTTAATCGTCATCGCAAAGTCATCCTGAGTGCTGGGAGGGCGCGGCTGCGCCGAATGGACGAGATTTTACGCGAAAGCACCGGCCTTCAACATATTTTTAGGCTGCTCCATCAGTAATTCGCCGATCATTTCTATGGTGGCGTCCGCCGCCACCAGCGGCGTCTCCATCGGAAACAAATGCCCACCGGCCACGATGCGGAAGTGCGATCCCACCAGCGCCCTGGTGTGTTGATGGCCCGACTGGCTGGTTTCCCACGAATCGGCGCCGCCGATAAAACCGATCGGCACCTTGAGCCCGCGGCGCAGGATGCCACCGAGGTGATGCGGCAGCGTCGCATACACCTTGGTTTCGACTTCGCGCGTGTAACGCAGTTGCACACCGTCCGGGTGCGGCTTGAGACCGCAGGCGATGTAATCGGCCAGCACGCCCGGGGCCCAGGCGGCAAAAATATCCTTGGCTGCGAAGTGTTGAAAAGCCGTCTCGGCATCGGGCCAGACGAAGCGGCGGCGCTTGGAGAACTTGGCTGGCGGCATGTCGTACTCCTTGCCCGCGAGCTTGATCACGCGCCACACCAGCGCCCGCCAGCCGGCCACGACGGGCGCATCGAGCATCACCACGCAGCGCACCAGGTCGGGCCGCTGGTACGCCACCAGCAGGCTGAGCATGCCTCCCAGCGAATGGCCGACCAGGATCACCGGCTCGGTGTAGCGCGCCACCAGCTCGGCAATGTACTCGTCCACCAGGTGCGGCCAGCAGTCGGTGACCGGGTAATGCGGGTTGTGGGCATGCATGTCCAGCGCCTGCAGGTCGAAGTGTTCGCCCAGGCGACCGAACATCTGGCGATACACACCGGCCGGGTAACTGTTGGCGTGGGCAAAATGAAGCTTGGGCAGGCTCACGGGCGATCTCCGTAGATTGTTTTTATGTTAGCTGCCAATTGTAACGGGTGGATGTCTGCCCTGCTTGGTGGAAAGGTTCTAAACGGCCACTTGCCCCGACACTGTGCGCCAGCTATGCCATTCTATCGGTCATGCCAGTAGCGGGCGTTGGTTAGACGGTAGGCGCGAATCTCCAGCCTGGGGCCGAAGTCGAGCGTGAGAGCGCCGGTGCGGTCGGTGCGCAGGCGTTCGATGCCCAGCTCGCCATAGCGCTGATATACCTCCTTTTTGGGGTGCTGGTAGCGGTTACGATGTCCGACCTGGAAGATTGCCGTCTGCGGCTGTACCGCCCGCAATAAAGCTGGCGTGGAACTGGTGCCGCTGCCATGGTGGGGCGCCAGCAGCACGTCGGCACGCAATCGTCCGGCGTCGCGCGCCAGCAACTGCGCTTCCTGCGCAGCCTCGATATCGCCGGCCAGCAGTACCGATTTACCGGCTGCCGTAATGCGCAGCACGCAACTGCGCGCGTTCGATTTCAGCGCGGCATCCACATGGCTGGCGGCCAACGGGTGCAGCACTTCGAACAGCACGCCGTCCCAGGTCCAGCGCTGGCCAGCCGCGCACCGCACATGCTGGCGCGCCGCCTGGGCAATCGGGTGGCCAGGACTCAGCGACGACAGCACCCAGTCGGCGTGAATACTATCGAGCACGGCCAGCGCGCCGCCCGCATGATCGACATCGCTATGGCTCACCACCATGCCATCGAGCCTGTCGATGCCGCGCGCCCGCAGATACGGCACCAGCACGCGTCCGCCCGCGTTACTGTCTGGCCCATAGGCAGGACCGGTGTCGTACAGCAGCCGGTGGCCGCTGGTTTCGATCAGCAGCGCCATGCCCTGCCCCACGTCGAAGGCGGTGACGGTCATCCGTCCCGGCGCCGGATGCACGGATTCGGCCGCCAGCAACGGTATCCACGTCGCCAGTCCCAGCCAGCGCGCCGGCCAGCCGCGCGGCGCCAGCAGCCAGAGGGTACCGGACATGGCAAGGCAAAACAGCCACCACGGCGGCACCGGCGCGGTCCACACCGCGTAGCGCAGTCCGCTGAACCATACCAGGCAAGCCGCCAGCCACTCGACCAGCGCATGCGCCAGCACCAGCAACGGCGTACCTAGCACAGCCGGCAACATGCTGCCAGCCAGCGCCAGCGGCGTGATGATCAGGCTGATCAACGGGATCGCCACCGCATTGGCCACCGGGCTGATGATGGACACCTGCGAGAACAGCAGCATCGTCAGCGGCAGCAAACCAAGCGTGACGGCATATTGCGTATGCGCGCCCAGCCTCAGTGCCGGCCACAGCTGTTTCACCCACGCCTGTGCGCGCGTGGAAATCGACTCGGCGGGCTGCGCCTCGCCCGGTTGCAGGCGCACTGGCCGTGCCGTGGTCCGCCCCGTCGTGGCATACACGATGATTGCCACCGCACCAAACGACAGCCAGAAGCCCGGCCACAGCACGGCCCACGGATCGATGACCACCACCACGCCCAGCGCCGTGCACAACACGTGCGAAAAGTCGGACAAGCGGTTGCACCACAGCGCCACCGCCAGCACGATCAGCATGTACAGCGTGCGCTGCGCGGGCACGCCAAAGCCGGCCAGCAGCACGTACAACAGCGCGCTGACCGCTCCGACCAGCGCCGCCACCTTTTGCGCCGGTAGCAGCAACGGCAACTGCGCGCCGGTAAAAAACGAGTGCCGCCACAGCGTCAGCGCCAACAGCGCAAACAGCCCGGCCACCATCGTGATATGCAGGCCACTGATGCTGACCAGGTGACCGATGCCGGTGCGGTTGAACACCTGCCAGTCCGATTGCCCGATGCCGCGCTGGTCGCCCACCACCAGCGCGACGATCACGCCCGCGTACTGCTTGCCGTCCAGGGCCAGCTCGATGCGCGAGCGCAACGCCGCGCGGCTGCGCTCGACCAGGTTGCCGGCGCTGACCACAAACGCCTCGAGTCGGCGGTTGTCGCGGTCGGCGCGCACGTAGCCGGTGGCGCGCACGCCCTGCTCCAGCAGCCACGCTTCGTAGTCGAAGGTGTGCGGGTTGGCGTTGCCGTGAGGGCGTTGCAGCCGGACCGTCAGGCGCCAGCGCTCACCTGGCTGCACGTCACCGACCACGTCGGTCCGTTGATCGCGAAAGCCGCTGTACCAGGAGATGGCGATGCGCGGTGGCACCGGCGTCGGCAGGATGGCAGTGCCGGTACGATCTTCCACCCGCTCCACGCCCAAGTTGAAGCGCACGCCCTGGGCGAAACGGTAGGGCAGATTATCGATGGTGCCAATGACGATGAAGTCGCGGCCCTCGTCGTCAGGCGCCAACGACGGCGCCATGGCGCGGTGGGCCAGCCACGCGGCCCACAAAAAGCCGGCTATAAATCCCGCCAAGCCAGACGCCAGCTTGGTCAAGACCCTGGGCCACACGGCGCTGCCATCCCTGATAAAGATCGCGGGCCACGCGCCGTCCCTATGCTGCGAAAGTTTCCTGAACAGGAAATGCCCGCCGACCAGGCAAACCATGAAGCCGGCCACGCCGGCGACGAGGACGGCGGGTTCCGGCAGCGCTGCCTGCTGCTGTAAGCAGGCTGTACCGATGGCAAATCCGATGATTGCCGCCCTCATCGCGCATCCCTGTCAGTCAACGCATTGTCGGCTTCGAAGCCATCAGATCAAACACAGGGCCAAGTGCGGCGGGCTACTTCGCCGCCACCGCCCCGGCCTTGACCACCACGTGCTCGGTAATATTCCTGGCGGCGATGGTCTCGGTCAGGAAGGCCGTCGATTTGACCAGCAAATCGCGCGCGACTTCCTCCAGCGGTGAACCGCTGATGCTGGCATGGTTGCCACCGAGGCCGGTACCGCCGCCCCAGCCCATGGCCGATACACCGAAACCGTTCTTCTGGTTATTCGCCTGAAAAGTCTTGGATGCGATAATGCGCGCGCGCCGCACATCGACCACGCGGATGTCGATGTTCATATGGACTTTCGACTGCTTGTAGTCCACAGCGCCGGCTATCAGGCCGAGCGGGCCCTTGAGAAAACTCAGCCCGCCCAGGCCGGTGGAGCTTTGTTCGAAGCCGAGCGAAGTGATCGAACCGGTGATCATGTAATCGGCGGCCTCCGCCTCCACCCGCTTGCCCATCAGCGCCATTTCGCGGTGGATTTCCTCGAGCTCGGCGCGTTCCTGGACGTCGAAGCAGCCGGTTTGCGTGAGCGCGGTCGCCAGCATTTCGGTCATGCCGGTACCCACCCCGGTGTAATGCGGCTGCGAGACGGTGCCGCCCGACTGCCACCAGCGATACTGGCGCGGATCCTGCTGCCCGGCGCCCGAGCTGCAATCGGCGGACTTGCACTTGAATTCGGTGAACACCACCTTGGCCGCCGGCGTGGCGCACTTGGGGACGTCGATCTGGCGTTCGGAGACATCGCTGGGGTCGGCCAGGCACAGGATGGGAAGCAGCAACAGGCTGCACAGCAGGCAGCGCAACGCGCGGTGCAACAAACAGAGTGGCAGGCAGAGCGGCAGGTAGAAATAGGCTGTCATGGGAGTCTTCCGTGAGCAATGATTCATTTATGACAATAGTCAAAGAACCATTATGCTCCGGCCCACGCGCGCCAAATGTGGCGCTTATACCGACGTCCAGCAGACCTTGATACCGCTCAATCGGCTGCCAGCTTCATCCTCGGCAACACCGCCCTGGCCGCAGCAGAGCTGGCCACCGCCACCTCCTCCAGCGACATCCCCCGCAACTGCGCCAACACTTCTCCAATGCGCGGAATCTGGTCCGGACTATTGCGCCCCGGATGCACCCACGCCGGCGAGATATCGGGTGCGTCGGTTTCCAGCACAATCGCCTCCAGCGGCAACTCGGCGGCCAGGCGCCGGATCTGCAGCGCGCGCGTAAACGTCATGGCGCCGCCGAAACCCAGTTTGAAGCCGACGTCGATATAGCCCTGCGCCTGCTGGAAACTGCCGTTGAAGGCGTGGGCGATGCCGCCGTTGGGGGTGATCTGGCGCACGTGCTTGAGCACCACGTCCTGCGACTTGCGCACGTGGGTCAGGATCGGCAGGCCGAAGTCGCGCGCGATGCGCAGTTGTTCGCGGAAGAAGAAGATTTGCTTCTCGCGCATGGCCGGTTCGCACAGCATCGGAATGAAGAAATCGAGACCCACTTCGCCGATGGCGACAAACAGCGGATCGTCCATCGCAGCGGCCACCTGCTCGCGCATCACGCGCAAGTCGTCTTCTTTTGCGTGCGGCACGAAGATCGGGTGGATGCCCAGCGCGTAGCAGCCGTTCGGGATGCTGGCGGCCAGTTGCGCCACGGTGGCAAAGGTGGCCACCTCCACCGCCGGGATGACGATCATGTCCACGCCCTGCTGCTGCGCCAATGCTGCCTGGGCGATGGATTCGTCGCCGAACTCGCCGGCGTCAAGATGGCAATGCGTATCGATCCACACGATGTGCTCCTTCAGCCTGGCCGTCGCTTTACACCAAGGTCCGGTAATCGGTATCAGGCGTGCCTGATGCCGGAGCTACCGGTGGGGCCGACTCATAGGGCCGCAACCCTTCGTCGGTCAGGCGCAGCACGCGGTCGCAGCGGCGCGCCAGTTCCACGTCATGGGTGACGATGATGAATGCCGTTCCGAGGGTTTGCGAGAGTTCCAGCATCAGGTCGAAAATCTGCTGGGCGGTGGCCTGATCGAGGTTACCCGTTGGTTCGTCGGCCAGCACGCAGGCCGGCTGCGTGACCAGCGCACGCGCCAGTGCCGTGCGCTGGCGTTCGCCGCCCGAGAGTTCGCCCGGCACATGGGTCACGCGCTTGGCGAGATTGACGCGCGCCAGCATCTGCTGGGCCACGCTGCTCGCTTCCGCGCGTTTCACGCGGCGGATCAGGAGCGGCATGGCAACGTTGTCGAGCGCGGAGAATTCCGGCAGCAGGTGATGGAACTGGTACACGAAGCCGAGCGACTTGTTGCGCAAGTCGCCGCGCGCGGTTTCGCTCAGGGTGGCGAAGTCCTGGTCCAGCAGCGTGACGGTGCCGCTGGTAGGCGTATCGAGGCCACCCAGCAGGTGCAGCAAGGTCGATTTACCGGAGCCCGAGGCGCCGACGATGGCCACCCGTTCGCCACGGCGCACGTCGATGTCGATGCCGGCCAGCACCTGCACCGAGTAGCTGCCCTGGGTGAAGGTTTTACCGAGGTTGCGGCACGACAGAACCACCGGCTGATTGGTATTACTCATAACGCAGCGCCTCCGCAGGTTTTACGCGCGCGGCCCAGCGGCTCGGGTAAAGCGTGGCCAGGAAGGCCAGCACCACGGCCAGGCCGCCGATCTTGAATACGTCCGGCCAGCGCAAGTCCGATGGCACGGTGCTGTTACTGTAGATATCCTTGGACAAGAACTGCACTCCCAATAAATGTTCAATGAATGGCACGATGACGTCGATATTGAGCGCCACCAGCACGCCGCCCGCCACGCCCAGCATGGCGCCGAGGATGCCCACCAGCGCGCCCTGGATCACGAAGATTTTCATGATCGATGCCGGCGATGCGCCCAGCGTGCGCAGGATGGCGATGTCGGCCTGCTTGTCGGTCACCGTCATCACCAGGGTCGAAACCAGGTTGAAGGCGGCCACCGCGATGATCAGCGCCAGGATGATCGACATCATGCGTTTTTCGATCTGCACCGCAGCAAACCAGGTGGCGTTCAGCTGCGACCAGTCGCGCACGGTCAGGTCGCCCGCCATGCTGCGCTTGAGTTCCTGCGCCACCTGGGGCGCGCGGTGCATGTCCACCAACCGCAGACGCAGGCCGGCCGGGGCGTCGAGGCGCAGCATCTTCTCGGCGTCGGTCAGGTGCACAAACGCCAGCGACGAATCGAATTCGCTGTGGCCGGCCTCGAAAATGCCGGTCACCGTGAACGAGCGCATGCGCGGCAGCACGCCGGCCGGCGTGGCCTGGCCTTGCGCCAGCGCCAGCGTCACCTTGTCGCCAAGCTGGGCGTGCAGCGAGCGCGCCAGCTCCACGCCCAGCACGATATTGTAGGCGCCCGGCTGCAACTGGGCGAAGCTGCCGCGCCGCGTTTGCGCAGCCACGTCGGACACGGTCGGTTCGAGGTCCGGCAGCACGCCGCGCACGATGGCGGGCCGCAGGATGTCTTCGCGCACCAGCATGCCCTGCATTTCGGCAAACGGCGCCGCGCCCACCACTGCCGGGTTGCTGCGGGCGGCAGCAATCTGCTCGCGCCAGTTGGGCATCGAGCCATTGGCGTCGAACACTTCCACGTGCGCCAGCACCGACAGCATGCGACCGGTCACCTCTTTCTGGAAGCCGTTCATCACCGACAGCACGATGATCAGCGCAGCCACGCCGAGGCCGATGCCGGCCATCGAGATCAGTGAAATGAACGAGATAAAGCTGTTACGGCCGCTACGCTTGCCGGCCCGCGTGTAGCGCAGGCCCACCAGCCATTCGTACGGCAAATTTTTCATGATGCTCATAGTGTGTTAATTCCAGGATTACTCATACCGCAGCGCCTGCGCCGGCTTCACGCGCGCCGCGCGCCAGCTCGGGTACAGCGTGGCCACGAACGCCAGCAGCACCGACACGCCGCCGATGCGCAGCACATCGCCCCAGCGCAGGTCCGACGGCAAGGCGCTGATGAAGTAAATGTCCTTCGACAGGAATTTCATGCCCAGCAGCTGCTCGATGGCCGGCACGATCACATCGACGTTCAGGGCCAGCAGCGATCCCAGGCCCACGCCGATGGCAGTACCGGCCACGCCCACCAGCGCACCCTGGATCATGAAAATCTGCATGATGGAAAACGGCGACGCACCCAGCGTGCGCAGAATCGCGATGTCGGCCTGCTTGTCGGTCACCGTCATCACCAGCGTGGAGACCAGGTTGAAGGCGGCCACCGCGACGATCATGGTGAGAATAATGAACATCATGTGCTTCTGGCTTTGCACGGCTGCAAACCAGGTGGCGTTGAGCATGGTCCAGTCGCGCACGTACAGTTGGCCCGGCATGGCCGTCTTGAGTTCGCGCGCCACCTGGGGCGCCTGCTGCATGTCGGCCACGCCCAGGCGCAGGCCGGCGGGCGCGTCGATATTGAGGATGCTTTCGGCGTCGGCCAGGTGCACAAAGGCGAGCGTGGAGTCGAACTGATTGTGGCCGGCCTCGAAAATGCCGACGACGTGGAAGGTGTGCATGCGCGGCATCACGCCGGCGCTGGTGGGCTGGCCGTCGGCCAGCGCCAAGGTCACTTTTTCGCCGGGTTTTACATCGAGCAGGCGCGCCAGCTCGATGCCGAGCACGATGTTGTCGCTGCCCGGTTGCAGCGCATTGAAACTGCCCTGGCGCATCTGCTTGATGACGTCGGATACTTGCGCCTCCATCTCGGGCAGCACGCCACGGATGATCGCGGGTTTGAGCACGTCGCCGCGCACCAGCATGCCCTGCGCTTCGGCAAACGGCGCCACGCCAACGACTTCGGGATTCTTGCGTGCCTCGAGTGCCTGCTGGCGCCAGTCCGGCATCTGGCCGCGCAGGTCGAACAATTCGACGTGGGCCAGTACCGACAGCATGCGGTTGGTAACCTCTTTTTCAAAGCCGTTCATGACCGACAGCACGACGATCAGCGCGGCCACGCCCAGCGCGATGCCGGCCATGGAAATTGCGGCGATAAAGGAGATAAAACGATTACGGCCGCCGCGCTTGCCGGCCCGCGTGTAACGCAGGCCGACCAGCCATTCGTACGGCAAATTGCTGACGACACTCATAAAACTCATAAAAAACGGTCACGCGTGATGGGTTGAGGCCGCAGTGTGCCACAACTTCAGGAAATTGCCATCACGCACCGCTTCATGCGACCGAATCAGGAGAACTTTTCGTCGCCCAGGTCGTCATCCTTGCGGCGACGGCGCCCCATCACGCCCACCAGGGCCAAGCCCATGCCCATCATGGTCCAGGTTTGCACTTCCGGCACGGCCGACACGGCCGACACGCCCAGCATGGTCTGCGACTGCGCAGCGCCCTCGAAGCCGGTGAACTTGGTGTAGCTGTACATGTTTTTCAGCTGGTAGCCCTGGATATTGTCAATCAGCAGCTGGGCCGCTTCCACGTTGGCGTCGTTGCCGCGGGTGTAATACTGGTCGCCCGAGAACAGGTCGCTGTTACCATCTTGCAGCTCCCACAGCGCCAGCTGGAAGGCGATCTGGGCGTCGGTGCTCTGGCCGGTACCTACGCCGGTGAGGGTGTTGGCGTAGGCCATTTCAAACAGGGCTTTGACCGAGTCCTTGACGAATACATTGAAGGTCGCGGTGTAGATGGCATTGGTCAGGGTGTCCACCGTCGGCGCGAAGCAGTAGGCGTAGAACTGCTGGGCATAGCTGTCGTTGCCGGTCATCTGGTACAGCGCCACGCCCTGGGCGTGGAAGTCGCCAGCCGCCGGTTCCTTGAAGAACTTGGCGTCCGCATCGAAGACCATGCCGCCATCGACCGGATTCTGGTTGTAGGTGACGACTGGCGCTGGCGACTGACCAGGCGTAGCGTAGCTGGCGCCCGAGAAAGCGATGGCGATGGCGAAAGCGGAGGATTTCAGGGCGTTTTGCAAAGTGATGTTCATTGTTATTCTCTTTTAAATATAAATTATTGGTTTTTATCGATTTAGTACGGTCAGACTACAAACACTGGACACTGCCCCACCAGCTGCACCTGGGCGGCATCGGCAATCAGCTGGTCGATGGTCGGCGCCGTGATGCCGGCGTCGGCAGCATCGCTGGCGGCCACGTTGAAATACACGTCGGTCATGGCGGCGCTGTGGCCGTTGGCCAGCGTAACGGTGCTGCTTTCCATGTGCAGATTGTTATTCGCATCGAGGAACGCCAGGTCGGTGTAGGCCAGCTTCAGGCTCACCACGCCGGCTTGCGTGAGCGACACCAGTTCGCCGGCGTCGGTCTTGCCGTCGCTGTTGGCGTCCTGCCAGATCAACAGGCTGGCGAAGTCCGCATCGAGTGCATCGACCACGCCGTCGCCGTTGCTGTCGTAGCTGGCCAGCTTGGCGAAGCCGTCGCCCTTGCCCATGCCGCCGAACAGTTCGCTGATATCGTCGATCTGGCCGTTGTGGTTGCTGTCGATGGCCAGGAAGCCGTCGCCCTTGGACAACCAGCCGGTCTGGATCGCCTTGCCGGTGCCCAGCAGGTCGAAGCTGCCGGTCATGTCTTCGCGGGCGATGGTGTGGATGCCGTCGCCGTTCAGGTCGATCGCGATCGGCGTGATCGCCGCGTCCCAGCTCATGTCGTTCTTGCCGGACGTGAGGGTGATGGTATCGGTCTTGGTAACGTTGTTGAACATCTTGCCGTCGCCGGCCACGTCCGAGTCGATGGCGTCGTTGGTGCCGGTGTTCTTGACGCCCCACTTCCAGTCGCTCATGTTGTAGCCCTTGAACTTGACGTCGGTCTTGTCGAACTGAACGTAGTAGCTGCCCGGGGTCAGGTCGGCAAACTTGTAGTTGCCGTTGGCATCGGTCTTGACCGAAGCGCCCAGCTGCTTCTTCGTTACCGCATCGAACAGCGATACCGTCACGCCGCCGATACCTTCTTCGCCGGCATCCTGCACGCCGTTGTGGTTGCTGTCGCGCCAGACCTTGTCGCCGATGCTGGCCTTGCGGTAAATGCCGGCGTCTTCGGTGGTGATGTTCTGGCCCGTGCCCAGCGCGATGGTGCCGGTACGGCCCACGTTGCCGTTGACACTGGTGATGTCGGAATCGGTACTGTCGTTGCCCATGCCGGACTTGGTGAAGAACCAGCCGCTGCTGTTGGTCACTTCCACCTTGTAGTTGCCGGCGGTGAGACCGCTGAACAGGTACTGGCCGCCGTCGTGGGTGACGGTGGTGGCCTTGAGCACGTTGTTGGCGTCGTACAGCTTGACGGTCACGCCATCGACACCTTTTTCGCCGGCATCCTGCACGCCGTTGTAGTTGCTGTCTTCCCACACGCGGTCACCGATGCTCGATGCCTTGATCAGGCCGGCGTCGCGGGTCAGGTCCACGGCGCCCGAGGCCAACGTGAACTGCGAGATCACGCCGTTGGCGTCCGCATCCGAATCGATGCTGTCGTAGTAGCCCTGGTTCTGCTTGGTGAACAGATAGCCTTCCGGTGCATCGAACTTGACCGAATATTTGCCCGGGCCCAGGTCGCTGAACAGGTACTGGCCGTAAGCGTCGGTAACGTCAGTGGCGATTGCCTTGCCCGCCTCGTCGAACAGCGTGACTTTCACGCCGCGTACACCGCTCTCGTTGCTTTGCTGGATGCCGTCGCCATTGGCGTCGAGCCACACGCGGTCGCCGATGGCGCCGGTCTGATAAATGCCGGCATCCATGTTGGTGACGTTCTGGCCGGCACTCACGGTGACCGAGCCGAGGTTGCCGCTGGCGTTGGCGTCGCTGTCCGCCGCATCGCTGCTGCCAACGTTTTGCTTGGTGACGGCGTAACCGTTCGGCAGTTTCATGGCCACGCTGTAGGTGCCCGCCTCCACCACGAACTTGTAGTTGCCGTTGCTGTCGGTGGTGGTGGTCTTGACGAGCTTGCCGGTGCTGTCGCGCAGTTCCATGGTCACGCCCGACTTGCCGCTTTCGCCGCTGTCCTGGATGCCGTTGCCGTTCTTGTCGAGCCACACGCGGTCGCCGATGGTGGCAGCTGCCACCACGCCGGCATCGACGCTGTTGTTGACTTCGCCGGAAACCAGCGTGAAGCTGTGCGACAGGCCGCTGGCGCTGGCGTCGGAATCGACCTTGTCGTTGCTGCCGGCATGGGCGGTGGTAAAGCTCATGCCTTCTGGCAGCGTGGACTTGTCGAACTGCACGCTGTAGGTGCCAGGCTTGAGGTTGGTGAACTGGTAGTTGCCGTTAGCGTCGGTCCACACCGCCGCACCGACCTGCTTGCCGTTAGCATCGAGCAAAGTCACCTTGACGTTGCAAATGCCGGCTTCGCCGCTGTCCTGCAAGCCGTTGGCGTTCTTGTCAAACCACACGCGGTCGCCCACGCTGGCGGTTTTGTACAAGCCGGCATCGATGGTGTTATTGGTTTCGCCGTTGGCCACGGTGATCTGGCCGCTCTGGCCGGTGCTGCCGACATTGCTGTCGAGCGCGGCATTGCCGCCCGCGTTGGCGGTGGTGAATACATAGCCCTTGGGCGCGGTGACGGCAACCGTGTAGGTGCCGGCATCGGCCGAGAAGCTGTAGTTGCCGTCGATGCCGGTAGTGGTGGTCTGCACGACCTTGCCGGTGCTGTCCTTCAGTTGCACGGTGGCGCCAACGATGCCGGCTTCGCCCGCATCCTGCACGCCGTTGGCATTGCTGTCTTCCCACACGCGGTCGCCGATGGTGGCTTTCTGCGCCACCAGGCCGGCGCGCACGGTCACGTCGTCGCCGGAGGCCAGCGTGACCTTGCCGGTCGCGCCGGTATCAAGGTTGGCGTCGGAACCGCCACTACCAGGCGCGCCGGTGCTGGCGGTGGTCAGTGCGTAGCCGGCTGGCAAGGTCGATTTATCGAACTGCACGCTATACGTGCCCGGCTGCAAACCGGTGAACTGGTAGTGGCCACTGGCGTCGGTGGTGGCCACGGCGCCCGGCACGGCGTTGCCGTTAGCGTCGAGCAAAGTGACGCGTACACCAGCGGCGCCGGTTTCGCCTTCACTGACCAGGCCGTCACGGTTCTTGTCGAACCAGACGAATTCGCTGATCGACGCCGGACGGTACAGGCCGGCGTCGATGTCGAGGTTGTTCTGGCCCGGGGCCAGCACCACGGTGGTCTGGCCGTTGGCGCCCACATCGCTGTCGAGTGCGCCATTGGCGCCCTGGCCAGCAGCGGTGAATACATAGCCGGCCGGCGGCGCTACCGCCACCGAATAGGTGCCCGGATCGACGGTGAAGCCGTACTGGCCGCCGTCATGGGTGGTCACGCTGGCGACCACGTTGCCGTTGGCGTCCTTCAGGTTGACGACCACGCCGTCGAGGCCCGCTTCGCCGGCGTCCTGCACGCCGTTGCCGTTGCGGTCTTCCCACACGCGGTCGCCCACGGTGCTTTGCTGGATGACCAGGCCGGCGTCCAGGTGCTGCACGCTGTCGCCCGAGGCCAGCACCACTTGCGCGGTGATGCCGGTATCGACGTTGGCGTCGGAGTCGAGCGCGCGGTCGGCGCCCTGGCCCTGGGCCGTGAACAGGTAGTTGGCCGGCAGCGTGGCCTTGTCGAACTGGACGCTGTAGGCGCCCGGTTTCAGGTTGCTGAACTGGTAGTGACCGTCGGCGTCGGTGACTGCCGTGCCGGCCGGCTGGCCGGCGGCGTCGAGCAGGGTGACGCGTACGCCCGCCACGCCGCCTTCGCCGCCGTCCTGCACGCCGTTGCGGTTGGTGTCGTACCAGACGGTGTCGCCCAGCGTGGCTGGACGGTACAGGCCGGCATCGACATTGTTATTGGTGGTGTTGGCGGCCAGGTTGATCAGCCCGGTGTTGCCGCTGGCATCGATGTCGCTGTCGAGCGCGCCATCGGCGCCTTGCGCCTGCGCGGCCACGGCGTAGCCGGCCGGGGCCTTGACGGTCACCGAATAGGTGCCGGCTGCCACGTCGAAATGGTAGTTGCCGCTGGCATCGGTGGTGGTGGTGGCCACGACATCGCCGTTGGCTGCTTTCAGTTGCACTTCCACGCCCGCGACGCCCGCTTCGCCGGCATCTTGCACGCCATTGCCGTTGGCATCTTCCCAGACCAGGTCGCCCAGGTGCGCTGGCGGAATCTTGAAGGTGAGGTAGTTCGGGGTGGCGCTGGTATCGGCCGCGCCGCAGCCAACCAGGCCGCCCGCATCGCGCACCTTGAAGCCGACTTCGAAGGTACCAGCCGTGCTCTGGCTCGGCTCGAAGCTCAACTTGCCAGCCTGGATGTCGGCGGCGGAAATCTCGGTGTTGAGGGTAACGGCCACGCCGTTCAGCTTGAGGGTGCCGGCCGGCGGCAAGGCGGTGATGATCACCGACTGGAAGGCGTCGTGCTCGACGGCATCGACAAAGCCGAAATCGGCCTGGGTGAGCGTCACCGGGCTGCCATTGTCGAGGTCGAAGGTTTTGTCGGCGCCGGTCGGGGCGTCGTTGACCGGATCGACGATCACGCGCAGGTTCAGCGTGATCGTATTGCCCTTGGTGCCCTGGTCGAGCACGAACTCGTAGGTGACGAACTCGCCGTTGTAGTTGGCAGCCCACTGACCCGGACGAACATACAAGGTGTCCGCATCAATCTTGCCGAACAACGGACTGTCCTTGCTGGTGACCGTACCATCGGGCAGCACCACCGACACGGCATTGATCTTGAGCGTATTGCCGGTGCTGGGGGTGTAACCGGCGCTGGCCAGGATATCACGGATCTCGAAGCTACCTTCGGTATCTTCGCAAATGTGAATAGTGGTAGCAAGATTGATCGAGCTCATGCGTTCGCTTTCTTCAGTTCGTTTTTTTATCGACAGTGAGCCGGCGCAGCGAAACGTGATTTCGGGTGGTGCAGCGGCGGTATGGGGTGTTACGGGGCCATCACGGGGTTGGGTGATGACTTGCATTCATGTTTGTTGTCGAGATTATAGCGAAGATTTGATTTAGATAACTATAATTTTTTATTTGTAATTGTTTTGTGCGCGAAATAATACAGTTTTCTTTGCGGCAACTATTTAATTTTGCATGGTGTGCGGCGACTTTTTTAAACAATCCTTCGTCGTGCGCCGCAATCGCCTACAATCTCGGGATGACCGATATCACCCTCGCCCTGCCCTTCGCCTTGCCTCCGGCGGAAATGGCGCCGCACCTGCTGCGCGCCCTGCAAGCCCCGGCCCTGGCGGCCCTGCTCGGCCGCCACAGCCTGCAACAACTGCACAGTTTTACCCAGCACAGCCGCGTGTTGCCGCATGAAGCGTGGCTGGCCCGCACCCTCGACCTGGCGCCGGCGCCCATCACGTTCCAGACCGGCGCGCCGCTGGCCGGCGCCTGCATGCGCGGCTGCGACCTGTCGGCGCAAGCGGCCGCAGGCCACTGGCTGATCCTGCAACCGGCGCATATACAAGTGTCGAGCACCCATCCGTCGCTGGCCGACCCGCGCGCACTGCAACTCGACGAAGCCGACGCCCGCGCCCTGTATGATGCCGCCCGCCCGTATTTCGAGGAACTCGGCAAGCCGCTGCTGTTTGCCGCGCCGGGCCTGTGGTTCGTGCGCGCCGACGACTGGGACCAACTGGCCACCGCCTCGCCCGACTCGGTGGTGAACCAGAACCTCGGCGACTGGCTGCCCGAGGGCGACCGCGCGCGCGACTACCGGCGTCTGCAAAACGAAATCCAGATGTTGTGGCATCAGCACCCGGTCAACGCTGCGCGCGAGGCGCGCGGACTGCCGGCGGTGAACTCTTACTGGTGCTGGGGTGGGTCTTCGAACGCTGCGCCTGCATCGGCGCCCATGCTGGCGGTCAGCGGCGGGCCGTCGTGGCTGCAGGCACTGGCTGCGCCCGAACTGCGCCAGGCCAGCGTGGAACAACTGCTCACCCGCCCGGGCCACAGCGTGGCCGTGGTGGCCGACCTGGTCGCGCCGGGCCAGGCCAGCGAGTGGGCCGAATGGATCGCCGCCTTGCAGCATATCGACCAGCACTGGTGTGCGCCGCTGCTGGCGGCGCTGAAGGATGGCCGCGTGGGCCGCGCACACCTGATGCTCAGTCACCGCGAAAGCTGGCTGGAAGTGACCAGCACGAAAATGGCACAGCACAAATTCTGGCGCCAGCCGAACCTGAACTTATTGAAGCAAGCCTGACATGACCCGTATCGCCATTCGCCCCATTCCGTTCCGTGAATCAGAAGTGCTGCGCCAGGAAGGTATCCACCCGGTGCTGGCGCGCCTGTACGCGGCGCGCGGCCTGACCGACGCCAGGGACCTGTCGAGCGAGCTGGCGGCCATGATCCCGCCGTCGGGCCTAATGAATATCGGCGCTGCCGCCGTATTCCTGGCCGATTCGATTGCCGCCAACAAGCGCATGGTGATCGTGGCCGACTACGACTGCGACGGCGCCACCGCCTGCGCCGTGGCCCTGCGCGGCCTGCGCCAGATGGGCGCCGACATCGACTACATCGTGCCCAACCGCTTCGAGTACGGCTATGGTCTCACGCCCGAGATCGTGGCATTGACTGCACGTGAAAAGCAGCCCGACATCATCATCACGGTCGATAACGGCATCGCCAGCATCGACGGCGTGGCCGAAGCGAACCGCCGTGGCATCGAAGTGGTGGTAACCGACCACCACCTGCCGGCCGACACCCTGCCCGCCGCGCGCGTGATCGTCAACCCGAACCAGCCCGAGTGCGGTTTCCCCAGCAAGCACATTGCCGGCGTGGGCGTGGTGTTCTACGTGCTGCTGGCCCTGCGCGCCGAATTGCGCCAGCGCGGCGTGTTCGACACCAGGACCCAGCCGAAGCTGCAGGAACTGCTCGACCTGGTGGCGCTGGGCACGGTGGCCGACGTGGTGCGGCTCGACCCCAACAACCGCATCCTGG
Source organism: Duganella sp. Leaf61 (assembly GCF_001421905.1). Taxonomy (NCBI): domain Bacteria; kingdom Pseudomonadati; phylum Pseudomonadota; class Betaproteobacteria; order Burkholderiales; family Oxalobacteraceae; genus Duganella; species Duganella sp. Leaf61. The sequence continues at coordinate 96,879 of NZ_LMLM01000033.1, forward strand.
TCGCCCAAGGCCTCAAACGCATGCGCGCGGGCCAGATGCACGCGGGCGTCGCCGCGCTGTTCCGCGTCGCCGGGCGCAATCCGCGCACCGCGTCGCCATTCGACCTCGGTTTTGCGCTGGGCCCGCGCCTGAACGCGGCCGGCCGCCTGGAAGACATGTCGCTCGGGATCGAGTGCCTGGTCACCGACGACGAAGACCGCGCCTGGGTGCTGGCCCAGCAACTGAACGACATCAACTTGAAACGCCGCGAAATCGAGGCGGACATGCAGGACACGGCGCTGCTGCACCTGGACACCTTCGAGCCGGCCAACAGCAGCACCATCTGCGTGTTTGACGACAGCTGGCACCAGGGCGTGATCGGCATCGTCGCTTCGCGTTTGAAAGAAAAATTCTTCCGTCCGACGATTACCTTCGCGCCGGCCGGCGACGGCTGGATCAAGGGCTCCGGCCGGTCGATCCCCGGCTTCCACCTGCGCGACGCGCTCGACCTCGTGTATAAAAAGGCGCCGAGCCTGATCGACAAGTTCGGTGGCCACGCCATGGCCGCTGGCCTGACCCTGCGCGCCGACGCCTTCGAAGCGTTCTCGATCGCATTCGAGGAAGTGGGCCGCGCCTGGCTCACCGAGCAGCAACTGGAACGCGTGATCGAAACCGACGGCCCGCTCGAGGACGCCTACTACACCACCTCGTTCATCGACCTGATGGCGGGCCAGGTATGGGGCCAGGGCTTCGCGCCGCCGGTGTTCTGCGACGAATTCCGCGTGGTCAGCCAGCGCATCCTCAAGGAGCGCCATTTGAAACTGCTGCTGGAAAAGAACGGCGCCCGCTACGATGCGATCTGGTTCGGCCACATCGATTCTCTCGGCGACCGCGCCAGGGTAGCATTCCGGCTCGATGCCAACGAGTTTAACGGCGTGACCAAGGTGCAGTTGCTGGTGGAGCACGCCGAAGCGGCGTAAGATTGCATTTCATCCGAAAACGGAGTATAACCAATCCATTACCGGAGGATTTATGCTCAATTATGCCTACCCCCGCAGCCGCTTCGAGCCGACTGTACTGGTCGATCTGAACGCCAGGGCCGAGCGCGAGCGGTTGTCCACGTCCGCCCTCAAGGGCTTTTTCAAGCTGGCAGCCACCTGGAAGGTGCGCGACGAAGATGCGCGCCAACTGCTCGGCGGCCTGTCCAACAGCGCCTGGTACGACTGGAAAAAGAAGCCGGAACGCGTGCTGGAAGTCGATTGCATCACGCGCATCTCGTACCTGCTCGGCATCTACAAGGCGCTGCACATCCTGTACGGCGACAAGCTCGCCGACGAATGGGTCAACCTGCCCAACACCAACCAGATTTTCGAAGGCCGCACGCCGCTTGCCTACATGCTGGGCGGTGGCCTGCTGGCCATGCAAACCGTGCGCCAGCTGCTCGACGCCCGGCGCGGGGGACTGTAGTGGCGGTCAGCCTGGTTCCGCCACTGACCGCGCTGCGCCAGTTCGACACCTGCCGGCTGCTGCCGTCGCGCTTTGCCGACGTCGAGGATTCGGTGCTGGCGCCATTGGCCGAGGACGACGCGCACCTGCGCGACCTGTTCGATCTCGATAACGCCACCAATGCCCGCCTGCGCACGCAAAATGGCGGCGCGTCCGGTATCAGCGTCGACGAACTGGTATTCGGCGTGCCGAACTTCCGCATCATCAACGCTGCCTACACCTACGCCCATCCGCAGGGCAGCCGCTTCAACGACAGCCGCCGCGGCGCCTGGTATTGCGCGTTCGACGCCGACACCGCGCTGGCCGAAGTCATTTTCCACAAGACCGTGGAGTACGCCGAAATCAACCGCTTCGACGACAGCGTGCAATACCAGTGCATGCTGGCCGACTTCACTGCGGCATTCCACGACCTGCGCGGCCAGCCACGCTACGCCGCCTGCCTGGCGCCGGACAGCTATGTCGACTCGCAAACGCTGGCCGAACGGCTGCTCGACGGCGGCTCGCTCGGTGTGCTGTACCCGAGCGTGCGGCGCCCGGGCGGCACCAATCTCGCATGCTTCCGCCCTGCGCTGGTGGGCAATGTGCGCAAAGGCGCGGTCTATCGGTTAACATGGCGCGGCAATCCGCAACCTACAGTAGAAGTTATTTGATATGCAAACCAAACCAGAAAAAGATACCGAACTGCGCGACAAGATCAACCGCGAAACCGCGCGCCTGCCATGGACCGAACTGCTCAAGCACTTCGCCCAGGGCAACGTGGTGTGGGTGGCCGACTCGCTCGACCTGGTCGACGTGGCCGTGCGCATCTCGCACGACGACAAGGACAATATCTCCAGGTGGATGGAAGCCGGCCTGCTGGCCAAGGTCAGCGACCAGCAGGCGCAAGGCTGGCTGGAATCGAACGCCCAGCTGTGGGCGTCCGTGGTCAGCCCGTTCATCCTGGTACAGCAGCAAAAAGCCGTACCGGCGAACCTGCATTAAGAACCTGGCCCTGCCGGGACAGGTTCTAATTCCTGAAGCTGCCGCCGTCGAGCGTGAGCGAACCGCCGCAGCCCGGCGTGGTTGCCTCGCGGTTGCCGCTGGCAGTCCCCTGGTTACTCTCCCACACGGCCGACGCGCCAACCTTGACGAACTTGTACTGGATCGCCGTGGCCGGCGGCAGTTGCACCGTGCTCGACCACGGCACATTGGCGCCGCTGCCTTCGATCGTCATCTGGGTGCCGGCGCCCGGCGTCCAGTTGCCCAGTGCGGCCTGGTTGCCCACCACGTTCAGGTTCTGCCCGAACGCGGTGTTGGCGTTTGCCACGCGGAACGTCACCGGGACCGTGGTGCAGGTGCCACCACCGCCGCCACCGCCGCTGCCGGCGATTTTCTGGTTGACGTGCAGGGCCACTGCCGGCACGGTCGAACCGCCGTTACCCGGAATGCTCACGCTGATGACGCCATTGGATGCCACCGTGACGCTGCCGCCCGTGCACGCAGAAGCCGTGCCGTTCAACTGGCCCTGCACCACGTTGCAATAGGTGCCGGCTGGCAGCTGGGTTTGCAGCGAGACGTTCCACGGCGCGCTGTCGTTGTTGATCGCCACGTAGCCCTTGGCGCCGCGCGCAAACGCGACCTGGTTGGCGGTTCCAGTGGTGAAGTTATCGACGCCCTGCCCGCGCGTGACCGCGCGGAACGCCACCATGTTCGCGATATCGCTCCAGCGGTGAATGAAATCCCACTGCTGGTTGATGACGGGATTGCCGTTCGCATCGAACGGACTGGCCGACGGCGGCGCCTGGTCGTAGCTGGTAAAGCGGAAGCCCGAATGCAGTTGCGCCGCGCCATACGGCCACGCCAGCATGAAGATGTTGGCCAGGTCGTAGCGCTTGGTGCCTTGCGTGTCGTTGATGCTGCCCGCAACGTAGTTGCTGGCGACCAGCGAGCTGCCATTGCGCTCGGTATCCCAGTTGTTCACGAACACGGTCGCCTTCTCGCTCGGGATGAAGCCCCAGCTGCCACCCCAGTTGCCGGGCGTGCCCATGATGGTGCGCACCTGCGACAGGCTGGCGCCGTTCTCGTTGCGGAACATGGCTTTCAATGCGTACGAGTACTGGAATTCGTTGAGGGTGCCGGCCGCAAAATACGTCGAACGCACCACGTTGCTGTCCGGGATCACCTCCTGCGTCACCCACAGCGGCTCGCCCGACGTGGTGGTTGACGTGACGCCGCTCATGATGGCCTGGATGTCGGCCGGCTGCATGTGCTTGGCCGCGTCGAAGCGCAAGCCGTCCACGCCCAGCGCCACCAGCTTGTTCAGATAGGTTTTTACCTGGCCCTGCACGTAGCTGCCTTCGGTTTTCAGGTCGGGCAGGCCGCTCAGGCGGCACACCATCACGTTGTTGCGGTTGCCGGGATAGCCGTAATCGCCGCCGGCGATGTCGCACGCCGGGTGGAAATCGCTGGCACTGAAGAACGGGTACGTCAGCGAACTGGAATTCCAGGTCGAGCCGTCGGTGGCGGTACCGGCGCCGGCCGCCACGTGGTTGACCACCACGTCCACGTAAATGCGTACCTTGGCCGCATGACAGGTGTTGACCATGGACTTGAACTCGGCCTCGGTGCCCATGTTGCTCTTGAGGGAATTGAAATTGACCGGCTGGTACACGTCCCACCACGTGCCCAGGCTGGCGGCAGCGGTCGGCGGCGACACCTGCACGGCGCCGAAACCCTGCGGCCCGAGGAAATTCGTGCATTCTTTGGCGATGTCGTTCCACTTCCAGCGGAACATCTGTACCGATGTGTCGGCGGGATTGAGGGCGGCGTGCGCGGGCGCCATGGCAGCGCCGAGCAGGCCGGCAGCGCACAGGATGCGTGGGATGTTGCGTAGTCTCGTATGGGTCATCATCGTGTCCTTGTCGTTATGTTTTTGGGAATCATGTCTCCCGCACAAAATGTAGCAGAACTACATTCAATTTGTACACAATGCAGAAAATATTTTCCTCTTGAACTACATTTTTCAGTAACCTGACTACATATATATTTGTAGCAGCGATACGCATCACGATATCGCTGCGCTCAAAAATTTGATTAGACGCGCAGGCGAACCGGGCACAGCATGGGGTACTGCCGCAACGCCGGCATCGATAAAAAAACGGAGACATCATGACAACCCTGAAGCACCTAAAACAATGGGCGGCCGCCGGCTGCCTGGCCATCGCCTCGGCCGGCGCGGCTGCCGCCACCTGGACCTTGACCGGTGATATCGTCACCCACGACCCGCACCTGTACAAGGCTGCCAATACCTGGTGGATCGTGGAGACCAGCGATACCGGCGTCGGCGTCAAGTACTCGGCCAACGGCCGCGCCTGGACCCAGGGCGTGCCGATCTTCGGCAACGGCCTGTCGTGGTGGGGCCAGTACAACGGCAACAAGAAACAGGCGTGGGCGCCCGACCTGCACGAGTGGAACGGCAAGGCCATACTCTATTACGCAGTCTCGACGTTCGGCAGCCAGAAGTCGGCCATCGGGCTGGCGACGGCATCGAGCATCGCCCAGGGGAACTGGGTGGACCAGGGCGCCGTCATCACCTCCGCTCCTGGCGACAATTTCAATGCCATCGATCCCAACTTCTTTGTCGATAAAGCCGGTCAACCTTGGCTCAGTTACGGCTCGTTCCAGACCGGGATCTACATCACGCGCGTCGATGCCAATACCTTGAAACCGTTCGGCGCCAGGACCCGGCTGGCGACCGACTCGATCGGCATCGAAAACCCGTTCATCGTGGCCAACGGCTCGTATTACTACCTGTTCGTCTCCAAGGGCAAATGCTGCGACGGCGCCAACAGCACCTACCGTATCGCCTATGGCCGCTCGACCAGCGTGACCGGCCCCTACCTCGACAAGAACGGCGTGGACCTGCGCAACGGCGGCGGCACCGTGCTCGATGCAGGCGGCGGCCGCTTCATCGCGCCGGGCGCCGAGTCGATCAGCAATGGCGTGCTGGCGCGCCATGCGCTCGACAGCCAGAACAACTACACGCCAGTGCTGTTCATGAGCGATCTGTTCTTCACCAACGGCTGGCCTACCTACTGATGCAGGCAGCGCCTGTGGCGGCAGCAGCGACGCTGGCGCTCGCCGCGACGGTGCTGGCGGCGGCAATGGCGCCGGGCATGGTCGCGCCGGGATTGCCATTGCCGACAACGGCTGTACGGCCTGCCGATCACGCGATGGCAACCGGCGCCGCCGGCACGCCAGGCGGCCCGATGCCAGCGCCGACCGGCGCGGCTGGCGATTCGCCGCCGGCAGACCAGTCTGCGAACACGGCCACTGCGCACGCGGGGCTTGCCCTGCTGCCTGCGGTTCCGCCTGACCTGGCGCTGACCGACGACCAGCGACTGGTTGCCGACCACGCGCTGCGGGTGGTGATGGAGCGGTATTTAAACGACCGGCGCAATCCGCAGCGCCTGCAACAACTGGACGACCACCTGCAGCGCAGGCTGCCCGCCCGCGCTGCAGCCGAGGCGCAAGCGCTGGCCGCACGGTACGACCGCTATCTGGCCACTCACGCCACGCTGTTGGCAGCACAAAATTTTGGCGACGATCCCGACCTGCACAGGCTGGCGCGCTGGCAGGCGCAGCGCCGGCAGCTGCGCGAGCGCTTGCTGGGCGCGGAGGTCGCGGATCAGTGGTTCGGCACGGAAGACGCCTACCTGGAACAGGCGCTGGCCGAAGCCCGCGAGCCAGCCCCTAAGTGGGCCCGTGCGTCGGCCCGTGCGGCGACCGAAGAGGAGCGGCTGCACGCGCAGCACATGCGCGAAGTGATCGACGCGGCAATCGGCCGTGCGCCACGCTGAACTGCGAACAAAAAAAAGGCCGCATCGCTGCGGCCCGTCATTGGTGCTACCGTGAAGATCAATTCGACAGGATCAGCGTCGCGATCACGCCGGTGGCGATCCCCACCAGCACGTAGTCAGCGCCGGTCTGCACCCAGTGGTAGCCGCGCGGTGGCGCGCTCAGGCGATGGGTGCGCCAGTTATCGACCACGTACTGCTTGCTGCGGTACTGCGGCGGCAGGCGATGGCCCTTGTACAGGTCGTGGCGCGGACCGGCGCCCCGGTTGGCACCGCGATTGTCATGGCGATAATCGTAGCGGTCGTTGCGGCGATCGCCATCGAAGTCGCGACGGTCGTCGTGCTTGTCCTTGTACTTGTTGTTGCCCCTGTTGTCGTGTTTATCGTGCTTGTCGGGTTTGCCGCGATGGTCGTCGTTGCCGCGACCTTGCGCCATGGCGCTGCCCATCGTGCCCACGAATGCTGCCAATACTGCGCCGAGGATAATTTTCTTGTTCATATTCGCTCCTTCAGTTAAGCCCAAGGATTGCTCTGGGATCAGTGAAATATACTCTCGGTAAACATTTGATTCCGTTCGGTAGCGTACATAAGGGTTTTACTTAGGCGGCTCAGGTCGGCGTATCGACCTCGTCCCATTCGCGGTCCTCGAAGCGCACCAGCCAGTTCAGCGCGTGGTGGCGCTCCTGCAGGACGCTGTCGTTCAGGCCCGCAGGCACCGCAGTTTTCTTGAGCAGCGCCTGGCGCGAAGCCCAGTGCAGGCGGTAGTGCAAATCCAGCGCGTCGAGCACCTCGGTGGCGCCGCGTACGACCGGCTGCTTGCGCAAGCCTTCGGTGCCGCGTTCGATGACGGTGCTGGAAATGGCCGCCACATCGCAGATCGCGTCGGGGAACGGCAGCGCATCCTGCAAACCGAGCGCCCATTGCAGCACCAGGATCGCCTCGTAGCGCCACAGGAACTGGGTGATTTCCTGCGCGGTGGGCGCATCCTTGGCCAGGAAATCGCGTTCCAGTTCGGTGAGACCGGCAAACGCCGGCGGAAAGCGCTGCTGCAGGTCGGCCACTGCAATCGGGCGCTCGCCCGTCAACGACTCGGCGCGGATCGCCACGACGAACAGCGCCAGCATGCGGCGCAATACGTCTTCCGGCGTGCGCAGGCGCAACTCGGGCTCCGAGACCACGGGCGGCAGGTCGGCCGGCACCGTCACCTGGCGCTGGGCCAGGACCGCATCGGTGCGGGCCTTGCGGTCCCACGCCGCTGGCGGGTATGGCAGCGCCGCTTGCGAATCGCCATCGGCGGCAGCGGGTTTGAGCAGCGCGCGGCCCTGCGGATCGAGCACGCTGCCGTCGGCCATGAACAGGATGGCGTTGGCGTCCCGGGCCCACGCCAGCATGGCCGGCATGTCCGCCGGCGCCAGCGCCAGGCTGGCATGCTGCTGCACGCGCTGGATGTGGCGGATCACGTGGTAGCGGGTGCGCGTCATCTTGCCCTGGCCGGCATCCGCGACATGGTGCATGAAGCCGTTGAGGTGCTTGGCCAGTTCGGGATCGGCCAGGCCGCGCAGGCCGCCCGTCACGTGCGGGAAGTCGCGCGGCGGCAGGTGAGCCACGGTGGCGTAGGCGTTGACCAGGATTTCGTCGCCTTGCGGGGCCGGCGGCGTGGGGTTGAGCAGTTGCTTGAGTCGTTTGAACATAGTGGTGATTGGCAGTTATCGCATGGTTATCTCATGTCCAGCGCACGCGCCCGGCGCGGCGGCGGAAACGCGCGGTCCAGGGCGGCCAGGTCGTCGCTGGTGAGCCGGATGTCGGCGGCGGCGCGGTTGGCGCGCAAGTGTACAGGATCGACCGCCTTGGGGATAGCGATCACGCCGTCCTGGTGCAGCACCCAGGCCAGTGCGATCTGCGCGGGCGTGGCGTCATGCGCATCGGCCACCGTGCGCAGGGCCGGGTGGCCCAGCAAGGCGGCCTGTTCGCGCCCGCTGCTCTCGAGCGGCGAATACGCCATCACCGGCATGCCGCGCGCGCGGCACCACGGCAGCAAGTCGAACTCGATGCCGCGCTTGAGCAGGTTGTACAGCACCTGGTCGGTGGCGGGGGCGCCATAACCGATGGCCTCCTCCATGCTGGGCAAATCGAGATTGCTGACGCCATAGTCCCTGATCTTGCCGGCCTGCCTGAGCGCCTCGAATCCGTCGAAGGTTTCTGCCAGCGGATGGTGGCCCTGCCAGTGCAGCAGGTACAGGTCGATGGACTCGATGCGCAGGCGCCGCAAGCTGCGCTCGCAGGCCGCGCGCACGCCGTCGAAACTGGCGTTGTGCGGATACACCTTGCTGACCAGGAAAGCGTCCGAGCGCCGCCCGGCCAGCGCCGCGCCGACCACTTCCTCGGCGCCGCCCTCGCCGTACATCTCGGCGGTATCGATCAGGGTCATGCCCAGGTCGAGGCCCAGCTGCAAGGCCCGCACCTCGGCGGCCTTGCGCGAGGCATCCTCGCCCATATTCCACGTTCCCTGCCCCAGCACCGGCACGCTGACGCCGGACCCAAATGTGACTGTTTTCATTGCCGTACTCCGGTGACCATCAAAGACCGGCTAGTGTACCGAAAACGTCGCAAATGCGGCTGACGTCAGGCGCTGGCGCTCTCTCGGGCGGAGAACAGCAGCGCCATGGCGGTGACGTCGCGGCCCACGCCGCGGTAGCCGATGAAGCGGCTCGCTTCGTCGAAGACCGGTTCGCCGCTCACTTGCAGGTACTGGACCGCGCCGCTGTCGGCGGTGCGGCTGTAGATAAAGTCGAGGAACGGCTTGCGGTCGGCGATGTTCGCTTCCAGTTCCGCGCGCTCGGCCACGTCCCAGCCGCCGGTGGCGGCGCCGGACAGCCCTACCATGTCGGCCACCGGGCCGTGGCAGTTCACCAGCTGACCGTCGGCGTCCTGTTCCCAGTACCAGTCGGTGGACAGTTCGGCAAAGCGCTGGAAGCGTGCTTCGCTTTCGCGCAGCTGCGCCGTGCGCTCGAGTACCGTGAATTCGAGCTGCTGGTTGTAGCGGCGCAGCTTGCGGTGCAGCAGGCGCACTTCCAGCATGTTCTGGATCCGCGTTTCCACTTCCAGCAGGTCGAACGGCTTGCCGATAAAGTCCTTGGCGCCCGCCTGCAGCGCGCGCAGCTTGTGGGTCGGCTGGGCCGTGACCACCAGCACCGGCACATAGCCGTCCGGTTCGATATCGTGCAGCGCCTGCAATACCGCAAAGCCGTCCATGCCTGGCATTTGCAGGTCGAGCAGGATCAGGTCGTAATGGTTTGCGAGATGCAGGCCGGCGACCTGGAACGGGTCCATGGTGCTGTGCACATTGGTATAGCCGGCGTTGGCCAGCATCTGCTCGAGCAGCATGACGTTGGCTTCCTGGTCGTCCACGATCAGGATCTGGGCGGCGTGGATGTCGGATGGTTCTATCATGATGCGGTTTCCTCGGTAGATGTTTGCGGGCTGCCATGGACGGCGGCAAAGGCCAGCGCTTCGTCGAGTGCGCACATGAACTGCGTGACGTTGATCGGCTTGGTCAGATACTGGAAAAATCCCGCCTCCACGCCTTTTTCCACGTCGCGCGCCATGGCGTTGGCCGACAGCGCCAGCACCGGGATATGCGCGGTGGCGGCATCATCGTGCAGGATCTTCAGGCAGCCGAAGCCGCTGATGCCGGGCAGGTTGATGTCCATCAGGATCACGTCCGGCTGGTAGGTGCGCGCCAGTTCGATGCCGGCATAGCCGTCGATGGCCGTCAGCAGTTTGAGGTCGCTGCGGCGCAGTACCAGCTGCTCCACCAGGCTCAGATTGGCCGGATTGTCTTCGATGTACAGCAGGGTTTTCAACGGTGCGCCGGCGCCCACGGCCGCTGCCGGCGCCAAGTCGGACGCGGGAATTTCCAGCACCGGTTCACTGCTGGCGGCCAGCTCGATCCAGAACGTGGTACCAACGCCCACTTCGCTGAACACGCCGATGGCGCCGCCCATCAACTCGGTCAGCTGCCTGGTGACCACCAGGCCGATGCCGGTGCCCTCTTCCGCGCCCTCTTCCTGGCCCAGGCGGTTGAACGGCTGGAACAGCTGCTCGACCTGCTCGGCATTGAGCCCCGCGCCAGTGTCGGTCACGCTCACGCGCACGCGGGCGCCTTCGGCCCGGGCGCATTCGACGATCACCATGCCGCCCCGGCGGTTGTACTTGATGGCGTTGGACAGCAGGTTGATCATCACCTGCTTGACCCGGGTGCGGTCGGCGTGGACATAGTACGGCTCGCTCATGGCGGCAAAGAACAGCCGGATGCCGCGCTTTTCGGCCTGCGGCGTGATCAGCGTCTGGCAGTCCTTGAGCACCTCCGCCAACCCCATCGACTCCTGCGACATGGTCACCTTGCCCGACTCGATCATGGCGAGATCGAGGATCTCGTTGATCAGTTGCAGCAAATACCAGCCCCCCTTGAGAATCTGGTCAAGCGAGCGCTGTTGCGACGTGGTCGGCGGCGGCTTGTCCGACGCCAGCAACTGGGCAAAACCAAGCACCGCATTGAGCGGCGTGCGCAGCTCGTGGCTCATGGCCGATAAAAACTCGGACTTGGCCAGGTTGGCCTTTTCGGCCAGCGCCCGCGCCGCTTCCAGCTCCACGTTGGTGTCCTGCAGCGCCAGTTGCTGCTCGCGCAGGCGCTGGTCCAGCAAGGCCTGTTCGCGTTCGGCCTGTTTGCGGGCCGTGTTATCGGTTCCCATCAACAGGTAGCCGATGATGTTCTGGCCGGCGTCGCGCAGCGCGCTCACCGACATGCTCACCGGCAGCCGGCTGCCATCCTTGCGGATGAAGGTCATGTCGTAGCTGTCCTCGATGCCGCGCGAGGCCTTGAACACCAGCGCCTCGAACCCGGGCTGGATTTGTACACCGGCCTCCAGGCTCAGGGCGGCCGCCCGTTCGACGTCTTCCTGCGGATCGGCCAGGCCGGCGGGCGTGACGTGGTTCAGCACTTCGGCCGCGCTGTAGCCCAGCATGCGCTCTGCGCCGACATTGAAAATCTGGATCACGCCGTTGACATCGGTGGCGATACTGCAAAAGTTGGCGCTGTTATGGATGGCCGTTTGCAGTGCATCGGCTTCGAGCAGCAGCTTGGCGACAGAAAGGCCGGCGTTCATTTGACCTCCTGGCGCTGGCGCACGTCCGACATCAACCGGGCGAATTCTTTTTTGACCACCTCGTAGCACTCGCACACATCGCCCTCCAGGCCATGGCGATCGAGCACCGAGATATGGCCGCGCCGGTTGCTGATATAACCCATGGCCTGCAGCCGGCCGGCTGCCACCGTCACGCCTTCGCGGCGCACGCCCAGCATGTTGGCGATCAGTTCCTGGGTCATGGTGAGTTCACTGGTGGGCAATCGGTCGAGGGTGAGCAGCAGCCAGCGGCACAACTGCTGGTCCACCGTGTGGTGGCGGTTGCAGATCGCGGTTTGCGACATTTGCGTGAGCAGCGCCTGGGTGTAGCGCAGCAGCAGGCGCATCACCGGCCCGGCGCGGTTGAACTCGTCGAGCAGCAGGTGGGACTTGAGGCGGTAGCCATGGCCGGCGGTCTGCACCACGGCGCGGCTGGGCGTCGTGTTCCCGCCCATGAACAGCGAGATGCCCAGCATGCCCTCGTTGCCGACGCCGGCGATCTCGGACGAGCTGCCGTTTTCCAGCACGTAATGCAGCGAGACGATGGCCGACGTGGGAAAATACACGTGGTTGATGGCGGCGCCGGACTCGTAGAGCACATCGCCCAGGCGCATCATGATCGGATCGAGGTGCGGCGACAGCCGGTCGAACTCGGCGTCGAGCAGCGCCGCCAACAGGTGGTTTTGATTGGGATTGTTAAGACGCATGAAGACGGTCCTGGGTTCCAGTCGTCAACTAGGCGGGCTACTGGGACGGTGAACGAGGACCGTTGCGCACAGTAACACACAATGCCCTGCGCCATGCGTCGCGCACGGTTATCGCCTTCTATTGCGCCAGATCGACCGCGTACAGTGCAAAGCCCTTGCCGCTGCCGTCGTCGGATTGCAGCTCGGTCACGCCCGTCAAACCCGCCTCGCCGGCCAGCGCGATCATGCCCGGCGCCGCGTGGAATACCACGGGGCCGGCCACCTGTACGGGCGCAAAGCGCCAGCTGCGGGTGGCACCGTTGGCAGCGCGGGTAAGGTTCCTGGTCTTCCGGATGAACGCGATCAGCACGTCGCGGCTGCTGTCCGGCGCGGCCACCACGGTCTGGCTGCCGTCCAGCCCGGGGAAATTGCCGCCGCCGCTGGCGCGGTAGTTATTGGTGGCGACCAGGAACTGCTGGCCGGGCGTGACCGGCGCGCCCTGCCAGTTCAATGCCACGATGCGCTGGCCGACCGGCCGCGTCACGTCGATCTGGTAGCTGATGTCGGTCGTGGTGGGCATGTCGAAGTTATAACCGGCCGAACCGGTGTTGATCAGTTCCTGCGGCGCCGTGGCGGCCGGATCGATGCGGTTGAAGCGCTCGGCCGATTTTTCCAGCCACGCCTTCAGGCCCGCGCCATCGACCTTGACCGCATGCAGCTCGTTCGGGTACAGGTACAAGTCGGCGGCGTTGTTGAGCGCCAGCGCACCTGGCTTGACATCGGTGTAGTCGCCCACGCCGGCAGCTCCGGTCTTGAAAGGCGACGCCATCGACAGCACCGGCAGCGCCGCGTACTGCGGCAAATTGGCCTGCACGTAGTTGTGCACGTAATCGGTCTGGGCCTGGTTCACCAGCTGCACCGCGCTGACATCGCCCACATCGGCAAAGTACGACGACATGCGGAAGTCGCTGTTGCCCACCGGGGTTTGCACGTAACGGATGGTGGCCTCGTGTTCGGCCGCTACCAGTTGCGCCACGGCCGGATCGGCGTCCACGTAAGTACCGTCGGCGTTGCGGGTGCTGCGCGCTTCCACCGTGGTGCGGGTTTTATCGATATTCCAGCGCTGCCCGTCGTAGGTCATGTGCAGCGCGATCACGCCCAGGTGCTTGCCCCACAGGCTGGCCATCACGGTCGGCACGCCGTGCACGGTGCCCCTGGCCTTGTCCACGCCCGGCAGGTTAAATTGCGCGACCGTGCTGGTGGCCAGCGGGAACGGCAGGTGCGAGTGGCCGATCAGCAGGGCGTCCACGCCCGGCACTTGCGCCAGGTAGTAATTGGCGTTTTCCATGGCCGGCGTGTACGGCGCGCCATCGATGCCGCCGTGCGACAGCGCCACGATCAGGTCGGCGCCCTGGGCGCGCATGATCGGAATGAATTTTTGCGCGGTCTCCCGCACGCCTTCGGCAGTCACCTTGCCATCGAGCCAGCGCTTGTCCCATGCCAGGATCTCGGGCGGAGCGAAACCGATGATGCCCACCTTGATGGTGGCGTTGACCGGCTTGCCATCGGGGCCGGTAGCGGCAATTTGCCGGGTAAGAATGCTGTACGGCGCGAACAGCGGCTTGCCCGAGCGGGTGCTGACCACGTTGGCCAGCACGATCGGGAATTTCGGCCCCGCGCAGCGCGGCGCATCGGCTGGCACGCCGTCCACATCGAAGGCGCTGCCGGTGACCTGGTTCAGGTACGGCAGGCCGTAGTTGAATTCATGGTTGCCGATGCCGGCGCCATCGACGCCCAGCAAGTCCATCGCCTTGTAGATGGCCGGCAACTGGCCGCACTGCACCGGCGCCACCTTGGCTTGATAATCCGATAACGCCGTGCCTTGCAAAGCGTCGCCGTTATCGAGCAGCAGGTTGTTCGGGTACTGGGCACGCGCCTGGCGGATCAGCGTGGCTGTGCGTTCCAGCCCGAGCGCCGGCTCGGGTTTGAGCTTGTAGTAGTCGTACCCGAGGACATTGGCATGCAGGTCGGTAGTCTCCAGCAGGGCCATGGTCGCTTGGGCGCCGGCCGGCGTGGCAGCCGGGTTGGCAGCGACGGCCAGGTTGCCTGCCCCGGCCAGCAGGATGGTGGATAACAGTCGGAGACGGGGGAAAGGCGGCAGCAGCGGCATAAGTCATCAGATCAGGGAAGATCGCAGCATAATACGCAGCGATCCAGCGCGAATCAAGACATATGCAACGGGACGCAAACTTAATCTTTAAGCCATCTTGCGGATTTTTGCATGAATCTGCCGCCATTGGTCCCTGTCGGTAAAGGCGCGGTTCCGGTATCATGCGGGGTATGAACAATATCCCATTCCAACCGTTTATTATTGGTGTCGCAGGCGGTAGCGGCAGTGGCAAGTCCACGGTGTCCCAGCAAGTGCTTTCCGCCTTCGGTTCCGACATGGTCTCGGTGGTGATGCAGGACGATTACTACTGCGACCAGTCGCACCTTGCGCCCGAACTGCGCCCCGACCAGAATTACGACCATCCCAACGCTTTCGAGTGGCCGCTGCTGGTGCAGCACGTCCAGGCCCTGCGTCGCGGCGAGTCGATCGAGATGCCCGAGTACGACTTCACCCTGCACAACCGCTCCACGCGCACCATCCCCGTCAAGCCGGCGCCAGTGATCGTGATCGAGGGCCTGTTCGCCCTGTACGACGCCGACCTGCGCGACATGATGTCGCTGAAAATCTACGTCGATACCGCGTCCGACGTGCGCTTCATCCGCCGCATGCAGCGCGACATCACGGAGCGGGGCCGCTCGGTGGACAGCGTGGTGGGCCAGTACATGGACACCGTGCGCCCGATGCACAAGCAGTTCATCGAACCGACCAAGCGCAACGCCGACGTGATTTTCCCGCACGGCGCCAACGGCCCGGCGATCGACGTGATCACTGCCAAGGTGGCAAGCGTGATCAAGCAGTTGAAGCGCGGGTGATCCGGCCGATTGGCGTGAGGGAGAAGATGGTTGGGCTTTCATAGCGTATAATCTAGGGTTTGATTTCGCCCTTAGAGAAGAAGAAAACATGGAAGCCGAACGCATCAACTCCCTCTCCGCCCTGCTCACCGACCTGACGTCGCGTGAAGCCGAACTTCGGAGGTATCTTTGACTTCGATAAAAAGTCAGAGAAGCTCGAGCAAGTAAACGAAGAAATGGAAGACCCGACGATCTGGAACGACCCTAAAAAGGCGCAGGATCTCGGCAAGGAAAAAAAATCGCTGGAGGCCATCGTGTTCGCGCTGACCAAGGCCGACACCGACCTCAAGGACATGGCCGACCTGTTCGCCATGGCCAGGGAAGAAGGCGACGACGACACGCTGGAAGCACTGATCGTCGATGCCGAAGCCGTGCGCGTGGTCATCGAGGGCATGGAATTCCGCCGGATGTTCAACAATCCGATGGACCCGAACAACTGCTTCATCGACATCCAGGCCGGCGCCGGCGGTACCGAAGCCCAGGACTGGGCCTCGATGCTGCTGCGCCAGTACGTGCGCTATTGCGACCGCAAGGGCTTCAAGGTCGAAGTCATGGAGCAGTCCGACGGCGAGGTGGCCGGCATCAAGACCGCCACCATCAAGGTCGAAGGCGAATACGCCTACGGCTTCCTGCGCACCGAGACCGGCGTGCACCGCCTGGTGCGCAAGTCGCCGTTCGACTCGGCCAACGGCCGCCACACGTCGTTTACGTCGCTGTTCGTGTACCCGGAAGTCGATGACTCGATCGATATCGAGATCAACCCGGCCGACCTGCGCATCGATACCTATCGTGCGTCCGGCGCCGGTGGCCAGCACATTAATAAAACCGATTCGGCGGTTCGTCTTACCCACGCGCCTTCCGGCATCGTGGTGCAGTGCCAGAACGACCGTTCGCAGCACCGCAACAAGGCCGAGGCGATGGAAATGCTCAAGGCCAAGCTGTACGAAATGGAACTGCGCAAGCGCATGAGCGAGCAGCAGAAACTGGAAGACTCCAAGACCGACGTGGGCTGGGGCCATCAAATCCGTTCGTATGTGCTGGACCAGTCGCGCATCAAGGATTTGCGCACCAACTTCGAAACCGGTAACACCAAGGCAGTACTGGACGGTGAAATCGACGACTTCATCTCGGCCTCTTTGAAACAAGGCGTTTAACTATGGCAGACCCGATGACGACATCGCAGCGCGCGTTCATCTTCGACATGGACGGCACCATCGTGGACAACATGGCCTACCACACCGAATCGTGGCTGGCGTTCTTCGGCAAGCGTGGTCACACGCTCGACCCGGACGCGTTTTTCCGCGACACGGCCGGCCGCCAGGGCCATGAAATCATGCGCACCTACCTGGGCAGCCACCTCACCAACGAAGAAACCGCTGCGCTCGACGTGGAAAAAGAGTCGCTGTACCGCGAACTGTATGCGCCGCACCTGGCCGTCACGGGCGGCTTCGAGCAGTTCATCGCCCGCGCCAAAGCCGCTGGCGTGAAGCTGGCCGTGGCCACGGCCGCGCCGCCGGCCAATATCGACTTCACGCTTGACGGCCTGGATCTGCGCAAGCAGTTCGACGCCATCGCCGGCGCCGCCGACGTCAAGCGCGGCAAACCGAACCCGGACGTGTTCCTGCTGGCCGCCGAGCGTGCCGGCAGCCTGCCCGCCAACAGCATCGTGTTCGAGGACGCGCCGCTGGGCGTGGAAGCGGCGCGCCGCGCCGGCATGCGCGCGGTGGTGCTCACCACCACCCTGCCGGCCGAAGCGTTCGTCCAGTTCGACAACGTGATCGCGATTGCCCGCGACTTCAGCGAGCTCGATGTGGACGCGCTGTTTGCGACCGAGCCCTATACGCTGGCCGACGCCACCAATTAATAATCTTCACCCCACCAAAGAAACAGACCATGACTACGGATCTTCAAGACCAAGCAGCAGCGCCCGACGAAAACAAGATCATCGCCGAGCGCCGCGCCAAGCTGGCAGCCCTGCGCCAGCAAGGCGTCGCCTTCCCCAACGACTTCAAACCGCAACACAAGGCTGCCGACCTGCACGCCGAATTCGGTGCGAAGACGCGCGAGGAACTCGAAGCCGCTCCGGTCACCGTGGTGCTGGCCGGCCGCATGATGCTCAAGCGCGAAGCCGGTAAAAAAGCCGCTTTCGCCACCCTGCAGGATTCGTCCGGCAAGAATGCCGACGGCCGCATCCAGATCTACGCCACGCTCGACCTGACCGGCGAAGCCGCCATGGCCGCGCTGCACCACTACGACCTTGGCGACATCCTGGGCGTGACCGGCACCCTGTTCAAGACCAAGACCGACGAGCTGACCATCAAGGTCACCGAACTGCGCCTGATCACCAAGTCGCTGCGTCCGCTGCCGGACAAATTCCACGGCCTGGCCGACCAGGAAACCAAGTACCGCCAGCGCTACGTGGACCTGATCATGAACGAAGAGACGCGCCGCACCTTCAAGGCGCGTACCGCCGCCATCTCGTCGATGCGCCGTTTCATGGAAAAGAACGAATTCATGGAAGTGGAAACGCCGATGCTGCACACCATTCCAGGTGGCGCATCCGCCAAGCCTTTCACCACGCACCACAACGCGCTCGACATGCAGATGTTCCTGCGTATCGCGCCCGAGCTGTACCTGAAACGTCTGGTGGTGGGCGGCTTCGACCGCGTGTTCGAGATCAACCGCAACTTCCGCAACGAAGGCGTGTCGATCCGTCACAACCCTGAATTCACGATGATGGAATTCTACGCGGCCTACACCGACTACCAGTGGCTGATGGACTTCACCGAAGCGATCATCCGCCAGGCCGCCATCGATGCCCACGGCACCGCCACGCTCACCTACGGCGGCCGCGAGCTGGACCTGGCCAAGCCGTTCCACCGCCTGACCATCGTCGAAGCGATCAACAAGTACGCACCGGGCTACACCGCCGAGCAGCTGAACGACGCTGAATTCATCAAGACCGAACTGCTGAAGTTTGGCGTGAAACCGTTCGCCACCGCCGGCCTGGGTGCGCTGCAACTGGCGCTGTTCGAAGAAACCGCCGAAGCGCAGCTATGGGAGCCGACGTACATCATCGACTACCCGGTGGAAGTGTCGCCGCTGGCCCGCGCGTCGGACACCCGCGAAGGCATTACCGAGCGTTTCGAGCTGTTCATGGTCGGCCGCGAGATCGCCAACGGCTTCTCGGAGCTCAACGATGCCGAAGACCAGTCGGCACGCTTCCTGGCGCAGGTAGCGGCCAAGGACGCCGGCGACGAAGAGGCGATGTACTACGACGCCGACTACATCCGCGCACTGGAATACGGCATGCCGCCAGCCGGCGGTTGCGGCATCGGCATCGACCGCCTGATGATGATCATCACCGACTCGCCGAACATCCGCGACGTGCTGCTGTTCCCGCACCTGCGCCGCGAAGAGTAAGCGCGGAGAGTAACCGCCGGTAGCACGCTGCTCAAAACCGCTCCCCGGAGCGGTTTTTTTATGCCCGGATTTTTGCCGCGTTGTGTGCGCTGGAGCTGCTTCGCCCCTGCAAGCGCCCTTCCCGCCGACAGCGCGCTGCCTACAATGAAACGATCACCGTTCATTGAGCCAGGAGCACGCACATGCACATTACGCTACACGATCAAACCGCCATCGTCACCGGCGCCAACTCCGGCCTCGGGCGCGGCATCGCGCTGGCCTTTGCCAAGGCAGGCGCCAACGTGGTCGTCAACTACCACTCGCACCAGGACCAGGCCGACGAAGTGGTGGCAGCGATTACCGCCGAAGGCGGCAAGGCGTTTGCCTTCCAGGCCGACGTCGGCGAAGAAGACGATGTGCAGGCGCTGTTCGCCGCCGCCGTCGAGCGCTTCGGCACCATCGACATTGTGGTGGCCAACTCGGGCCGCCAGGACGATGCCCCGAGCGCCGACATGACGCTCAAGCAATGGGAAGGCGTACTGAAAACCAACCTGACCGGCCAGTTCCTGTGCATGCGCGAAGCGGTGCGCACGTTCCGCCGGCAGGGCCAGCGCAAGGCCTCGCGCGCACTGGGCAAGATCATCTGCATGAGTTCCGTCCACCAGCGCATACCATGGGCCGGCCATGTCAACTACGCGGCGTCCAAGGGCGGCGTCCACCTGTTGATGGAAACCATGGCGCAGGAAATGGCGCCCGAGCGCATC
This sequence comes from Duganella sp. Leaf61, assembly GCF_001421905.1. Taxonomy (NCBI): domain Bacteria; kingdom Pseudomonadati; phylum Pseudomonadota; class Betaproteobacteria; order Burkholderiales; family Oxalobacteraceae; genus Duganella; species Duganella sp. Leaf61. The sequence continues at coordinate 116,255 of NZ_LMLM01000033.1, forward strand.
CGCATCAACGCCATTGCCCCCGGCGCCATCAAGACCCCGATCAACGCCGAAGTGACCGCCGACGGCGGCACCGACGACCTGCTCAAGCTGATTCCGTACGGCCGCGTGGGCCAGCCCGACGACGTCGCCAACGCTGCGCTGTTTTTAGCTTCCGACCTGGCCGACTACGTGGTGGGCAGCACCTTGTTTGTCGATGGCGGCATGGCGCTTTACCCGGGCTTCGAGGACAACGGCTGATGGCTGCCGCCAAGCCGAACAGAGCGCGGCTCAAGCCCGGCACACCAGAACCCGATACCGTGAGCGATCGGCGCAAGGAACGCGATATCGCCGATCACGGCGTGATCGGCAACCTGGCCACCATCGCCCTGGTAGCTTGCGACGGCGCCATCGACTACCTGTGCTGGCCCAGCCTGGACAGCCCCAGCATCTTTGCCGGCATCCTCGATGCGGACAACGGCGGCGTATTCGAACTGGCGACCGATATCGACGCGCCGCGCGTGGTGCAGATGTACATCCCCGACACCAATGTGCTGCTCACGCGCTGGATGGGCAGCGACGCTTCGGCCGAACTGACCGACCTGATGATCGACACGTCGGAAACGGACGAAGCGCCCACCCGGCTGGTGCGCCGCATGGTCGTCACACGCGGCACGGTGACCATCCACGTGCGCTGCGCGCCGCGCTACGATTATGCGCGGGCTGTGCCATCCGTGAAAATCAAGGATGGCACAGCCCTGTTCACGGCCAAGGACTGCCCGCCACTGCGCCTGTCCGGCGCCGATTTTACGAAGGGCGACGGCGAAGTCCACGCCAGCATCAAGCTCAGGGCGGGCCAGTGCCTGACCCTGATGCTCGACGAACCGGACGAACCGCTAATCGACGCTGACGAAATCGGCCAGCTGATCGAGGCGACCATCAATCGCTGGCGCGCCTGGTCGGCGCGCTCGACCTACAAGGGCCGCTGGCGCGATGCAGTCGGCCGGTCGGCGCTGGTTCTGAAACTGCTGACGTCGCGCCGGCACGGATCGATCGCGGCGGCCGGCACGTTTTCGCTGCCGGAAGCGGCCGGCGGCGTGCGCAACTGGGACTACCGCGCCGCGTGGATCCGCGATTCGTCGTTCTCGATCTATGCGCTGATGCGCCTCGGCTACCACACGGAAGCCAAGGATTTCTACCGCTGGCTCGGCGACCGTGCCATGCACTCGTCCAAAGGCGGCCAGTTGAAGGTGATGTATGCGCTCGATGGTGGCAAGGTGCCGGCCGAGACGTCGCTCGACCACCTGGCCGGCTACGGTGGCGCTGTGCCGGTGCGCATAGGTAACGATGCCGTCGGCCAGCTTCAACTCGACATTTACGGCGAGTTGATGGACTCGATCTACCTCAGTAACAAGTACGGCGAGGCGATCTCGCACGACCGCTGGCTCGGCGTGTGCCGCGTGATCGACTACGTGGCGCGGCACTGGCAGGAACCGGATGCGGGCATCTGGGAGATCCGGGGGCCGGCGCGCCACCACCTGCATTCGCGCCTGATGTGCTGGGTGGCGATGGACCGCGCGATCCGGCTGGCCAGCAAACGTTCGCTGGCGGCGCCTTTCACCCGCTGGATCAAGGTGCGCAACGCCATCCACGACGACATCTGGAAGAATTTCTGGGATGAAGAACTGGGGCACTTCGTGGAGGAGCGCGGCCGCAAGGACCTCGATGCGTCGATGCTGTTGATGCCGCTGGTGCGCTTCGTGGGCGCCACCGATCCGCGCTGGCTGGCCACGCTCGACGCCATCGGCAAGCACCTCACCGACGACGGCATGGTCTACCGCTACAAGCGCGACGACGGCCTGCCAGGCAAGGAAGGCGCGTTCTCGGCCTGTTCGTTCTGGTACGTGGAATGCCTGGCGCGCGCCGGCCGCATGGACGAGGCGCGGCACATCTTCGAAAAGCTGCTGCGGTATGCCAACCATTTGCAGCTGTATGCGGAGGAATTCGACGAGCGGGCGCGCCTGGTGGGGAACTTCCCGCAGGGGTTCACCCACCTGGCGCTGGTAAGTGCGGCCTTCTATATTGATCGGGAGATGGAAGGACGCGGACCGCGCGACTGGCCCGCCTGAGCGCCTGAAAAACCTCCATAGCTGCGTTGAACCGCCTCGCCGTACTAGCGTACTGTCTTCGTCGGTGCGCCTTGCTCTGAAGGTTTTGTCAGGCGCTCTATTATTACTGGATCACCCGATAGCAAGGTTCATAGGCCTTGCCCGGCAATTTCATCCGGCTCTGCTCCACGAAGGACGTGAGCAGCGCGTCCATCGGGCCCATGATCGCCTTGTCGCCGTGGATTTCGAAGTGGCCGTGCTGCTCGATGGCGCGGATGCCTTCGTTCTTGACGTTACCGGCCACCACACCCGAAAACGCCCGGCGCAAATTTGCTGCCAGCAGGTGCACTTCCTGGTCCTTGTGCAGGCTGAGGTTGCGCATGTTTTCATGCGTCGGTGCGAACGGCTTCTGGAATTCGCGGTCGATCTTCAGGCCCCAGTTGAAGTAATAGGCGTCGCTGCGGGTCTTGCGGTACTCGCGCACTGCCTTGATCCCGGCCTGCATTTCGCGCGCCACGGCTTCCGGGTCGTCGATGATGATCTTGTAGCGTTCCTGCGCGTCCGGGCCCAGCGTGGCGTGGATGAAGTTATTGATCTGCACAAAATACTCGCGCGAGGTTTCCGGGCCGGTGAAAATCAAGGGGAATGGCAGCTCGGCGTTGTCCGGGTGGAGCAGGATGCCGAGGATGTACAGGATCTCTTCGGCGGTACCGGCGCCGCCCGGGAACACCACGATGCCATGGCCGGCGCGCACGAATGCTTCGAGGCGCTTTTCGATGTCGGGCATGATCACCAGCTGGTTGACGATCGGGTTCGGCGATTCGGCGGCGATGATGCCCGGCTCGGTGATGCCCAGGTAGCGGCCATTGGTCAGGCGCTGCTTGGCATGGCCGATGGTGGCGCCCTTCATCGGGCCCTTCATGGCGCCGGGACCGCAGCCGGTGCAGATATCGAGTTCGCGCAGGCCCATTTGATAACCGACTTCCTTCGAGTAGTTGTACTCGGCGCGGTTGATCGAGTGGCCGCCCCAGCACACCACCAGGTTCGGGTTGAGCATGGGTTTCAACACGCCGGCGTTGCGCAGGATGTGGAATACGGCATCCGTGACATCCTCGGTACGGGCCATGTCGAACTTGTCGGAGTTGGTCACCTCGTTACTGACAAAGACGATATCGCGCAGTACCGCGAACAGCTGCTCGTGGATGCCCTTGATCATTTTGCCGTCCACGAAAGCGGAAGCCGGTGCGCCCTTGATATCGAGCTTGATGCCGCGCTCGCGCTGCACGATGCTGATCGAGAACGACTCGAAGCGCTCGAGCAGTTCCTTGCCGTCGTCGATGGTGCTGCCGCAATTGAGCACGGCCAGCGCGCAATTGCGAAATACGTTATACAGGCCGCCCTGGCTGGTATCGAGCAGTTTGTTTACTTCGGCCTTGGACAGCACTTCGAGCTGGCCTTCCGGCGAAATCAGGGTATCGATAACGTCATGTTCCATGTTGCGTAAATCCTTATATTCAGGTGCGCAGATTCGGTGTCTCGCAGGGTTGCCTGCCCTGCCAATATACGACAAGTCGGCGCGATGCGTGCGGAGTTTGGTGCGGCGCAGCGCGCAAAAAGTACTTTCTAAACCATTTGTAGATTAAAATGGCGCCCGATTTGGCTCCTCACGAGGGAGCCCGAGACCTTTTTAAACAGATCATCGAAGAGGAGACCCCGCATGAGCGGTGCCACCATCAATAAATCGGAAGCAGCCATCCCCGAGTTCAAGCAGATCATGGGCCATCCCGCCCCGCTGTGGATGTTGTTCATGACCGAATTCTGGGAACGCTTCGCGTTCTACGGCATTCGCTGGGCCCTGGTGCTTTACGTCGTCGCCCAGTTCTACAACGGCGACCCTTCCGGTGAATCCGCCGCCAACCTGGTCTATGGTTCGTATCTCGCGCTCGTTTATGCTGCCGCGCTGTTCGGCGGCTACGTGGCCGACCGCGTGCTCGGCTACCAGCGCTCGATCCTCGTCGGCGCCGCCTTCATGGCGGCAGGCCTGTTCATGATCGCCGTGCCGAACGAGGAAGTGTTCAAGTTCGGCCTGGCCACCATCATCGTCGGTAACGGCATGTTCAAGCCGAACATCTCGACCATGGTCGGCAAGCTCTATACCACCGCCGATCCGCGCCGTGACTCGGGCTTCACCATCTTCTACATGGGTATTAACGCCGGCGCCATGGTCGCGCCGGTGCTCACCGAGTGGCTCGCCGCCAAGGTGTTCGGCACCGACGGCATGCCTGCCTACAAGGTGGTGTTCATGTCGGCCGGCGTGGGCATGCTGATCTCGCTGGTGTGGTTCTTCATTGGCCGCGCCCGCCTGCTGGGCATTGGCGCTCCTGACGCCCAGCACGCCGATCCGAAACGTTTGCTGTACGTGATTGTCGGTTCGCTGTGCGTGATCCCGGTCGTGTACTTCCTGCTGGCCGCCGGCGCCGCCAACCTGCAGATCGTGCTGACCATCTTGTTCATCATCCTGTCGGTGATGGTGCTTGTGGAAGGCTTCAAGAACGGCAAGGTCGCGCGCGACAAGGCGCTGGCGATGCTGATCATCTTCTTCTTCAACATCATGTTCTGGATGTTCTTCGAGCAGGCAGGCAGCTCGTTCACCTTCCTGGCCGATAAGATCGTCGACCGCGACATGTTCAACTGGACCTTCCCGGTCGCCTGGTTCCAGACCGTGAACTCGCTGGCCATCATCACGTTCGCACCGCTGATCGCGTTCATCTGGGTCAAGCTCGGTCGCGCCAATCCGTCGATTCCGCGCAAATTCGGCCTGGGCCTGCTGTTCAACGGCCTGGCTTTCGGCCTGCTGATGTATGCGCTGTCGATGCTGGTCAATATCGACAACAAGATTCCGTTCTGGACCCTGTTCATGGTCTACGTGCTGCAATCGATCGGTGAACTGTGCCTGTCGCCGATCGGCCTGTCGATGGTGACCAAGCTGGCGCCTACCCGCCTGGTGGGCCTGGGCATGGGCGGCTGGTTCCTGTCCACCGGTATCGGCAACAACCTGTCGGGTATCTTCGCCTCGCACGTGAGCGGCTCCGAAGGCATGTCGATCACGTCGGCACTGTCGGGTTACACCGTGGGCTTCTACTCGCTGATGGCCGGTGGCGTGCTGCTGTTTTTGGTCGCGCCGCTGATCCAGAAGCTGATGCACGGCGTGAAGTAAACACTGCACGCTCTGACGAAAACGGCGCCCTGGTGGCGCCGTTTTTTTATCTGAACTGCATCGGATGGGCGGTGAGCCAGTCCTGCAATGCGGCTGCCGCCTCGGGCGGCACGTGCAATCCCAGCTTGGAGCGGCGCCACAGGATGTCGTGCGCGGTGCGCGCCCATTCGTACTTGCGCAGATACTCCACTTCCACCTCGTACAGGCCCGGAGCGATTTCCTCGCCCATGTCGGCGATGGTCGCGCGTTCGCGCAGCAGCGTGTGGATGCGGGTGCCGTAGGCGCGCGTGTAGCGCACCACCAGCAGCGGCGGCAGCCAGGCGTAATGATTCTGCACCTTGCGCACCCACTCGTCGAAGCCGAGCACCGACTTGTTCTGCGGCTCGGCGCCGAACAAGTCGCCGCCGGGCAGGCAGGCGTTGGCGGTCCAGTTGCCGTGGCGGTTGTCGAGCGCCTTGGCGATCAGCTCTACGGCATCTTCCGCCAGCTTGCGGTAGGTGGTGATCTTGCCGCCGAAGATGCTCAGGATCGGCGGCCCGTCGCTGTCCACTTCGAGCCGGTAGTCGCGGGTAACGGCCTTGGCGTCGGCGCCGTCGTCGAGCAGCGGACGCACGCCGGAATAGGTCCAGACCACGTCGGCTGGCGTGACCGGGTTGACGAAGTATTCGCTGGCCAGCTGGCACAGGTAAGCGATCTCGCTGGCGTCGATGGCGACGTTGTCCGCGTTGCCCTGGTAGTCGATGTCGGTGGTGCCGATCAGCGTGAAGTCGCGTTCATACGGAATCGCGAACACGATGCGGCCGTCGCGGTTCTGGAAGATGTAGGCGTTGTCGTGGTCGAACATGCGCTTGACCACGATATGGCTGCCCTTGACCAGGCGCAGGTGGCCGGCGCCCTCCTTGGGCGTGGCCACGTGCAGCATCTGCGCCGTCCACGGCCCGGCAGCGTTGACCACGTAGCGGGCGTTGACGCGGATACCGCCGCAGGTGGGCTTGTCGATGATCGCTTCCCAGCCGGCGCCCTTGCGGGTGAGCGTGTCCACGCGCGCCTGGGTAAGGATGGTGGCGCCCTTCTCGCAGGCGTCCATGGCGTTGAGCACCACCAGGCGGGCGTCGTCCACCCAGCCGTCGGAGTACGCAAAGCCGCAGCGGAACTCGGGCTTGAGCGGCTTGCCGGCCGAGTGGCAGCGCAGGTTGATGGCGGCGGAACGCGGCAGCAGCTCGCGCCGTGCCAGGGTGTCGTACAGCCACAGGCCGGCGCGGATCAGCAGCGCCGGGCGCTGGCCTTTCGAGTGCGGCATGACGAAGCGCAGCGGCCACATGATGTGCGGCGCGGCGCGCAGCAGTACTTCGCGCTCGATCAGCGCCTTGCGCACCAGGTTGAATTCGTAGTATTCGAGATAGCGCAGGCCGCCGTGGATCAGCTTGGTCGAGGCCGACGACGTGTGCGCCGCCAGGTCGTCCTTTTCGCACAGGACGACCGACAGCCCGCGTCCGGCCGCATCGCGCGCGATCCCCGCGCCATTGATGCCGCCTCCCACGATCAGGACATCGCAATCGAGCGTGTGCTGCGGTTCCGCCATGAGTTCCCCGAAATTGTCACTTGTAATATAGCAAGATTTACCACCCCCCCCTACGGTACGACAAATTTCACTTTGATGATAGAGGGCAACCGTACCGCCCTCCTAAAATTCGACATGAAAGCCACGTTCATTGCCACTACGGCAAGCAGGGCTTGCGGCGAGACCTTTGGTACCGCCACGCAGCCAGCGACGTTTCGTTAGGCGCTTTAAGCTGGCGCAAATATCGTTGGTCTATAATCTGCGCACCGTATTGATAGCGAGAACCACGCTTTGACTGCTACAACCAACAAACTGCCCCGGTGGCTCAATCGCCGCAATGCCATCCGCGCCGCTATCGTGGCCGGCGTGACCGGCGTGGTCGGCGCTGCCGGGCTGGCTGCCTATATGTTCCTGGCCATCGCCCCCAATTTGCCCACGCTGGAAAAAATTTCCGACTACAAGCCCAAGATCCCGCTGCGCGTTTATACCGCCGACAATGCCCTGATCGGCGAATTCGGCGAAGAACACCGCGACTTCATCGCCATCAAGGATATTCCGGACATGATGAAAAAAGCGGTGCTGTCGATCGAGGACAAGCGCTTTTATGAGCACAGTGGCATCGACTGGCTGCGCGCGCTGGGGGCCGTCAAGGCCAACCTGGGCGGCTCGTTCCGCCAGGGCGGCTCCACCATCACCATGCAGGTGGCGCGCAATTTCTTCCTCACGCGCGAAAAAGTCATCGGCCGCAAGCTCAATGAAGTGATGCTGTCGCTGAAAATCGAGAACGCCCTGTCCAAGGACGAGATCCTCGAGCTGTACATGAACCAGATCTACCTGGGCCAGCGCTCGTTCGGCTTCGGCAGCGCGGCGCAAACCTATTTCGGCAAGTCGCTCAAGGAATTGAACATCGCCGAAATGGCGATGCTGGCCGGCCTGCCGCAAAACCCGGCGCGCCACAACCCGATCACCAATCTCAAGCGCGCCAAGCAGCGCCAGCACCTGGTGCTCAAGTCGATGCGCGACCTCGATTACATCACTGCCGACCAGTACGACGCGGCGCTGAAGCAGCCGATCCACATCAGCGCCAAGGGCCAGCAATTCGACGTCCACGCCGAATACGTGGCCGAACTGGCGCGCCAGGCCGTGTATGCGCAGTTCAAGGAAGAGTCTTATACGCGCGGCATCAGCGTGTACACCACCATCCTCAAGGACGACCAGAACGCCGCCTACGAGTCGATGCGCCGCAACGTCATCAACTATGACCAGCGCCACGGCTATCGCGGCCCCGAGGCGTTTATCACCCTGCCCACCGACGCCGAGGAACGCGACGACGCCATCGAGGAAGCACTGCAACGCCGGCCGACCAGCGACCGCCTGATTGCGGCGGTGGTGCTGGCCGCCAGCACCAAGTCGGTCACGGTACAGAACGAAGCCGGCGACGAGATCACCATCACCGGCGACGGCCTGCGCCTGGCCGCCAATGCGCTGACCGACAAGGCCAGGGAATCGCTGCAAGTGCGTCCCGGCGCCGTCATCCGCATCATGGACAACGGCAAAAAGGGCTGGGCGATTGCCCAAGTGCCGCAGGTGGCTGCAGCGTTTGTGTCGATGGACGCGGTCAACGGCGGCTACCACGCCATGGTGGGCGGCTTTGACTACAACCTGCAAAAGTTCAATCACGTGACGCAGGCGTGGCGCCAGCCCGGTTCCTCGATCAAGCCGTTCGTGTATTCGGCAGCGCTGGAAAAAGGCTTTTCGCCGGCCACGCTGCTTAACGACGAGCCGCTTGAGCTGACGGCAGCCGAAACCGGCAACCAGCCCTGGAGCCCGCGCAACGACGACAACAAGTACGAGGGCCCCATCACCATGCGCTACGCGCTGGCCGAATCGAAGAACGTGGTGACGGTACGCATCCTGCGTGCGCTCACGGTGCCGTACGCGCATGATTACCTGGGCAAGTTCGGCTTCGACCTGGCCAAGCATCCGAAAAACCTGACCATGGCGCTGGGCACCGGCTCGGTCACGCCGGCGCAACTGGCCGGTGCCTACTCGGTATTTGCCAACGGCGGCTACTCGGTGGAGCCGTACCTGATCGCGAAAATCGTCGATGGCGACGGCAAGATCATCTCTGAAACCAAGCCGCGCACCACCCTGCCCGACGAGGCGCGCGTACTCGATCCGCGCAACGCGTACGTTACCGACAGCATGCTGCGCGAAGTCACCCGCACCGGCACCGGCGGCGCCGTGGCGCGCCTGGGCCGCCACGACATGGCCGGCAAGACCGGCACGTCGTCCGACGCGGTCGATGGCTGGTTTGCCGGCTACGGCGGCGGCATCGTGGCTGTCTCGTGGATGGGTTACGACGACTCGAAGTCGCTGGGCAACAAGGAATTCGGCGCCACCGTGGCGCTGCCGATCTGGCTCGACTACATGAAGGTGGCAATGAAAGACCGCCCGGCCCGCGACCGGCAAGTGCCGGTGGGCCTGACGCAGGTGGGCAGCGAGTGGCTGTACGACGAGTTCACCGGCGATGCGGCGCGGGTGTCGCTGGACCTCGATAACGCACCGCCGGGCGCTGAAAATATCATGCCGGTGCCTACCGGCGCCGGCGCGGCGTCACCGCCGCCGCCACCGCCACCGCCGATCAATCAGTAAGCGAGCCTGGCCCGCGCCGGTGCTACCGCCTCGAGCCGGAACACGCTCACCACCTGGGCCAGGCGCGCTGCCTGGTTTTCCAGCGAGGCGGCCGCCGCCGCCGCCTCTTCCACCAGCGCCGCGTTTTGCTGGGTGACGGTATCCATCTGGCTCACCGCCATGTTGATCTGGTCGATGCCCGTGCTTTGCTCCTGGGTGGCCATGGTGATTTCGCCCATGATGTCGGTGACGCGCTGCACGCTCTCCACGATGTCGCTCATGGTCTGTCCCGCTTCGGCCACCAGCTTGGCGCCCTCGCCCACTTTCTCCACCGAATCGCCGATCAGAGTCTTGATTTCCTTGGCGGCAGCGGCCGAGCGATGCGCCAGCGTGCGTACTTCGCCCGCAACCACCGCAAAACCGCGCCCCTGTTCACCGGCGCGCGCCGCTTCCACTGCCGCGTTCAGCGCCAGGATATTGGTCTGGAACGCGATGCCGTCAATGACTGAAATGATGTCCACCACCCGCGCCGACGACGCGTTGATCGCATCCATGGTTTCCACCACGCGCGCCACGACGCCGCCGCCGCGCACGGCCACGCTGGACGCCGATGCCGCCAGCACATTGGCCTGGCGCGCGTTGTCGGCATTCTGACGGACGGTGGAGGTCAACTCCTCCATCGACGATGCGGTTTCCTCCAGCGAGCTGGCTTGTTCCTCGGTGCGGGAGGAAAGGTCCAGGTTGCCAGTGGCAATTTGCGCCGAGGCCGTGGCAATGGTGTCGGTACCGCCGCGCACCTGGCCGACGATCTGGATCAGGCTCGCGTTCATGTCCTTCAAGGCCTGCAGCAGCTGGCCGGTTTCCTCGGTAGTGGTAACGTCGATGCGGCTGGTCAGATCGCCGGAGGCCACGGTTTGCGCCACGCGCACCGCCTCGTCGATCGGCCGCGTGATGGTCTGCGTGATATAGGCCGCGCAGCCGATCGCCACCAGCGCCGCGACCAGGGCGGCAATCACCATCGCCCATTCGGCCTTGATCACCGCTGCCCGTCCCTGTTCCACACTGGCGCCGGCTATGCCCTCATTGAGGTGCACGATCTTGAGCAGCGTCGCTTCCGCCTTTTGAAACAGCGGGCGTGAGGCGTTGTATTGCTGGTAGAAGCTGGCGAACAGCTCTTTCTGCGCGGCGTCGTCGCGATTGGCGGCCAGGCTGCCAACCACGGTGCCGATCCGGTCGTCGGCGGCTTTCCAGGCGGTCCATTCGGCGCTGAATTGCTTCCACAGCACGGATTCTTCCGGCGTTTGCGGCAGCGGTTCGTACAGCTTCCAGCCACGGTCGATATTGGCCCACGCGCGCTGGCGCAACGCCTGCACTTCGGCGAACTTGTCGTGGGCCTGGTAGTTGTTCTCGTAGATGGCGGCGTACAGGGTGGCGGACGCCACGGCGGTCTGGCCTTCGCTGATGCCGAGCAATCCCTGGATCGACGGCAGGCGCACCACGCCGATTTCATCGACCGAATCGCCCACGGTGGCGATGCCCCGATAGCCCGCCGTGCCCACCACCAATAAAGCGACCAGCATGATAGCCACCAGCGCGGCCAGCTTCCATTTAATGCGTAAATTCCTGAACATCGTACTTCCCGATTATGCGAATAGTGATAGTCAGCTCAACCATGTGAGTGACTATTGGAGAGAAATTCCCTATCGCAATATCCATCGGGCCAAGTAGCGCCGTCAATGGCTTTCGCAGTCAGTGTGGCGCGCCATGCACAGCTTATCTGGACGCCAATCATATCTCGATGACAACTTTTTATGCCGCCAGGTAGCCCCGCATCATCCGCACCGCGCTGCCGGCAAACTGGTCGGGCGTCACGTCGGCTGCCCGGTATTTCCAGCGCTTCACGTACCAGTCCTGGAACGTCGCCATCAGGTGCGACGCCAGCAAATCGGCGCTGCCCGGCGGGCGTGACGGCAGGCGCACGATGACGTCGGCGAACAGCGACTGCACGTACAACTCCGAATTCTTGGCCGCGTGGCGCAGCTCGGGGGCCAGCACGCGCGAATCCATGTACACGAAATAAAACCACGGCTGCAAAATCTCGGAGATGTAGATCGACGAACGTATCAGCGCCTCCAGGCGGTCGAGCGGATCGGCGATGGTGTCAAACAGCAGCGGCACCTCGCGGGTGGCATGGCGCACCACGCCGCCGATCATTTCCGCCAGTTGGTCCTTGGTGCTGATATAGCCGTACAAGCCCCCCATCGACAAGCCGGTTTCCTGGCACAGGTCGCGCAGGTTCATGGCGCGAAAGCCGACGTCGTTGGCCAGCTTGAAAGTGGCATTGAAGATGCGCTCGAGGTTTTCCAATGCCGGCTTGCGGCGCTTGACGGTGATGCGGTCGGCGTAGTGGTCCAGCAGGTAGGCCCAGATATTGCCGGCGTCGAGCGGCGTCATGGTCTTGAACTGGGCGAAGGTGAAGTCTGGCTGCACAGTGGTCTCTATATTGATTTTATGGAAAATATTATAGCGTATGCGGTAACATGGAGATCGTTGACCAGGAATGCCTGCCTTGTACATCCTTCGCCTCCCGCACTATGTGCTGTTGCATCTGTTTGCCGCGCTCTGGCTGTCGCTGGTGCTGCTGGCGCCCGCCCGTGCCAGCGGCACGCCGGTCGATGTGCTCGAACTCGAACAGGGTTCGGTGTCGCTCACCGAACATTTTACCGTGTTCGAAGACCCGGGCAGCCAGCTCGACTTCGCTCAGGCACGCACGCAAACCTACCGCCACACGGGACAGGCCGACCAGGCCATCAGCTTCGGCTACACGCGCTCGGCCTACTGGCTCAAGGTGGAACTGCGCAATCCCGGCGCCGTGCCGGTACGCCGCCTGCTCGAGATCAGCAACGCCCGTCTGAGCGAGATCGCCTTCTACGAACCGGTTGAAGATGGCAGCTATCGCGCGCACCACACCGGCAGCGCGCTGCCATACGCCTCGCGCGCCTATCCCAACCGCTATTACATCTACGCGCTCGATCTGCCCGCCAGATCGCAGCAAACCTATTATCTGCGCGTGGCCTCCGAAGGCGCCAAGCTGATACCGGTGCGCCTGTGGGACCCGGTGGCGTTCGCCGCCCATCAACAGCGCGACTACCTGGCGCAGGGCCTGTTCTTCGGCACGGTCGTCGCCATGTTCCTGTTCAACCTGGTGCTGTTCGCCATGCTGCGCGACCGGCTCTACCTGATGTACATCGCCTTCGTCGCCATCACCGCCATGTCGCTCGCCAGCCAGAACGGTCTGGCCCACGAATGGCTGTGGCCAGGGATGGGAGGGCGCTGGCCCAACCTGTCGACCGCGATCCTGTTCTCGCTATCGCACGCCACGGTCACCATTTTCATGCGCGAGATGATCGGCACACGCACGCTGGTACCCTGGCTCGACAAAGTGCTGCTGGCGATGCTGGCATGGTTCCTGGTCTCGCCGGTGCTGCTGGTGTTCTTCTACCAGCAGGTGGCTGGCGCCATGACCGCGATCTGGAGCATCACCTCGCCCCTCACCCTGCTGATCGCGCTGGTGTGTGTGTGGCGCCGCCAGCGCAGCGCCTACTATTTCTGCGCCGCGTTTTGCGTATTCTTCGTCGCCAATATGGGCAGCGCGCTCGCAGCGCTGGCGTTCTTGCCGCATAACCTGATCACCAACTTCGGCGCCCAGATCGGTTCCGCCTGCGAGATGCTGCTGCTGGCGTTCGCGCTGGCCGACCGCATGCACGCCATGCGGCGCGAGAAGGAATGGGCACAGGCGGCGGCGCTGACCGCCCAGAATGACCTGATCGCCGGCCTGAAGCTAACGGAGCAACGCCTGGAAGCACGCGTGGCCCAGCGCACGGCCGAACTGCAGCAAGCCAACGACAGCCTTGCCTTGATGTCGATGACCGACGTCCTCACCGGCATCCCCAACCGCCGCCGCTTCGACCAGATCCTGGCCGTCGAATGGACGCGCGCGGCACGCCAGCGCAGCATGCTGGCAATCGGCATGCTCGATATCGACCACTTCAAGCAGTACAACGACCACTACGGCCACCAGCAAGGCGACGACTGCCTACGCCGAATAGCGGCGGCGATCGCCGACCAATTCCGGCGCGGCGGCGACCAGGTGGCGCGCTATGGCGGCGAGGAATTCATCTTCGTCGTGCCCGATGCCCATCCCGACAACGCACTGGCTGTGGCGCAGGCAGTCTGCGATGCGGTGGCTGCGTTGGGCATTGTGCATGCTGCAGCGCCTGGCGGCATTGTGACCGTGAGCGTGGGCGTGGCGTGCGGCCACCCGGTCGGCGGCGCGGCGCCCGCACAACTGGTGCATGCGGCGGATATGGCGCTGTACCAGGCCAAGGAGCTGGGGCGCAATCGGGCGGAGCTGGCGCTCGGCTATGCGCGCAGGAGCGAGGACGCATGAGGGTATGAGATTCCACTCAGCCTCTTGGAGACAGGCGCGCCGGCAGCCAAAAAAAAGCAGCCACACGGGCTGCTTGACATTACTGCGGTACCAGAAGTGGCTTACCTTTTTGTTCTGCCCAGCCAATATCCGTTGTCACGCAGGCTACGTCAATTGAAATGTGCATCAAGACGCGCAGGTGTGGCGCGGCAGGCACGAAAATTCGGTTAAAGTGGCGTGATTGATAACCCGAACACCTATCCATGGCCTATCCGATAGAACACAAGCTGGTCGTCGGCATCGCATCGAGCGCGCTGTTCGACCTCACCGAATCGCACCAGGTGTACCTGGAAGGCGGCGCCGAAGCGTATCGCCAATACCAGGAACGTCACCTCGACGTGGTGCTCGGCAAGGGCGTGGCGTTTCCGTTCATCCGCCGCTTCCTGTCGATCAACGCCCATCATCCGCAAGCGTCGCCGGTCGAGGTGGTGTTGTTGTCGCGCAATTCGCCGGAGACCGGGTTGCGGGTGATGAATTCGATCGCCCACTATGGGCTCGACATCTCGCGCGCCTGCTTTGTCACCGGCAAGTCACCGTACACCTACCTGCCCGCCTTCAATACCTCGCTGTTCCTCACTGCCAACGAGCAGGACGTGCGCATGGCGCTCGACGCCCATTACCCGGCCGGCCTGGTGCTGCCCGGCCTGACCGAGGACGACGACGCCGATGGCGAACTGCGGGTGGCCTTCGACTTCGACGGCGTGATCGCCGACGACGAATCGGAGACTGTCTTCAAGCGCAATAACGACGTCGCCGAATTCCACGCCCACGAGCGCGAACGGGTGGCGGTGCCGCACCAGCCTGGCCCGCTGGCGGACCTGTTCCAGAAGCTCTCCGCCATGCAGCGGCTGGAAGACCAGGCGTTAGCAAACGATCCCGGCTACCAGCGCATCCTGCGCATCGCCATCGTCACCGCGCGCAGCGCACCGGCGCACGAGCGCGTAGTCACCACGCTCAAGAGCTGGGGGGTGTCGGCCGACGAAACGTTCTTCCTGGGCGGGATGGAAAAGGCGCGCATCCTGTCCATCTTCAAGCCCCACCTGTTCTTCGACGACCAGTTGAGCCACCTGAAGTCGCCGGCCGGGAATATACCGATGGTGCATATCCCGTTCGGCATTGCCAACCTGGTGGCCGGGTCCGCACCCAAGCCGGGGTAGGCGACTGCCGGGCTGCGGTGCATCGTCTATAATGTTGTTCACCTTTTGACCATGCACCACAGCTCACCAGCGTCCACCTCATTGTGTCCCTAGTCCTCGCCAACTCCATTCCAAAACCGGGCAACCGCTTTGCCCTGCCCACCCTGCACGGCTCCTCGGATGCGTACGCGCTCGCGCAAGCGGCGCTGGCCCTCAAGGCGCAAGGCCGCATGCTGGCCGTGATCACGTCCAGCGCGGCAGACGCCCAGCGGCTGCGCGACGAAATTCCGTGGTTCGCGGGCGAGGAAGTGCGCTGCCACCTGCTGCCAGACTGGGAAACGCTGCCCTACGACGCCTTCTCGCCGCACCAGGACCTGGTGTCCGAGCGCCTGGCCACGCTGCACGAAATCTCCAGCGGCCAGTGCGACGTGATGCTCGTGCCGGCCACGACCGCGCTGGTGCGCATGGCGCCGCCGTCGTTCCTGGCCGCCTACACGTTCTTCTTCAAAAAGGGCGAGTCGCTCGACGAAGCACGTTTGAAGTCGCAACTGACGCTGGCCGGCTATACCCACGTCACGCAAGTGATGTCGCCCGGCGAATACTCGGTGCGCGGCGGTCTGATCGACCTGTTCCCGATGGGCTCCGCCCTGCCCTACCGGCTCGACCTGTTCGGCGACACGGTGGAAACCATCCGCACTTTTGACGCCGACACCCAGCGTTCGCTGTACCCGGTCGGTGAAGTGCGCCTGCTGCCGGGCCGCGAGTTCCCGATGGACGAAGCGGCGCGCACCACGTTCCGCAGCCGCTGGCGCGAATACTTCGAGGGCGATCCTTCGCGTTCGGTAGTCTATAGAGACATCAGCAGCGGCATCGCGTCGGCCGGTATCGAGTACTACCTGCCGCTGTTCTTCGAGCAGACCGCCACGCTGTTCGACTACCTGCCCGACGGCGCCGCGCTGGCACTGGTTGGCGACATCGACGCCGCCATCAAGCGCTTCTGGGCCGATACCACCTCGCGCCATCGCTTCCTGAAGGCCGACCGCGAACGCCCGATCCTGCCGCCCGACATGCTGTTCCTGTCGGACGAGCAGTTCTTCACGCTGGCCAAGCCGTATGGCCGCATGGTCATTTCGAAAGACCAGGACCAGGGCGCATCGGAGCTGTCGGCACCCATCCCGAACATCGCCGTCAACCGCCACCTGGAAGACCCGCTCACCAACCTGCGCAGCTATTTGCTGCAGGCGGGCACGCGGGTGATGATCTGCGCCGAGACCAACGGCCGCCGCGAAACGCTGCAGCAGTACTTCAGCGAATACGACCTGGCCCTCACGCCGGTGGAAGGCTTCGAGGGTTTTGCGACGTCCGACGCCAAACTGGCGCTGGGCGTGGCGCCGCTCCACACGGGCTTCGAACTGGCTACGCCGGCCGAACGGCTGGTGTTCATCACCGAGACCGAGCTGTATGCGGGTTCGGGCCGCCGGGTAGGCAAGAAGAAGCAGGAAGCGGTCACGCAGGTCGAATCGATGGTGCGCGACCTCTCCGAGCTGAAGATCGGCGACCCCGTGGTGCACGTCAACCACGGCATCGGCCGCTATATGGGCCTCACCAGCATGGACCTGGGCGAAGGAGAGACCGAGTTCCTGCACCTGGAATACGCCAAGGACACCAAGCTGTATGTGCCGGTCTCGCAGCTGCACGTGATCTCGCGCTACTCGGGCGCCGCACCGGAAGACGCACCGCTGCATACGCTCGGTTCCGGCCAGTGGGAAAAGGCCAAGCGCCGCGCGGCCGAACAGATCCGCGACACCGCCGCCGAGCTGCTCAACCTGTACGCCCGCCGCGCGCTGCGCCAGGGCCATGCCTTCGAATACTCGGCGCACGACTACGAGCGCTTTGCCGAGAGCTTCGGCTTCGACGAAACGCCCGACCAGCAGGAAGCGATCAACAACGTCATCCGCGACATGACTTCCGGTAAACCGATGGACCGCCTGGTGTGCGGCGACGTCGGCTTCGGCAAGACCGAAGTCGCGCTGCGCGCCGCGTTCATCGCGGTCATGGGTGGCAAGCAGGTGGCGATTCTCGCCCCGACCACGCTGCTGGCCGAACAGCATGCGCAAACCTTTGCCGACCGCTTTGCCGACTGGCCGGTGCGCATTGCCGAGATGTCGCGCTTCCGCACCGGTAAAGAAATCAATCAGGCCATCAAAGGCATGGCCGACGGCACGCTCGATATCGTGATCGGTACCCATAAACTGCTGTCGGACGATGTGAAGTTCACGCGCCTGGGCCTGGTCATCATCGACGAGGAACACCGCTTCGGCGTGCGCCAGAAGGAGGCGCTCAAGTCGCTGCGCGCCGAAGTCGATGTGCTCACGCTTACAGCCACGCCGATCCCGCGCACGCTGGGCATGGCGCTTGAAGGCCTGCGCGAGTTTTCCATCATCGCCACCGCGCCGCAAAAGCGCCTGGCCATCAAGACGTTCGTGCGCAGCGAGGGCGAGTCGATCATCCGCGAGGCATGCCTGCGCGAACTGAAACGCGGCGGCCAGGTGTACTTCCTGCACAACGAGGTGGAAACCATCCAGAACCGCCTGGCGATGCTGACCGAACTGCTGCCCGAGGCGCGCATCGCGGTGGCCCACGGCCAGATGCACGAGCGCGACCTGGAAAAGGTGATGCGCGACTTCGTGGCGCAGCGCTACAACATCCTGCTGTGCACCACGATTATCGAAACCGGTATCGACGTGCCCACCGCGAACACCATCATCATGCACCGCGCCGACAAGTTCGGCCTGGCGCAGCTGCACCAGCTGCGCGGCCGCGTGGGCCGTTCGCACCACCAGGCCTACGCGTATTTGCTGGTCACCGACGTGCAGGGCCTGTCCAAGCAGGCGCAGCGCCGCCTGGACGCCATCCAGCAGATGGAAGAACTGGGCAGCGGCTTCTACCTGGCCATGCACGACCTCGAAATTCGCGGCGCCGGCGAAGTCCTCGGCGACAACCAGTCGGGCGAGATGACCGAAATCGGCTTCCAGCTGTACACCGACATGCTGAACGAAGCGGTACGCTCGCTCAAGGCCGGCAAGGAGCCGGACCTGGCCGCCCCGCTGTCCACCACCACCGAAATCAACCTGCACACGCCGGCACTGCTGCCGTCCGACTTCTGCGGCGACGTGCACGAACGGCTGTCGATCTACAAGCGCATGGCCAACTGCACGGTCCAGGACAAGATCGACGATTTGCAGGAAGAGCTGATCGACCGTTTCGGCAAGCTGCCCGACCCGGTCAAGGCGCTGATCGAAACCCACCGTCTGCGCATCGCCGCCAAGACTGTGGGCATCATCAAGATCGACGCCCACGGCGAAGCGGCCAGCCTGCAATTCATGGCCAAGCCACCGATCGACCCGATGCGCATCATCGAACTGATACAAAAAAACCGCCAGATCAAGCTCGCTGGCCAAGACAAACTGAAGATCACGGCCGCCATGCCGGACCTGGCTGCGCGGGTGGCGCAGATCAAAGGTGCAATTAAACAACTCACTGGCAACTAATCAAGAGTTGACCGCACGCGCCTAAGGTCGTACCTTAAACACGCGTTACTCGAACACCGAAGCCTACAACTCGTACGAACTATGACATCAGCCACAAAATCCATGAACCTGGTATTACAAGGGCGCGACGACTGCCGCGCGCGACTCGAACGCATCGCCGCACTGACGGCGCCGCAGGCGCTCACGTGGCTGAGCGACCGCGCCGTGCGCTGCGAAGGCATCGCGTTCTCGCCGGCGCTGCGCCAGACCATCGAGGTGGCAGCCAACGCCGCCCAGCTGGACGCCACCTATACCATCGGCGTGCAAAAAATGACCGATTTCAAACTGGTGGCGATGGACATGGATTCCACCCTGATCACCATCGAGTGCATCGATGAAATCGCCGACATGCAGGGGTTGAAGGCGCAGGTGTCGGAGATTACCGAGGCGGCCATGCGCGGCGAACTCGATTTCGCCGCCAGCCTCACGCGCCGGGTGGCGCTGCTCGAAGGCCTCGACGCTTCCGCGCTGGACCGCGTGTACGACGAGCGCCTGAAACTCTCGCCGGGTGCGGAAGCCATGCTGCAAGCGGTGCAGCAGGCCGGCCTGAAAACCCTGCTGGTTTCCGGAGGCTTCACTTATTTCACCAGCCGCCTGAAACAACGCCTCAATCTTGACTATACCCACGCCAACGAGCTGGAAATCGTCGACGGCAAACTGACCGGCAAGGTGGTGGGCGCCATCGTCGATGCCGAAGCCAAGCAGCAGACCGTGGAACGCGTATGCGCGGAGCTGGGCATTTCACCATCGGAGGCGATCGTCATGGGCGACGGTGCCAACGACCTGAAAATGATGAGCATTGCCGGCATGTCGGTGGCGTTCCGCGCCAAGCCGGTGGTGCGCGAGCAGGCCAGCGTGGCGCTCAACTTCGTGGGGCTCGACGGCATCCTGCCGCTGCTGGCATAAATGGCGGTTTGCGGCTGCCGCCTGCTCGAGGTGGCAGACACCGTGCAGCAGGCGATGATCCCCCTGGCGCTGCTGTATCCGGCCGACGGCGTGGAAGTTCCCGAACAATTCGGTCCGTATTCGCTCGATGTGGCGCTCAATGCTGCGCCGGAGGGCGGGCCGTATCCGCTGGTGGTGGTCTCGCACGGCAATGCCGGCACGCCGTGGGCGTACCGCGAGCTGGCGAAATACCTGGTGCAGTCAGGTTACATTGTCGCCCTGCCCGCCCATACCGGCAACACGCGCCATAACAACAACCGTGCCAACACCGCCGCCAACTTGGCCAACCGGCCGCGCCACATCACGCTGGTCATCACCGCCGCGTACGATCAGCTGAAAGACCATTTGATTGCGGACCGCGTCGCTGTCATCGGCCACTCGATCGGCGGCTATACGGCGCTGGCGGTAGCCGGCGGCAAGCCGTGGACCGGGCCATACGAACGCAAGACCAATCCACCGCAGCCGGTACCGGTAACGCCCGACGACCGGGTGCGCGCACTGGTACTGCTGGCGCCAGCCACTGCCTGGTTCCGTGCCGAAGCGCTGCGCGCCGTTGATGTGCCGATCCTGATGATCACGGGCGACCGGGACGTCAACACGCCGGTCGAACACGCACTCAACGTACTCGATGGCGTGGCCGATCGCGACCAGGTGGTCCACAAGGTGTTTGCGGGCGCGGCCCACTTCTCTTTCATGAGCAAATTCCCGCCCGAGATGACCAAGCCGGAGTTCCATCCGTCGCAGGATCCGCCCGGCTTCGACCGCGCCGCCATCCAGGCCGAGTTGTTCGCTGATATAGACATGTTCTTGCAACGTGCGGTTGGTACGCCACCGCACAATGAAACTCGGTAAACACCGGGCGATTCCGCTATACTTTTGACACCATTGTCACTTTAAAGGAATCGCCATGTCGCAGGATCTGATACTCGATGGTCGTGACAGCTCGGCCAAGACAACCGCCTGGTGGCTGTACATCGTGCATGCCGTGAGCTTTATCTTTTCACTGGGCCTGTTCTCGGTGATTCCGCTGGTGATCAACTATGCGCAGCGCCCCGGCACCACCGGCACCTTCGTGCACAGCCACCACACGTGGATGATCCGCTCGTTCTGGTGGTACGTGGTGTGGGTGGCCGTCGGTGCGCTGGCGTTCATCACCATTATCGGCATTCCCCTGGCGTACCTGATCTGGCTCGGCGCCTGGCTGTGGAAAGCCTACCGCCTGATCGCCGGCTTCATGCGCCTCAGTAACAACGAAGCGGCGGCCGTTTAACGCCCGACCAGCTGCAGCGCCTGGCGCAGGCCTTCGACGATCACGCCGTAGGCCTGGCGCCGCGCTGTTTCATCGGGCGCGCGCAGCACGTACGACGGGTGATAGACGGTGACCACCCAGCGCCCGTCGTGCTGCACCGGCGCCGGGTGGCCATCGTTCATCATCGACGTCATGGTGGCCGAACCATCCTGCAACAGCGATTTCAGCGCGGTGCTGCCCAGCGCCACCACCACTTGCGGCTGCACCCGCTTCAGTTCCTCTTCCAGCCACAGGTGGCACGCGGCTACCTCGCGCTGCGCCGGCGTCTTGTGCAGGCGCCGTTTACCGCGCGGCTCCCACTTGAAATGCTTGACGGCGTTGGTCAGATAAATGCTGTCGCGATCCACCCCGGCCTCCTGCATTGCCTGTTGCAGCACCGCGCCGGCCGGTCCCACGAACGGCAACCCCTGCAAATCCTCCTGGTCGCCCGGCTGTTCGCCGACGAGCATGATGCGCGCCTGCGCCGGTCCCACGCCAGCCACGGCCTGGGTGGCGTTTTCCCATAGTGGGCAGCGGCGGCACTGGTCGAGCGACGTGGGTACCTCGCGCTGCGGCTGCGCGCGTTCCGGGGCAATCGGAATGCTGGTAGCGCCGCCGCGCTGGCCCACGGTGCCGGTCTGGCCGGTGCGGCGCTCGCCGTTGTTGGCGGCGGTGACCATGGCCGGCACGATCGCGCCTTCCGGTAAATTCTTCCAGAACCGCGACGGGATATGGCTGCGCAGCAGGTCGGCATTCACGCGCGCCGGGTTGAAGATGCTGCGGTAATAGGTGAGCCACAGCGCCTCGCCGGCGTCCTCGATATCGGCCGCGGTGCGCAGCAGCGATGGCGCTTCGATCAGTTGCTCGCCGTCCCACAGGATGGCCTGATTCGGCGTGGCGATCATCCAGGTGATCGGTCCCATGCGGCGGGCGAAGTGGCGCGCCACCTGCGGCAGGACGTCGTGGGTGGGCTCGAACCAGGCCACGAAGCGCGGCGCGCCATCTTCCTCCTTGCGCTCGCGGAAGCGCACGTAGGCATGCATGTCGTGCTGCTCGCGGTGCACGGCTTTGACCATCGCGTACAGGCGGGCGCCGTCGGCATCGGCCGGCGACACCACGTCGCGCTCGCCCAAATGCCAGCGCCAGATCACCTTGTATAAAAACGACCAGCGGTCGAGCGCATTGAAACAGGCGGCGTCCTCGATCATGTCCATCAGCTGGCGCGGCAGGCGCAACTCGGTGCCCGGCGGCGGCGCAGCCTTGAGCGCCGCCGCGCCGGCCTGGGAGCCGAAGCCGGAGAACAGGTCGCCGTCTTCCGGTTCGCTGGCCCACTCCACGTACTCGGGCGCGATGCTGCGCGCCACCAGGTCGCGGGCGGCCGTGCGCCATTCGGCAAACGTCTGGACGACCCGGCGCGTCATGCCGCTTGCAGCTCAGGCCACAGGTTCATCTGCTGGGCCGGCACGGCCATCGCCCGGCGCAGATGCTCGGACGGGCCGGCGTCGTTGACCGGAATGTAATCGGCCGTGATGATGAACGGCGCGATTTTCTTCATGCTGCACTTCAAGCGCGTAAGGTCGGCGTAGCGCACCTGGCGCAAGCGGCGCAGATCGACAATGCGCTGGGCGTTGCGCAGGCCGATGCCGGGAATGCGCGCGATCATGTGCGGCTCGGCGCGATTCAAGTCCATCGGGAAGTGTTCGCGGTTTTCCAGCGCCCAGGCCAGCTTGGGGTCGATGTCCAGCGCCAGGTTGCCCGTCTTGGGCAGCAGTTCATCGACCTGGAAGCCGTAGCTGCGCAATAAAAAATCGGCCTGGTACAGGCGGTGCTCGCGCATCATGGGCGGGGGCGCCAGCGGCACACTTTTCGGGCTTTGCGGGATGGGACTGAAAGCCGAGTAGTACACGCGTTTGAGCTTGTAGCTGCCGTACAGGGTTTCGGCGGTTTTCAGGATTTGCTGGTCGTCGCTGGCGTCCGCCCCCACGATCATTTGCGTGCTCTGGCCGGCCGGCGCAAAGCGCGGCGACTTCGGTTCCTCGGCCTTTTCGTCAAGCTTGCGGCGGATCGAGCCCATGGCCAGCTTGATGGTATGCACGCTTTTTTCCGGCGCCAGTTTCTGCACGCTGTCCTGAGTGGGCAGCTCGATGTTGACGCTCAGGCGGTCCGCGTAGCGGCCGGCGGCGGCGATCAGCGCCGGATCGGCATCGGGGATGGTTTTCAAATGGATGTAGCCACGGAACTGGTGCACCTCGCGCAGCTCGCGGGCGATCTGCACCAGCTGCTCCATCGTGTAGTCGGCCGACTGGATGATTCCGGAACTGAGGAACAGACCGTCGATGTAGTTCCGCAGGTAGAAATCCTTGGTGAGCTTGACCACTTCGGCCACCGTAAACCGTGCGCGCGGCACGTTGGACGTGCGGCGGTTGACGCAGTACTGGCAATCGTACAGGCAGTAATTGGTCAGCAGGATCTTGAGCAGCGAGACGCAGCGCCCGTCCGGCGTGTAGCTGTGGCAAATGCCCATGCCGGTGGTGGCGCCAAAGCCATCCTTGCCCACCGAATGGCGCTTGGGCGCCCCGCTGCTGGCGCACGAGGCGTCGTACTTGGCCGCATCGGCCAGGATTTCCAGTTTGTCCGTCAGTTCCACGTCCCACCTCGTCTCGATATACTGTGCATGCATACAGTATATCAGAACGGGTCAGGCTAGCAGCGTCTTCAGTGCATCGACCAGTGCCGCACACTCGGCATCCGTACCAATCGAGATACGCAGGAACTGGTCGATGCGCGCCTGCTTGAAGTGGCGGACCAGAATCGCCCGCTCACGCAGACCGGCGGCAATCGTCACCGCGTCGTGCTGCGGATGGCGCACGAAGATGAAATTGGCGCGCGACGGCAGCACCTCGAAGCCCAGCGCCAGCATCTCGGCCGTCAGCCACGCGCGCGTGGCGATGACCGCGCGCGCCGTCTGCTGCGCGTACTCGACGTCGTCCAGCGAAGCGACCGCGCCGGCCTGCGCCACCTGTCCCAGCGGGTAGCAGTTAAAACTGTTTTTTACGCGCTCGAGGCCCGCGATCAGGTCCGGGTGGCCGACCGCAAAGCCCACCCGCAGGCCGGCCAGCGAATGCGATTTCGAGAGCGTCTGGATCACCAGCAGGTTGTCGTAGCGGTCCACCAGCGCGCTGGCGCTCTCGCCGCCGAAGTCCACGTAGGCTTCATCGACCACCACTACCTGGTCCGCGTGCGCCAGCAACAGCGCCTCGATCTGCGCCAGCGACAGCGCGATGCCGGTCGGTGCATTGGGGTTGGCAATGATGATGGCGCCGCACGGTGCGTTGTAATGTTCGACGTCGATCTCGAAGCGGTCATTGAGCGGCACCTGCACGGCCGTGATGCCATACAGGCTGCAATACGTGGCGTAAAAACTGTAGCTGATGTCGGGGCACAGCAGCGGCAGTTCGTGCTTGAGCAGCGCGTGGAAGGTGTGGGCCAGCACTTCGTCGGAACTGTTGCCGACAAAAACCTGCTCGCGCCGCACGCCCAGGCGCCGCGCCACCGCATCCTTGAACGCCAGGTTGGCCGGATCGGGATAGCGGCGCAGGTCGTCGTCCACGGCGGCCTGCATGGCGGCGACGGCTTTCGGCGACGGACCGTACGGGTTTTCGTTGGTGTTCAACTTGATCAGGCCCGGCATGCGTACCTGCTCGCCAGGTGTGTATGGCGTGAGGCCATGAACTACTTTGCTCCAGAAACGACTCATTTCATCAACTCCAATGCTTGTTCAATATCGGCGATCAGGTCATCGGCGTCTTCCAGGCCGATGTTAAAGCGCACCAGGATGCCCTGTTCTTGCCAGTTCTTGCGCATGTGCGCGATGCGGTACGGGACTGCCAGGCTGTTGGCGCCGCCCCAGCTGTAACCGATGCCGAACAGCTGCAAGGCATCGACAAAGCGGTCGGTCTGCTCTTCCGTGTAGCGCGCGTCGAACATCACCGAGAACAGGCCGCCGGCGCCGGTAAAGTCGCGCTGCCAGGTATCGTGGCCAGGACAGTCGGGCAGCGCGGGATGCAGCACGCGGGTGATCTCGGGACGGGTTTTGAGCCAGGCCGCCACCTTGCGCGCGGACTTGTCGTGGGCCTCGAAACGCAGGCGCATGGTGGGCAGGCCGCGCAGCACCAGGTAGGCGTCGTCCGCACCCACGCCGAGGCCCAGGCGCATGTGGGCCAGGCTCAGACGGTCGTGGATGGCGCGGTCGCGCGTGATGACGGCGCCCATCAATACGTCCGAGCCGCCCGACTGGTACTTGGTCAGCGCCTGCATGACGATGTCGGCGCCGTGCTCGAAACCGTTGAAGGCCAGGCCGGCCGCCCAGGTGTTGTCCAGCGCGACCAGCACGCCGCGCGCGTGGGCGGCGGCGCAGATGGCCGGCAGGTCGGGCACTTCCATCGACACCGAACCGGGCGCCTCGGCCCAGATCAGTTTTGTATTGGGCAGTATCAGCTCGGCGATGCCGGCGCCGACCAACGGGTCGTAGTAGCGCGCGGTGATGCCGAAATCGGCATGCAGCCAGCGCCCCAGTTCACGGTTGGGGTTATAGACGTTATCGGGCAACAGCACGTCGTCGCCAGTCTTGAGCAGCGCAAAATCGACCATGGCAATCGCCGCCAGGCCGCTGGGCGCCAGCAGGCACTGGGTGCCGCCCTCGATTTCGGCCAGCCGGGCTTCGAGCGTAAACGTGGTGGGCGTGCCGTGCAGGCCGTAGGTATAGGCGTTCTTGTCCTTCCACTCGCCCGAGCGCAGCGCAGCCACGTTTTCGAACAGCACCGTGGAGGCGTGGTGGATCGCGGTGGGGAACGCGCTGAAGCCTGCGGGAGGACGGTAGTCGGAGTGGATCAGGGCGGTCTGCGGGGATTTTTTGGTGGTCATCGAAGGAACAAGCGAATAAAAAAAGGCGGAGCATCGAGATGATCGATGCTCCGCCCGTATTATAGCCGCCCCGCAGCAGCTTATTGCGCCTCGCCCCACAGGTCATGCGCATCGGAAGTCGTGATGCGCACGTCGACGAACTGGCCCACGACCAGCTTCTTGTGCGGCTCGTACGGTGGCTTCACGTACACCACGCCGTCGATTTCAGGCGCATCGGCTGCCGAACGGCCAACGCCGCCGGTGCGGTTGACTTCATCGATCAGCACGCGCACGGTCTTGCCGACCTTGGCCTTCAGGCGGTTCTTCGAAATTTCTTCCTGCAGCAGCATCACGCGGCCACGGCGTTCTTCGCGCACTTCTTCCGGCACCGGGTTGGCCAGTTCGTTGGCGGTAGCGCCTTCGACCGGCGAATAGGCGAAGCAGCCGAGACGGTCGATCTGCGCTTCCTTGAGGAAGTCGAGCAGGTACTGGAACTCTTCTTCGGTCTCGCCCGGGAAGCCGGCGATGAAGGTCGAGCGGATGGTCAGGTCCGGGTTCATCTTGCGCCAGGCCAGGATGCGGTCGAGGTTTTTCTCGCCGCTGGCCGGACGCTTCATGCGCTTCAACACGTCGGGATGCGCGTGCTGCATCGGGATGTCGAGGTAAGGCAGCACGTGCTCGCCCATCATTGGAATGACCTGGTCCACGTGCGGGTACGGGTACACGTAGTGCATGCGTACCCAGGCGCCATGCGACTTGGCCAGCTCGCCCAGCGCTTCCATCAGCTGCGTCATGTGGGTCTTGATCGGGCGGCCGTTCCAGAAGCCGGTGCGGAACTTGACGTCGACGCCGTAGGCCGAGGTGTCCTGCGAAATCACCAGCAGTTCCTTGACACCCGACTTGAACAGGTTTTCCGCTTCCAGCAGCAGCTCGCCGATCGGGCGCGACACCAGGTCGCCGCGCATCGACGGGATGATGCAGAACGAGCAGCGGTGGTTGCAACCCTCGGAGATTTTCAGGTAAGCGTAGTGTTTTGGCGTGAGCTTGATGCCCTGCGGCGGCAGCAGGTCGATGAACGGCTCGTGCGGCTTGGGCAGGTGGAAGTGGACCGAGTCCATTACTTCGGCCAGCGCGTGCGGGCCGGTCACGGCCAGCACCTTCGGGTGCACCTTCATGATGATATCGTCGCCGGCGGCGTCTTTTTTCGCACCGAGGCAGCCGGTCACAATGACCTTACCGTTTTCGGCCAGCGCTTCGCCGATGGCGTCGAGCGACTCTTGCACGGCCGCGTCGATGAAGCCGCAGGTGTTGACGATCACCAGGTCGGCGCCGTCATAGGACTTGGCAGTCTCGTAGCCCTCGGCGCGCAGCTGGGTCAGGATTTGTTCGGAATCGACCAGCGCCTTGGGGCAGCCGAGCGAGACAAAGCCGACTTTGGGCGCCGCACCGGTAATGGTGGTGGCTGCTGCAGGCTTGGTGATACGGGAAAGTGGTTGCGATTGCATGTTGGGTGTCATGAAGATGCCGGGCAATCGGGCATTATACCCGATCGCCCTTGCTGCGGAGAAGACCTCACCACCGCGCATGCCGAATCGATGTTGGATCCATGCTCATCTGTATATCTTTCCGTACTGCAAGATGGTATCGTGATGCCTTGTCGGAATTCACGATTGGACCTTCCATGGCAGTTATTGTTGGCATCGTAATCGCCCTGGGCGCGATATTTGGCGGCTTTGCGCTCGAGGGCGGCCACCTGGCGCCCCTGTTCCAGCCCTACGAATTCCTGATGATTGCCGGCGGCGCACTGGGCGCTTTCGTGATCGCCAACGATGGCAAGTCGCGCCAGGCCGTGTACGACGCCGTGCCCACCCTGTTCCAGACCGCGCGCCAGACCCGCGCCCTCTACGTGGACCTGATGAGCCTGATGTTCGAGCTGCTGACCAAGGCCCGCCGCGAAGGCCTGATGGCCATCGAGAACGAAATCGACAACCCGCAGAGCAGCCCGATCTTCCTGAAATTCCCGCTGGTGATGGCCGATCCCCACCTGGTGGAATTCATCACCGACTACCTGCGCCTGATCATCAACGGCAATATCGACATTTACCAGATCGAAAACCTGATGGACAACGAAATCGACGTCCATCACCAGGACGGCGAGCTGGCGATCAACGCCATCCACAAGGTGGCTGAAGCGCTGCCCGCCTTCGGCATTGTTGCCGCCGTGATGGGCGTGGTCCACACCATGGCCTCGGTCGGCCTGCCCCCGGCCGAACTGGGCAACCTGATCGCAGCCGCCCTCGTGGGCACCTTCCTCGGCATCCTGCTGGCCTACGGCGTGTTCGGCCCGATCGCCAGCCTGCTCGAGCGCAAGCTGCAGGAATCGACCGGCGTGCTCCAGTGCATAAAAGTCACCATCATCGCCAGCCTGAACGGCTACGCGCCGTCGCTGGCGGTGGAGTTCGGGCGCAAGGTGATTTCAGCCAAGCAGCGGCCGTCGTTTGCGGAGCTGGAGTCGATTTTGCGGCCAGGGAAGCGCTGAGTCGGAAATCCCTACCAACCTCCAACAAAAACGGCACAGTAACCAACGCCACTGTGCCGTTCAGTTTCACCAATGCGCAGGATTACTTCTTGTCGGTTGGCGGTACCACCGGACCGAACGGGAAGGTGCCGAACAGTGTCTTGCTCTGGTTCTGCATCTGCTCCTGCATCTGCACGAACAGGCTCTTGCTCTGGTCGATGTAGTTGTTCATCATGCCTTGCATCATCGGGCCCTGGACGTTCATGAACTGGGTCCACATTTCCGGGCTAAACGCTTTGCCATCGATGGCGCCGGGGGTGGTGCCGGTGAATTTGCGCTGGATGTCGGTGAAGGCCTGGACGTTCTTTTCCAGGTACGAGCCCATCATGCCCTGCATGGCGTGGCCGTAGAAGCGGATGATCTGCGACAGCACGTCGCTCGAGAACATCGGCGCGCCGCTGGCCTCTTCTTCCAGAATGATTTGCAGAAGAATGCTGCGGCTCAGATCTTCGTTGGTCTTGGCATCGACCACGGTGAATACTTCGTTATCGAGCACCAGCTGCTTGACGTCGGACAGCGTGATGTAGGAACTGGTCTGGGTATCGTACAGACGACGATTCGGGTATTTTTTGATCAGGCGGTCAGCATTTTTTTTCGCACTACTCATCACAAGTCCGTTTTTATTGCGCCGCAGCGCGTCTCCAACAATTCGAAACAAAAAGCGAACTTCGGTCCGCTTTTCACGTGCCTACTCGATCCTATTATAGAGGGGAAAGTAGAAAAATTGCAGAAACTCGCAATAGTGCTGGCATTTATTGCAACGCAACTAATAGTCGAGTCCGGTAGTGTGGCAGTCCCCCGTGGTCAGCCCTTGGCTTTGACATAACGACCCGGCGCCGCCTCGATCGCGGTGTAGCGGGCGTTACCGGGCTTGGCCTTGGGCTTGACCTTCTTCCCTCCGTGCTGGGCCAGGAATTCGGCCCACTGCGGCCACCAGCTGCCCGGCACCTCCTGTGCGCCATCGAACCAGGCCTGGGCATCGGCTGCAGCACCGTCGTTGATCCAGTAGCTGCGCTTGTTCTTGGCCACCGAATTGATCACGCCGGCGATATGGCCCGACGCGCCCAGCACGAAGCGGTTGGCGCCCGGCTTGCCCTGGTTGAGGATGTCGAGCGAACCGTACGCCGACATCCACGGCACGATGTGGTCTTCGCGCGAGCCGTAGATGAAGGCCGGGGCGTCGATCAGGCCCAGGTCGATCTTTTCGCCGGCCACGGTGAGCTTGCCCGGCACCTTCAGGCTGTTTTCCAGGTACGTGTTGCGCAAGTACCAGCAGAACATCGGGCCCGGCAGATTGGTGCTGTCCGAGTTCCAGAACAGCAGGTCGAACGCCGACGGCTCATTGCCCTTGAGGTAGTTCGACTGCACATAGTTCCACACCAGGTCGTTAGGACGCAGGCTCGAGAAGGTCGAGGCCAGGTCGCGGCCCGGCATCAGGCCGCCGTCGCGCAATTGCTGTTCGCGCAGCGACACCTGGGTTTCATCGACGAAGACGTCGAGCACGCCGGTGTCGCTGAAGTCGAGGAAGGTGGTCAGCAAGGTCAGGCTCGCCGCCGGATGCTGGCCGCGCGCCGCCAGTACCGCCAGCGCGGTGGAAACGATGGTGCCGCCCACGCAGAAGCCGAACATGTTCAGCTTGTCCTGGCCGCTGACGTCCTGGACGATGCGGATCGCTTCGATCACGCCCTGCTCCACGTAGTCGTCCCAGGTGGTGCCGGCCAGCGACTTGTCCGGGTTGCTCCACGAGATCAGGAACACGGTGTTGCCCTGCTCCACCGCGTAGCGCACCAGCGAATTTTCCGGCTGCAGGTCGAGGATGTAGAACTTGTTGATGCACGGCGGCACCATCAACAGCGGACGCTGGCTCACGGTAGGCGTGGTCGGCGTGTACTGGATCAGCTGGAACAGCGGATTTTCGTAAATCACGGTGCCCGGGGTGATGGCCAGGTTGCGGCCGACTTCGAAGGCCGATTCGTCCGACAGCGAGATATGGCCCTTGTTGATGTCGCCCAGCATATTGACCAGGCCCCGCGTCAGGCTCTCGCCCTTGGTTTCAATCAGTTTTTGCTGCGCTTCCGGGTTGGTCGCCAGGAAGTTAGCGGGCGACATGGCATCAATCACCTGCTGCACGGCAAAGCGGATTTTCTGCTTTTGCTGGGGCGCGGTGTCCACTGCTTCCACCATGGCAGTGAGGAATTTGGCATTGAGCAGGTAAGATGCGGCATTGAAGGCCGACATCGGGTTGCCCTGCCAGGCCGCCGAGCTGAAGCGGCGGTCGCTGACGGCTGGCGCCTTGCCAGCCAAAAAATCCTGCCACAACGCGGTGAAGTCACGCAGATAA
Organism: Duganella sp. Leaf61; assembly: GCF_001421905.1. Lineage (NCBI taxonomy): Bacteria > Pseudomonadati > Pseudomonadota > Betaproteobacteria > Burkholderiales > Oxalobacteraceae > Duganella > Duganella sp. Leaf61. The sequence continues at coordinate 147,020 of NZ_LMLM01000033.1, forward strand.
TCGTTTTTCAGCTGCTCCATTGCTTCCGGTTTGAGCGCAACGCCGATATCCTGCAACATGTTGGCCATCGGGTTCGCCTCGGTGGTGGGCGCCTTGCTGAACCAGGATTGCCATTGGCTGGGGTCGCCCACCTGGGACATCCAGGCGTTGGCAATGGCTTGCGGATCGGGCAAATTCATGTGTGATTCCCTAAAAAAATATTGAATATCTCTTAACCTGGGTTGCTACATGCTGATTGTTGCTATTGCGTGGATTTACGTCGTGGGACTGATGGCGCTTACCGAGCCGACCATCGTCGCGGGAATTGTAACGTTTTTGTTCTATTGCGTGCTGCCGCTGGGGACCTTGATTTACATCGCGGGAACGGGGAAGAGAAAAGCACGCCGCAAAGCAGCGGAACAGGCGGCGCGAGACGCTAAAAAGTCCAGCGCCACCTGACACTTATTTGAGCCAGATCAAACTTGCCTGGCGTCCGGTGACGCCGTCGCGACGGAACGAATAGAAGCGCCCGGAATTGGCCACCGTGCAGTACTCACCGCCATGCACTTGCGCCACGCCAGCGCGCAGCATGCGGTGCCGGGCCAGCGCGTAGATGTCGGCCAGGAACTTGCCCGGCTTGTGCTCGATCGGCGTAAACGCCGCCGTCACGTGGCGCACGCTCGAATCGTCCAGCGCGCCCTGCAAAAACGCCTGGCGCACATCGCCGCCCACTTCGAACTGGTAGGCGCCGATGGCCGGCCCCATCCAGGCCATCAGGTCGCCGGCACCGGCGGCGCGCATGGCTTCGATGGTATTTTCCAGCATGCCGGCAGCCAGGCCGCGCCAGCCGGCGTGGGCGGCAGCCACCACGGTGCCGCGCACATCGCAAAACAGCACCGGCAAGCAGTCGGCAGTCATCACCACGCACACCTTGCCGGCGATGGTGGTCATGCTGGCGTCCGCCTCGGGCACTTGCTGCGGCCCGACCTTGCCCAGGTCGGCCACCACGGTGCCGTGCACCTGCGCCAGCCACGCCGGGTCGTCGGGCAGCATGTCGCGCAGAATCTGGCGGTTGCGGGCGACATTGTGCGGCTGGTCGCCCACGTGGGTGCCCAGGTTGAGGCCGCCCTGCCCCATGCCGTCGTCATACGGCGCGGGGCTCACGCCGCCGCGCCGCGTGGTGGACAACATGCCCACATTGGCGGGCAGACCCGGCCAATGCGGCACCAGCCACTGTGGATTACTGTTCATTGTTAGTGCTGTTCCGGTTCGGCAATACCGGCCTGGGCGATCAGGCCGGCGAAATCTTCAGCCAGCGGCACGACCCATTCGCATTGCTCGCCGGTGGCCGGATGCACCAGCCCCAGGCGGCGCGCTTGCAGGGCCTGGCGCGGGAAAACGTTGGACAGGTGCTGCTTGCCATAGGTGGTGTCGCCCACCAGCGGGAAACCGATCGACATCATGTGCACGCGGATCTGGTGGGTGCGGCCAGTTTCCAGGCGACACTGCATCAGGCTGACCGGACGACGATCGAGGTCGCCGCTGGCCAGCAGTTCATAGTGGGTAATGGCCGGCTTGGCGCCCATGCTGGTGGACACCGCCATCTTGATGCGGTCTTTCGGATGGCGGCCCATGGAGGCGTCGATGGTGCCGCTGATGCGCGGCGTGCCCCACACCAGCGCGAAATATTCGCGCTTGACAGTGCGCGCGGCCAGCTGGCGCACCAGGTCGGTCTGCGAAGCCAAAGTTTTGCCGACGACCATCAGGCCGCTGGTGTCCTTGTCGAGCCGGTGGACGATGCCGGCGCGCGGTACACCGGCCAGCTGCGGGCAGTGGAACAGCAGGCCGTTGAGCAGCGTGCCGCTCCAGTTGCCGGCACCCGGATGGACCACCAGGCCGGCCGGCTTGTTAATGACGATCAGGTGGTCGTCTTCAAAAACGATGTTAAGTTCTACCTGTTCCGGTTTAAAAGCCTCGTCTTCCGGCGCTGGTTGGGGCAGAATGACGATCTTCTCGTCGCCGTAGACCGTATCCTTGGTGCTTTTTGCCGGTTTGCCATCAACGCTGACGAAGCCGTCGGTAATCCACATCTGCAGGCGGCCGCGCGAAAATTGCGGCACCAGGCCCGAGATGACCTTGTCGAGGCGCTGGCCGCACGCGTCAGGCGTGAGTTCCAGTTCGATCGGCGCCAGGCTGTCATCCTCGTCGCCGTCGGCGTCGAGAACGATCGTGGTGTCGAGGTCGGAGGGATCGAGGGCGAGTTCGGTGGAGGATTCGGTCGAATTCGGCTTTGGAGTTAATATCACAGCATTCCCATCGGCTATAATCAGCCTATTGTAAAACTTTGGTTAAACAGCTTCTTGCAAAACAACATGCAAAAAAAATTATCGGTAGTCGCAGCAACGTTAGTGATGCTTAGTTTGTCGGCGTGCGGAGTGTTCTCGGACAAGACGGACGAAACAAAGGGCTGGACCGCTTCGAAATTATACTCGGAGGCGACCGAAGAACTCGAAGGAGCGCACTACGAGCGCGCAATTCAGCTGTACGAGCGCCTCGAATCGAGCTATCCATTCGGTACGTACGCCCAGCAGGCGCAGATGCAAATCGCCTATGCCTACTACAAATCGCAGGACCAGGCGCAGGCACTGGCAGCGGTCGAGCGCTTCATCAAGCTGCATCCCAATCACAACAACGTCGATTATATGTACTACCTGCGCGGCCTGGTCAACTTCAACGACCAGGTTGGCCTGTTGAACTTTGTGTACGAGCAGGATGTTACCGAGCGCGATCCGAAGGCCACGCGCGAGGCGTATGCAGCGTTCAAACAGCTGGTGGACAAGTTCCCCAACAGCAAGTACACGCCCGATGCCCGCCAGCGCATGCGCTACCTGGTCAACGCCATGGCGTCGTATGAAGTGCACGTGGCGCGCTACTACTACCGCCGCGGCGCCTACCTGGCAGCGGCCAACCGCGCCATGGGCATCATGGACGACTACCGCGATTCGCCATCGATCGAGGAAGCGCTGTTCATCATGATCCGCAGCTACGACAAGCTGGGCATGACCGAACTGCGCAACGACACCGAACGCGTCTTCCGCCTGAACTACCCGAACAGCAAGTTCCTCGACGAAGGCAAGAAGGCCGAGCGTCACTGGTGGAAGTTCTGGAGCAGCAAGTAATTAAAAAAAAACCGGGATCAACATCCCGGTTTTTCTTTCTTTACCTGGTTTTACTCGGCAACTTTGCGCCGGAAAATCCACGTCGTCTCGCTTGAATCCTGCGCATCGAACGCGTACCCGTCCACGTCGAATTTTTTCAGCTTTTGCGGGTCGCTCAGTCCCTTGACGGTGGCGTAACGCGCCATCAAACCGCGCGCGCGCTTGGCGTAGAACGAGATGATCTTGTACTTGCCGCCTTTGTAGTCCTCGAACTGCGGCGTGATCACCGGGACATCGAGCTGCTTCGGTTTGACCGACTTGAAATATTCTTCGGATGCCAGGTTGACCAGCGCTTTCGCGCCCTGCTCGGCTGCCAGCGCGTTCAGGGCGCGGGTCTGGGTCTCGCCCCAGAAGTCGTACAGGTTCTTGCCGCGCGCCGTGGTCAGGCGCGTGCCCATTTCCAGCCGGTGCGGGTGGATCAGGTCGAGAGGACGCAGCATGCCGTACAGCCCGGACAGGATACGCACGTGGGCCTGGGCGTAATCGATCTGTTTGGCGCTCAAGCTGTAGGCGTCGAAGCCGGCATAGACGTCGCCGTTGAAGGCCATGATGGCCTGGCGGCCTTCGGTGGTCTCCTTGGTCCACGAGGCGTAACGGCCCACGTTGAGTGACGACAGCTTGTCGGACAGGTCCATCAACTCGCCGATCTGGTCCGGCGAAAATTCGCGCAGGCGGTCGATCAGCAGGGCCGACTGGTCGAGAAACGCAGGTTGGGAAACTAACCTGGTCGTGGGAGGGGTTTCGAGGTCGAGACTTTTGGCGGGCGACAGCACTATCAACATATTCTGATTAACCTATTTACTGAACTTCCGACATGATACCCGTTCCCCGCATCGTCATCGACACCAACGTCTGCCTCGACCTGTTCGTCTTCAGGGATCCGCGCTGGGCTGTGCTGCTTGATGCGCTCGAGACCGGCAAGGTCGAAGCGGTGACCCGCTCCGACTGCCGCGACGAATACAATATCGTGCTGCACTACAAGCATCTGCCGCTCGACGACGACAGCCGGCCGCTGGCCGCCGCCCGCTTCGACGCACTGATCAAGGTGGTAGCGCCGGCGGAATCGGGCGTGCGCCTGCCCGTGTGCACCGACCGCGACGACCAGAAATTCCTCGAAGTGGCGCGCGACGCCCAGGCCAGCGTCTTGATCACGAAGGACAAGGCGCTGCTCAAGCTGGGCAAGCGCCTGGTAAAGGCCGGCATGTTCAAGGTGGTGCTGCCCGAGAAGTGGTCGCTCGAAGGGTGACGCACACGCGCTGACCTGCGCTAGAATAGGCGATCCGCCCACCACATCGCCGACATGACTAGCAGCCAACCCAGCAGCAGCACCATAGACTCCCCCGTCCTTGCCAGCCGCCTGCCGGCCGTCGGCACCACCGTGTTTACCCGCATGTCGATGCTGGCCGCGCAAGCGGACGCCGTCAACCTGGGCCAGGGCTTCCCCGATTTTCCATGCGAACGCAGCCTGCTCGATGCCGTCACGGACGCGATGCAGGCCGACTTCAACCAGTACCCTTTCATGAGCGGCGTGCCGGCCTTGCGCGCGGCGATTGCCGCCAAGATCGCCCATTTGTACGGCCAGCAGTACGACGTCAACGACATCACGATTACCGCCGGCGCCACCCAGGGGCTGACGACCGCCATTCTGTGCTGCGTGCACCCGGGCGACGAAGTGATCGTGATCGAACCCGTGTACGACAGCTATGTGCCGGCGATTACCCTCGCGGGCGGCACCGCCGTATGCGTGCAGATGGACATGCGCGCCAGCGGCTACACGGTGCCGTGGGCCAAGGTGGCAGCCGCCGTCACCAGCCGCACCCGGCTGATCGTCATCAACACCCCGCACAATCCCACCGGCAGCATCTTGCGCGGCTCGGACATGCATGCGCTGGCAGACATCGTGCGCGGCACCAATATATTGATCCTGTCCGACGAGGTGTACGAACACATGGTGTTCGACGGCCAGCGCCACGAATCCGTGTGCCGCCACCCGGAACTGGCGGCGCGCGCGTTCGTGGTGTCGTCGTTTGGCAAAACGTACCACGTCACCGGCTGGAAGATCGGCTACGTGGCCGCGCCGCCCGCGCTCACGGCCGAGTTCCGCAAGGTGCACCAATACAATGTGTTCAGCGTGAATACGCCGATGCAACATGGCATCGCCAGCTACATGGCCGATCCGCAGCCGTACTTGCAGCTGCCGGCGTTTTACCAGCGCAAGCGTGACCTGTTCCGCGACGGCCTGGCCGGCACCCGCTTCGAATTGCTGCCAGCCGACGGCACGTATTTCCAGTGCGTGCGCTACGATAAAATTTCGTCGCAGACCGAGGCCGAATTTGCCGAGTGGCTCACCACCGAAATCAAGGTGGCGGCAATTCCCGTTTCGGCGTTCTACCAGCACGGCATCGAGTCGGGCATCGTCCGATTCTGCTTTGCCAAGCAGGACGCCACGCTGGCGCTGGCCCTGGCGCGCCTTGCCACCATCTAGGAGCCGACCATGGCCAGCCTTGATCCTGGTATGCCATCGGCCTCCGTGCTGCATCTGCTCAATGCCTGCAACCGCCGGCTGGAACACCTGCTGGAAAACCTGCGCAACGAACCCGATGCCGAGGGCGCGCTGCGGCAGATTGCCGCCGACGTGGTCCACGCCGTGGAGCAACACGCCGACATTGCCCTGGCCGCCATCCTGCTCAACCAGATCGCCGGCAGCTACGCGGTGCGCCACTGTATCGAGACGGCCGTCATCGTCGTGGTCATGGCGCGCCGGCTTGGTAAAACCGACGCCGAAACGCTGACCCTCACCGCCGCCGCGCTGACCATGAACGTGGGCATGCTGCGCCACCAGGACACGTTCCAGAACAAGCACACGCCGCTATCGAGCGAAGAGCTGGCCGTCGTGCGGCGCCACCCCGAGGATTCGGCCAACCTGCTGCAATGCGCAGGCGTGCAGGACGACGACTGGATTTCATGCGTACTGCTGCACCACGAAAACGACGACGGCAGCGGTTATCCGGCCGGCATCGCCAGCCCCGAAGTCACGCTCAACGCCAAACTGCTGAGCCTGGCCGACCGGTATTGCGCGCAAGTCTCGGCCCGCAATTACCGGCGCTCGATCCTGCCCGACGCCGCCATCCGCAACCTGCGCGAAGACCGCGCCAGCCCGGTCGATCCGGATCTGCTGGTACTATTCCATGACGAACTGGGCGACTACCCGCCCGGCTGCCTGGTGCGCCTGCACGGCGGCGAAATCGGCGTGGTCACCCGCCGAGGCAGCAACGGTGCGGCACAAGTAATCTGCCTGCGCAATGCGGCCGGCGTGGCAGTTGCCGCCGAAGCCAGACCGCTACCGGCCACAGCCATCGCCGCAGCGATCACCGAAGACGATGCCGACACCCGCTTCAGCATGAAGCAGGTGTGGGGCGCGCAAGCCGGCCTGTAGCCGGCTGCGGCCGCGCTGACATCTTTCAACCACCGAACCACCATGCCGACCACAGCCGTTACCGCCGCCCATCCCGCCCCGTGGTTCGATATGAACACCGTCACAGACTTTCCCGGCACCTACCACAGCCAGGTACTGGACACGGTCACGGTGACACAAGCGGCCGGCGCGCGCCACAGCGTGCAGCGCGACAGTCCCTTGCGCACTGGTAGCAATGAACCGTATTTATTGGTGATCTGGCAGCGGCGCGGCACCGCCACGCTGGTGCAGCACGGCAGCACATTGCGGCTGGTCCCCGGCGACATGCTGGTGCACGAAGCGGGACAACCGTACCGGCTCGATTTCGAGGAACCGTTCGAAGTGACTGTGGCGCGCATACCGGCAGCGCCGATGCGCAGCCTGTGTCCGCTAGTCGATACCCTGCTGGGCGTGGTGCAGAATTGCCGCCAGCCGCAGGTGGCGCTGTTGACGGCGATGGCCGATTGCCACGTCGCCACCGACTACGCCGCCCTGCCCCGGGCCGCAGCCTTGCACGCGGCGGAAGCTTTGCGGCAAACCCTGGCCGCCTGCGCGCTGGGCGTGGTGGTGGCCGAGCAGCAGCGCCGCCCGAGCTTAAGCCAGTATCACCTGGGCCGCATCCGCCAGTACGCGCTCAAGCGAATTGGCGACAGCACCTTGTCGATCAACGAGCTGGTCGAAGCGCTCGGCATTTCAGCTGCGCACATCCACCGCCTGTTTGCAGGCGAGGCGCAAAGCTTCAGCACCTGGCTGTGGGACACGCGGTTGAAACTGTGCCACCTGGCCTTGCGCGACCCGGAATGCAGCGGCCAGCCGATCAGCCAGATCGCCTACCAGTTCGGCTTCAGCCATCCCGCGCATTTTTCACGCGCCTACCGCAATCACTTCGGCATGACGCCGAGCGCCTGGCGCGCCGGCACGCCGGTGGCTGCCGACAACACCGCCACCCGGCGCCGCTAACTTCAGGCAGCCGACGCCGCTTTACGCCGGCGGCGTGCCACCAGCAACATGCCGCCCATGCCCAGGCTCATCATCAGCCAGGCCGATGGTTCCGGCACTGCCGACACATTGTCGAGCATAGCCACACCGAGCGCCGAAGTGTTGAACGACGATCCGCCACCGAGCACATAGTTGAACGCATACGCACCCTGCTGGGCATACGTCATCGACGAGTTGATCACCAGGTGCTGGTTGCCGGCACCGAACAGGCCCAGGTCCAGCACGTGGTCGTTGAAGAACAGGTTGGCGGCAGCGAGCGTGGCGAAGCTTTGCGACAGCAAGGTCACGCCGTTGTTGCTGATGGTGAGATCGAGCGCATCGAAACCGGCGCCAGCGGAGGTGGACGATACAAAGCCCAGCAGCAGGCGCTGCGCGCTGTCGGTGGCAAAGCTGAACTCGCCCGACGTGGTCAGCACGGTCGGATTGTCGTCGATAAGCGCTTCGATACCGGCCGCGTGCACGCCAGTGCCCAGCACGGTCGGAATGGCGGCAGCGACATTGGCGCCCAGGCCCAGCGCACCAGCATCGACCGGACCGGCGCCGACGTGGGCGGACATGGTAGAAACGGCTGCCAGCTGCGGCAACGCGAAAGCGCTGGCGCGGAACTGGCTCGAGGCCGAAGTCTGCGCCAGGTTGCCGCGCGCGCTGCTGGCGCCGGCCGCATAAGTGACTGCGCCGCCGCTTGCCGCGATGCCTTGCGCCGTGGCCTTGACGTTCAGCGTCAGCGCCTCGCCTTCGGCACGCGCCAGGCTGACGCCGCCGGCGCGGGTGCTGACCGCGATGGCGGCAGCATTGGCATGGCTGCTGCTTTCGGCAACGGTGTAGCTGGAAATGCCGCCGCGCGCCACAGCGACGCTCTCGACAATGCCGCTGCCGGAACGGCCGTAGGCATTGGCAGTGGCGTCGCCCCGGAACGCGCGCGCGCCACTGGCGTCGCCCATGTTGCTGAGCGCGGTGGACGTGACGCTGACGTTGTGCACGCCGCTGCTCACCGCCCTGGCCTTGCTCAAGGATGTGCCGGCCAGCGAGTCGGTGGCGCCGTTGCTGGTGTAACCACCTACCGCCCTGCTGCTGGCGACGATGTCGCCTGCAGCGCGCACGTCGGTCGTCGCCGTGGCGGTTTCGATCCGTTCGCCACCGAGGGCAACCGAGACGGCGCGCACGGCGGCAGTGCCGGCAGCAACGCCGGCGCGCACCGTGTTGACGACCGTATTGGCGATTGCCGCGCCGAGATTGAGGGGGCTGGCGCCGTTGGACACCGCCTGCGACTGCACATCGACCGCCTGCATGCCGGTGCCCGACACCGTGGTGTTGCTGGTGGCATAGCTGCCGTTGCTGAAGCTGCCGCCCTGGGCGCCGTCGCCCGACAACGCCAGGTTGGCCGTCGCCGCGCCGTAGTTGTTTTTGTCGAGCACGGACCGGTTATCCTGGCCCGCACCACCGTTGGCCTCGACCGTGCCGCGTACGGTGCCGGCGCCGCTGCCACGCAGCGAGGCGGTGGCGTTGCCGCCGTACCCACCATTGCCGCCAGTGGCCAGCACGCGGCCGTTGACCGCGCCGTTGCCGCGCAAGTCGGCGCTGGCGGTAGCGGCACCACCTGTGCCGCTGTTGTTATACTGGAACCCGCTCGCGCCGCCGGCGGCGGTCACCAGCGCGTCAATTCCGGCGCCGCTGCGGCCAGCGGTAAGCGTCAGGGCGCTGGCTGCGGCCCCGCCGTCGTATGCTGTTCCAAAAGCCGGGTTGCCGCTGTCACCGCCGAGGCTGGAAATATTGAGTGTCAGCGCGCTTGCCGTGCGGTCCTGCAACACCAGCGTGGAAACCGCGTTGCCGCCACGGACATCGGTCGCCAGGTCCTGGAACGGCGGAATCGTGATTTCCGAATTATTGCCGCCCTTGCCGCCCGTGGCGCGCTGGGTCAATGTGACAGTGCCGCCAGCAGTGGTGCCGCGCGCGGCATTGGTCAGCGTGGCGTTGCCGCCGCGGGCGCCGCGCCAGGCGATGGCGGCGCCGTTGCCGCCCGCACCGCCCGTGGCTTCGGCCGTGGCCGAAACGTTGCCGGTGAGCGAAGTGGCGCTGGCGGCAGCAGTAGCTGCGCCGCCGACACCGGCAATACCGACCGCGCCGCCGTTGGCGTCGCCGCCGGTGCCGCCCACGGCCACCGCCAGCGCGGTGGCGTTGCCGACGGCAGTGGTAGTGGCCTTGCTGCTCGCCGCACCGCCGTTGCCGCCGTTACCGTAAGCTGGATCGGCAGGCGTGAAGTTGAAAAAGCCGGGCGTGGCGCCGGCATGGCCGCCGTCGCCGCCGAGCGCGCTCGCGCCGGCGTAGCCGGTCAGGTCGAGCGTGGTGGCGCTGGCGGCGCCGCCGTGACCGCCGCTACCGCCGGTACCGGCGTCGGCGTCGCCTTCCTGCAGCGGCGGGCCGCCCGCGCCGCCATTGCCACCGCGGCCGCCAATGACGGTCAGGCGGTTATACAAGGTGCCGGCATTGCCGGGGTTGATGGTCAGCGACTGGCCGGCCTTACCGGCGGCGCCAGCGACGAGCGGCGCGGTCGCGTCGGCGCCATGCTGGCCGGCGTTACCGGTGCGCACCACGTCAGCCGCGTATGCATTGGCGACTGCCAGCGACAACAACAACGGCGTCAGTCCGACTGCCAGAGCTTGCTTTGAAGAGAATTGTTTCATGCCGAGCCTTAATCAGATGTTATGTGATTTTTATTAAAATAATCACCATGATCTTAATATTAAGGCACGTCTTCGACTATCACCCAACTCTCATATTAATTGACTGGCACTCTCATCGTTGCAAAAAACACTACACCACCATCCGCACTCCCGGGCTTAATGTGACAACTGATCGAGGCGGCGGTCGATAAAGGCCAGCAGCTCCGGCGTGATGCCGTTGCCGGTGCGCGCGCGGGTAAACGCTTCGCGCGCCTCGGCCTTGTGCTGGTCGGCCTGCAGCGAGATGCCCAGGCCCATCCACCACACGCCGTTGAGCGGCGCCAGCTTCAGCGCCGCCTGGTAGTACTGGGCCGCTTCGGCGTGGCGCTGGGCGCGTTGCAGCACGCCAGCCAGGAAACCCTGGTAGTCGGCGTTGGCGGCGGCATATGGCAAGGTGGTCATCAGGGTTTCCAGCGCCGGACCGCCCCGTTCTAGTTGCAGCCGGGCCAGCACCATGGCCAGGCCCGGCTGGCGCGGATCGATGCCCAGCGCCAGCCGCAACTGGCGGATGGCGTCGTCGGGCCGGCGATTTTCCAGCAGCAGCGACACATAGGTCTGGCGCGCCGCGTCGTTGCGCGGATCGATTTCCAGCGCGCGGTCCAGGTCGGCCATGGCAGCGTTCACACGGCCGTCCTGCAACGATGCCAGCCCACGGCGGTAAGTGTTTTCGGACAATTGCTTGGGCGTGAGTTCCGGCTTGGTGGTGACCGATCCGTCGACATGGGCGACACCCTGGCGCGGCTGGCGTGGCGTGCCGGCGTCGGCCGCCGCTGTCCGCCGGGTGGCCGCAGCGGTGGCGGAAGGCGCAGCGGCGGCACGTGCGGGGGCGGCACTGCCCGCCTGCGCGGAAGGCGGCGCTGCGGCTGCGGCAGCACTGGCCGGTATCGCCGGCGCTGCCGTTGACGGCGCGCCAGCCGCCACAGGATTCGACGTGCCGGCCGCTGTACCACTCGAGGTTGCAGCGGCGGTGCCAGTTGACGTTGCCGCCGGCGTAGCAGTCGAGTTGCCAGCCGCCGTTGCAGGCGTCGCCGCAGCCACCGTTGCGGGCGATGACGCGGCCGGCGTCACAGCCGATCCATCAGGCGATGTCCCGGCCGGCACTGCGGCAGGCCCTGAAGCCGGAGTTGGTATTGACGCAAGCGCTGGCGGCGCTGCCATCACCGGCACCGGTCCCGGCGCGGGCCGGTGGGCGAATTTCCAGCCATACCAGCCGGCGATTGCCGCCACCACGACCGCCACGCCGGCGCCGGCGTAGACCAGCGGCCGGCGCTCGCGTTCGGGCAGCGGCACCGCTTTCAGTTCGCGTTGCTGCAAATCTTTCTCGCGTGCGCCACCGCGTGCATCGAGGTCCTGCAACATTTTATTGATCAGACTCATTTGCTCAGTGTCCAAGTGAGGCCGCAAGCGGCCACCAGAATTGCTGTGCCTGCCGTAATCCACGCCAGCCGGGATTTCGAGCGCGGTTGCACCGTGTCACGCGCCGCCAGGCTGACATGACGACGGCTCACCTGTTGCTGCCCCTCGCCAAAACACGCCATCAGCGCCTTGTTGGCAATGATGTTCACCAGCCGCGGGATGCCGCCGCTGGCGCCGTACAGCCGCGCCACCGCACCGCGCGTAAACAGGCGGCTGCCGTCGTAGCCGGCCACCCGCAGGCGGTGCGCCAGATAATATTCGATATCGTCGCGCTTGAGCGGTCCCAGGTGATAGTGGAAAGTGATGCGCTGGGCCAGTTGGCGGATCGCATTGTCCTGCAGGCGCACATTGAGTTCGGGCTGGCCGAACAGGATGATTTGCAGCAGCTTGCGCTTTTCCGTTTCCAGGTTCGACAGCAGGCGCAGCGCCTCCAGGCTTTCGACCGGAATCGCCTGCGCTTCGTCGAGCAACAGCAGCACCTGCTGGTCCTGCTGGGCCAGCTCGATCAGGCGCGCCGTGATCGATTTCAATAGCTGGTGCTGATCGACGTCGCGCTCAAGCGCGATTTCCAGCTCGTCAGCCAGCGCCAGCATCAGGGTGCGCGGCTCCAGCAAAGGATTGGGAATGTACGCGGTGACAAAGCCGGGGCCGATAGTGGCAATGAATTTGCGGCACAGCAGGGTCTTGCCGGTGCCCACTTCGCCGGTGATCTTGATGAAGCCTTCGCCGCTCCTGGCCGCCACCAGCAAGGTATTCAACGCCTCCTGCGCATGCGGGCAAGTGAAGAAATAGCTGGTGTCCGGCGTGATGTTGAACGGCGCTTCACGCAAACCGAAGTGTTTGGCGTACATGGCTACGGACGTCCCCCGCGACGGTGCGGATCGAGATCCTTGATGCGGCGGCTGCTGTCGAGCAGATCCTGGTTCCAGTCCGACGTCGATTCGATCACGGTCGGCTTGATCAGCACCACCAGCTCGCGCTTCTGCACCACTTCACCGGTCGAACGGAACAGCGCCCCTACCACCGGCAAGCCGCCGATGCCCGGCACGCCGGAGCGGTCCGAAGTCGTCGACTGGCGCATCAGGCCGCCAATCGCCACCACCTGGCCATTCTGGCCGCGCACGATGCTGTCCATCTCCGACGTGGAAGACGACGCCAGCGGCAGCGACAGGCTGCCCAGCGCCACGCCAAGGTTGACCGCCTTGTTGACGGTAGATACCTGGCTCACCGACGGGTGCACGTGCAGGATGATGTTGCCCTGGTCGTCGATCTGCGGCGTCACGTCCAGCACCACGCCGGAGAAGAACGGTTGCAGCGTGACGCTTGGCGTGGTCACGCCGGTGCCGTTGGCGTTGTTGTTGGTGGTGGTGCTGACGCCGGTGACGAAGAATTCGTCGGTACCGATCTTGAGCAGCGCCTTTTGATTGTTGAGGGTGGCGATGCGCGGGCTCGACAGCACGTGCACGGTGCCCTGCCCTTCGAGGAAGGAAATCAGCGCGGCAAAATTGCTGGTCTGGAAGGCCAGGCCGAACAGCGAGCCCATGGCGTCGCCGGCGGCACCGAGCGCCGCACCGGGGTTGGCGATGATACTGCCGTTATTGACCGTCACTCCCGCATTGTTGGCGCCCAGCGGTGCCAACGCGGTGCCCGGCTGCACCAGACCGGCAGAAATGCGGCTGTTGGAGCTAAGCTTGCCGAACGCGGACCAGTTGATGCCGCTCTGGAAGTTGCTGTTCAATTCCACTTCGAGGATCTTCGCTTCCAGGATCACCTGGCGGTCCACCGATATCTGGGTGGCGCGCAGGTATTCATCGACGTTGCGCAACGCATCGGGCATGGCGCGGATCACGATCACGCCCGATTGCGGGCTGATGGTGACGCTGCGGCCGTCGGTGCCGCTATCGACGATGGCGTCGAGCGCGGTTTTCAGTTCCACCCAGAAGTCGCTGGCCGACGTGGTCTGCACGCTGGCCGCATCGCGCTGCGATTGCGAGCGGCTGCCGCCACTGTTGTCGCCGTTATTGCCGTTGTTGTTACCGTTATTGCCGGAATTGTCGTTGTTGCCATTGCCGCTATTGTTGTTGCCACTGCTGCTGGTGCCGGCATTGGCCACCGACGTCGACGACACGCGCAAGCTCGACACGCCCTTGCGGGTAGCGGTGAGGTAGTTGACCTTGAACATCTTGGTCTGCATGGTGAGCGGACGGATGTAGATGCGGGTGCCGTCGATCTTGTAGTCGTAGCCGTACAGTTCGCGGATCGCCTCCAGCGCTTCGAACAGGGTCACGTCCTTGAGATTGGCCGTGATATTGCCGGTCACCTCGGGGTTGATCAGCATGTTGTAGCGGGTGCCGGCCACGATGGAATTGTAGAACTGCTGGACCGGCACATTGTTGAACGAGACATTGAAGCGCTCTTCCAGCACCGCGCGCGCCTTGGGCAACTGCTCGGTCAATTGCGCCACCGGCGGCAACAAGGCGCTGGCCACGGCATCGGCCTGGCTGGCGGCCGGCGGCTTGGCGTTGAGTGCGCTATCGACCTCGGCGCCGATCTGGTTGTAGGTGTCGCGCTTGGGCGCCGTTTGGCAGCCGCTCAAAATCAGCGTAGTCAGGACGACGATGGACAGGTGCTTTTGCATAATCGGTTCAATTCTCTGGTGCGGTATTGGAGGCGCGTTGACGCCGGACCGTGCCGTTGGCGGCGCTGGCATCGGGATACAGTTTCAGGACCTGGCGTACGCGTCCGTGTTGCAGCACGACCTGGTCCTTGCCTACCTGGACCAGGGTTGCGCCATTGATCTTGTCGCCCACGCGCAACGCCTGGCCGTCGATCACTGCCACCTGGCGGCCATGGTTGCCATTCAGCACAGACTGCAATTGCGGGCCGCTGCGCACTGGCGCCGCCTGCGCGCCGGCGACCAGTTGTGCCTCGGGCGGTGGCCGGGTGGGGTCGGCCAGTTGCGCCCGGGCCGGCCCCGACGCGGCGCAGGCCAGGGCCAGCAAGAATACGGGCACAAGCGCGTGCACAAGCGAGGACATACGTGCGGGCACACGCGCGGACATCAGCGCCGGCACCACCGCTGCTACCCGGGCGGGTACGAGCATCGGACCCAACGCCGGCAACCAGGCCTGCGCCTGCCCTGGACCAGCAGCCAGGCGAACGGCGGCCCCGCTCATAGTTTCATCCATTTCTCATCCAGGCTCAAGGTGTAGAGCGTGAGGGTCAGGCGCGCCTCGGGATACTGCTGGGCATCGAGCCGCGCGCCGCCCCAGAACAGTTGCACCGGCAACGCTTCCAGCGCCTGCATGTAGTTGATCATCTCCAGGTAACTGCCCTGCACCACGATTTCCACGCCGTGCCGGTACAGCAGTTCCGGCGCCTTGACCTCGGCGCCGGCAACACTGCCGGGACCCGGTTGCGCTACTGGCAGGGGCGCGGCTGGCGGTGCGCTGGTCGGCGCGGTTGTTGGCGCGGTTGTTGGCGCAGCAGTCAACGCACCTGCTGGCGTGGCAGGAGGCGGCGTCTTTTGCAAGGCCGACTGTTGCAGGGCCGGTTCCAGCGCGGCCGCCGGGTCCTGCGCCTGGAATTCGGCAGGCGCGGCAGGCGCGGCCAGCCCGGCTGCTTCGTTCATGCCGGTGACCGGCAAGGTCCGCAGCGACACCAGTTTCAACTTGCCGCCTTGCAGCAGGTGTTCGAGCAGCGGCGCGATTTTCTCTGGCGCCACCAGGCCTTTTTGCACTGCCACCAGCTTGGCGCCGATGCTGTCGATCTCGGCGCGGGCCTGCTGCAACTGCGCGCGCGCCTCGGCATCGGGATCGACCACGAAGCCCTGGGCGCGGGCGGCAATTTCCGTATCGATGCCGCTGACCTGGTTTTGCTGCTGCTGGATTTGCGCCAGCAGCGTGGTCTGCCTGACCAGCAGCGGTTCCACCGCCATGGTGTAGAGCAGAAACAGGATCAGGCCGGTCGCGGCAACGAACACCAGCGCCCGCTCGCGCAAGGTCATCGCGTCGAGCTTGGCACTGAGCTTGTTCCAGGTATTTTTCAATTGTTTCATTTGGCCTGCACTCCCGTCGATTGCAGGCTGAACTGCACGTACGGCGCCGCCGTGATGCCGGTTGCCGGTCGCGCAGTCATCGGTTGCCCTGCAGCGCTGGAAGTTGGCGATATCACGGGCGTGGCTGTCACGTCGGGCCGGCCGATGTCGAGGCTGGCAAAGGTTTTACCCTGCATCACCGGCTCCGTTTTCAGGCGGCCGATGTATTGCGGGATCAGGGTCGGTTGCATGGCGCGGCCCTGCAAGCCGATCCCGGTGCCGGCGCCGGTGATGGTAACGCCGGTCAGCCACAAGCCGGTGACGTTCTGGCGCGCGAAGGCGCGGAAGTAAGCGGCATAGCCGGCGCTGTTGCCCAGCGTGCCCTGCTTGATGAAATCTTCCACCCGGCGCAGCGCCGCCAGTTCGGTCTGGGCCCGGGCCACGCCGGTGGCCAGCGCAGCACTTTTCTGGCGCGGCGCGAACTGCCGGTTGGCGTCCTGCAGGCGCCGCTCGCGCTCGGCCAGCAAGGTCTTGCCGCTGGCTGCGCGCTGCTCCAGCTGCGCGACATTATGGCTGGCGTACCAGGTCATCAGCAGCGTGCCGAGCACGATGGCGCCCAGCGCCTCGGCCATCGGCACTGCCGTAAAAATCTTCTTCTGCTTGAGGAAAATCGGGTTGAACAGGTTGATCTGCTGGCTCACAGCACCACCTCCTCGTGCCGCAGGGCCGCGCCCAGGGTCAGGAAGAAGCGCTGCTGCTGTTCCACTTCGCGCAAGGCTGGCACCTGGCTCAGGTCGAACACGTCCTCCAGGCCCATGGCCTCGACCGGCGTGTACAGGTTGGCCGCCAGGTATTCGTGCAGGCCGGGCGCGCCAGTGGGTGCGAGCAGCAGCTTTTTCACGTTCACATAATTGAACTGGCGGTCGAAGTGGTCGAGCGAGCGCTGCAGTTCCAGGGTGATCTTGTCGAAGCAGATTTGCTGCTTGTCGGTATCGGGTTCCAGCAGCTGGGCGATGGTGACGTCGATCCGGCGCGACAGGTACAGCTCGCCCTTGAACGTAATCGTCAGCAAGCCGCCGTCGCCGTCGAACGAGAGCATGGCCAGGCCACGGCCATCGACTTCCAGCAGCGCCGAGATATTGCGCTGCGCCAGGTCGGGGATGTCGATTACCGTCAGCGCCAGCTGGGCTTCGGCAAACAGCGCCTGGCGCACCTGGATCACCGCGTTGCGGGCGGCCACCGCGAACATCGAATGGCCGCGCGACATGCCGTTGGGATCGACCGGGATATCGAGCACGTCGATGGTGGCGTCATCGACGTGAAAGTCGAGCATGTCCTTCAGGCGCCAGCGCACGGCGGTTTTCAGTTCGTCCTGCGGCACGTTGGGCGCCTCCACCGTCAGCAGCTGGTATTCGCCGCCGCCAAGCATGGTGCCGAGCTGGTAGTTGGCCAGCTTGAGGTCTTTCGCGGCGCGTTCGAGCGAGGCCGGCGCGCGGCTGTCGGCGGCAGGATGGAAAGCGGACAGTTCCACCACGGCCTTGCCGTCGCGCACGCGCTGGATGCGGGCAGCGCACAGTCCGTCGCGCAAAAAGGAGACGGTAATCCAGCCTTCCTTCTTTTTAGTTCTTGTGAAAAATCCCATGCGCGTGCTTCTCTGTGGTTATGTCATTGATTATATTCAACTTACGGCAGATCTTTACAATATTTGACATTCATGCCGTAAAAATACACATTTTTCCGTGCAGCTTGTTTCTTTCACGCTGCGCCGCGATTCCGAGTGCCTACAATTGCGCCCTCACCACGCGCTGGATATAGTCGGGACTGTTCGTCGGCGCGGGGCAAACGGCGCCGGACACGCCGTTACATGCAGTAGAGGTAATGGTGATGCGGCCGGCAGTGGGGTCGGTACCGCCACCTGCCGCGCCGAAGCCGGCAGAGGGGCCTTCACAGCGCACGGTGACGGTAAAGCCCGACAGCGTGGTATTGGCCGGCAGCGCGAAGGTGCTGATTTGCGCGCAGTTGAAGCTGCGGTCTTGAAGCTGCCTGAACAGCGCCCACTCCATGCCTGCCCGCGCTGCCTGGTAGGCGCGTGCACCCAGCTCGTCCTGGGTGCGCGTAACTTGCTGCGCACCGGTCAGCGACACCACCGCGACGGCCAGGCCGGCCAGCACCACCAGCAGGAAGATCGCGGTGACAATTGCCACGCCGGATGCCTTGCGCAGCATGGGCCGGTGGGCCAGTCGTTTCATGGCGTGCACGGTCATGGCGTATTGTCCACGTGGATTTGATGGATCAAGGTCACCGTTTCCAGGCCGCCTTCCGGTTTGATCCGGCCCAGCGTGAGCGTCAGCCCTACCAGCGCCGATTGCCGATGGGCGTTGCTGGCGATGGTGACATCGCACGCCACGACATTGTTGGCCAGCAGCACGCCGGCAGCAGCGTCCGGCGCCGACGGCGTCGTGCTGAACGTGGCCGCGACCGACCGCGTCAGAGTGCCGGTGCCGCTGGCGTTGCCGGCGCAGCGGAAAATCACCGGCTTGCCCACCACCTGGAAGCGCTGGTCCGGCGACATATTGGCCAGGCGCGGCGTGGCCGCGTTGGCCGGCACCGCAAACGGATTGGCCACCGTGGACACCGTGCTGCCGGCGGGCAGATCGGCCGCCACCAGGCTGCTGAAGCTGATGTTCTGGATCGTCTGCGCGCCTGCCGTCACTGTCGGCCGACCGATGATGCGCGCCAGGTTGGTCCCGGCATAAGCATCGGCATCCTGGAAGCCCGCGCCCAGGTTGTAAATTGCCAGGTAATCCTGGCGCGCTGGCGGCAACTGGATCGGCGGCACGCTGCCCACCACGCTGAAGGTATTGGCGGTGAGGTTGGTAAAGCTGAGCGGCGTGCCGTTGACCGTGCTGTCTTCCACCGACAGGTAGCGGCCGCCGCCGAAGGTGGGGATGAATTCCAGGGTCAGTACGCCGCCGTTCTGATCGCTGGGCGGCGTCAGGCGGGCGCTGTTGGGCAGGGATGCGCGGATTTCGCGCGCCATGCGGCGCAGAGCCAGGTCGGCCACGTCGGTCATCTCGGCGCGGCCGGCGCTGTCGAGGTAACTGGTAACCGGGCGCCGGATGAACAGTACCAGGGTGCCGGCGATGATGGTGGTGAGCACGATCGCCACGATCATTTCCACCAGCGTGAAACCGCGCTGGGGGCGTTTGAAAACCATGTTGGGCATGAGGTTGGGCGTCATCACGGCACCAGGTTGGGCGCGTAGCGCGTGCGGTAGCCGTCGAGGCGCACGAAGTCGTTGGCGCCGCTACCGTAGGTGGTGACGATGGTGATCTGCAGCGCGTTCAGTGCGGCGGCGCTGGACGCGATGGTCGCACCGGCAGGTCCCAGTGCACCGACAAAGTTGAGCGTGACGGTGGAGCGGATGGGCGCCAGCGAGGACCTGCCCATGGTGTTGCCGCTGCTGTCCACGCCGAGCGGGCGGCCGCTGATATCGATGTCCACACCATCGGCATTGACAAAGGTGGACTCAGGTGTGCCGGCCACCGTTGCATATTCCGCGACATTGCCGTACGGGCGCGTGGCGCCGGCCGCGCGCGCGCCGATTTGCACCGGGAAGGCGCAGGCGGCCTGGTTGGCAACGGTGTCGGCGTTCGGATCGGCGGGGGTGCAAAAGCTGAAGCGCGCCAGTTGCACTTCTTCCATCAGGGCTTCGGCAATCATCAGCGCCTGCTTGCGGCGCAACGGTTCGGCACTCTGACTATTGCTGAGGTTGATCACGCCGATGATGCCGGCCGCCGCCACACCCATGATCATCATGAAGACGATCAGTTCGATGATGGTGACGCCGCGTGCACGCCTGGAAACCCGCCTAGAAAACATAACCGGTTTCCGCCTCGATATTGAGCGTGGCGCGCTGGTTGCCGCTGTCGACGTTGAGCGTCAGCCTGGCAAAGCTGGAAGTGCCGCCGACGGTGTCGTTGCGGTTGAACGGCCGTCCGGCCGAATCGAAAAAGAAAAATCCGGTGTCAGCCATTTCATTGCGCGCAGCCGTGCTGGCAATGGCCACCGATGGCGGACGGCCGAGGCAGGCCCAGTTGGCAATGTAAAGATTGTCGGGAGCGATGCAGAAAGCGCGCGTGGCGGTGGTGCCATTGTTGGCGCCACCCGGCGCCTGGGCCAGGGCGCCGGCCGTATTGCAGACCGTGCGCGCGCCTGAAGTCGCGTTGACGGCGAGATCGAAGCAGACCGCGAAACCGTTGGGCGTGGAACGCACGAAAACAGGGCGGTTTTGTGCGATGGCGAGCTTCTGGGCGTAGCGGATCAGGGCTTTGGCCTGGTCCGCATATGCCCTGGCTTCGAAGACCTCGCGGTCGAAGAACCGGCTGCCGGCCACCGCGCCCAGGATACCGATCAGGACCATCACCATGATCAGCTCGACCATGGTGAAGCCGGCGCGGCTAGCGCGCAAGCAGAGCCGGTGGCGAACCATTAACTGCCCTCAACAGCGAACTTGCTATCCGCGGCAGTTGGCTGCGGTTGGCGCTGTCGTAATGACCGGTGGCGTATTTGCTGCAATCGACTGGGTATAGCGTACGAAGCAAGTCAGAGCAGTAGCAGTGCCGGCAATTCCGCGCGGCACAATCGCGAATTCCGTCGCGCTGGCGCCAGGGTTCGTGGTTGTAGCGGCAACTACCGCGCCAGTGCCGCCGATGATTGTGTAGTCAGTGTTATCGGCAGCAAAGCCGGCTGCGGTCAGGAACGCCTGGTTAGCCTGAGGGTATCCGTTGACCATGGCGACGTCTTGGCCCTCAAAGGACGGTGCAACGGCAGGATTGAGCAACCAGGCGCCATGCGCGGTAGCAGCAGTGGACGCGATCGCGCCACGAACGGCACTCAGCGACGCGGCCCGGGCATCGCCGCTCAGGTTGGTGAAACGTGGCAATGCCACCGCAGCCAGAATACCGAGGATCACGATCACCACGATCAGTTCAATCAGGGTAAAACCCGACTGGGCGCCACGGGCGCGGGTGACAGACATCGCTTGCTTGTTCATTGAACTTCTCCAAATCGGACATTGAATGAGGAAAGGCGACGCGCTCTCGCGTCAGGCTTTCACTTGCTCGATGTCGATACCGACCACCGGGCCGGCGCCAGTTCCCACAGCGCCAGAGGTGTTGAGCAAGTGCAATAATTTTACCTTGAATTTCAAGCGCATAGTCTTTGGACCGGAAAAAGTTTCTGAATTATTTAACAAATACACGACGCTTTTGTCGCTGCGGTCGAAACACCAGTTACCGGCGCCAATCTGCTCTTCCGAGGGCGAATAGTATTCCCCTGCATAATTGACAGGCTTGCTTTTTAACCAATCGAATGGATTTTCTTCGGCCAACATCGTTAAATCTAAACTACCGCCCGGCAACTTAGCTTGCTCTACTCGAATTTGCACCGTGGATCTCAAGTTGGCAACAGTTGTTTGCAAAGAAACACGCTCGGCCTGCACCTGGTAATACGCCATGCGGTCGAGCAGCACCGCCGCCAGCACGCCCACGACGACGACCACTACCGCGAATTCCAGCAGCGTGTAACCGCGTTGTTTTGGCGTCACAAATATTGTCATCGGGTTCATGGTGGCGCGCCTAGTGCGGCAGCGCCGCCTTGCCCAGGTCCCAGATCGGCAGGAAAATACCAAGCGCGAGGATCAGCACCATGATGCCGAGGAACACGATCATGATCGGCTCGATCTGCGCCGACAGGGTCTTGAGCTCGTAATCGACTTCGCGCTCGTACATTTGCGCCACCTCGTCCATCAGGTCATCGATGGCGCCGCTCTCCTCGCCCACCGCGATCATTTGCAGCACCACCGGCGTAAATACGGCGGCAGCAGCAGCCGTGCGCAGGATGCTGTCGCCGCGCTCCACGCCGTCGCGCATCTGCTCCACGCGCGCCGACAGGTAGGTGTTCTCGACTGTCTGCGACACCACGGTCAGCGCCTGGACGATGGGCACGCCGCTGCGCGAGGACAGCGCGAAGCTACGGGCAAAGCGCGCCAGCGTGGCCTTGAGGATGATCTTGCCGGCGACCGGGATGGTCAGCTTGAACTTGTCCCAGCGATAGCGCCCGCCGGGAGTGCGCACCCAGCTGCGGAAACCGAAGATGCTGACCGCCGCAAGCGCCGCCAGCAGCGTCCAGTAGCGCACGGTGAAGTTGGAGAAGCCGATCAGGATGCGCGTCATCAACGGCAACTCGGCGTGCATGCTGGCAAACACGCCCGCGAAAGCGGGAATGACGAACATATTGACCACCACCATGGCAGCGATCATCGCAAGCACCACGAAACTCGGATAGCGCAGCGCGGTTTTCACGCGGTCGCGCATGTCGCGGTCGAATTCCAGGTGGTCGAACAGGCGCAGGAACACTTCTTCCAGGCGGCCGGTCATCTCGCCCACCCGCACCATCGACAGGTAAAACGGCGTAAACACATCCGGGTGGCGGCGCATGGCGGCCGACAGCTCGCGGCCGGAATCGAGCGACTCGCGCAAATCCTTGATCACTTTGCCGAACGATTTGCTGACCGCCGACTCCTGCAAACCGGCCAGGCCGCGCATGATCGGTACGCCGGACTTGAGCAGCGTATAAAGCTGGCGGCTGAACAGTTGCACGTCCATCGACGTCACCTTCTTTTCCAGCAGCTTGGCCCACCAGCCCTCGCCGCCGTCGGTCACGCGCTTCTGGGTGACGGTGATCTCGATCGGCGTCAGGCCGGTGTTGAACAGCTGGTCGGCCACGGCGCCACTGTCGGCCGCTTCCAGCACACCTTGCATCAGTTCGCCGCGCGCGTTGCGGGCCTTGTAGGCGAAATACGGCACGTCATTCCTCGATCTGGTTGCTGATGCGCATCGCTTCTGCGATGGTGGTGCGGCCCTGCACCACCAGTTGCACGGCGTGGCGGCGTAGGGTTTCGCCAGCCATTTGCTGCTTCGCCACTTTCAGGAAGTGCGACGGATTCGGATCGTTGGCGGCATCGACCACGGCGCGCGTCATTTCCAGCAATTCATAGACGCCGGTACGGCCGCGATATCCCATGCCGTTGCAGTGCGAACAGCCCTTGCCGTGGAAGTAGCGCGCCATGTCCACCTTGTCATTCAGTTCCAGGCTCAGCCATTCGCGCTCGGACGGCGTCGGTTCGTACGGGGTGGTGCAGCTTTCGCAAATGGTGCGCACCAGGCGCTGGGCCAGCACCGCCTGCAGCGAGCTGCCCACCATGTAGCGCGGCACGCCCATGTCCATCAGGCGCAGCGGCGTGCTGACGGCGTCGTTGGTGTGCAAGGTGGACAGCACCAGGTGGCCGGTCATGGCGGCGCGCAGGCCGATTTGCGCGGTTTCCTGGTCGCGCATCTCGCCCACCAGCACAATGTCGGGATCCTGCCGCAGCGCCGAGCGCAGCACGCGGGCAAAGTCGAGCTCGATCTTTTCGTTGACCTGCACCTGGTTGATGCCGGAAAGCCGGTATTCGACCGGGTCTTCCACCGTGATCAGCTTTTTCTCGACCGAGTTCAGTTCGGCCAGCGCGCAATACAGGGTGGTGGTCTTGCCGCTACCGGTGGGTCCGGTCACCAGCACCAGGCCGTTGGGGCGCTGGACGATGGCGCGGAATTTTTCCACCAGCGCGCGCGGCATGCCGATGGCATCGAGCCGCAACTGGGTGCCGCCCTGGTTCAGCAAACGCATCACCACCGATTCGCCGTACTGGGTGGGCATGGTCGAAATACGCACGTCGATGCGCTGGTTGCGCACGCGCACGGCAAAGCGGCCGTCCTGCGGCAGGCGCTTTTCCGAAATATCGAGCTCCGACATCAGCTTCAGGCGCAACGCCAGCGACGGCGCGATCTTGATATCGGTTTCGGTTTGCAGGTGCAGCACGCCGTCGATACGGAAGCGGATTTGCAGCCGCCCCTCTTGCGGCTCGATGTGGATGTCGGAGGCGCGCACCTGGGCGGCATCGTCGAACACCGACTGCAGCAGCTTGACGATCGGTGCTTCTTCCAGGTTGGGGTTGGCGGCCAGCGCGCCGAAGTCCACCGAGACATCGCCCAGATCCTGTTCGAGCTCGCGCGCCAGGTCGGAGATGTCCTCGGTGCGGCGGTAGATGCGGTCGATTACGCCCAGCACCTCGGTCTCGTTGACCACTGCCAGCTCGATCGGTTGCTTGACGATGCGGGCGATCTCGTCGTAGGCGAACAGGTCGGTCGGATCGGAGATGCCGACCAGCAGCGTTCCCTGGCGGTCTTCGAGCACCAGCGCGCGGAAGCGGCGCGCCTGGGTCTCGGGCAAGCGGCGCACGATCTCGGGATTGACGTTGAAGAATTTCAGGTTCAGGTAAGGAATGCTGAGCTGGCGCGCCAGCGCATTGGAGATCTGTTCCTCGGTCACGTAGCCGTTCTCGATGAACACCCGGCCCAGCTTGCGGCCACTGCGCTTTTGCTCGGTCAGCGCCAGGCCCAGTTGCTCTTCCGACAGCAACTTTTGCTGCACCAGGATTTCCCCCAGTCTGACTTTTTCGGGCCTTGCCATACCTGCTCCTTGTTAGATTCGGGCGGGCATCAAAAAATACCCTAAGACAACTTGCCAGACATTCTAGACGAGAATGTGACATTTGCGATGAAGAAAGACGAAACGATGTCGCATTCCGCGCACGGATACGCTACAGTGTTACCTTGTTTCCCACCGGCTATTCTCCTCCCGCATCGATGACTGAAACCGCCCTGTGCTTCCAGCAAGTTGTCAAACGCTATGGCCAGGCCGGCGTGCTGCAAGGAGTCGATCTGGCGGTGCACGCGGGCGAATGTTTCGGCCTGGTGGGCGTGAATGGCGCCGGCAAGACCAGCCTGATCAAGTGCCTGCTCGATTTCTGCGCGCTCGACGGTGGCGAGATCGCCATTTTCGGCCAGCCGCACGACCGTCCGGCCAGCCGCGCGCCGCTGGGCTTCCTGCCCGAGCGCCTGACGCCACCTTACTACCTGACCGGCGCCGACTTCATCAAGTACCTGCTGACCTTGCAGGGGTTGAAGGTCGATGCAACGGCAGTGGCCGCCATGCTGGCCGCACTCGACCTCGACCCGGCCGCGCTGAAGAAAACCGTGCGCCATTATTCGAAAGGCATGACCCAGAAGCTGGGCCTGGCCGCCTGCCTGCTGTCCAATAAACGCCTGTACGTGCTGGACGAGCCGATGAGCGGACTCGATCCGAAAGCGCGCGCGCTGTTGAAACAGCAATTGCGCGCGTTACAGCAGCGCGGCAGCACGGTGTTTTTCACGTCGCACGCGCTGGCCGACGTCGATGAACTGTGCGACCGCATGGCCATCCTGCACGATGGCGCGATCCGGTTTACCGGCACCCCGGCCGAGTGCCGCGCGCACTACCACGCCGCCACCCTGGAGCAGGCCTTTCTGGCCAGCATCGCATGATGGCGACCACGGCAATGTATCAGGAACACTTCGGGCTGCGCGAAACGCCGTTCGGCATCACGCCCAACCCGGCGTTTTTTTACTCGGGCAATATGCGCGGCGACATCCTCGAGGCGCTGCTGTACGCGGTATGCCACGGCGAAGGCATCGTCAAGGTGACCGGCGAAGTCGGCACCGGCAAGACCATGCTGTGCCGCATGCTGGAAAGCCGCCTGCCCGACCATATCGAGGTGATCTACCTGGTCAACCCGAATGTGAGCGCGGTGGAAGTGCAATATGCGATTGCGGCCGAGCTGGGCCTGGCCACGCGCGGCTACCGGGTCGATGAAATCCAGCGCGCCGTGCAGACGCACCTGATCGGCCTGCATGGCCAGGGCCGCAACGTGGTGCTTCTGGTGGAAGAGGCGCAGGCCATGCCGCTGGATACGCTGGAAGCGATCCGCCTGCTGACCAACCTGGAGACGGCCAGCAGCAAGCTGCTGCAAATCGTGCTGTTCGGCCAGCCCGAGCTGAACCGCCACCTGGACTTGCCGTCGATGCGGCAACTGAAGGAACGCATCACCCATAGCTTCGAGGTGCCGGCCCTGGCGCAGTCGCTGGTGGCGGAGTTCCTGGCGTTCCGGCTGACAGCGGCCGGCCATGACGGCGCTCCCGTGTTCAGCAGCGATGCAGTGCGGCTGATCGGCGACGCCTCGGAAGGCATCGTCCGGCGCATCAATATTTTGGCGGACAAGGCGCTGCTGGCGGCGTTTGCCGACGATGCGGCGACGGTGGAAGCGCGCCATGCCCGGCTGGCGATTGCCGAGTCGCCGTTCCGGTCGTACCGGTCTGCGCGCCGGGCACGGTTTGCAGGCTTGCAACCACGCAGTGTTGTAATGGCGTGTTTGCTGTGCCTGCTATTTGTTGCAATCTGTTGGAGCGTCCTTGCGACGGCTTCTGAATTGTAAGATCATGGTCGTTAAAATTGCAAATTTACAATATCCTGCAGTGTCACCGGGCCGGAAAGACTCAATGAAAAAACTAGCCTGTTCGCTTGTACCGATGCTCTTGTTGGGATGCGCCACGCGCGCGTTGCCGCCCTCGTCCACCCATATTTCGGAAGCGCCGCGCGCCGCCGGGGCGATTCCCGAACCGGTGCGCCAAAGCGCCATGCTGCCGCCCCCGAAGCCGACGGCCAAGGTGGAAACCTATAGCGTGACCGTGCACAAGGTGCCGGTGCAGTCGCTGCTGTTCGCGCTGGCACGCGACGCCGGCCTCAACGTCGATGTTCATCCTGGCGTGGAAGGCAGCGTCACCCTGAACGCGCTCGACCAGACCCTGCCGCAGCTGCTGTCGCGCATACAGCGCCAGGTGGACATGCGCTACGAGATCAATGGCACCACCTTGACCGTATTGCCGGACACGCCAGAGTGGCGCAACTACAAGGTGGACTACGTCAACATCGCGCGCAGCACTAACAGCAGCGTGAATATCGCTACCCAGATTTCCACCACCGGCGGTGGCGGCAGCGCGTCCAACCCGGTGGGCGCGACTACCGGTACCGGCCAGGGTGGCGGCACGGGCGGCGGTTCGTTTGGCGGCAGCAGTTCGACGAACAATCCGAGCAATAACTCGACCACCGTGGTCAACAACCGCTCGGACAACAATTTCTGGTACAGCCTGGAAAAAAATATCCGCGACATGCTGCGCCCGACCACCATCAACGACAAGCTGGTCGATCCGCTGGCGGCGCCCGCGCCCAGCCAGGCCAACCAGCAGCAAGGCGCCCAGGGCAGCAATAGCCAGCAGAACCAGCAAAGTACGCCGTCGCCATTCGATGGCGGCGCCTTCGGCGGCAATCGCAACGCCACCACCAACTCGGTCGTGGTCAATGCCGAGGGCGGCCTGATCGCCGTGCGCGCCACCAATCGCCAGCACGAGAAAATCCGCGAGTTTCTCGAGATCGTGCTCGGCGCAGCCAAGCGGCAGGTGCTGATCGAAGCCACCGTGCTCGAAGTAAAACTGAGCAATAACTACCAGCAGGGCATCAACTGGTCCACGCTCTCGGGCGGCAACGTGCGGTTCACCCAGCAGTCGGTGGGCCAGACCGGTTTGCCGAGCGGCGTCAATCCCGGCACCAGTCCCGGCGCCTTCCTGCTCAGCTACTCGGCGACGGGCAAGCTGGGCAACCTGACAGCGGCGATCCAGTTACTCGAATCTTTCGGCAAGGTAAAAGTGCTGTCGAGCCCGAAAATCAGCGTGATGAACAACCAGACCGCGCTGCTCAAGGTGGTCGATAACAATGTGTTCTTCTCGATCAAGGTGACGCCGGCCGTGCTGGGCACCAACGGCAATCCGATTTCGCAGCCGGTGTACGAATCGAAGCTCGAAACCGTGCCGGTAGGTTTCGTCATGAGCGTGACGCCGCAAATTGCCGACAACGACGAAGTCACCATCAACGTCCGCCCCACCATTACCCGCATCGTCGGCTACGTCAACGATCCCAACCCGGCGCTGGCCGACGCCAAGGTGGTCAGCCGGGTGCCGGTGATCCAGGCGCGCGAACTGGAATCGCTGATGAAGGTGCCGAGCGGCCAGATCGCCGTGATGGGCGGCCTGATGCAGGACAGCGTGGACAATCTCAAGGATGGCATCCCGCTGCTCTCAAGCGTGCCCGTGATCGGCGACCTGTTCTCGTACCGCAATGAAACCAGCACCAAGACCGAGCTGGTGATCTTCATGCGGCCGATCGTGATCAAGGATGCCAGCGTCAACGGCGACTACAAGAATTACCGCGACCTGCTGCCGGGCGAGCCCGACACCGAACCGTACCCGGTACCGTCCACCTACCCTGTCCCTACCGCCAAGGCCAACGGATCATGAGCTTGTTAATGCAAGCGCTCAAGAAAGCCGAGCGCGCCAAACAGAATGCCGCCGGCGACACCGAGGTGGACCGGCCGTCGCGCGAGTTCGACGATATCCTGGCGTTGACGCCGGAACCTGCGCCCGCGCCTGATGGTGGCGGTGCTCGTGCCGGTGCTGGCCATGCTTCTGGTGCTGGTGCTGGCCATGCTGCTGGTGCTGGTGCTGGTGCTGGCTATGCTGGTGCTGGCGCCGGTTCCGGTGCCGGCGGTGCTGGGGCCACCCGTGTTGTTGCTGGCGGTGCCGGTACTGCGGCCGCCGCCCCAACAACCGCAACTGCCGCAATGACTGGGGCGGCACCGGCCAGGCGTGAGCTGAGCCTGGACTTCGAGCCATCGTTCAGCCTGGAGCCGTCCTCACCGACCCTGGCTGCCGCAGCCAGTTCCACCGCTCGCCCGATGCCGGACCCGGTGCCGCCAAACGCACCGCAACAGCAATCCGGACTGTCGTTCGACTTTGCGCCCGATCCGGCTGCACCGCGCGCGCGCGGGGCATCGGCAGCGGCCGGCGCAAGCGGCAACCACGCACCATTTTCAGCTGACACCACAGGCACGGGTTCAGGTGATACCCACGCTTCGTTCTCGTCTGGCACTGCCGGTGCTGATGTGAACGGCACTCGCGCGCCACTGTCCGCCGGCAACGCAGGCGGTGGCCCCGTTTCATTTGGCCCTGACGCTGCAGGATTAGATGGCGCAGGTCTATTGGCCGCAGACACCTCGTTCGGTTCAGTCGCCGGCCCTGCTTCCGGCTATGCGTCCGACTTTACCGCCCCGTCCAACTCTACCGCCGGCCCTGGTTCCGGTTACGCAGCCGACTTTGCTACCCCGTCCGGTAAAGGTCCTGGTTCCGCCTTCGGATCGTCAGCCGTGCCAGGCTCGGCAACTGCTGGCTCCGCGCGCAACGCGCCATCGGCCACCTTCGACCCGATCACCGGCGAGCCAGTCCACTCCGCTACATCGGCAACCGCCGCAGCCACTGCCGCCAGCGCAGCGGCACGAGCCAAGCCACGCGCTGCGCCGCGCACAGGCAGCGGAAACGGCAACGGCGGCAGCAACGGCAACGGCGACACCCCACGCATCCGCGCCCGCGCGGCAGCCGCCGGCAATGCCGAACCGCCGGGCATGGACCCCGAACGGCTGCGCCTGATCGGCCTGCTCTCGGTCCTGGCGCTGATCATCCTCGGCTTCGGCTATTACTACTGGCAAGCCGTGATGGCGCCGGGCGCCGGTTCGCGCCTGCCGCCGGTGGCAATGCCCCCACCGGGCGCCACCGGCGCCACCAACGCGGTACAAATCGTCGGCCCCGCCGGCGCCACCGATCCGGCAGCGCTTGGCGATGGCGTCGATGCGTCGGGCGGCGGCGATCCTTCGGTTGCCGGCATGCTGGCGCCCTCGCCCATGGGCGGCATGAGCCGCGCTGCGCGCGACGACCTCGAGCGCCGCCTCGAACGCACCGAGCAGGAACTGGCCGCCACCCAGCAGGCGATCCAGGCCCAAGCGAACATGCCGCGCCAAGAGAAGCTGCCACCCGTGGCCGCGCCCGACAACACCGACATCCGCGTGGCGCGCACCGTGCAACCGGCGCGGATTGCCCCGGCGCTGGAAAATGCCTACGAGCTGCTGCGCACCGGCGACCTGGCCACAGCCCAGCAGCAGTACGAGACTGCCCTGCGCCAGGACCCGAACAGCCGCGACGCCTTGTTGGGCATGGCCACCGTGGCCGCGCGCCAGAACCAGGGCGCGCAGGCATCGAGCTACTACCTGCGCCTGCTCGAACTCGATCCCAACGACGCCACGGCCGTGGCCGGACTGGTGGGATTGAGCGGCGGCGACGCCGGTCAGAACGAGCGGCGCCTGAAAGCCATCCTCGCCAGCAATCCCGATGCCGGCCCGGTGCTGTTCGCGCTCGGCAACCTGTACGCGCAACAAGGCCGCTGGCCCGAGGCGCAGCAAACCTATTTCCGCGCCTACACGGCAGCGCCCGACAATGCCGATTACGCCTACAACCTGGCCATCGGCCTCGACCGCCTGAACCAGGGCAAGCTGGCGCTGACCTATTACCAGCGCGCACTGGCGCTGGGGCAGGACAAACCGGCCGGTTTTGATCGCACCGCGCTGCGCCAGCGCATGCACGAGTTGAATGGAGCGCACTAGGAGTTCCATGGCAGAACAAGCAAAACTCCCGCTCGGCAAGCTGCTGATCCAGAAAGGCGTGATCAGCGAAGACCAGCTGCGCATCGCGCTGATCGAGCAAAAGCGCAGCAACGAGCCGCTCGGCAAACTCTTGATCACGCTCGGCTTCGTCACCGAAGCGACCGTGCGCATGGCGCTGTCGGAAAACCTGAACCAGCAGAGCGCCGATCTCACCAGCCTGGTGGTGGATGCCATCGCCCTGAAACTGATCCCGAAGGAAGTGGCCAAGCGCTACCGCGTGTTTCCGATCGTCTATGAGCGGCAAACGGACAACCTGATCCTGGCCATGTCCGACACCAGCAACATCGTCGCGCTCGACCAGATCAGCGCCATGCTGGTCAAGGGCATCACGATCACGCCGCTGCTGGTCAACGAATCGGACATTTCGCGCGCGATCGACCAGTACTACGGCTTCGAACTGTCGATCGACGGCATCCTGCACGAGATCGAAACCGGCGAAGTCAATTACGCCAGCATGGGCAGCGCGTCCGACGAATACAGCCAGCCGATGGTGCGCCTGATCGACGCGATCCTGGCCGATGCCGTGCAAAACAGCGCCTCGGACCTGCACTTCGAACCGGAGCAGTCGTTCCTGCGCATCCGCTACCGCATCGACGGCATCTTGCGCCAGATCCGCAGCCTGCACAAATCGTACTGGCCGGCCATGGCCGTGCGCTTGAAGGTGCTGTCGAACATGAACATCGCCGAGACGCGCGCGCCGCAGGACGGCCGCATCTCGATCAAGTTTTCGGGCCGGCAGATCGACTTCCGTGCGTCCGCGCAACCGACCACGCATGGCGAGAACTTCGTGCTGCGCGTGCTCGACCGCCAGAAAGGCATCGTGCCGCTCGACGGCCTCGGCCTCGGCGAAGCGGAGCTTAGTTTATTAAAGCTGATGATCGCCCGGCCCGATGGCGTGATCCTGGTGACCGGTCCCACCGGCTCCGGCAAGACCACCACGCTGTATTCGATCCTCAATCACATCAACACCGAGAGCGTCAATATCATGACGCTGGAAGACCCGGTCGAGTACCCGATGAACATGATCCGGCAGACGTCGGTCAACGAATCGGCCAAGATGGGCTTTGCCGAGGGCATCCGCTCGATGATGCGACAGGACCCGGACATCATTCTGGTGGGCGAAATCCGCGACCAGGAAACCGCGGAGATGGCGTTTGCCGCCGCCATGACCGGCCACCAGGTGTATTCCACGCTGCACACCAATTCGGCCATCGGCGCGATTCCGCGCCTGCTCGATATCGGCGTGCTGCCCGACATCATGTCCGGCAACATCATCGGCATCATCGCCCAGCGCCTGGTGCGCAAGCTGTGTCCGCATTGCCGCGAAGCGCACCTGGCCGACGATATCGAGCGCCAGCTGCTGGGGCTGGCGGAGGACGCGCCGCCGCAAACCCTGTACCGCGCGGTCGGTTGCGACCGCTGCGCGCACCAGGGCTACAAGGGGCGGATTGCCATCATCGAATTGTTGAAAATGACGCCGGCGCTCGATGAGCTGGTGGCGCGGCGCGTGTCGTCGCGCGAGCTGAAAACGGCGGCAGCGGCCGGCGGCTTCCACAGCCTGATCGACGACGGCGTGCGCCGCGTGCTGGAGGGCGTGACCACGCTGGAGGAAGTGGGCCGCGTGGTCGATCTCACCGAGCGCCTGGGGAGGCTGCGCTGATGCCCCAGTATTTTTACCGCGCCATGAATACCGCCGGCCAGATCCAGCCCGGCAATATGGATGCGTCCAACGAGCCGGACCTGGAACTGCGCCTGCACCGCATGGGGCTGGATCTGATCGACTGCCGCGTTTCGCGCGCGCGCGTGGTGGCACTCAAGCGCGTGATCACGCGGCGCGACCTGATCAACTTCTGCTTCCACATGGAGCAGCTGACCGGCGCCGGCGTACCGATCCTCGAAGGCTTGAACGACCTGCGCGAGAGCATCGACCACCCGCGCTTTCGCGAGATGATCACGGGCCTGATCGAAAATATCGAGGGCGGCCTGCAACTGTCGGCGGCCATGGCCGCTTACCCGGAAGTGTTCGACCACACGTTTACCAGCCTGGTGATGGCCGGCGAGCAAAGCGGCAAGCTGACCGAGGTGTTCAAGAATTTGTCGGAAAGCCTGAAGTGGCAGGACGAGCTGGCGTCGCAAACGAAAAAAATCGTGATGTACCCGGCGGCCGTGGGCCTGTTCGTCACCGGCGTGACATTTTTCCTGATGATATACCTGGTGCCGCAGCTGACCAGTTTTGTCAAAAACATGGGCAACACGCTGCCGCTGCACACCAAGGCGCTGATCTGGGTGTCCGGCATCTTCATCAATTACTGGTACATCATCGTGGCGTTGCCGATCGTGGCGTACGTGGGCCTGCGCGCCTGGCTCGGCCAGAGCGAACATGCGCGTTTTGTTGCCGACGGTTTTAAATTGCGCGTGTGGCTGATCGGCCCGGTACTGCACAAGATCATGCTGGCGCGCTTTGCCACGTTTTTTGCCATGATGTACGCCTCCGGCATATCGATACTCGAATGCCTGCGCCTGTCCGAAGGCATCGTCGGCAACCGCGTGGTGGCCGCCGGCCTGCGCCGCGCCGGGCAACTGATTTCCGAAGGCCAGGGCATCACGGCGGCGTTCCAGAACACCGGCATTTTTCCGCCGCTGGTGATCCGCATGCTCAAGGTGGGCGAAACCACGGGTGCGCTCGACGGCGCGCTGCGCAACGTCGCGTACTTCTACAACCGCGAAGTCAAGGAAATGATCGAGAAAGTACAATCGATGATAGAGCCGGCCATGACCGTGATCCTGGGCCTGATGGTGGGCTGGATCATGTTGTCCGTCATGGGCCCGATATACGACACGATCAGCAAGATCCAGACCTGAGGCTTCCGTGCTGAACCGACATGTACTCTATCTGAGCAACGACTCCCTGACTGCGTGGCGCTGGCAGCGCGGCCGCCTGCTGGGCGGCGCCAGCTTCACCAACGACACCAGCGGCATCGACGCCCTGCTCGATTATCTCGACGACCAGCGCGACCTGCCGGTGGTGGTGCTGGCCGACCTGATCGAAGAAGACTTCCAGCGCCTGCAGCTGCCGCACGTGGGCGGCCGCGCCGGCGCCAAGCTGATGCAGCGGCGCCTGTTGCAGCAATACCGCGAAACGCCGTTCCGCCACCACGAGGTGCAGGGCCGCGAGCCCGGCGGCCGCCGCGACGACATCGTGCTGCTGTCCGCGCTGACCAATCCGTCCATCGTGTTGCCGTGGGTGGAGGCGCTGGAACAGGAACGCATTCCGCTGGCCGGCCTGTATTCGACCACGCTGCTGAGCGAGCACCTGGTGAAAAAGCTGGGGTTGCAGGGCGAGCACCTGCTGCTGGTCACGCAACAGTCGGCAGGCTGGCGCCAGAGCTATTTCCAGCGCGGCCAATTGAAATTTTCGCGCCTGACGCCGGCCATCGACCGCGACGGCGACGCCGTCAATGTCGGCACCGAGACCGCCAAGACCCAGCAATTTTTGACCAGCGTGCGGCTGTTCGCGCGCGGCAGCGTGCTGGAAACCGTGGTAATCGCGCAAGGCGAGCAATTGCCGGCACTGGAAATGCAGTGCGAGGAAGGCCCGGAGACCGCGTTCCGCTTCCTGCCGCTGGCGCAGGTGGCCGACCGCCTCGGACTCAAGATCGAAGCGGCCAAGGCGCAGGACAACAGCACCGCCCTGGCCGATTCCATGCTGCTGGCCCTGCTGGCAAAAACCCAGCCGGCCAGCCACTACACGCTGGGGCCGTTGCGCCGCTACTACCAGCTGTGGCGCGCGCGCCGCAACCTGTACTTCGCTGCCGGCACCGTGGCCGTGGTGGCCGCGTGCGCGGTCGGCATCAACCTGTGGCAGACCTGGGATGCCCGCGCCGACCGCGCGCAGCTGGCGCACGAAGCGCAGCAGTTCGACCGCCGCTACAACGAGGTGATGGCCGCCATGCCGCCACGCGTGACATCGACCGCCAATATGCGCGCGGCCGTCAATGTCGAACGCATGCTGGTGCTGCAGGGACCTTCGCCGTGGCAGATGGTGTCCATGGTGAGCGCCGCGCTGGAACAATCGCCGCAGATCCGCCTGCTGCAACTGGGCTGGAAAGTGGACTTGCCGGGCCAGCCCTCGACCGGCGCGCCGGTGCTGGTCAACGGCAGCACCGGCGCGGCAACGGTCACGCCGATGTCGTCGCTGCTGGCCGGCATTCCGGCGCGGCCGCCGCAATCGCTGCAGGTCGAAGCTGAGATTTTGTCGCCCGAGGATGATTACCGCAATGCCGTCAACACCATGAACCAGTTCGCCCGGCAACTGGCAACCAACCAACGCCTGCTGGTGCAGGTGGACAAGCCGCCACTCGACACCCGTCCCACCGTGCGCCTCGACGGCAAGGCCGGTGCCGCGACGGCGTCCGGTTCGAGCGCCCGCGCCAAATTCACCCTGAACCTGGTGTGGAAGCCATGAACGCCAACCCTGTCAACCCAGCCAATCCGGCCGCCAGTGCCAAAAAGGCCGCGAACACCATCGCGCTGCCATACTGGATCGCCGGCTTCGCCCAGATCCGCACCGCCGCGCTGGCCGCGCTGGCGGCGGTTGTCATCGGCGCCACGCTGGTGGCGGTCACCGCCGCCCAGCGCCACGAAGCCGACGACGACCTGCAACGCACCCAGCGCCTGCGCGACACCGCCCACTCGCGCTACGCCCACGTCGATAACGAAAAGCGCGACATCCGCAACTTCCAGCAACGCTACGTGGAACTGCGCCAGCGCGGGCTGATCGGCGACGAGCGCCGCCTGGAATGGGTCGATGCGATCCGCCAGGTGCAGGAAGAACTGCAACTGCCGCCGCTCAGTTACCAGATCGAGCCACAGCAACCGGTGCGGCTGGAAGCGGCGCTCGACCTCGGCGACTACCAGTTGCGCGGCAGCCGCATGCGCCTGCACATGGAACTGCTGCACGAAATGGACTTGTTCGATTTTCTCGCCGGCCTGCACGCGCGCGGCTTTTTCGCGGCGCAGGATTGCTCGCTCAAGCGGCTGGCGACAGCTGCTGGCGGCCAGGTCAGTCAACTTGGCCAGCTGGGCGAACCGGGCCAGCCCGGCCAGGCCGCCCTGGGCGGCAACCTCGGCGTCGATTGCACGCTGAACTGGATCACCATGGCGCCCGCCCCCCTTGCCACGCAGCCGCCGGCGCTGGCCACTGGACGGCAGCCATGAGGCCCATTGTCGTATTACCGTCGCTGCTGGCCTTGCGACGCAACTGCTTGACGCACCCACTGCGGGCGATGAAACGAGTTTTCTGGTTACTACCGCTGCTGGCTCTGCCGATGGCGCAGGCTCAACCGGGACTGGGCCGGCTGTTCAATACGCCGCAGGAACGCCAGACTATCGACGCCAGCCGCAGCAAGTCGGCCGGATCGGGTGCCGCGTATCCGCGTGGTGGCGCCGGCTCGACAGGCGAAATGGCGCCATCCATGCAGCAGGGCTTGATGCCCGGGATGCCGCCTGTGCAATCAGCGCCGGGAATGCCGCCGGGGATGCAAATACCATCATCAACCGGAATGGCACAGGGAAGACTTCCCGGCCTGGCGCCCGACGTCGTGCCTGATTTACCGCCCAATATGCCGCCCGGCATGCAGGCCGAGATGATCGCCATGGCTCGCGCAGCGCGGGAACTGGCGCCGGCGCAAAACCAGGCAGCAGCGATGGCGCAGCAACAACAGCAACCGCCGCCAATGCAGCAGATGCAGCAAATGCCGATGCCCGGCGCCAGCTCCGCAGCCGCAGCCGCAGCCGACACGCCACCGCCATCCGAACAGCTGACCATGAACGGCGTCCTGCGCAGCAGCAACGGTCGCAGCACGGTCTGGCTCAACAACCAGCCACAGCGTGGCGCCGCCAACAAGTTCACCAACCGCGACAGCAAGGCGGTCACGGTCACGCTACCGTCGGGCAAGCGCATCGTGCTGCAACCGGGCCAGCGCTACGACCTGGCCGACGGCCGCGTGAAAGACGTCAGCCAATGAGCACCCGCCAGCCAGCGCCGGGATCTCATCGGCCATCGGTGCGACCTCGGCCCTGGAAGGCACATCGGTCTTTGGCCCAGCATCCACCGCTGAAGCGCCAGCGCGGCGCTGCACTATTGCTGCTACTACTGGTCCTGGGCCTCGGTGCGTCGTCGTTCCTGATCAGCATGTTCAGTCAGCCCAAGGGCGACCTGCGCCGCCAGGCCGTCACCCGCGCCGCGCTGGCCGATGCGCGCGAGGCGTTGATCGGCTATGCCATCGTCCACCGCCGGCTGCCGCGTCCGGCTCAGTCTGCGCTGGACGGACGCGAAAGTAGCCAGCCATGCCGCGACGACGCCGCCTGCACCGGCTGGCTGCCGTGGACCACGCTGGGCATCACGCCCGGCGACGGCTGGAACAAGCTGCTGCGCTACAGCGTCTCGCCGGAATTCACCAACGGCAACCTCGACCAGGCGGCCGAGGCCACCAAGACCCTGCTGGACCGCAGCGACGACGGCGGCATTTTTTACCGCGTGGGTTCGGCCAACTGCGTGGTGGACGACCGCTGCGCGCCCGCCGTCATCCTGTCCAGCGGGCGCCACCTGGGCACCAGCCTGGCCGGCATCGAACAGGCCAGCGCGGTCACCGACAACCTCGACGAGCAGGCCAACGCCGAAGCCGTGCGCGATTTCATGGCGCGCGCCGCCACCGACGATGTGCGCAGCCTCGGCGGCAGTTTCAGCAACGAACTCGGCTGGGTGCCGCTGCGGTTGATCCGCCAGCGCCTGCGCGCTACCGCGCCCGTCACCAAATCACCTCAATAACTCTTTGCCCATGCCATTACGCCACCGTTCCCGTCAAGCCGGCTTCACCATCGTCGAAATCGCCATCGTGCTGCTGGTGGTCGGCCTGATGATCGGCGGGCTGGTGGCGCCGCTGTCGTCGCAACTGGAACAGCGGCGCGTGACCGACACCCAGCGCGCGATGGAAGACGCGCGCGAGGCGCTGTTCGGCTTTGCGCTGCGCAACAACTACCTGCCCTGCCCCGCCATTTCCGCCATCGACGGCCGCGAAGACCGCGCCGGCAGCATCTGCAACAAGCGCTACGGCTATCTGCCGTGGGCCACGCTGGGCGTGCAAAAGCTTGACGGCTGGGGCCGGGTGCTGGCCTACTCGGTCACGCCATCGTTTGCCAACAGCGTCAGTTTTTTCACGCTGAACTCGCCGCGCGACATCACGGTGGCCACGCGCGGCATGGACGGCCAGATCATCCCGGCGTCCGACGCCAACGACATCCCTGCCGTGATCCTGTCGTTCGGCCGCAACGGCTACGGCGCCACCAGCGACCAGAACACGCAACTGCTCGACGCCGGCCAGGGCAATATCGACGAGAAAACCAACCTCGGCGGCGAAGGCGTGGCGTTCGTCACCCGCCCGGCCAGCACCGACCCGCGCGCGCCCGGCGGCGAGTACGACGACCTTGTGTTGTGGATGTCGCCCAATGTCCTGATCAACCGCATGGTC
Organism: Duganella sp. Leaf61; assembly: GCF_001421905.1. Taxonomy (NCBI): domain Bacteria; kingdom Pseudomonadati; phylum Pseudomonadota; class Betaproteobacteria; order Burkholderiales; family Oxalobacteraceae; genus Duganella; species Duganella sp. Leaf61. The sequence continues at coordinate 184,952 of NZ_LMLM01000033.1, forward strand.
GCGGCGCAGAAACTGCCATGACCGTGGCCATGATGCGCATGCACCTGTCCATGGCTGTCACCATCGCCCGCTACACGCTGCTCGAAGCGCTGCGCAACCGCCTGCTGTGGCTGCTGATTGCCGCTGCGTTGGGCGCGGTGGGACTGGCCGGTTTTTTGCAGGAACTGGCGCTGACCGAAAGCCACCAGTTGCAGGCGGCATTGCTGGGCGCCGTGCTGCGGGTGGCCAGCGTGTTCCTGGTGGCTACTTTTGTGATCACCAGCATGGTGCGCGAAGCGAGCGACAAGGGGCTGGAACTGTTGCTTGCCTTGCCCATGCCGCGCGCCGTGTACCTGACCGGCAAGCTGGCCGGTTTCGCCATCCTGGCCGTGCTGCCGGCGCTGCTGTTCGGTGGCCTGGCGCTGGCCCTGGCGCCGCCGGACCAGGCCGCGCTCTGGGCGTTTTCGCTGCTGTGCGAGTGCTGGATCGTGGCAGCCTTCAGCCTGCTGTGCGTGCTGACCTTGCAGCAAGTACTGCCGGCGCTGGCGGCAGCAACGGCGTTTTACCTGATGGCGCGCGCGATCGGCGCCCTGCAACTGATGAAACAGGCGGGCGCCACCGCCGATACGCTGGGCCAGCACGTGCTGGGGGGCGGCATCGACCTGCTGGGCCTGCTGCTGCCGCACCTGGACCGGTTCACCCGCAGCGACTGGCTGGTGTACCACTGCGGCAACGGCGCCGACCTGCTGGCGATCCTGGTCCAGACCGCACTGTACATGGCGCTGATGGCCGGCGCCGGCCTGTTTGATTTTTACCGCAAGCAAATTTGATGGCGGCCCAGCAAAAGCCATTATCGGCGGTACCGCGCAGCGTGTGGCTGCTGCTGGTGCTGGCCCTGCTGCTGAACATCGCCTGGCAAGCCAGCCGCCCGCTCGAAACGACACGCGCGCGCGCGCTGCCGCCGGCGCCGTCGAGTGCTGCGTTACAACTGGCGGCGCTGGGCGAGCCGGTGGCGCTGGCGCGGCTGACCATGCTGTACGTGCAGGGTGCTGACGAACAGGCCGGCGTCAGCGTGTCGTGGCGCGAACTCGACTACCCCACCGTGATCGGCTGGCTGCAACGCGTGCTCGAGCTCGACCCGCGCGGCCAGTCGCCGCTGCTGGCCGCCAGCCAGGTGTACGGCGCCGTCGGCGACCCGGCGCGCACGCGGCTGATGCTCGACTTCGTCCACGCCCGCTTTGCCGAAGATCCCGACCGGCGCTGGCCGTGGCTGGCCCATGCGGCGCTGGTGGCCAGGCACCGCCTGCACGACCTGCCGCTGGCACGCGCCTACGCGCGCGACATCCGCCTGCACGCCACCGGTACCAACGTGCCGGACTGGGCGCGGCAACTGGAAATCTTCATCCTCGAAGACATGAACGAGCTCGACGCCGCCCGCACCCTGGTCGGCGGCCTGCTCGACAGCGGCCAGGTCACCGATCCGCGCGAACTGAAGTTCCTGGCCGACCGTCTGCAACAGCTTCAACAGCAGCAACAGAACCACCCCACCGGGCGCTAGCGCTGCGGTAATATGTCGATAGATTTAAAGCTGTTTTAAAGAAAGGATTTCCCATGCGCGCATTCCGTCACTCCTTACGCCAGCCTGCGCGGCAAGCCGGCTTTACCCTGGTGGAAATCGCCATCGTGCTGGTGATCATCGGGCTACTGCTCGGCGGCGTGCTCAAGGGGCAGAGCCTGATCGACAGCGCCCGCGTCAAGAACATCATCCAGCAATCGACCTCGCTTACCTCGGCCGTCAACGCCTACCAGGACAAGTTCCGCGCCCTGCCCGGCGACGACGTGCAAGGCACTACCCACGCGCCCGGCGCCACCGGCAACGGCAATGGCGACGGCCAGATCGCCGAATACCTGCTGGCGCCGCAGCACCTGGCGCTGGCCGGCTTCATCACCGGGTCGTTCAACGGCACCACCGACTTCATGACCAGCGCCCAGGGCGGCGCCGTGTATATCTACAACGACGCCGTGGGCGGGCGCGGCGGCAACGGCGTGCGCCTCGACAACCTGCCCGATGGCTTTGCCGAGCAGATCGACAGCAAGCTCGACGACGGCAAGTTCGACACCGGCTCGGTGCGCGCCACCGCTCCCTACACCAACAACGGCAGCGTAATCCAGCGCACCGCCGTGTTCTTCTAGCGCAGGCCAGCCCACCGTCCAGGAGTTTCGCCAGTGCCAGACAAAACCCGCCTGCCGTCGATCCGCGCGCAGATCGCCCTGCTGGTCCTGGCCTGTGCACTGCCGACGACGATCGGCTTTGGCGCGGTAGTGCAGCAGTTCTACAGCCGCGAGCGCAACACCCTGATGGAAGACACGCGCAAGGCCGCGCGCATGGTGGCTGCCGCCATCGACCGCGACCTGGTGCAAAGCGAGGGCGCGGCGCGAGCGCTGGCGATATCGCCCAGCATCCGCATTGACGACATGGCAACGCTGCGCCTGCAAGCGGGCGGCCTGCTGGGACCGCACTTCCCGGCATCGCAATTTTTGCTCAGCGACAGCGCCGGCCAGGTGACCATGCACGTGGGCGCGCCGCTGCCCGAGACCTTCAATTCGATCAACAATGCCAGCCGGTTGGCGCCGCTGTTCCACACGGCGCGGTCGCAATTGTCGGTGGTGTACGTGGCCGGCAGTGCGCTGCTGGCGGTCGATGTGCCGGTGTTCGTGGACAACCAGGTGGTGTATGGGTTGACGGCTTTGCTCAAGCCCGACCAGTTAGAGAAAATCCTGCGCGACGAACGCATCAAGCCGCACCAGATCATGGCCCTGTACGACGGCGAGGGGCGGCTGGTGGCGCAGGCCGGCGGGCCGCGCCAGTTGCTGGGGCAAGTGGCCGATCCCGCCCTGCGCGCGCGGCTGCAACGGGCGCCCGATGCCCTGTTTGCCACCACCGACACCGAGGGCAAGGCGATTTACCAGGGCTACAGCCGTTCGCCGGTCAGCGGCGCCGCCGTGGTCATTTCCACGCCGCAGGCCAAGGCGCTGGAAGAACTGCTGCACGCGGTCACCAATATCTCGCTGACCATGGGCCTGGTGCTGCTGGCCGGTTTCTCGCTGGCGTGGCTGGTGGGCGGACGGATCGCGCGGTCGGTCCGGGCGCTGGTGGGGCCGGCCGAGGCGCTGGCCAGCGGCCGGCCGTTTACGCTCGAACCGATGGCCTTCCGCGAGGCCGACGCCGTGGCGCAAGCGTTCAATGCGCTGGAAATCGATTTGAAAGCACACCGCCATGGCCTGGAAAAGCTGGTCAACGACCGCACCGAGCAACTGGAACGCTCGCGCAGCCAGCTGGAAACCCTGTACGCCACCGCGCCGGTAGGTCTCAGCTATGTCGATAACGAGTTGCGGGTGATCCGCGTCAACGATTTCCTGGCGCGCCTGACCGGTGAGCCGGTCGTGGTGCACATCGGCCGCCATATCGGCGACATGATCCATGATCCGGACCTGCGCCGCGCCATGCTGGCCGACTACCGTACCGTGCTCGACACGGGTCGGCCGCTGGTCGGCATCGAGCGCACCGGCCTTGCCGCTGCCGGCGCCGACGCAGACCGGCAAGTGCGGCACTGGGTGGCCAGCTACTACCCGCAGTTCGGACCGGGCGGCCTGGTGACGGCCATCACCGGCTTGTTGCTCGACGTGACGGACCAGCGGCGCATTGCCGCCGAATTGCAGCGTTCGCGCCAGTTGCTCGGCTCGGTGGTGGAAAACATGCCAGCGATGATCTTCCTCAAGCGCGCGTCCGACCTGCGCTATGAAATGGTCAACCGCTATGGCGCCGTGCTGTCCGGGCGCATCAGCAGCGATGAGTTCGTGGGCAAGACCGACTTCGATTTCTATCCGCCCGAACTGGCCGAGCTGTACAACCAGGCCGACCGCGCGGTGCTCGCTTCCAACGCCAACGAAATCACCGAAATCGCCGAAGAGCCGATCGTCAACGCCAGCGGCGTGACGCGCTACCTCACCACGCGCAAGGTGGCGCTGCGCGACGAGCACGGCGTCCCCACCCACGTCCTGGGCCTGGCAATGGACATCACCGAGCGCAAGCAGGTCAAGGAAACCTTGCGCGCCACCGTCGAGCAACTGGGCAAGAGCGAACACTTCCTGCGCACCCTCACCGACAGCCTGCCCGGCATGGTGGCCTACTGGGACGCCGGCCTGCGCTGCCGCTTTGCCAACCGCTACTTTCTCGACTGGCACGGCATGGATGAAGCGCAGATGCTGGGCGCCTTCATGCCCGACGTCCTCAAGGAAGCGGCCTACGCCAGCAACGCTCCTTACGTCAAAGGCGCGCTCGACGGCGAGCCGCAGGGCTTTGCCGGCGAACTGCGCTGGCCTTCCGGCAAGGTGGGTTACACCTGGGTCAACTACATTCCCGACGTGGGCGAATTCGGCGAGGTACGCGGCTTCTTCGTGCTGGTCTCCGACGTGACGGAACTGAAAGAAGCCGAGCTGCACCTGCAGGAAGTCAACGATGAACTGGTGCTGGCGCGCGACCGCGCCGAGGGCGCCAGCCGCGCGAAAAGCGAGTTCCTGGCCAATATGAGCCACGAAATCCGCACGCCGATGAACGCCATCATCGGCCTGGCGCGGCTGCTGCAGGAAGCGCAGCTGGCACAGCGCGAACGCGGCTACCTGGACAAGATCCAGGTCGCCACGCAGTCGCTGCTGGGCCTGGTGAACGATGTGCTGGAATTGTCGCGCGTGGAGGCCGGCCAGTTGCAGCTCGAACACGCGCCGTTCCAGCTGCGGCACATCCTCGACAGCATCAGCGTCCTGATCAGCGGCAGCGCTGCCGACAAAGGCATCGAACTGGCCTACGATATCGACCCGCACCTGCCCAATGAACTGGCCGGCGACCCGATGCGTTTGCAGCAGGTATTGCTCAACCTGCTGAGTAACGCCATCAAGTTCACCGCCACCGGCGAGGTCGTATTGTCGGTGCGCGCCGGTGCCAGCGCCGACGACGGCACGGAAGGTGGCTGTCCGGCCAACCGCGCCATCCTGGTCGAATTTTCCGTGCGCGATACCGGCATCGGCATCCCGGCAGAACAGCAGGGTCACATCTTCGACACGTTCTCGCAGGCCGACAGCAGCACCAGCCGCAAGTTCGGCGGCGTGGGACTGGGCCTGGCGATTTGCCGCCAGCTGGCCGACATGATGGGTGGCGCGGTGCAGGTGCGCAGCGAACCGGGCCAGGGCGCCGAGTTCCTGTTCTCGTGCCCGCTCGAATGCAAGGCGCCGCCGCGCCCGCCCGAGGTGCCGCCCGCCGCCGAGGGTCTCGCCGTGTTGATCGCCGACGACAACCCCACCGTGCGCCGTGCGCTGGAAAATGCCTGCGCCTGGCTGGGCTGGCAGGCCGACAGCGCCGCCGATGCCGACCAGGCCCGCATCCTGCTGGCCAGCGGCCGCGACGATGGCCATCCATACGAATTGCTGCTGCTCGACCGCGACCTGGCGGGCCTGGACGGCGACCTGCCGGCAGCGCTGGCGCGCGACCTGCGCCCAGGGGCCATTCTGCCGCCGGTTCTGCTGATGGTGTCCGAACACGAGGCCGCCGTGGCGCTGCAGGATGCCGACGGCAGCGGCGTGGCCGGCGTGCTGTCCAAGCCGGTCAGCCCGTACCGCTTGCTGGAGCGGGTGCGCGGCCTGCTGGCCGGCGACCACGGCGACGGCGCCACCGCCTCCGTGCCGCCGTCGCCGTTGCACGGCCAGCTGGCCGGCATGCGCATCCTGCTGGTGGAAGACAACGAGATCAATCAGGAAGTCGCGCTATATATCCTGCAACACGCAGGCGCCGTGGTGACCATGGTCAGCAACGGCCAGCTGGCGGTGAACCAGTTGCTGGACGACGCCGGGCGCTACGACGTGGTGCTGATGGACCTGCAGATGCCGGTACTGAACGGCTACGACGCCACCGAAGCGATCCGCGCCGCCGGCCTGACCTTGCCGGTGGTGGCCATGACCGCCAACGTCATGGAAGAAGACCGCCAGCGCGCTGCCGAGGCCGGCATGGACGCCCATGTCGCCAAGCCGGTGGACGTGGAAATCCTGATCGCCATCCTGCGCGACCTGGCGCCCGGCGTGGTGCCCGAGGGGGCGCCGGGCGCGCGCGAAGGCTTGTCGGCGGCGCCGCTGTCGGCGCCCGTGTATGCCCTGCCCGCCCACCTGCCCGGTATCGACCTCGACACTGCGCTGGCGCGCATGGGCGGCAACTACGATGCGCTGGCGGCGCTGCTCAAGCGTTTCGAGCGTACCCATGGCGACACCGCGCTCGAAGTGCGCGCCGCGATCGGCAGCGGCGAACGCCTGACCGCCCTGCAGGCGCTGCACCGGTTGCGCGGCGTAGCCGCCAACCTTGGCGCCAACGAGGTGGCGCGATTGAGCGCCGTGGTCGAAACCGCGCTGCACCAGCGTCACACCGATACCGCCCTGCATGCCGCGCTGGACCAGCTGGCCCTGGCGCTGGAGACCGTGGTGAGCGGCGCCCGCCTGCTGGATATACAGGAACAAATTATTCCAAGTAGCAACATTAACCGGTCAGAATTGGCGCTAGCGCTGGCGGAGTTGCAAAGTTTGCTTCAGAATAACAACCTGAAGGCTTTGGAGCATTTCAGGACGCTGCGACCGGCGCTGGCAGCGATGCAACATGCCGAGCAGCTGGCAGAGGCCGTCGAAAGCCTGGACTTCGAGAAGGCGGCCCGATTGGTGGACGAGGTGACACAACAGATGAAGCAGCGAAAGGATAGTGCATGAGCTGGACCGACCTGGCCAGGAATGGACGGATACTCGTGGTGGACGACGCCATGGAAAACGTCCAGATCCTGCACCAAGCGCTGCGCGACGAGCACGAGGTGCTGTTCGCCTTGTCCGGCGAAAAAGCCATCGAAGTCGCACTGGCGCAGCAACCGGACCTGATCCTGCTCGACGCCGTCATGCCCGGCATGGATGGTTACGCCGTGTGCGCCGCGCTCGAAGCCTCGCCGCGCCTGCAGGATATCCCGGTGATTTTCGTCACCGCCCTGAGCCAGCCCGAGGACGAAACCCGGGCCCTGGAAGCGGGCGCGGTCGATTTCATCAGCAAGCCCTTCAACGTTGCTGTAGTGCGGGCGCGGGTGCGCAGCCAGCTGACCATCAAGCGCCAGGCCGACGCCATGCGCGAACTGAGCCTGACCGACGGCCTGACGGGCGTGGCCAACCGCCGCCATTTCAACGACCGCCTGGAATCGGAATGGCGCCGCTGCGCGCGCGCCAACCTGCCGCTGTCGCTGATCATGATCGACATCGACCATTTCAAACTGTACAACGACCGCTACGGCCACCAGGCCGGCGACCAGTGCCTGCAAGAAATGAGCGCCGCCATGAAACGCTGCGCCGCCCGCCCGCAAGACTTGCTGGCCCGCTACGGCGGCGAAGAATTCATCCTGTTGTTGCCTCAGGAGGGGCCGGAAGGCGCCGAAGCAGTCGCCCAGCGCATCCTGCACGAAGTGCGCAAGCTGGCGGTGCCCCACGAAGCATCGCACACCTCCCCCATCGTCACCGTCAGCATGGGCCTGGCCACGGCCATGCCGCCGCTGGAACGCCAGGACGCCAACGCCCTGATCCGCAGCGCCGACGCCAACCTCTACCAGGCCAAGCAGGGCGGCCGCAACCGCTACCACCGCGACTGACGCTACGGCTGGAAGGCTTTCTGGGCGGCGAAGCGCTCGAGATGGTGGTCGATGTCGCCCAAGGTGCGTTCGATCGTGGCCAGGCGTTTGAAGTGGTGCGAGGCCGGCAACTCGTCGGTGACGCCCATGCCGCCGTGCAGTTGCACCGCTTCCTGGCCGATAAACCGGGCCGCCTGCCCCACCCGCACCTTGGCTGCCGACACGATGCGGCGCCGTTCGCCGGGGTCGCCGCACGACATGCGTACCGCTGCCAGCATCGCCATCGACCGCGCCTGCTCGAGGTGGATGTACATGTCGGCCATGCGATGCTGCAAGGCCTGGAAGCTGCCGATGGGCACCCCGAACTGCTTGCGTGTCTTGATGTAGTCCAGGGTGCTGGAAAACAGCGCATCCATCACGCCCAGCGCTTCGCTGCACAGCAAACTGACGCCGAAGTCGGCCGCTTCGTCGAGCATGTCGCAGCCGGCGCCGAGCCGTCCCAGCAGCGCCGACGCCGGCACCGCCACGTGGCTGAACTGCACCGTGGCCGCGCGCTGGCCGTCGAGCGTGCGGTAGTCGCGCATGGTCAGGCCCGGGGTGTCGGTGGGCACCACGAACAGGCTGATGCCGTTGACGTCGCGCTGGCCGCCGGCGCTGCGGGCCGAGACGATCAGCGCATCGGCCTGGGCGCCGTGGATCACCACGGTCTTGGTGCCGTCGATGCGGTAGCCCTCGCCGTTGACAGCAGCCAGGGTCTTGATGTCGGCCAGGTCGTACCGCGAGTGCTTTTCACCGAGCGCGCACGCCAGTTTGGCGCGGCCTTCGGCCACGTCCTGCAACAGGTGGTACTGGTTGCCAGCCAATTGGAGGAAGTACGCGCCCCAGGCGGTGGCGAAATACGGCTCGACCACCAGGCCGCGCCCCAGTTCCTGCATCACCACCAGCATGTCGATGGCGTCGCCGTCGAAGCCGCCCTGGCTTGACGGTACCGGCAGCGCGGTCATGCCAAGCTCGGCCAATGCTTGCCACGCCGCGTTGGACACGCCGGCGGTGGAATGAACGATGCGCTGGCGCGTCTCGAACGTGTAGTGCTTGTCGATCCAGCGCCGCAGGGCGTCGCCGTATTGCTGCTGTTCCTCGGTAAAATTAAAGTCCATGCCGTCCCCTCACAGTCCCAGGATCATCTGGGCGATGATGTTTTTCTGAATTTCGTTGCTGCCGCCGTAAATCGATGTCTTGCGCATATTCAGGTAATTGGCGCCCAGCGGCGCGCCGGCGTCGTCGCCGGTCACCGCGTGTTCGCTGTCGCCGTCCAGGTAGGCGAGGTCGAACGGCAGCGCATTCGGGCCCAGCACTTCGATCATCAATTCCGTCAGCCACTGCTGGATTTCTGTGCCGCGTATCTTGAGCAGCGATGCTTCCGGTCCTGGCGAGTGCGCTTCCCTGGTAATCACGCGCAATACCGTGGTTTCCAGCGCCATCAGCTCGATTTCCACGTTGGCTACCTTGCTGGCAAATAGCGGGTCCTGCAACAGCGGCTTGCCGTGCCGGGTGTGTTCCACCGCCAGTTTTTTCAGGAACGCCAGCTCGCGCTTGGACCGGCCCACGCCGGCAATCCCGGTGCGTTCGTGGCCCAGCAGGTACTTGGCGTAAGTCCAGCCCTTGTTTTCCTGGCCCACCAGGTTGACCGCCGGCACCCGCACATTCTCAAAAAATACTTCGTTGACTTCATGTTCCTCGTCGAGCGTGATGATGGGCCGCACCGTGATGCCGGGCGAGGTCATGTCGATCAACAGGAACGAGATGCCCTCCTGCTTGCGCACGTCGGGATCGGTGCGCACCAGGCAGAACATCATGTCGGCGTGCTGGGCCAGCGTGGTCCAGGTTTTCTGGCCGTTGACGATGTACACGTCGTTGACGCGCACCGCGCGCGTCTTGAGCGAAGCCAGGTCGGACCCGGAACCGGGTTCGGAATAGCCCTGGCACCACCAGTCCTCGCAATTGAGGATGCGCGGCAGATAATGTGCTTTTTGCGCGGCGCTGCCGAACGCCATGATCACGGGCGCCACCATGTTGACGCCAAACGGCAGGATTTGCGGCGTGCCGGCGCGCCCGCATTCTTCTTCCCAGATATGGCGCTGGGTGGGCGTCCAGCCGGGCCCCCCGTACTCCACCGGCCAGCCCGGCGCCGACCAGCCCTGGCGTGCGGCGATCTGGTGCCAGCGCACGTAATCGGTTCGGGTGAGGCGAAGGTGGTTGCGCACCTTCTTTTGCAAGTCGGGCGGCAGGTTGGCGGCTAGAAAAGCGCGCACCTTGTCGCGGAACGCCAGGTCCGCTGCCGTATAGCTCAAATCCATGCTGTCTCCATCGTCTATTTATTGTGTGGCAGTTTGTTCACGAATGTATCGTGTGACTGTACCACTTGCCCCGCTGCGTTGCTCGGCCACATGGGCGCCAGCGGCTGCCGCGTATCCGCCGTCAGCAGTTGCGAGTGCGGCTCACCTGGTGCAAACAGTTGCTGCTCGCCCCATTGGCGCAGCGCCACCACCACAGGGAACAAGCTTTCGCCCTTTGCCGTGAGCACGTATTCCAGGTACGACGTGCCGTCGGAGGCCGGTTGCACCGCCATTACGCCCGCCTCCACCAGCGCTGCCAGCCGGTCCGACAGGATGTTGCGCGCCACGCCGAGGTTGCGCTGGAAATCGCTGAAACGGCGGATGCCGTCGAACGCATCGCGCACCAGCAGCAACGACCAGCGGTCGCCGACCAGGTCCAGCGACCGCGCCACCGGGCAGGCATCGTCTTGCATCGACTTTCGCTTGGCCATAATGTCTCCAGATGATTGGTTGCATTTTAAAACCGAAATGCTTACACTTCAACTGGTTTTAATTTGCAACCAGTTTGAGGTATTCATGCACAGCCCTTCCCTGCCCCGTCCAGTGGTGACTTTGTTTGCCTGCGCCAGCGGCTTCAGTGTCGCCAATGTCTATTACGCCCAGCCGCTGTTCGGCGCGCTGACCGATGACTTCGGCATCGCGCGTGCCGCCATCGGCGGTGTGGTGACCGCCACCCAGGCCGGCAGCGTGCTGGCCTTGCTGTTGCTGGTACCGCTGGGCGACCTGCTGCCGCGCCGGCGCCTGATGCTATGGCAAATGCTGGCCCTGGTGGTGGCGCTGCTGGCGGTGGCCAGCGCCGGAAACTTCGCGTGGTTGATGGCGGCCATGCTGATGGTCGGTTTGCTGGGTACCGCCATGACGCAGGGATTGATCGCCTATGCGGCGGCCGCAGCCGATCCGTCGCAGCGCGGCGCCGTGGTGGGCGCGGCGCAAGGTGGCGTAGTGTCGGGCTTGCTACTGGCGCGCGTGGTGGCCGGCGCGGTGGCCGACCTGGCCGGCTGGCGCGCGGTGTACGGCGGCTCGGCGCTGGCGATGCTGGTGATGGCCATGCTGCTGTGGCGACTGCTGCCGGTGTTGCCTGTTCAGCAAGCAGCACTGTCCTATCCGCGCCTGCTTGCCTCGATGTTCATGCTACTGCGCGACGACCGCGTGTTGCGGGTACGCGGCGTGATCGCGCTGCTGATGTTTGCCGCCTTCAACATCTTGTGGAGCGCGCTGGTGTTGCCGCTCAGTGCCGCCCCTTATCACTATTCGCACACCGCCGTCGGCGCCTTCGGCCTGGTCGGACTGGCCGGCACGCTGGCGGCCACCCGCGCCGGCCGCTGGGCCGACCATGGTCACAGCCGGCGCACCAGCGCTGTCGCGCTGGTACTGCTATTGCTGTCATGGCTACCCCTGAGCGCGGCTTTTGCCCCCGGCGCCGGCGCAGCCACCACCGCTTTCATGCTGGTACTTGGCATATTAATGCTCGATCTTGGCGTGCAAGCGCTACACGTCACCAACCAGAGCCTGATTTTCCGGTCCGGCAACGAAGCGCACAGCAGGCTGGTGGGCTGCTACATGCTGTTCTACGCGGTGGGCAGTGGCACAGGCGCCTGGGCGGCAACAGCGGCATTCGACACCGCCGGCTGGCACGGCGTTTGCGCACTCGGCGCCGGAGTAAGCCTGGCGGCGCTGGCGTTCTGGGTATGGGCGAATTCTCGCGATTGAGCAATATCTGTCGCGCGCCAATCACGTTTGCGTGTTAAAGGTTGCGCCTTCACATAGTCACAGTTATATTGCATCGGTTGCATGACTTCCATACAAGAATCCCCCTACCGATAGCAGGACTGATGATGATGAATTCGTTGAAAAAGATGGCCGTCGCGGCTGCCGCGCTGTGCGCCTTGACCGTGGCGCCGCTGGCGCAGGCCGGCATGGTGACATTCGATATTAAATGGGCCAACGCCAGCGGCGTCGATACGGCGTTTGCCGAGTTGACGCTCGACTCGCTGCTGATCGACACCGCGCCCGCCGTTCCCCACCCTATCGATATCAGCCGGGTCACCGGCCTGAAGCTGACCGTCAGCGGCGCCTCCGCCGGCAATGGTGTGTTCGGCAAGCAGGACTTTTCCTCGATCCTGTTCTACGCGATGGCGCCTATGGACTTTACCCGCGACCTGATCGGCCAACGCGTGGTGGTGGGCACCGATCCACGTGGCGATACGACCTACGGCGACGCCGACGGCATTTCGGGCGGCTTAGCATTCTTTGCCAGGGAATTGACCACACCGAGCAGCGTGCGGCCGTTTGCACTGGTCACCGACCGTACTGCCGATTATGCCGATTTCCTGACCGTGCGCTCGATCATCGCGCGCGAAGGCGTCTCGGCTGTGCCGGAGCCGGCGACGTACGCCATGCTGCTGGCCGGCCTGGCGCTGGTAGCGGTACGTGCACGCAGCAAGAATCGCGGATAAAAAAAAGCCCGCTCAGGGAGCGGGCTGAATCTATTTTCTTGGAGGAGAATAGAGGAGACAGGAATGATAATGCCGCTCTGCAGCATATAAATCCAATTTATATTGGTAATGTTGGAAATTCACATTCAGCATAACTATCTCCAACATCGCAAAAACAGCATTATTTGCCGGCCGTGGCGGGCTGGGCGTAAGGCAGAACCCGCGCTGCCATGCGGGTATCAGTCTTGAGCAAGGCTACTTCATCGGCCAGGATGTGCACGGCTTCGTTGAGCAACACGTCCTTGGCTGCCTTGGCCTGTTTCTCCGCTTCCAGCTCGGCTGCCAGTGAGCGCTCGGCACCCTGCAGGCCGTCGTCGCTGCGCAACGCACCTTTTACGCCTGCCACTTTGGGGACAGGCGCGGTTTTGCCACTGGCCGGCTTGGCCGAAATTGCCTTGTTCAGCGCGTCCTTCGGATCGGGCAGCAGGATCGGATCGTCGGCGCCCGGAGCTGCCAGCAGGCGCGCCTCGCGCAGCTTGGCACGGGCTTCCTGTTGCTCGCGTTCCTTGCGGCGCACGGTTTCGTTGAGCGAAATCGAGTTTTCCTTGCGCTGCTTGTTCACCAGGGCAATGTCTTCGGCCAGGTACTGGAAGTCCTTGTCCTTGGCAATGCGCGCGGTGTGCTTTTTATCGAGCACCGGGATGATTTCTTTCAGGTCACCGGCCGGGATGAACGGCGCGGGGGTGATCTGGGTCCACGGCAAGGCATTGTCGTAGCTCGATTCGCCGAAGGAATCTGCATCGGTCATGGTCGGCAGCTTCAGGTCCGGCGTTACGCCGCGCAACTGGGTGGTGCCGCCGTTAATGCGGAAAAACTGCGCGATGGTGAACTTGACTTCGCCGTACCGCACCTTGTCATCCTGGGCAAAACGGTCCAGGCTGAACAGGGTTTGCACCGTGCCCTTGCCGAAACTCGGTTCGCCGATGATGACGCCACGGCCGTAGTCCTGGATGGCAGCAGCGAAAATCTCCGAGGCCGATGCCGAACCACGGTTGATCAGCACGCCCATCGGGCCATCCCAGGTCATGCCGGCGCGGGTATCGCTTTCGATTTCCACCTTTTTGTCGGCGCTGCGCTGCATCACGACCGGGCCCTTGTCGATGAACAGTCCGGTCAGTTCTACCGCTTCGTTGAGCGAACCGCCGCCGTTGTTGCGCAGGTCGATCAGCAGGTTATCGACTTTATCCTTTTTGAGCTCGACCAGCAGGCGTTCGACGTCGCGGGTGGCGCTCTTGAAGTCTTTGTCGCCCTTGCGGCGTGCTTCGAAATCCTGGTAGAAAGTCGGCAGCGAGATCACGCCCACGCGGCGCTTGGTATTGCCATCCTTGACTTCGTAAATGGTTTTCTTGGCCGATTGCTCTTCCATGCTGATCTTCTGGCGCACCAGCGAGACGAATGCATGCTTGCCATCGGGGCCGGCGTCGGCCGGGATGATTTCGAGCTTGACGGTGGAGTCCTTGGGACCGCGGATCAGCGCGACCACGTCGTCCAGGCGCCAGCCGAGCACTTCGGTCAGCGGGGTTTTCTCGTCCTTGGCCACGGCCACGATGCGGTCGCCGACCTTGATCTTGCCCGACAGGCCGGCCGGGCTACCCGGCACGACTTCGCGCACAACCACGTAATCATCGCGGCTTTGCAGCACGCAGCCAATACCCTCGAGCGACAGGCGCATGGCGATATCGAAGTTGTCGGCAGCGCGCGGGCCCAGGTAGTTGGTGTGCGGCTCGATCGACATGGCGTAAGCGTTCATGAAGATCTGGAATGCGTCTTCGCTGGTCGGCTGGCGCGACGGGCTCAGGTAGTTCTCGTAGCGTTTGTCCAGCGTTTCGCGGATGCTTTTGTCGTCCTTGCCGGCCAGCTTGAGGCGCAGCCATTCATTCTTGACTCGCTTGCGCCACAGGTCTTTCATTTCAGCGTCGTTCTTGACCCACTCGGCCTTCTCGCGGTCGAACTGGTAAGTCTCGTCCGATGCAAATTCAAACTTGCCGGTCTTGACCAGGTCGCGCGCATAGGCGATGCGGTCGCGCAGGCGGGTCTGATAAAGGTTGAAGATGGCAAACGGCACGCTGAGGTTTTCGCCGTTGATGGCGTCGTCCAGGCGCGTGCGCACGATGGCGTACTGGTTCAGGTCAGCCTGGGTGAAGAACAGTTTTTCCGAGTCCAGCGATTTGAAATAGCGGTCGAAGATTTTTTCCGACATGGCATCGTCCAGCGGCGCAGCCTTGTAATGCAGCTTGGTCAGCACGCGCGAGGCCAGCACTGCGGCCTGGGTCTGTCCAATCTGGGGCTTGAGCGGCGCATCTGCCACTTTGTCCGGCACGGCAGCGCCGGCCTGGAAGGACAGGGCCGCGATCATGGCCACCAACAGCATTTTTTTCTTCATCGGCTAACTCCGGAGTGTTTTATTGAGGTTATTGCAGGCGCTGCACTGAATTTCATTCTACAGGATAGCAGTCGGGACGCCGTTCTGTGAATGGCGAGTTTCCGCGACGAAGCTTAAGCACGGCTGAACACCATCTATCACAATACGTAGTAACCCGTAATTAAATTCATCAATAGATTATTTAAGTCATTGTTTTAGAAAAGAAATTCCTTGATATATATCAAAAAAATGATTGCCTAGCAGAAAAATCCTGCTAAAATTTCGCTTGATAGCAGTTTCATCATCCAATGATGGCACCGCCCCCGACCCCGGCGGTGGCTGCCCGCCTCACTGCGTGAGGCGCATGTTTTCCCTGGCCTCAAGCAGCGCTCCCGCACTTCGGGGGCATACGCCGTTTTCGAACGACTCGTTACCGAAATATTAGAATCCAATGAGCAAATCCCTGATGAATCCCCGCGACTGGGGCGTCGGCACCAAGATCACCGTGTTTACATTCGCGCTGATGACCGTGATCATGGCCGTGATACTGGTCCTGATCAACCACAGCACGTCCACCATGCTAACCGAGCGCGCCAAGTCCAACGTGGCCAACTCCCTGCACGGCATCAGCAACACGGTGGAGGTGTTCAACAACGCCATGACCAACGAGGCATCGAGCTTTGCGCGCCTGTTCGCATCCGAGTTCGATGACGGCAAGTTCAGCCTGGACACGGCCAACACGGTCGAGATCGCCGGCAAACCGACGCCGTCGCTGATCCACGGCGGCAAGGCGCTCAATCTCGACTTCACCGGCCCGGACAAGTTCACCAACGAGACCGGCGTCATTGCCACCATTTTTGCCGCCAACGGCGCCGAATTCGTGCGCGTGACCACGTCGCTGAAAAAGGAAAACGGCGAACGCGCTGTCGGTACCCAGCTTGACCACGCCCACCCCAGCTATCCGCTGCTGCGCAACGGCCAGAGCTATATCGGCTTAGCTACCCTGTTCGGCAAGCAGTTCATCACCCAGTACGATCCGATCAAGGATGGCGCCGGCAATGTGATCGGCGTGCTGTTCATCGGCCTCGACATCTCCAAGAACATGGACATGCTCAAGCAAAAGATCAAGGCGATCAAGATCGGCGACACCGGCTACATCTACGTGATCAATGCCGCCAAGGGCGAAAAACAGGGCACGGCGCTGGTCCACCCGAAGCGTGAAGGCGACAATCTGATCGACATCAAGAGCACCGACGGCCATGCCATCATCCGCGAGATGCTGGAAGCCAAATCGGGGGGCATGACCTATAACTGGGCCGCTTCCGACGGCGAAGCGCCACGCGAGAAAATGGTCGAGTTCCACACCTTCAAGGACTGGAACTGGCTGATCGTCGGCGGCACTTATACCGACGAAATCACGCGCGAAGCGGCAACATTGCGCAATCGCTACGCGCTGATCGGTCTGGCCGCGCTGGTGATCTTTGCCGTGGTGCTGTTCCTGCTGGTGCGCACCGTGGTATCGCGGCCGCTGGCCCGCGCCGAGCAGGCTGCCGACCGCATCGCCAAGGGCGACCTCGACGTTCACCTGGAAATCCATAACAAGGATGAGATCGGCCTGGTGGTGCGCGCCCTGAACGGCATCAGCAGCAACCTGTCGAGCGTGGTGGGCCAGGTGCGCGCCGGCGCCGAGCAGATCACCACCGCCGCCACCGAGATCGCCAACGGCAACCTCGACCTGTCGAGCCGTACCGAAGAACAGGCGTCGAGCCTGGAAGAAACCGCTGCCTCGATGGAAGAACTGAGCGGCGCCGTGCGCCAGAATGCCGACAATGCGGCGCAAGCCAACCAGATGGCGATGGCCGCCTCCGGCATCGCCGCCAAGGGTGGCGCGGTGGTGGCGCAGGTGGTCGATACCATGGGCTCGATCAACGCATCGTCGCGCAAGATTGTCGACATCATTTCCGTCATCGATGGCATCGCGTTCCAGACCAACATACTGGCGCTGAACGCCGCAGTGGAAGCGGCCCGCGCCGGAGAACAGGGGCGCGGTTTCGCCGTGGTCGCCACCGAAGTGCGCAACCTGGCGCAACGCTCGGCCACGGCCGCCAAGGAAATCAAGGAATTGATCGACGACTCGGTCAGCAAGGTGGACGTCGGTAGCCGCCAGGTGGCCGAAGCCGGCAGCACCATCCAGGAAGTAGTAGAAAGCGTGCGCCGCGTAACCGACATCATGGCCGAGATCAGCAGCGCCAGCGACGAGCAGCGCGCCGGCATCGGCCAGGTGCACGACGCCATCCACCAGATGGACGAAGTAACCCAGCAAAACGCCGCGCTGGTGGAACAGGCCGCCGCTGCCGCCGCTGCGCTGCAGGACCAGGCCCACGACCTGGTGGAAGTGGTGCGCATCTTCAACCTCGGCAGCAATGCCGGCGCCGCCAGGGCGCCAGCAGCTACGCCGTCGCGACTGGCGCTGAAGTAACCGGTACTGCCCCGATACAGGCCGCCCCCGCACCAGCGGTGGCGGCTTTTTTTACTTTATAATCGCGCCATGCCCCAGTTTCTTTCCCAGCGTCGCAACATCAGCCTGATCGTTTGCCTGGCGCTCATGCTCAATTTGCTGTGGCCCGCGTTGGGCCAGGCAATGGTGGCGCCGGGTATCGACGCGATTGCCGGCGAGGTATGCAGCGCCAGCGGCAATGTGTACAGCACCCCTGCCCGCAACGGCCAGCAACAGGTTCCCATCGCTGGGCACCAACTGAAACACTGCGCGCTGTGCGCCAGCCTGGCTGGCGCGCCGCCGCCCGCGCCCGTGGCCTTGCGCGCACCCATTGCCGCCTCAGCAGTTTTCTCCGCGCCAGGTTATACGGCGCCAGCGCCCTGCTGCGCCTGGCCCGATGCCCGTCCCCGCGCCCCGCCCTCGTTCGCCTGAACCCTGCCCTTGCGCCGGTGCCCGCACCGGCGTCATCCAGACATTACCAGGAGTTTTATGCGACGACGTTCCTTTCTCTCGACCGTAGCTGCGCTGCCGCTGGCCGCCCTGCCATTGGCGGCGCAGGCACGCGGCTTTACCGCGATCGACCTTACCGGCGCCGCCATCGGCCCCGATTATTTGCTGTCTTACCCGGACGGCAAACCGGCCACGCTGCGCGATTTTCGCGGCAAGTTCGTGCTGCTGTTCTTCGGTTTCACCCAGTGCCCGGACGTGTGCCCGACGGCGCTGTCGCGCGCGGTGGAAATCAAGCGCCTGCTGGGCGCCGACGGCAACAAGCTGCAGATCGTGTTCGCCACCATCGACCCCGAGCGCGACACCGGGCCGCTGCTGCGCGAATACATGGCGGCGTTCGATCCAACCTTTATTGCCGTGCGCGGCACCGACGAGCAAACTGCCAGGACCGCAAAAGACTTCAAGATCATGTATCGAAAAGTGCCTAGCGGTGGGTCGTACACCATGGACCACACGGCCATCACGTATGTGTTTGACGCCAACGGCAAGATACGCCTGGGCCTCAAGCACGACCAGACCGCTCAGCAATGCGCCGACGACCTGCGCCAATTGATCAACCCGAGAAAACCGGGCTTCTTACAAGGACTGTTCCAATGAAAACCATCGTTTCCGTAATGTTGGGGGCCACCCTGCTGGCTGCCGCACCCGCCTGGTCGCAAGTGACCGTCGATCAACCGTGGGTACGCGGCACCGTGGCCGCGCAAAAAGTCACGGGCGCCTTCATGACGCTGACCGCCGCCAAGAACAGCCGCCTGGTAGCCGTCAGCTCGCCGGTCGCCGGCACGGTCGAAGTGCACGAAATGAAGATGGTGGACGACGTGATGCGCATGCGCCAGATCCCGGTGCTGGAGCTGCCGGCCGGCAAACCTGTGGCGCTGACGCCAGGCGGCTACCACCTGATGCTGTTCCAGCTCAAGCAGCAGCTCAAGGACGGCGACAAGGTGCCGCTGGTGCTGGAAATCGAGGATGCGGCCAAGGTGCGCAGCAGCATCAAGGTCGAGGCTGTCGTCAAACCGCTCAACGCCCCCGCTCACGCCGGCCACTGATGCCTGCGGGCCGGCTACCGCCCCCGGTAGCCGGCCCGTTTCCCGCCGCATTGCCACCGCCCCTTCCCTTCGCCCCCTTTCACTCTCATACGTCATCGTACAACTTAAAGCAAATAGGAAAACGTTTAACTTGTTGATTTGTAAGAATTAAGTCAGCCTCGCGTCGGGTTTGTATGACGGGTATGAATATTTCATATATCCAGTTGTATGATGTCTGATATGTGCGTTATGATCGGCGCATATTGATAAGAAGGAGATCCACGCATGGCAACGCAGCAACAAAAAGCAACGCGGGTACGCTGGCTGATTCTGGCCATCCTGTTCGCGGTTACCACCATTAATTACGCCGATCGCTCCACCATCGGTATCGCCGGACCTGAACTGACGCGCGTCCTCGGCTTGACGCCGGTACAAATGGGCTATGTGTTCTCGGCCTTCTCGTGGTCTTACGTGGTGGCGCAACTGCCGGGCGGCTGGATGCTCGACCGCTTCGGCACCAAGATCGTGTATTTCTTCAGTATTTTTCTGTGGTCCGTGTTCACCATGCTGATGGGCACTGTCGGCTTCCTGACCGGCGCCGCCGCCCTCACCACCCTGTTCTGCCTGCGACTGGCAATTGGCGCAGCGGAAGCCCCTTCCTTCCCCGGCAACAGCCGCCTGGCCTCCTCGTGGTTCCCGACCGCCGAACGCGGCACGGCGGCAGCGATCTTCAACTCGGCGCAGTACTTCGCTACCGTCCTGTTCGGCCCGTTGATGGGTTGGCTGGTCCACGCCCACGGCTGGGAAAGCGTGTTCTACGTGATGGGCGGCCTGGGCGTGGTGATGTCGTTCTTCTGGCTCAAGCTGGTGTATGGTCCGAAAGACCATCCGAACATCAACAAGGCCGAACTCGAGTACATCTCCGCCGGCGGCGCGCTGATCGACCTCGAGACCAAGGACAAGAACGCACCCAGCGCCAAGATCGATACCTGGTCGGCAATCCGTCAGTTGCTGGGCAGCCGCATGCTGCTGGGTGTGTACATCGCCCAGTACAGCATCAATACGCTGACCTATTTCTTCCTGACCTGGTTCCCGATCTACCTGGTGAAAGAACGTCATATGACGATCCTGAAAGTGGGCTTCGTGGCCGCACTGCCAGCGCTGGCAGGCTTCCTCGGCGGCGTGCTGGGCGGCGTGATTTCCGACCGCCTGATCAAGCGTGGCTATTCGCAGTCGAAGGCGCGCAAGATACCGATCGTGAGCGGCATGCTGCTGGCCATGACCATGGTTATCTGTAACTACGTGGATGCGGACTGGCTGGTCATTACCGTGATGGCGCTGGCCTTCTTCGGCAAAGGCATCGGTGCGCTGGGCTGGGCGGTGGTGGCGGATACGTCGCCGAAAGAAGCAGGCGGCCTGAGCGGCGCACTGTTCAACAGCTTCGGCAACACCGCTGGCATCACCACTCCGATCGTGATCGGCTACATCCTGGAAGCAACCGGTTCGTTCGCCGGCGCCCTGGTATTCGTCGGCGCCAACGCTGCGGTGGCCATCCTGTGCTACGTGTTCATGGTAGGCGACATCAAGCGCTTCGAATTCAAGACGCCGGTAACCCGCGCCTGATCGAGCTGCTCGCACTATAAAAATGGCCGCCAGATCGCTCTGGCGGCCATTTTTCATGCGATATTCATACCTCAGGCGGCCAGTGCCGGTCCTTTGCTCTCGCCGATCGCAACCACGCGCACTTCGAGCCCCAGGCCGGTCAGCAAGCTGCGGATCGTATCCCACTGCGGTTTGCTTGACGGCCGCAGCGCTTTATATACCCCCTCGCGCGTGAGCCCCGATTGCTCGGCGATTTTCGCCACGCCTTTCGCTTGCAGGACATTTTTGATGGCCTCCTTCATCAGGTCCGAATTTCCGGATGAGATCACATCATTGATGTAGGCCGCGATGGCCTCAGGACTGGTAAGGTAGTCAACGACATTGAAGTCGGTCAGTCCCTCGATACCATCGAGGCTGTCGAGCAGGTATTTGCTGTCATCGTTGGTCATGGCTATTTCCTTTGCTTCGTCTGGATCAGTAGCGCAGGCTGACGTTGCCATCATGTTTTGCGCTTATTCTCGGCAAGCAGCCGCTTCATGTCTGCCAACATCTTCTTCGCATCCTTGATGTCTCTTTTTTGCGTGGACTTGTCTCCTCCCATCAACAGCAAGAGGATGGTGTTGTCCAGGGCCTCGGTGTAGTACACGCGGTACCCGGGCCCGAAGTCGATGCGTATTTCAGAAACGCCCTCGCCACACGACTTCACGTCGCCGTAAAGGCCCATCTGCAGGCGCTCCACCCGGCTGGCGACGATAGATTTGGCAACGCGGTCGAGCATGGCGTTGAACCAGCAGCGATAAGCCGCCGTTTGTTTCGCCGTCTTTTTGTGAATGTCTCCACTCATTGTAATCACCTGTTCTCAAATGTCAAACCGCGCGACGATCAAGTTGTGTGATTAACGTTATACCAACGTTGAGTGAAGTTCAATTACTCGGCTGTATCGAATCGTGGTCGATGCCTAACGTCATTACAAATACCGCACCCACCCCATGCTGGTGCGCCGCTTGAACGCGGCGAACGCCTTGCACGGCCAGTACAGCAACGGGATCAGCGCCGCCGACAACAGCCACACCTGCCACAGGTGATCAAACTCGTAGCGGCTGCCATAATTGGCGCCGAACATGGCCACGGCCAGCTTCTGCAAGCCCAGCAGCAGGAACAGGTGCAGCAGGTAATAGAACATCGGCGCGCCGCCGAACGAGGCGCACACGCGCAGGAACAGGTTATCGCGCTGCTCCAGCCAGCCCAGCACCACCAGGCCGACACCCAGGGTCAGCAGCAGGAACGCCAGCGACGGCGGGTACTTGGTCACGTTGAGGAACGACATCACGGTGCGCAGCGCGGTCTCGCCCGTCGTCCAGTCCAGCGTTTCGCCGTAGATATTCAAGCCGCGCAGCACCAGCAGCCCGGCCAGTGCGGTCACGCCCGCAGTTACCAGCAGGCTGCGGCGGCGCGCAGAATCCACCGTGCGCGCATACCAGGGCCCGGCCACGTAGCCGAGCACGATCACGCCGATCCACGGCAGCAGCGGATAGCTGACCTTGATTTTCAAGGCGCCCTCCGCCACCAGGAAACCGCGGTCATGCAGGATGGTCCATGGAATATAGCCCCAGTCGCCGGGCGCGAACGTCACCGGTGTGAGCAGGTTGTGACCACCCACGATGACCAGTCCGATCACGGCCAGCACCGCGCGCGGCAACCGGTGCAGCAAGGCCAGTGCGATCATCGCCAGGCCGATCACCCAGATCACCTGCAAGTAAATCGTGGGGGCCGGAAAGATGCCGGTCCATGCCACGCTCACCACCAGCACTTCGAGCACGACCAGGAACAAGCCGCGCTTGAGTAAAAAGCCGGTGGCCGGGCGCGGTCCGGCCGACGGATGGGCGTACAACCACGCCGACAAGCCGGTGAGAAACACGAACATCGGCGCACAAAAATGGGCGGCAAAACGGCTGAAGAACAGCGCCGGCTCGGTCTGCGCCACGTCCATCGGATCGGTCACCTGCCAGCGCAGGAAAAACGTTTCACGTACATGGTCGAGCATCATGATCATCATGACCAGCCCGCGCATGACGTCGATCGACGCCACGCGCGCATTCTTCACTACATTCATATCCACCCGTTAAAATTTATAGTGCGCTTTCAAGGTCACGCGGCGCTCGTCGCCCGGCGCCACCCAGGTTTGCTGATAGGCGCTCGGATAATAAACTTTGTCGAACAGGTTGTCGATATCGAGCGAGAGGCGCAACTGGCGCGTGGCGTCGAACGACGATACCAGCTTGGCCGTGGTGTACGCCGGCAAAACAAAGCTGCGGCTGATCGCCACGTCGCCATTGCGCTCGCCCACGTAATTGAGCCCGCCACCGAGCGACGCGCGCTTGCCCAGCACATTGAATTCGCGCACCAGCAGCAGGTTGGCGCTCTGCTTCGGCACATTGGCCACCGTGCCGCCCACCGCCAGCACGTTGTCGCGCAAGATCGTCGCATCCGTGTACGCGTACGAGAACGACAGCTGCAACTTGCGCGCAACCTCGCCCGCCACGTCGAGCTCCACGCCCTTGCTGCCCACTTCGCCAGCGGCCAGCGAGAAGTTGTTATCGACCGGGTTGACGGTCAATACGTTCTCCTTCCTGATCGAGTACACGGCCAGCGTGCTGCTCAGTTTGCCGTCAGGCGTGTCGAACTTGACGCCCGCCTCGTAGGCGCGGCTGCTCTCGGCCGGGAACGATTCGTTGGCAATGCTGATGCCGCTGTTGGGCCGGAACGACTTGGCCGCCGATACGTACAGCGACACCTGCCTGGTCGGCTGGTACACCAGGCCGGCGCGCGGGCTGGTCGCTTCGATCCGCTGTTCGTTGACGCGTCCGGCCAGCAGCGCGTTGGTGATGCGCTGGCGATAGGCGTCGCGCCGCACGCCCAGCAGCGCTTTCCATTGCTTGCTTAAATCGATCTGATCCTGCACGTACACGCCGGTAGACCATTGCTGCTCGCGGGTATCGATCGAGCGCGCCAGGTTGGTTGGCTGCGCGCCGCCATAGACCGGATTGTAGATGTCGATGCTGTACGGCGCGGCCGCGCTCGGGTTGCGCCGCAGTTGCAGGCGATCATCGACGAAACGGTAGCCATCGACACCGAACAGCACGTTGTGGCGCATCGCACCGGTACTGAGCTTGCCGAGCAGCTCCACCCGGCCGGACCAGTCCTGGCCCGAGAAATCGCGGAAACGGCGCTGGCGCCACAGGGTGCGGCCGTCGGCCTGCAACACCGTGGCGTCGCTGGAAAACCCTTTCATTTCGCTGCTGCGGTACGACAGTCCGCTTTGCAGCGACCAGCCTTCCTGGAAGTCGTGCTGCAAGAACACCTGGTGACCGGTGGACTTGATGGTGGTGGGACCGTCGGCCGGGTCGCCGAGGAAGCGCGAATTCGGGATCAGGCCCAGCACGCCCTTCACCGCCACCACGCCACGGTCGAAATTGCCTTTCTGCTCGACTTGCTCGAGTTCGTACGACAGCGTGGTGGCGTCGGAAATGCGCCAGATCACCGACGGCGACAACAAATGGCGCTCGCTAGTGACGAAGTCGCGGAAGCTGTGGCCTTTTTCGTACGAGCCGTTCAGGCGGTAGGCCACGTTCTCGCCCAGCGGGCCGGTCAGGTCCACCGCCGTGCGGTACGTATCATGGCTGCCGACCGATTGCTCGAGCGCGTAAGACGGCTGGAACAGCGGCTTCTTGGTGGCGATATTGATGATGCCGCCTGGCTCGCCGCGGCCGTACAGTGCGGCAGCCGGGCCCTTGAGAATTTCGATACTGTTCACGTTGGCGATATCGCGCAGGCCGTTGTAACCACGGCTGGAACTGAAGCCGTTGACCAGAAAGTCGGAACCGTAGTTGGGGTCGCCGGTAAAACCGCGCACCGAGTAGCTGTCCCACACGCCGCCGAAGTTGTTCTGGCGGGCGATGCTGCTGCCCATGTCCAGTGCGTCCGCGAGGCGGGTGACGCCAGCGTCGCCCAGCATGTCGGCGGTGAGCACGCGCGCCGACTGCGGCAAGTCCTTCAGGTCGGTCTCGGTCTTGGTGGCGCCGGTGGCAGACAGGCTGCGATACGGCTGGCGCGCGGCCACCACATTGACCACATCGGTCACTTCGGCGGCATTGGAGGTATCCTCGGCCGGACCAGCCACTGCAAACCACGGATAGGCGGCAGCCAGGCAAACGGCAAGACGCGAAGGACGAACGACAGACATGAATGCTCCACAAATTAAACGCAACAGACTTGCATTCTACATGCAACGCAACTAAATTGCATTAAGGATATGAGCCAAGAAGCATGTATTTAATCACTCAATTGAGCACTTTGGTAAAACATTAGTACAGCAATTGGGCTTCTTGTACTATCTGCCATCTCTTTCGTCGCGTCACCCACCTAGCAGGAACAGATGAGCACTCCCACCATTATCGCGCTGCGGATCATTCCCGTTGTGCTGGCCTTGATGGCCGCCCTCCCCGCCAGCGCCCTCACGCTGTACGACGGCAAACAGGTCGCCACCGTGGTCCATGAAGACACGCCCACCGCCGCCCTGGCCGCCCGCCTGCTGGCGCGCGACCTGCAAGCGGTCAGCGGCGTGATGCCGAAGGTCGGCACCAGCCTGGCCGACTGCGGCCGGGTATGCATCGTGCTCGGCCGGCACGACGCACCGCAGGTGGCAAAGATCGCGGCCGACGCCAAACTGGCACTAAGCGACCTGCGCGGCCAGTGGGAACGCTACCGGCGCGCAGTGGTGCCAGCCGGCGCCACCACCTACCTGCTGATTGCCGGATCGGACGCGCGCGGGGCCACCTGGGGCGTGGTGGACCTGACCCGCGAGCTGGGCGTATCGAGCTGGGAGTGGTGGGCCGATGTAGCGCCGCGCAAGCAGGCCAGCATCACGGTCGATGACCGCGCCGTGCTGTCGGCACCGCCGTCCGTGAAATATCGCGGCATTTTCCTCAACGACGAGGACTGGGGTTTGCAACCGTGGGCCGCCAAGACCTACGATAAAGCAGCCAAGGACATCGGCCCGGCCACCTATGCGCGCATCTACGAGCTGCTGTGGCGACTGAAAGCCAACACCATCTGGCCAGCCATGCACGACAGTACAAAGCCGTTCTACCAGATTGCCGGCAACCCGGAGATGGCGCGCGACTACGCGATCGTGGTCGGTACCTCGCATGCCGAGCCGATGATGCGCAACAACGTACGCGAGTGGCGCAAGAAGGAAGACGGCGAATTCAATTTCTTCACCAACCGCGACAAGATGCTCGATTACTGGCAGCGCCGCGTCGATGAAGTCAAAGACTACGAGAATATCTACAGCCTCGGCGTGCGCGGCATCCACGATTCGCCGATGGAAGGTGCTGGCAGCACCGAGCAGGCGCGCGACGCGGTGGCCGAAGTGGTCGGCCTGCAACGCCAGATGCTGGCCAAATCGACCGGCAAAGCGGTCGCCGAGATACCGCAGGCGCTCACGCTGTACAAGGAAGTGCTGGACCTGTACAAGGCCGGACTCAAGGTGCCGGGCGACGCCACCATCGTCTGGCCCGACGACAACTACGGCTACCTGGCCCAACTGAACACGCCGCAGGAACGCGCCCGCCAGGGCGGCGCCGGCATTTATTACCACCTGTCGTACTGGGGCCGGCCGCACGACTACCTGTGGCTCGGCACCACCCGGCCGGCGCTGGTGCGCGAACAGCTCGACCGCGCCTGGCAGACCGGCGCCCGCAATATGTGGATCGTCAACGTGGGCGACATCAAGCCGCTCGAATACCTGACCCAGTATTTCCTCGACCTCGCCTTCGACCACACGCAGATTGCGCAATCGCCCGACCAGCACCAGCGCGCCTGGTTCGCAGCGCAGTTCGGCAGCCAGCAGGCCGACGCATTGGCCGCGCTCAAGCGCGAGTACTACGACCTGGCCTGGGAACGCCGGCCCGAGTTCATGGGTTTCGGTCAGACCGAGCCGACCACGCCGAACGGCGTCAACGCCTACCTGCGCACCGGTGGCGACGAGGCGCGCCGCCGCCTGGCCCGCTACGAAGCACTGACCAAACAAGCGGAACAGCTGGGCGCCGCCCTGCCGGCCGATCGCCAGGACGCCTACTTCGAACTGGTGCTATACCCGATCCGCGCCAGCGCCAACCTCAATGCCCGCATCCTCAAGCTGGAACTGGCGGCAGCCATGGCGCGCCAAAGCCAGGCCGGCGCCCAGGAGCAGGTGGAGCAAGCCAGGGCCGCGCACACGGCGCTGGTGGCCGACACCGCCCGATATAACGCGCTGGCCGGCGGCAAATGGCAACACATGATGGACCTGGCGCCACGCCGGCTGCCGGTGTTCCACGCGCCGGTATTTCCGACCTACCCGGCGCCGGCCAAGGCGATTGCTCTACCCGTCAGCAAGGTGCCGGTGATTTCGCTGGCGGCGGCGTCAAGCGGCAAAAATGCAGCGTGGGAAATGGTCCCGGGACTGGGCAGCAACGGCGATGCCTTGCGCAGCCGGCTCGACATGGCCTCGATGACGGTGGAGGAAGCGGCCAAGCTTGCCCCGCTCGACTACCGCTTCGAGCAAAAGAATACGGCCAGCGCGAAGATCAAGCTGGTGGCAGTACCCGTGCATCCGTTGACATCGGCCAACAGCCTGCGGATCGGCGTGCGCATCGACGACGGTCCATGGGAAGTGCTGGACTTCCGCACCTTCGGCCGCAGCGATGAATGGAAACAGAATGTGCTGAGTAACACGGCGGTGCGCACCCTGGAGCGGCCGCAGCTGGCCAAAGGCGCGCACCGCATCCAGGTGGTGGCGCTCGATCCCGGTTTCATCCTGGACCGCATCGACATCAGCGCCGACGGCGCGCCCGACTACTACGGCGCGCCGCCAACAGCAGGACGGTAATTACGACTTGAAGAACTTCAGCAGGTCGGCGTTGATCACGTCGGCGTGCGTGGTGGGCATGCCGTGCGGGAAGCCTGGGTACGAAATCAGCTTGCCATTCTTGACCAGCTTGACCGACTTGGCGCCGCTATTGGCGAATGGCACGATCTGGTCGTCTTCACCGTGCAACACCAGCACCGGCATGTCCATCGCGCGCAGGTCGTCGGTAAAGTCCACTTGCGCAAACTGGAACACGCAATCGTAGGCGGCCTTGACGCCGCCCATCATGCCCTGGCGCCACCAGTTGTTACGCACCGCTTCCGACACTTTCGCGCCCGGACGGTTGAAGCCGTAGAACGGGATCGTCAAGTCCATGTAGAACTGCGAGCGGTTGAACGCAGTGCCCTTGCGGATATCGTCAAACACCGACAGCGGCACGCCGTCCGGATTGGTGGCGGACTTGACCATGATTGGTGGTACCGCGCTGATCAGGACAGCCTTGGTAACCAGGCCCTTGCCATGCTGGCGCGTGTAGCGCGCCACTTCGCCGCCGCCAGTGGAGTGGCCCACGTGGATGGCCTTCTTGACTTTCAGCGCAGCGACCAGCTCGGCGGTATCCGAGCTGTAGGTGTCCATATCGTTACCCTTGTCGGTCTGGGTGGAGCGGCCATGGCCGCGACGGTCGTGGGCAATCACGCGGTAGCCGTTCTGCAGGAAGAACATCATCTGGGCATCCCAGTCGTCGGACGTCAACGGCCAGCCGTGGTGGAACCACACCACTGGTGCGTCCCTCGGGCCCCAGTCCTTATAGAAGATCTGGGCACCGTCCTTGACGGTGACAAAGCCGCTGTCCATGGTAGCGCTGCGGCCTGCTGGCGTGGCGGCCGACGATGCCGCCGGCAAAGTGGCCGCGACTGCTGCGGCAGCAACGCCGAGGCTGCCGACGATGGCGGTACGGCGCGAGGTAACGGTGTCGCTTGGGGTATGATCGGATTTCACGTGGTGCTCCTGGCAGGTTGTCGTTCGGGTGGTTGGTACTGCTCGCGCTGTGCGTGAGCTGATACCACCATTGGACACCATCGCATACCACCTTGTATTCTGTCTTTGGATAGGGCCACCACTGCCATTAAGTTCAGTTGTTGGCGCCGCCAACCAACTGCGGCAACCACATCCCGACAGTCGCCACCGCAACGCCCACGGCGATCAGACCGGTCGAACACATCACCAACGCCGCAGCCGCCACCTGCCAAGCTGGCTGCGCACTGCGGCGCGCACGCAGGTATGCTTCCAGCACCAGCAGCGGCGCCAGGTACTGGGCGTACGCCAGCACACTCAGCGCCGGCCCGGTAAAAGTGGCCGGATCGAACCCGGCGAGGCCGCCGTTCAGGGCGATCCAGCACATCAGCCCCACCCGGAAAAACCAGACGCCGCTCACGCACAGGAACAGCCTCAGCGCCCAGCGCCGGTGCACGTCGATGCGCCGCGCCAGTGCGTGACGCAAGGCCTGGTAAGCACACAGCAGTACCAGCAGCGCATTGATGCTGGTGCCGATGTGCTGAATGAGGTCGCCCACAGCACCGCGCCACCACATCATGTACAGGCCGCTAATGGCAGCCAGCACGGCGCCGAGCAAATACATCCTGCCATTGTACCGATGCAGGCGCGGCAAGGCTGTGCGCAATCCGGGCACCAGTTGCAATGCACCGCCCAGCATGATCACCGCCGCCAGCAGCAGATGCACGGCCACGGCGGCATTGTCTGCGGTCGCCCCCACGACATGGCCGTGCGTCATCACGGCATTCCAGCGCGCCGGGTCGCCGCGCGCGATGGCGCCACCATACAGCGCCACAATATAGGCGCCAAAGATCAGTTGCCCGGCCAGCGTGACCAAGAACCACAGCCGGGCGGCGGTGTCGAGTGCAAACAGGGGGATTCGCATCCTGGTCATGCCGTGCTCCATCGTTGTTGTGTTGCGTCCACGATAGCCAGCCGTAGCCACGGCCTGCAAGTCCATGCCGGCATCGGTGCGACGAACGACGGAAAATCAGGGTTGAACGACGGGGGCTTGAATGGCGGCGCCATTGCGGTTATTGTGGGTCGATGACTGCCCCTGCGATTACCCGCCCCGCTCCCGCCCTGCTGCCCACCCGGCGCCAGGCGCTGGTGGTGGCCGCCATCGTGCTGCCGCTGTCGTGGCTGCTGCACAAGGCATCCGGCACCGCGTTCCTGGCAGTGCTGGCACGGATCGGTTTTGTCGGTGCCAGCTTGTTGCTGGCGTATAGCGCGGCCGGTGCGCTGCAGCCGCGCTGGCTGTCGCTGCGCGCGGCGCGGTTGCTGGCGATTATCGTCATGGCGCCGTTCGCCTCGCTTGGTTCGGCGGTGCTCACGCAAGGCTGGGGCGTGCTCACGTATTTCAACGACGTCCAAATACTCACCGGTCACATCATGATGATGGGCCTGGCGCTGCTCTTCGGGCTGACCGTGTCCCTGCTGGCCATGCGCGGCGAGCGGCTGGCCCGAGAGCGCGCCGACCGTTTGCAAGTGGAGCTGGAAAAAAACACCCTGGAGCGTGAACTGTCGGATGCACGCCTGCGCCTGTTGCAAGCGCAGATCGAACCGCACTTCCTGTTCAACACGCTGGCCAACGTGGAAGCGCTGGTGGACGCCGGCTCGCCCAATGCCGGCCCCGTGCTGCGCCACCTGATCGCCTACCTGCGCGCCGCCATGCCGCGCCTGAACGCCGCCGACGCCACCCTGGGCAGCGAGCTGCAACTGGTGCGCACCTACCTGGAACTGATGCATATGCGCATGCCGGACCGGCTGCACTTCACGGTCGCCAGCCTGCCGGCGCTCGAACCGCTGCGCTTCCCCGCCATGGCGCTGCTCACGCTGGTGGAAAACGCCGTGCGCCACGGCATCGATCCCGGCATGGCGGGCGGCCGCATCGACGTCGGCGGCGAGGCCGATACCACCACCGGCAAGGTCGTGCTGTGGGTGGCCGATACCGGCGTGGGCATGGCGGAAACGGCGCAGCCTGGCACCGGCCTCTCCAACCTGCAAGCGCGGCTGCAAGCATTGTATGGCGCCAGCGCCCGGCTCGACATCCACGAACAAGCGCCGCATGGCGTGCGCGTGGAACTGCATTTTCAACCAGGATCACCATGACCCGCACCACTGCCCTGATCGCGGACGACGAACCGCTGCTGCGCGAACGCCTGCGCGGCATGCTGGCGCGGCTATGGCCAGAGCTACATCTGGCGCCCGATGCCCGCAACGGCCCGGAAACGCTGGAGCTCGCCGCCGTGCACCGCCCCGACATCGTCTTCCTCGACATTCACATGCCCGGCCTGAACGGGATCGAGACGGCGCGCGCGCTGGGCCGGCGCGCCCACCTGGTGTTCGTGACCGCCTATGAACAATACGCAGTGCAAGCATTCGAACAAGGCGCCATCGATTACCTGGTCAAACCGGTGGACCAAGCCCGGCTGGCCGACACCGTGGCGCGGCTGCGTGCGCGCAAGCAGGCCAGCGTGGCGCTCGATATCGTGCTCGACCAGTTGGCCGAGCGCTACGCGCAGCGCGCGCCAAGCCCGGCCACGTCATGGCTGCATTGGATCAAGGCGTCGGTGGGCAACAGCGTGCGGCTAATCCCGGTGGACCAGGTGCTGTTCCTGCGCGCCGACGAGAAATACACGCTGGTGGCCTGGACGGACGGCGAAGCGCTGATTCGCAAGAGCATACGCGAACTGAGCGAGGAACTCGATCCCGCCCGCTTCGTGCAGACGCATCGCTCGGTCATCGTCAACCTGGGCAGCGTGCGTGAAGTGGTGCGCGGCGTCAACGAGACTGCCGAACTGCATCTGAAGGCGCATCCGGCCGTGCTGCCGGTCAGCCGCAACTACCTGCACCATTTTCGGCAAATGTAGCCGGCCATCAGGCCACGGTATAGAAGCAACGCGCGCACACCTGGCGGTACGCGCTGTTGCCGCCAATGAGAACCTGATCGCCTTCGCGCACCCGTACGCCGTGCTCGTCGGTGCGGATATTCATGGTCGCCTTCTTGCCGCACTTGCAGATGGTCTTGATTTCTTCGAGGCTGTCGGCCAGCGCCAGCAAGGCTGCCGAGCCGGGGAACGGATTGCCCTGAAAATCGGACCGCAGGCCAAAGCACATCACCGGCGTGTTGGTCGTGTGGACCCACCAGTGCAATTGATGAACCTGCGCGACGGTGAGGAATTGCGCCTCGTCGATCAGCACACACGCAACTTTTACATCCTGCAGCAGCGCGGCAAAGTCGGTGTCGGCACTGTAGGTGGTGGCCTCACTCTTGAGGCCGATGCGCGAGGCGATCACGCCAAAGCCGTCGCGGCCATCAAGCGCGGAGGTCAGCAGCAGTACCTCCATGCCGTTTTCCTTGTAATTGTGCGCGACTTGCAGCAGGTAGGTACTCTTGCCTGCGTTCATCGCCGAATACCTGAAGTGAAGACTAGCCATAACGTTCCAAAATAGGGTGAATCTGCAGCGCGGGGGCGCGCAAAAAAGAATGAGCGCGATTATAGACGCCATCAACCGTGCCATACAAAAAAAGGGCATACTTGCCGTTCTCTTACGCCAAGGAGACCCGGATGTCCGCACCCGCACTGTTTTCCCTGATCGGCAACACGCCACTGGTCGAGATTACCCGTCTCGACACCGGCCCCTGCCAATTGTTCCTCAAGCTCGAATCGCAAAACCCCGGCGGCTCCATCAAGGACCGCATCGGCATGGCCATGATCGAAGCGGCCGAGGCCGATGGCCGCCTGCAGCCGGGCGGCACCATCATCGAAGCCACGGCCGGCAACACCGGCCTCGGCCTGGCGCTGGTCGGACGCCTGAAAGGCTACCGCGTGCTGCTGGTCGTGCCCGACAAAATGTCCGCCGAAAAAGTATTGCACCTGAAAGCGCTGGGCGCCGAAGTGCGCACCACGCGCTCGGACGTGGGCAAGGGCCACCCCGAGTACTACCAGGATTTCGCCGCTCGCCTCGCCACCGAATTGCCGGGCGCGTGGTTTGCCGACCAGTTCAACAATCCCGTCAATCCGCTCGCCCACGAAACCACCACCGCCCCCGAAATCTGGGAGCAGATGGGCCATGACATCGACGCCATCGTGGTCGGCGTGGGTTCCTCGGGCACGCTCACCGGTCTCACCCGGTACTTCCGCCGCGTGGCGCCGCAGGTGGACTTCATCCTGGCCGATCCGGCCGGCTCCATCCTGGCCGAGTACATCGCCACCGGCCACGTCAGGGAGACGTCGGGCTCGTGGGCCGTGGAAGGCATCGGCGAGGATTTCATTCCGGCCATTGCCGACTTCGGCGGCGTCAGGCAGGCTTATACGATCACCGACCAGCAAAGTTTCGACACCGCGCGCACCCTGTTGCGCGAGGAAGGCATCGCTGGCGGCTCGTCCACCGGCACCCTGCTCGCGGCAGCCCTGCAATACTGCCGCGCGCAAACGGTGCCGAAACGCGTGGTCAGTTTCGTCTGCGACACCGGCACCCGCTACCTGTCCAAGGTCTATAACGACGGCTGGATGCAGGACCAGGGCCTGATCGAACATGCGCCCGAGCGCGACTTGCGCGACCTGATCGGGCGCCGCTACGACGCCGGCCAGGTCGTCAGCGTGACCCCCGATGACTCGCTGCTGATCGCCTTCAACCGCATGCGCGCCGCCGACCTGGCGCAGTTGCCGGTGATTGCCGGCGGCAAGCTGGCCGGCATCATCGACGAATCGGACCTGCTGCTGGCGGTCGATACGCACCCCGAACGCTTTGCCCGCACCGTGGGCGACACCATGACGCGCCGGCTCGACATCCTTCACCCGCAGGCCGACCTGCACGCACTACGCGCCGTGCTCGACAGCGGCCTCACCGCCGTCGTGGCCGATGGCGATATTTTTTACGGCCTGATCACGCGCTTCGACCTGCTCAACCACCTGCGAAGGAAGCTCTCTTGAACGACCATCTCAAGCAGGCGCTGGCCACCCGCGTGATCCACGCCGGCCAGGCGCCCGACCCTTCCACCGGCGCCATCATGCCGCCGATTTACGCCACCTCCACGTACGTCCAGGAAAGCCCGGGCGTGCACAAGGGTCTCGACTACGGCCGCTCGCACAACCCCACGCGCTGGGCGCTCGAACGCTGCGTGGCCGACCTCGAAGGCGGCGCCCAGGCGTACGCGTTTGCCTCGGGCCTGGCAGCGATTTCCACCGTGCTCGAACTGCTCGACGCCGGGTCTCACATCGTTGCCGGCGACGATATGTACGGCGGCACGTACCGGCTGTTCGAACGGGTGCGCCGGCGCAGCAGCGGCCACGATTTTACCTACGTGGACCTCACCGACCCGGCCAACCTGCTGGCCGCGCTGCGCCCGGAAACCAGAATGGTATGGGTCGAAACCCCGACCAATCCGATGCTCAAGCTGGTCGACCTCGGAGCGATTGCGGCCATTTGCCGCGAGCGCGGCATCATTGCCGTGGCCGACAACACTTTCGCCAGCCCGCTGGTGCAGCGCCCGCTCGAACACGGCTTCGACATCGTGGTCCACTCCGCCACCAAGTACCTGAACGGCCACTCCGACGTAATCGGCGGCATCGCCATCGTCGGCGGCGCGCCGCACCAGCAAGGCTGGCGCGAGCAACTCGGCTTCCTGCAAAACTCGGTCGGGGCGATCGCCGGACCGTTCGACAGCTTTTTGATACTGCGCGGGGTCAAAACGCTGGCAATCCGCATGGAGCGCCATTGCCGCAGCGCGCTGGAACTGGCCACCTGGCTCGAACAGCAGCCCGAAGTGCGGCGCGTATTCTATCCGGGCCTGACTTCGCACCCGCAGCACGCGCTGGCGCAGCGACAAATGGACGGTTACGGCGGCATCATCTCGATCGACCTGGACACCGACCTGGCCGGTGCGCGGCGTTTTCTCGAGCATTGCCAGGTATTTGCGCTGGCCGAAAGCCTGGGCGGCGTGGAGAGCCTGATCGAGCATCCGGCGCTGATGACCCACGCCAGCATCCCGCCCGAACAGCGCGCGCAGCTCGGCATCGGCGACGGTCTGATACGGTTGTCGGTTGGAATCGAAGATATAGGGGATTTAAAGGCCGATATTCGGCGCTCGCTCGATGCGATATAGCTGCTAGTATCGCCCCATCACCACAACCACACCCACCAAGATGGAAATCGTCTTCATTATCGCCGGCGTCCTGGCCCTCGGGGTGCTGTACTCGATCACCGTGGCCAGCGCCAAGCCCATCCCCGGCAGTGGCATGTACAAGATCTCGCGCGACGGCCGGGTGCTGATGTGCGCCGGGCCCAAGGTGAGCGCGGTACGCCCCACCCTGTACCCGGACGGCTTGCGCGTCAAGCTGCGCGGCGGCAACCGAACCGGCGAGTTCTACGTGCACGAACTGGTGGCCGAAGTGTACCTGCCCAACCCCAAGCGTTACACCAGCGTGCGCCACAAGGACGGCAACGTACGCAACAACAATATCGACAACCTGGAGCTGGTGGCCGGCGTGCCGGAGGTGGAGCCGCCGCTATTGACGAGAGAAGAGTCGGAGAATCTGATCCAGACCTGATACGAGCAGCAAAGATAACTTAGCGCTGCAGCAGATCTCTCTGCTCGCATTGTTCGCCATAGCGCAATGCGACCTTCATCGCGACGTTTTGCATACGGCCGCCCAATACGGCTTTCTGATGCCACACAGGATGCCGGTCAACGACTTTCTTGGCTTGTCCCAGCGACAGCCCGAAGGCAGCGCGGGTTACCCTGATAGCCAAAATGACAGACGCACGCGATTGGCACAGGTAGCGCTGCGCCTCTTCCGGCGTGGCAAACGCCATGCGTTTGATATCCGCAAGCAAATATTCATAGGTGGGAGTGTTCATATGGCCTCCTTATCATCACAACCTAACACAAATTTTGTGGCCAGGGCGTGCGGACGAACTATTGGATACGCGTTCCCCCATAATTTGCACATGGGCGTAGCCGTATTGTCGCGCCAAATACCGCAAGTCGCGCATCGCTTCCAGAAATGCAACGGTCGAGGAGCCTACCGGGTAAATCATGTCGTCCAGCGGGTAGATCGCAACGTCGAACAGTGCCAGCGTGCCGGACTGTGGATCAAGCACAAGTTCGGCAGCAAGTTGTACGACGCCGTATGGCAGTTCAAGATCGACTTCAAACCAATTGTCTACATCTTGCTGCCAGCGCAAGAACGCGCTGACAAGACTGTCCGCAATGGCATCAAGATATCTGGGCACGTGACCTCCTGAAAGAACTCTCAGGAGTCACGGTAGTAGCGGTGGCCAGTTCGATATGTAGTCAGCGCAAACGAATCGCTGTTAAATGGCGTTGTTTAAAACTCTTCCCACTCGTTCGCTTCTTCCTTGGCTGGCGCCGGCTTGCGGACCGGTGCTGATGCTGATGCGGCAGGCTTGGCTGCTGCCGGCAAACGCGCAGGTGCTGCCGCCGGCTTGGCGGTGGTGCGTGCCGGGGCGGCCTGAGCCATGCCGTCAAGCTTGAACACGCTCACCACCTGCGACAGTCCGGCCGCCTGGTCCTGCATCGCTTCGGCGGCGGCCGAGGCTTCTTCCACCAGCGCGGCATTTTGCTGGGTGACCTGGTCCATCTCGGTGATGGCCTGGTTGACCTGCTCGATGCCGGCGCTCTGCTCGGCACTGGCGCTGGTGATCTCGGCCATGATGCTGGTCACCTGGCCGATGCCCTGGACGATTTCGTTCATGGTGTGACCGGCCTGGTCCACCAGCGCCGAGCCGGCTTCCACCTTGTGCACCGAGTCGTCGATCAAGACCTTGATTTCCTTGGCCGCAGCCGCCGAGCGCTGGGCCAGGTTGCGCACTTCCGACGCCACGACCGCGAAGCCACGGCCCTGCTCGCCCGCGCGGGCCGCTTCCACGGCCGCGTTCAGCGCCAGGATATTGGTCTGGAACGCAATGCCGTCGATGACCGAGATGATATCGACGATCTCGCGCGACGATTCGTTGATCGAACCCATGGTATCGACCACGTCGGCCACCACCGCGCCGCCCCGGTTGGCAACGCCGGCAGCGTCCTGCGCCAGGCGGTTGGCTTCGCGCGCGTTGTCGGCATTCTGGCGCACCGTGGCGGTCAGCTCTTCCATCGATGAGGCAGTTTCTTCCAGCGAACTGGCTTGCTGCTCGGTGCGGCTCGACAAGTCCTGGTTGCCGGCCGCGATTTCGGCCGAGGCAGTAGCCATGGTGTCGGTGCCGCTGCACACCTGGGCCACGATGGTGACCAGGTTGTCGTTCATCGTCTTCAACGCCTGCATCAGGCGGCCGGTCTCGTCGCGGCTATCGACCACGATCACGCTGGTGAGGTCGCCGGCGGACACGGTCTCGGCCACTTGCAGTGCGCGGTTGATCGGACCGGTGATCGAGCGCGTGATGTAAAGTGCAAAGCCCACGCCCAGCGCCAGCGCAAGCAGGCCCAGCACGATGATGACGTTGCGGGTGGAGAC
This sequence comes from Duganella sp. Leaf61, assembly GCF_001421905.1. Lineage (NCBI taxonomy): Bacteria > Pseudomonadati > Pseudomonadota > Betaproteobacteria > Burkholderiales > Oxalobacteraceae > Duganella > Duganella sp. Leaf61. The sequence goes on from NZ_LMLM01000033.1 coordinate 221,949, forward strand.
CGACAGGTCCAGCACGTTGCTGGCAATGCCGTTGGCAGCAGCCACTTGCAGCGTTTGCAGCTTGTTCACTTCGGCCAGGTAGGCGGCAGCCTTGGGAACCAGGCCGGTATCGTAGGCAATCTTGCCCTGCGCCAGGTCGCCGGCGGTCTTGAGTTGAAAGACCAGCTTGCGCGCTTCGATATAAGCGGTGCGCGCGAGCAGCACCTGGTCGAACTGGGCCCGTACGCCGGGGTTGCGGATGCTCTTGTTGATCTCTTCCTGTACCTCGCCCGCGCGGGCGGACGCGGCGGCAATGCCGGCCTCGTAGTTTTTTTGATCTTCCGCGTCACTGGCCTGCCAGGCGGCGGAAGAACGGACCGCATTGATTTCGATGACCTTGGCCCACTCCGCCACCAGGCGCTGGTTCTTGTAACTGGTGTTGATGAGCCGGTCCGTGAGCGCCGTGCCTTCCTGCATGCGCAGGACCGCGATCGCGGTAGTGACCGCCAGGAGCAGCAATACGATGCCGAAACCGATGCCCAGGCGGACGCCGATATTAAGATTTTTCATGGAGTGTGCCTTGCCAAAGTGAGTGAAAGCCAGTGGAATTGCCCTTGAGCATTCCTATAGATATCACTATATCAGCGGAAATTAATATTTCTTATATAGAATATTAATGCTGATAAACAGGCAAAATTCGGCTGTGACACAATCCGAGGTGGCGCCACGCAAGCTCGAACAGTTATCTAAAAACCACGCACCCAAGCAGGATAAGGCTTTAGCGGCTGTCAGCAGTGATGAGGCTATATTTCCATGAAGACATATTGATTACGATATCAATATTGGAATTCATCGCAAAAAAATATTTAACAACGTTGCATATGACCAACAATTATTACTGGCCAGGGTGATACCGGCGCTCGGCGTTGCGCTCCACGTCTTCGCGATAAAACAGCACTTCCTTGAACTCTCCCCTGGCAAACATCCCGGCCTGATCGGCAAAATGCGGCGACGCGGGATCGCCGCTCTGGCCGCCCACCAGGATGCTGCGCGCCTTCAGGCGCGGGCCGAACTCCACCACGGCGACAAAGCTGTTGCCGCGTTCGCCGTAGATGCGCTTGGTGGTTTGTCTAGAGGTCATGCCGTAGGCCGCCAGCGCGCCCCAGTTGGCCGACGCGTACGGAATCGGCAGGCTGGGCTTGCTGTCGTCGAACGGCTGCACCAGGTCGCCGGTGCGGCGCTGGAAGCGGTTGATCTCGCCCCACGCGGTTTGCCAGGTGCCGAAGTCGGCCGTCAGCTTGTCCGACGCCCGCACCAGCCCCTCCAGGCGCTGGCGCGGCGTCAGCGCGGCCTCGATGTAATCGAGCACCAGCACGTCCCGGGCCTTGGCGGCCGGACCGAAAGCGGCTGTCAGATCCTGCGCCCAGTAAATCGCCAGCGAGGTCGGGACCGACTCCAGTGTGTAGCGCATATCCCAGCCGCGCAGCGCGGCGATTTGCGGCGCCAATGACGCGATCAGCGGGTCGCCGGCCGGCAACGCATCGTACGCCGCGAACAGTTGGGGCAGCAGCGGCTCGAACGCCGGCAACTGGTTGTCGTAGGCGGCCGCGATCAGGCTGTCGATGGTGAAGTCCTTGCGGTTTTCCATCACTCGCACGGCGTGGATGCCGCGCGGATTTTCCGGATTCATCGACATGTACGCCGGATAGTCGCTGGCCTTGGGGCTGTACGGGCCGGCCGCCGTGTAGGGCCAGTTGTTGGTGTTATAGATCCAGCCGTTTTTCGGGTTGAACAACGTGATGGTTTCCTTCACCGCGTGCAAACCCTGCCATTCGGTGGCCGGATCGCTGCCATCGACCGGGTGCCTGAAGTCGATTTTCGGGTTGCGGCGCGGGATGAAATTGCCGTGGAAATAGGCGATATTGCCATCCGCATCCGCATACACGGTGTTGTTCGAGGAATTGGTACGCAATTCCATCGATTGATAGAATTCCTTGTAGTTGCGCGCCTTGGTGCGCAGGAACGATTGCGTCAGCGCCTTCAGCGGCTCGTTCATCAGCTTGACCGCAACCCACTTGCCGTCTTTGGCGCGCACGATGGGCCCGTGGTGGCTGTAGTACACCTTGACCGTCTTGCTGGCCATGCCGCTGGCGGTCTTGTAAGGCAGGGCGATATCGACCGCACGCAATGGCCGCTGCTCGTTGCCGTACTGGTAGAAATATTGTCCATCGCGGTCGATGATGGTTTCCAGGTATTCGTCGATGACATCGCCGCCGCCCGACGTGTGCATCCAGCCCACCCGGTCGTTAAAACCCTGGTACACGAAGAACTGGCCCCAGGTCACGGCGCCGTAGGCATTGAGCCCCTGGCGGCTGTGCACCTGCACTTCGGGGCGGAAGTAGAACGACGTGTGCGGGTTGATCATCAACAGCGCGTGACCGTTTTTGGTGATCGCCGGCGCAATGGCAAAGCCGTTGGAGCCGCCCGGCTCGTGATCGAGGTCGCTCCCCTGCTCCGCCATCAAAATCGGCGCCATCAACGGGTGGGCGCCATGCGCATACAAGGCTTCGAGTTGCTTGATATCGATGGTTTCGATGTCGCCGCCGATGCTGCCCTCGCTGAAGGCCAGCGCCATCCACGGCTCGAAACGGGTGATCAGGTCGGGTTTGACCTCGGGATGCGTGGCCAGGTAGTAATTCAGGCCGTCGGCAAAGGCCACCATCAGCTTTTTGAGCCAGGCGGGACTTTGCCGGTACTGGGCCTTGAGAAAGTCCGGGTTGATGAACAGCTTCATCCGCAGGTCGCGGTACAGCTCGGCCTCGCCTTCGACTTCGGCCAGGCGGCCCAGGGCGTTGATGTAATTGCGTTCGACGCGGCGGAAATCGTCCTCGGCCTGGGCGTACAGCAGGCCAAAGACGGCGTCGGCGTCGTTGTTGCCATACACGTGGGGGATGCCCCACTTGTCGCGCACGATGGTCACGCGCTTGGCCTGGGCCTGCATGCGGGCCAGTTCGGCGCCGGCCAAGGGAACCGGCGCCGCCGTGGCCGCCAGCGCTGCATTGAGGGGAACAAAACAAAGCAAGGCCAGCGTGGCGCGCCATCGTTGCATCGACAAACTCCGGATTAACAGTTCAACCTAGGGATCAGCTCGATGCGAGTTCGGAAATGCGCCGCTGCAACGCGGTAATTTCCTCGAGCAGCGCCGCGTTCTTTTCGCGCAGCGCCGCGTTTTCACGGCGCAGCTCGTCCGCTTCGGTGGGATTGCGATTGTAATCGCGCTCACCGTCCTCGCGCGCACCCTTGGCTTCCTTCGGTGGCTTGCCGGCCGTGCGCAGTTCGCGCACTTCCTTGGCGGCCTTTTGCAGTTCCTTCTTGCCGCCGGCAACAGCGGCAATCTGCGCATCTTCCGGCAGCGACGCCACGGTGGCGGCAGCATTGATGGAAATCGTGCCCGAACGCACGGCTTCCACCAGTTCCGGCGTGGCGGTCTTCTGGATTTTTTCGATCTGGCTGATGGTGGCGCTCGACAGGCGCGCGGCGCGGGCAATGTCTTCGCGCGAGGTCAGCGGCATGGCGGCAGGCTTGGGCTTGGCTTCGCCGTCCGGTGGTGCGATGGCCGCGTCTTCTGCAGCGGCCTCAGCAGCCAGTTCCAGCGCGCGGGCGCGGACGATTTCCTTCTTGCGCAGGGCGAGCACGCCGCGCTGGTAGTCGGAAATGCTGCGGCGCCCCAGGTTATTGTCGATCATCCACAGTTTGACGTCGTCGAGGTCGCGGAAGCTGGTGTTTTCCACGGCCTTGAACGGGATGCCGTGTTCCTGGCAGATTTGATAACGGTTATGGCCGTCCACCAGGGTGTCCTGCCACAGGACCAGCGCGTCGCGGCAGCCTTCGGCCAGCACGCTGCGCTCGAGCGCCATGTACTCGGCCTCGGTCAGCGGCTCGATGTAGGCCCGCAACACGTCGTTAATTTTGATTTGCATGGTTTTCCTTGAAGTACCGGCGGCGGCAGGCAAAATGCGCCCACCCGCTGCGCCACCCGACATGCTACACCATCCGGACGGCGCAACAAAAAGTGGCTTCAAGATTGAAAATTTACAAATGGTGCAGTGCAGCTAAGATTGGCTTAAGAATCGCTATTTATCATCGTCAGCAGTCAAACATGCTTTCTCCAGCTATTGACCAAAAGCCCCGGGTAGTTGCTGCTACTGCGGGGCTTTTTCCGTTTTTGTTACTTGGCCGCGATCACTTCCGGCATCGCCGAGGAGTGGTGGTTCAGGATTTTCCATTCGCCGCCGACCTTCTTGTACACATAGGTGTAACGCGCCTGCACATCACGCGGCTTGCCATCGACCGTCACCCGGAACGTGTACACACCGGTATCCAGTGCCGAATCGTTGCCCAGCATGCGGATCTGGCGCATGTTGATGGTGCCGACCGGCTTCATCTTGAGGAATTTGACGAAATAGTCCTCGATCGCGGCCGGGGTGGTGCGCACCTCGTTCGACACGGTGGGCTCGAGCACCGCGTCGCTGGCGTACAGGCTCGCTACCTTGGCCGGGTTGCCGGTGGCCAGGGTCGCATTCCATTTGTCGAACAGGGCGGCAATTTCCGCTTCCTGGGCGTTGACCGGGGCGGTGACGACGCCGCTGTAGAACTTCGGCGCGATGTCGGCGACTGCGAAGGTGGTCGAGGCGGCGAGGGCGAGGGCGATCAGGACTCTTTTCATTATGTGCTCCATGTAGTTGAGGATCATCGGCAGCAAGTGACTGCCAATGAAGTCAGTATCGCGGACCGGAGCCGTTGAAAAATCTGCCGGCCGGGGGTTGCGGCATATGCCGGGTGGCATATAATCCGCCATTCCACACATGAAACTGGTTGTATGCAATGAGCTCTCCTTCCCCTGCCGATAGCGCCCACACCGTCCGCACCCGTTATCGCCAGAGCGAAAGCAGCGCTGCACGCTGGCGCCTGCTCACCGACGCCGCCGGCGCGCTGGCCCGGGATGGCGTGCGCCCCGCCGCGCTCGCCACGGTGCTGGCCAAGACCCTGGCCTTCCTCTCGCTCGACGATGGCTTGCTGCTGGTACTCAAGGACGATGCCCTGCACGTGGCGGCCAGCCACGGCAATGTGCCGCCGGTGGGGGCGCGCGTGGCGCATGCCATGGCCCTGCACACGGTCTTGCAGCCGGGGCCGGTGGCGCCGCTGGTGCGGCAAGACGTCCCCAGCGGGCTGCGCATCGGCCGCGAGCAGCGCACCGGCCTCGAAGTGCTGGTGCCGCTCTGCTTGGACGGCAAGCATCGCGGCATGCTGGCCCTGCTCTGCGCCACGGCCGCGCCGCCGCCCCACCCCGACGATTTGCTCACGCTGCAAGCGGTGGCGACGCTGCTGGGCGCGGCGCTGGCCAACAGCCGGGCGGCGCCGCGCGTGGGTGCCACCGAGGCGGCCGCCATCCTCAAGTCGCTGACCCCGCGCGAATTGCAAATCCTCGCCCTGCTGCCGCAAGGCTGGACCAACGCCGCCATGGGCGAACACCTGGGCATTGCCGCCGGCACCGTCAAGGTGCACGTGGAACGCATCCTGCACAAGCTGGACCTGAACGACCGCACCCAGGCTGCCGTGCGTGCAGCCGACCTCGGGCTCGGATCATGAGCGCGCTCGCAAGGCTGAACCCGCGTCACTGGTCGCTTGGCTTCAAGGGCGGGGCGATCATTGTCGCTTCGCTGGCCCTGCTGGTGGGCTCGGCCGCCACCAGCTACACGCTCGAGCGCAATACCGCTGCCGCCACCGCCGACATGCTGCGCACCATGCAGGCCCAGGCCGATATCCAGCGCCTGCACACCCAGATCGCCGAAGCCGCCACCGGCGTGCGCGGCTACCTGCTCACCGGCCGCGACGATTTCCTGGTGCCATACCACATCGCTGCCGAACAATTGCCGGCCACCTTGGCCAGCCTGCAGGCGCGCGCCGTCGATCCCGAACAGCTGGCCAGCCTGGCGCGCATCACGCCGCTGCTGCGCAAGAAGCTCGCCAGCCTGAACCTGATGCGCGGGCAGCGCAACGCCAGCACGGCGGAGTTGCAGGAACACCTGCTCAGCAGCAAGCAGATCCTCGACCAGTTACGCACCGAAATCGGCGTGATGAACCTGCGCGAGGCCGCGCTGGTCGAGCAGCGCACATTGACCTTGCAACAGGCATCGAACCGCAACCTGTGGATGGCCATGATCGTGATCGGCGCCGGCATGGCCGGCGCGATGGCAACGCTCACGTTTACCCTGGGGCTGGTGCGGCGCGTGCGCCTGGCCGCCGAAAACGCCGAGCGCCTGTCGAACGATCTGCCGCTCAAGCCCACGCCGTCCACCACCGACGAGCTGGGCCAGCTGGCCGACCGCCTGCACCAGGCCAGCGTGCTGCTGGCCGGCCGCGCCTCGGCCGCGCAAGCGGCCAGCCGCGCCAAGACCGAGTTTTTGGCGCGCACCAGCCACGAGCTGCGCACCCCGCTCAACGCCATCCTCGGCTATGCGCAACTGCTGGAAGCGGGCCTGCGCGAACCGCGCGAACGCGAACATGCGGAACACATCCGCCAGGCCGGCCAGCACCTGCTGTCCTTGATCAACGAGGTGCTCGACATCGGCCGCATCGAGGCCGGCAAGCTCACCCTGGCATGCGTGCCGGTGGCGCTGGCGCCGCTGCTCGACGAGGCGATGATGCTGATGGCGCCGCTGGCGCGCCAGCGCGGCGTGCTGCTGCGCCACGACCACGCCGGCATCGAGGTGGCCGTGCTGGCCGACCGCCAGCGGCTGCTGCAGGCGCTGCTCAACCTGCTGTCGAACGCCATCAAGTACGGCCCGCGCGACGGCATCGTGGCGCTGCACCTGGCGCCCGGCGACGAGCTGGCCGCCATCCACATCGACGACAATGGCCCCGGCATCACGCCGTCACTGCGCACGCGCCTGTTTGCACCGTTCGACCGCCTCGGCGCCGAACGCGGCAAGACCGAGGGCGCCGGCCTGGGCCTGGCGGTCTCGAAAGCGCTGATGCAGGCCATGGGTGGCGACGTCATCCTGCACGACAGACCGGGGCCCGGCAGCCGCTTCACCCTGACCTTGCCGCTGGCGACCAACGCCGGGGCCACCGACGAGGCCGACCAACAGGAACCGGCAGACCAGCCAGCGCCCGCTGCCGCCGTACCGGCCACCAGCGCCAGCACCCACCACCTGCTGTGCGTGGAAGCGGACCCCGCCACGCGCACCTTGGTGGCCACGCTGGCCCAGCGCCGGCCGCACTGGCGCGTGACCACCGTGGCCGACGCCGCAGCAGGCCTGGCCGTGGCGCAGGCCGAACAGCCCGACCTGGTGCTGCTGGCAGCCAACCTGGCCGACGCCAAGTGGCTGGCCCTGCCAGGCACCGTGGTGCTATTGGGCAGCGACGCCAATCATGACATTGCACACTTTGCACACCTGGCCAAACCACTCGATATCCCGGCGTTCTTCGCCCTGCTCGATTCTCACGGAAAATCTACATGATGGAAAATCAAGTACTCGCTTCACGCATCCTGATCATCGACGACCAGCCCGCCAATTTGCGGCTGCTGGAAGACATGTTCATCGCCGAAGGCCTGACCCACGTGGTCGGCACCACCGACGCCCGCACCGCGCTCGACCTGTACACCGCCTTCGATCCCGACCTGATCGTGCTCGACCTGATGATGCCGGACCTCGATGGCTATGCCGTGCTCGAACGCCTCAAGCGCCGCGGCGATCCCTACGATTTCCGCCCGGTGCTGGTGATCACCGCCGACGCCACTGCCGAAGCCAAGCGCCGCGCCCTGTCACTGGGCGCCAAGGACTTTCTTACCAAGCCGTTCGATACGCTGGAGGCGATGTTGCGCGTGTGGAATTTGCTGGAAACCCGGGTCCTGTACAAGCGCCTGCAAGCGCTGGCGCCACAGCAGGAACTGGCGCCGCAAAGCTACCGGGGCCGCCTGCCCTGAGCGCATCCCTGGCAGAGCTGCATCATGCTGCGTCGCAATATTATTTTTGCCATTGCGCACGTTTGAACCGGCTTGCTAGGAAATCCTGTGCTATTCTTGCTCTATAAACATCGCCCAGGCAGCTTACGGGTGGTTTGGTGCGATGCGCCAAACAGTTCACTTAGCGAGGTTATATGGCGCAATCACATAGTTACTCATACGCAGGCCACTACATCGTCTGCACGCCCAAACGCACGGCGGACAACGGCTATTACGCCTGTTTCCGCATCTATCGCGGCGCGTCCTCCGCCGGCGACGTGGTCTATGAACAATCGTATCCACTGGCGGAATTCGGCACCGTGGACGGCGCCAACCGCTACGCGGCCGAAATGGCGTCGTACTGGCTCGACCAGTGGCCGATCAAGGGCTCCTTTACCCGCAAGCGCGACGGCCGCGCCATCAGCTACCTGGGCACGTACAGCGTGGGCCACGGCGCCGACTGGAACGCCCGCGTGTATTGCGACGGCAACCTGATGGCCACGCCGGGCGGTGCCTTCCAATACGACATCCTGCGCGATCCGAATATCTACCAGGCAGCCGAACACGTGATCCGGGCCTCGATCGAACGCGAATAAAGCGGCGCGCACGCACGGCGCTGATTATTTCCGGCGCCGGCGCGCCGCTGGCGCGGCGCTTCGATTACGATGCGGTTGCCTCCGACTTCGCTATCGCCCGCCATGACCTTCGCCCGTGCCACCGCAGTTCCTTCACTGCTAGCTCCACTGCTGGCCGCCCTGCTGTTTTCCGGCGCCGCCTGCGCCCAGCGCTTCGACGTTGCCGTCACCGTCGATGACCTGCCCGCCCACGGCCTATTGCCGCCCCGCATGACCCGGATGGACATCGTGGACGCGCACCTGCAAACCTTCAAGCAACATGGCGTGACCGAAGCGTTCGGCTTCGTCAACGCCGGCAAGCTGGCCCGGTCCGCCGACGACGCCAAGGTGCTCGATGCCTGGCGCGCCGCCGGCCACCCGCTCGGCAACCATACCGCTACCCACCTGGGCCTGTCGCAGGCGCCGTCGCTGGCGGCCTGGCAAGCCGACGTGGAGGCTGGCGAAGCTGCCGTGGCGCAGCGCATGCAAGGTGCCGACTGGCGCTACCTGCGCCTGCCGTTCCTCGATGGCGGCGGCGCCCGCGGGCCAGCCGCGCTGGCCTGGCTGCGCGAACGCGGCTACCGCGTGGCCGATGTCAGCATCTCGTTCGACGACTGGGCCTATACCGACGCCTACGCGCGCTGCGTGGCCAGCGGCGACCAGGCCGCGATCACGACCATGAAAAGCCAGTACCTGGCGGCGGTCGAGCGCGCCATCGCCAGGATGCAGGCCGACTCGCAGCGCGTGTATGGCCGCGTGATCCCGCAAGTACTGCTCACGCACCTGGGCGGCTGGAGCGCGGCGACCCTGCCCGACGTGCTGCAACGGCTCGATGCGGCCGGCGCCCGCTACGTGTCGCTGCAACAGGCGCAATCCGATCCTGCCTACGCCGAGCCGGGCGGCGGCACCGTGATCGAACGCACGGCGCGCCGCCAGGGCATCAAGCTCGACGCCGAGCCGCCGATGGCCGACCGCATCGATCCCGGAACCCTGTGCCGCCAGCCGGCCGAACAAACCATTACCCTCGACGGCACCGCCGGCGGGCCGCGCTTCGACGGCATCGGCATTGTCGAAGGCGGGGGTGGCACCGGCGTGCTGCTCAAGGACTACCCGGAGCCGCAGCGCAGCGAAATCCTCGACCTGGTGTTCACGCCGAAATTCGGCGCGTCGGTCAGCGCCCTGTACGTGGAAATTCCCGGCGACGGCAACGCCACCCAGGGCTCGATGCCGAGCCATATGCACGCCCGCGACGACCTGAACTACGAACGCGGCTACCTGTGGTGGGAAATGCGCGAGGCCAGGCGCCGCAATCCGAAACTTACGCTCGACGGCGCCGCCTGGAGCGCGCCCGGCTGGCTGGGCCGGCAAGGCCAACTGTTCGAGCAGAGCACGGGCGATTATTACAAGGGCGATGCGCGGTTCTTCTCGCAGGATACGGCCAACTACTACGTCAGCTGGCTCAAGGGCTTGCGCAACGTGTACGGCATGGAGTTCGACGCCATCGGCATCCGCAACGAGAAAGGCGCCAGCTACGGTTTCGCCAAGGCGCTGCGCGCCACGCTCAATGCCAACGATTTCGGCAGGGTCAAGCTGCAAGGTTTCGACAACTGGCCCGATCCATGGAAATTCCGCTTTGTCGATGACATGGCCCGGGATGCGCAACTGCGCGACGCCATCGACGTCATCGGCGCCCACATCAACCCGCCCAAGTCGGTGGTGCCGGTCGAGGTGCAACAAAAGGCGGCCGCCATGGGCAAGCCGATCTGGAACACCGAGCAGCACGTGTACAAGGCCGGCTACGACGGCCTGATCAGCATGGTCCAGTCCTTCAATGAAAACTACGTGCGCAGCGGCGTGACCAAGGTGGTCAATTGGTACGGCATTGCCGGCCTGTACACGATGCAGGCCTATTCGGGCGAAAAAGAGGCGATGGTGCGCGCCAACTGGCCGTGGAGCGGCCACTACCGCGTCAACCCGGTATTGTGGGGCTATGCCCATTACGGCCAGTTCACCGAGACGGGTTGGACCTACCTGCAGGGCGGCAGCGGCGACCTGGCCGGCGGCGGCACCTTCGTCACCCTGGCCTCGCCCGAGCGCGACTACAGCGTGATCATCGAAACCAAGGACGCGCCCGCTGCACAGAAGATGCGCCTGAACGTCAAAGGCTTGAAGGATGGCGACCTGGCCGTGTGGCGCACCACCGAGCAAGAACATTTTGTACGCCAGGCCGACGCCGTGGTGCGCGACGGCGTGGCGACGCTCACGCTCGAACCGCACGCCGTGTATTCACTAACCACCACGCGCGGCCAGCAAAAAGGCGGCGTGGCCGACGTGCCGACGCTGGCATCGTTCCCGTTCCCTTACCGCGAAACGTTTGAACACTATCCACAGCCGGCCACCTGGGGCCACCAGCCGCGCTACCTGGCCGACATCGCCGGTTCCTTCGAGCTGGCGCGCTGCCCGGCCCGCACCGGCACCTGTCTGCGCCAGAGTGCGCCGACTCCCACCATCTCGTGGGCGCCCGACTGGCAGCCCTATTCGATCATCGGCGGCGACGCCTGGCGCGACTACGAAGCGAGCGTGGACGTGTACCTGCAAGCGGACGAATCGGCCGCTGTCATGGGCCGCATCAACCATGCCGGCACCGGCTATGGCTTCATCCCGAAAGGCTACTTCCTGCAACTGGGACATGATGGCGCGTTGCGGCTGGTGGCCATCCGCGGCAAGAAAGACAAGAAAAAGGCGGTCGGCGACGCCGAGCAGCAGGCCTTGATCCGCGCCATGAACGACCCGTCCGAGGGCGGCGAAAAGGAACTGGCCGCCGGCCGCGTGGCAGGCGTGAAGGCAGGCCAATGGCATACGCTGACCCTGCGCTTTGCCGGCAACCGGATTACCGGGCTGGTCGATGGCAAGCAGCAGCTTGCCGCCACCGACGAACTGTACGGCGCCGGCATGGCCGGCATCCTGGCCGGGGCGCATAAAGACAAGGATGAAGACAAGCTGAGCATGGCCTGGTTCGACAACCTGGTCGTCAAGGCAGCCGCTGGCAAGCTACCGGCGCCATCAACGGCGATGGCAGGCCAGCAGCCGCTGTATCCGGCTCAAAAGTCTATGCCATCAGGAAAGAAGTGATACAGGCGACCGCTGAATAGTCCTACAAACAAGCCGCAAGCGCGCCGATAGCGCACGGGCTGAGGAATGCATAAACTGTAGTTCGATTGTCACCAAAAGGAGCTCGACATGAAACAGCATCACGCACCAGCCAAGTTTATTTTCGCCTTGATCCTGACCGCCGCCGCTGTTACCGGTTGCAAGAAGCAGGAAGTTGATCCGCCGGCACCTGAAGTTGTAGCGCCACCGGCCAATACGGCACCGACCGGCTCGCCACCAGTTGACAACACCATGCCACCGCCAGCAACCACGCCACCGGCTGATGGCACCACGACCACGCCACCGGGCGGCACCACGCCAGACCCGGCAGCACCGCCGCCAGCGCGTTAAGCCTGGCGTGATGCCTGGCCGTCACCCTCTAGCGAGTGACGGCCAGGCTGCATGTTCGATTGACCTCAGGGGATAGCCACCCCTGCCCCAGCTTCACCTTCTTACTATCTTCTCAGCTATCCGAATTTGGCGCCAGGCTGTTGTCGGGATACGTCCCGAAATGATTGGCTTGCTGCAGCACCGTCTGCGCCCACGCGCGATGCGTGGCCACTTCGCACATCGAATTCCCCATCTTGAATACCGCCGGACTATCTTCGTCCATGATCCGCACCGCCGCTGCCACGTCGATCGGCTGGACCCGGTAATGCATTTCGATCAGCGGCAGCTGGTACGGATGGATTGCCGTTTTGCCCACCAGTCCGTGCGCCAGGTCTTCCTGCACTTCCATGTCGAGCAAGGCATCCTGGTCCAGGTGTTCGAACACGGGCGCCGTCAGGCGAAAGCCATACGGTGCGAACGTGGTGACCAGGCGCGCGATCACCGATCCCAGCGGGGTGCGGTAAATTGTCATGTTGCGAGGACGGCGAATGCCCAGCAGCGCCAGTAAATCGTTGCCGCCGATGCGCAGCGCCAGGATGCGTCCCACCACGCCCGGCGCGCGCAGCAGTTCGCGGAACGCCACCATCTCGCGCTCGTCGAATACCTCCGCCGTCTCCAGCGTGGGCATCAGCATGTGCCCGGTCTGGCGTACTAGCTTGAAGTAGGCATCGAAATTGTCGCGCGTGGCTTTCGGGATCACGAAGCCGGTCAGGTGTTCGGAACCCTTCATGGCCAGCACGCGTTCGAGCACCTCGGGATTGCGTACCCGCACGAAGCGGTCGAGCAAGCCTACCGGGTCCATGTTTTCCAGCATCACCGACAGGTTGAACAGCGCATAACTGAGCTCGCGGTCGGCCACCGCATCCTCGGTGCAAAAGATCACCGAGCGCAGCTTCGGCAATTTGATACCGTTGGCAATTTCCAGCAGATCCTTGTGGGTGGTCGGTACGTATAACGACGCGCCCATCGGCTTGTTCACCGTCCAATTAGCCATCCAAAGCACTCCTGATAAGGGATACCGCCTGGTAAGGCAGCGATTGATCGATGATGACCGGCACATTTTTTTCCTGTGCCAGCAAGGTCAGGTGACGCACGTCTGCGCTGGCCGGATCGCGGACCAGCAGCAGGCGCGGCACGCGGCGCAGCAACACTCGCGTGGCCTCGCCGATGCCCGGTTTGATCAGGTTGACGTCGACCACGCCGTATTCCTGTTGCAGCTGCGCCAGGCAGGCGCGCGAGGTGGCGGCGGCCGCTGCGCGGTCCAGCGCCGCATGCGGCAAGTCTGCCCCATCCAGCGCCAGCGCGGCGGCGGTCACCGCATCGACAAACTGGCGCGAGCGGTCGTGCGGCGCGAACGCTTCGTAATAGACGCAACCGTGCAACTGGTCCGGCGCGCCCACCACGGTGCGGCTCACCAGTCCGGACACGGTGGCATTCAGGATGCTCGACGGGATCAGGTAGTCGGCCTCGCTGGCGGCGCAAGCGGCCGAGCCGGCCAGGTCCGACAGCACGTACAGGCCGCTGTCGATGGCGGTGCCATGTTCGTCATTGAAGCGCGCCACCGAGTGCGCCAGCTCGCGCGAAATCACGCCCTTGCCGGTCCAGCCGTCGATAAATACGACGGACTCGGACGCATGGTGCTGCACGATCTGGCGCAGCGCCACGGCGTCGATGCCGCGATCGCGCGCGATCGAGACCGAATAATGCACGGCCCCGCGCCCGAACCTTTGCTCGAGCAGGCGCTTGGCGATCACGCCGACCGGCGTGCCGGCCCGCGCCAGCGACACCACGGTGACGTCCCCTGCACGGCGGTCGGCGATCATGCCGGCCAGCGCCAGGCAATCGCGCGCCATCTGCGCAAGGTTGGCCGCGCACGCGTCCTCGAATACCTGCAAGTAACGCCCGGACGGCAGCGATTCGGGCGACAGCATCTCGCTGTAATGCTTGCGGCCGGACTGGATCAGCGCTTCCTTGTCGGCCACGCTGGTGAACTGCTGCGCCGGCAACTGGCGCAGCAAAAACTGCACGTCGCCAGCCTGGTAGCTGCCGGAAAAAGGAGCGTCGGTCATAGCGCCGCCACCGTCAACGCCGCCAGTTGGGTGTTGCTGGGGATGATGGCGTAATCGCAGGCGGCCATGAAGCGGGCGTCGGACTTGCTGTCGCCCATGCCCAGGGTCAGGATCTCGCCATGCTCGGCGCGCAGCAGGCGCGTGACATATTCCACCGCCACCGCCTTGTCGAGCGTGCGCGGCAGTACGGCCAGGTTGTTGCCGTTGCGGTGGACATAAAAACCGCTGCCGGCGCCACTTAGCCACGGCGCCAGCGCTTCGTGTTCGATCGGCGCCAGGCGCTCGGCCTGCTTGTCCACGTCCTTGATCAAGGTGTAATACGGCACGCCGCCGTCTTCGACCACCCGTGCGCGCGAGGCCAGCCCCTGCTCTTCGCACCAGGCGTTGATGACGGTTGCCGCCTGGTTCAGGCCGGGCAGCGCGATCGTCATGTCGGTGCGCATCTGCGCCAGCCATGCCGGGTCCGGCTGATTGTCTGGTCCGAGGATCAGGCCGCCGAAGTTGAGAATCTTGTAGCTGTTAAAAGGCAGATCGACCCGGCCGAACGCATCGAGGTGGCGCGCGGTGGCCGGGATCAGCGTGGTGGCCGGGTCCATCAGCGCCAGAAAGGCGCGCTGGCGCGCAGTCGTGTACGAACACACCGACTGGTCCGAGTAATAGGCGGCCGGGCGCAGCTCGGCCTGGCTGGCGCATTTGCCCAGGGTACTGAACAAGGTATCGTCCAGGTCAACGAACAGGAATTTCTTCAACCAGCTTCTCCGACTTGAAATGGAACAGGCGCGCGCCCAGCTTGCCAGCGAGCTCGTGCAACGCTGCCGTGGGCGGCGTTTCGTGGCAGACCAGCACGTGGTCGTACTGGCCGGGCGCGACGTTGTAGATGAAATTGGCCACGCCTTCGCCATAGTTGTCGGGGAACGTCACCGCGCTGGCCACCGCGCCCCACACCAGGATCGGTGAGCGGGTGGTCGATTGCACCACCACGTCGGCGCCCATCTCTTCCAGCGCCCGGCCCAGCAGGTAAGCGGGATGCATGAACTCGCCGGTGCCAAGCACCAGCACGCGCTGACCCAGCTGCACCTGGTCAAGCAGGCCGGCCGCCAGGGCCGGCGGCAACGCCAGCGCATGGTCCACCGCCAGCCTGCCAAATGCGGCGCTGGCACCACGGTCGGCGCTGGCGTCATAGCGCTGGGCCGGTGCGGCGCCGGTGTCCAGCTGGCCGGCCTCGAACGCGAACGCGCCTTCGAGCGCGGCACTGTGGGTCACCGGCACGCCGAAGCGGCCCAGCAATTGACTGGTGCCCTGCTCGCCCATGAAATTGGTAATCGTCACCAGGTGCACATGCTCGATGGCGGGCGCCACTGCGCGGCAGGCGGCGGCCAGGTTGACAAAGGTGTTGCCGGTGCTGGCCTCGTCATCGACCAGCACGATCGACCGCGCCTGGGCAAACTTGGCGGCCAGCGCAGGATCGTCGGGCATGTGCAGGAACTGGCGCGGCGCGTGGCTGTGCGCTTCCTCGAATTCGATCAGCGGGCCGCCGCCCACGCGGTAGCGCGTGGTGTGCAGGAACAGCGCCTCGCGGTCGGCGTCTTCATCGAGCCAGGCCTCGAACACCCCCTGCCCCAGGCCCACGGCGGTTTCCGCCATGGCAATGAACAGTACCGGTCCCGGCAAATCGAGCGGCAAATCGCGCGCCAGCGACTGGTGCAGGCCGCGCATGGCGCTCGGACGCACCGGCCAGTGCTTGCCCAGCACCTTGCTCACGAACAGGAAACCGCGCTTGGCGTTGGCGCGCGCGGCAAAACCCACCAGCGCGTCAAGCGGATAAGCGCCAGCGCGCGCGGAGACGGTGAGCTTGCCGGTTGGCAGATCCACCACCCGCAAGTTATCGCCGTCCTGGCCGGCAAAGGCCATGGCCAGGTTTTCAGCCAGCCGCTTCATCACAGCTCCATGGCGATCGAGACTTCGGTTACGCGCGCGCCATTGCGCACCGGTGCGATCTCGACGTGTTCGAAACCGCGATCGAAGCCGGCCAGCGCGATATACGGCAAATTCGGCCCGGCCGCGCACGCCATGCTGATGCCACCCGACATGCGCGGATTGATTTCCAGCAGGCGCGGCTGATCGCCGGTTTCGCGGAACTGCACATTGAAGCAGCCGTTCAAACCGTAATGTTCGGACAGCGTGGCGCACGCGGCCAGGATGTCGGCATGCATGTCGACGCGCTGGCCGGTGGCCGACGACGATTGCGGCTTTTTGCGCGGTACCGCAACGACCAGCTTGCCATTGTCGCCCACGCAATCGACACTGTACTCGCGCCCTTCCAGATATTCCATGACCAGCATGGTGCGAAACTCGGGCAGCAGCGCCAGACCGGCACGTAAATCGGCCAGGCCGATGGTGTATTGCACACCGGCGATCAGCAACTCGGCGCAGCTGCGCTGCTCGTCGATCAGGGCAAAGCCGAGGCCGTAAATCGATTGCGATGGTTTGAGACACAGCTTGCTGTAGCGGCCACGCAGCTCGGCGTAGGCGGCATCAAACTCGGCCAGGGTGTGGACGGCAATTGCTTCCGGTGGTGGCGCCTGCGGGCACTGGACCGTGGCGTAGAAACGGGCCTTGTCATGCAATAGTTGCAAGGTGTCGGCAGAACCTGCCGACAGCACGCGCACGCCGATCTCGGCAAAACGCTCGCCGGCTGCCGTGATCAGGCGTGCCTCTTTACCGGTGACAAAGATATCGACCGCGTGCTGGCGGCAGAACGCCAGGCACCATTCGACGTATTCGTCACCCTTGAGACCGGCCGGTTCCAGTTCGAACTGGTGCGCAACCTGGCCGGCAGTGGCCGGCGCGACGTGCGAGTAAATCAGGTGATAACGTTGCTCCCGGTCCGCTTCGCGGATCAGGCTGATGGCGGTATACACCGACGAAAACGCACGATTGAACCACACCCGTTGCACCGACGCTGCCAAAACTGATTCACTGACCACTTGCACTCCCTATTTTTAATTGTCCACTCCCTCACGGCCAGCGATGGCAACGACAGCCGCGCCAACAGTATCCGGCTTGAAATTAAGGGAAACTTAATCTTAGCAGTCTTGTCTGACGTTACGACGACAAAGCACGCGAATTTGCACGCGCAGCATTTATTTTCCAAATTACATGATTTTACTGAGCTATGCCCTAGTCGAAAGATTGAAAAGTGGCTAAGCTTTGAGGTTGCACACGATTGATAAAAACGTAGATTTTGATCAATTGTTATACTTACAGGAAATAAATCTAAAGTTGATTGGGGAATTGATGAGCTCGAACGACACCGCACGCCGCCTTGGCGCCGTCATACAAGAACACGAACAACAGATCCTCGAGGCGTGGATCGGTCATCTCAACAGTCTGTCCTTCCGTAAAGACGCTGCCGTCGCCGATCAACTGCGCCGCCATTGCACGCAACTGCTGGGCTTGCTGCCGGAAGCCACCGTCACTGGCGGCACCGAAAACATCGAAGGCCGCGCCTGGGACGAAGTGCGCAACCTGCTGGCGGAAATCTCCAACCAGCGCGCCAAGCAAGGCTCCACCCCGAGCGAAACCGCCACCTTTGTATTCTCGCTCAAGCAGTCGCTGTTTGCCGCGCTGCGCGAAGCGCTGAGCGCCGAGCCGGCCGTGCTGGCCGACGCGCTGTGGGGCTCCACCACCCTGCTCGATCAATTGGGCCTGTACACGGTGGAAGTGTTCCAGAAGAGCCGCGACCAGATCATCGTGCGCCAGCAGCAGGAACTGCTGGAGCTGTCCACGCCGGTGGTCAAACTGTGGCAGGACGTGCTGGCCTTGCCGCTGATCGGCACGCTCGACAGCGCCCGCACCCAGGTGGTAATGGAAAGCCTGCTGGAAAAAATCGTCGAGACCGGCGCCGCGATTGCCATCATCGACATCACCGGCGTGCCGACTGTCGATACCCTGGTGGCCCAGCACTTGCTGAAAACCATCGCTGCCGCGCGCCTGATGGGCGCCGACTGCATCATTTCCGGCATCCGTCCGCAGATCGCCCAGACCATCGTCCACCTGGGCGTGAACCTGGAAGACGTGATGACCAAGGCCACCCTGGCCGATGCCTTCGAAGTGGCGCTGGCCCGCGTGGGCGCGCGCGTCACCCGTATCGCCGCCTGAGGCCAGCATGGAACGGATCCCCATTCTCCGTATCGGCGACCTGCTGCTGGTGTCGATCCAGGTCGACATGCATGACCGCCTGGCCATGACCCTGCAGGACGATCTGACCGAGCGCATCGTCAGCGACCGCGCCAAAGGCGTGCTGATCGACATCTCGTCGCTGGACCTGGTCGATTCCTTCATCGGCCGCATGATCAGCAATACCGCTGCCATGGCACGCGTGCTCGATGCCCAGACGGTGCTGGTCGGCATGCAGCCGGCGGTGGCGATCACGCTGGTCGAACTGGGCCTGACCCTGCCCGGCGTGAAGACCGCGCTCAATGTTGAGAAGGGCATGGTCATGCTCGGCAAGCGATGAACGCGCTCGGCGCCGAAGATGCGGTGCGCTTCGCCTCGTCCCTGCTGACCGAGCCGGGTGCGCGCGTGACCAGCGGCACGACCTTGCCATTGCACACCGACGAACACGTGGTGGGCGTGCGCAAGCTGGTGCGCGAGCACGCGCTTGCACTCAAGCTGAGCCTGGTGGAACAGACCAAGCTGGTCACGGCTGCCAGCGAACTCGCGCGCAACACCATCAAGTATGGCGGCGGCGGCATGGTGCTGGCGCAGGTGCTCGACAGCGGCTTGCGCCAGGGGTTGCGGCTGGTGTTTGCCGATGACGGCCCAGGCATCGCGGATATCACCCAGGCGCTGCGCGATGGTTATACCAGCGGTGGCGGCATGGGACTGGGACTGGGCGGGGCCAAGCGCCTCGTCGACGAGTTCGACATAGATTCCCGCAGCGGAGAAGGTACGGCAGTAGCCATTGTTAAATGGAAAAAATAAATCAATCGGTCGAGACTTCCACCTGGATCACGATCACCCACGCCAGCGACATTGCTGCCGCCCGCCGCGCAGGCCAGCTGCTGGCCACCAATGGCCGTTTTGACGAGGTGCGTGCCGGCCAGCTGGCCCTGCTGATCACCGAAGCGGCCACCAACATTCTCAAGCACGCCGGCGATGGCACCATCGTGCTGTCTGCCGTGCATACCGGCGACATGGACGGCATCGACGTGGTGGCGTACGACGCCGGCCCCGGCATCGGCAACCTGGCGCAAGCGCTGCGCGACGGCAGTTCGAGCGCCGGCACCGCCGGCACCGGCCTCGGTGCGCTGCACCGGCTATCCGACCAGTTCGACGTGTATGCCCCGCGCGGCAAGGGCGCGGTATTCTTCATGCGCCTGTGGCGCACGCCGTCGCCCGAGTTGCAACTGGCCAGCGGCGGCATCTCGCTGCCGCTGGCCGGCGAAACCGCCAATGGCGACGCCTGGGCAGTAGCGACCGCGCGCCAGCACACGGCGCTGCTGATGGTCGATGGCCTGGGCCACGGGCCGGAGGCGGCCAAGGCCGCCGCCGCCGCGATTGCCACGGTCACGCTGCAGCCGGGCCTGCGCCCGACCGAACAGATCCAGGCGTGCCACGCGGCGCTGCGCAACACGCGCGGTGCGGCACTGGCGCTGGGGCTGCTCGACGCGCCGACTGGCCAGTTGCACTTTGCCGGGATCGGCAACATCAGCGCCTGCGTGATCGACGCTGGCGGCCGGCGCCAGCTGGCGTCGTACAACGGCATCGTCGGCAACAATATGCGCAAGGTGCAGGAATTTACCGTGGAATGCGGCCCCGGCGCACTGGTGATCATGGCCACCGACGGCATCGGCACCCAGTGGGACCTGGACCAGTACCCGGGTTTGGCGGCGTGCGATCCGTCGGTGGTGGCGGCCGTGCTGCTGCGCGACTTTGCGCGCCAGCGCGACGACGCCAGCGTGCTGGTTTACCGCGTGCCGGAGCGTGCATGATGCCGCAGACCCGTATCCTGCAAGTAGGCATTGACAGCGAGCCGGACGTGGTGGCAGTGCGCCAGCGCGCGCGCCAGATCTCGTCCCTGCTCGGCTTTGGCGCGCAAGACCAGGTACGGATCGCCACGGCAGTCTCGGAGGTGGCGCGCTGCGCCTCGAGCCGGCTGGCGCGCGGACGCGCGGTGTTCGCGCTTGACTCCTCTGGCACCCAGCAGCAGTTGGTGGTTACCATCCGTGCCGACGGCGACCCGGTGCGCGCCACCGAACTGGTGTCCGGCGTGGAGGGCGAATCGCCGCAGTCGCAGCTGAACAACGCGGTCGCCACCGCGCATCGCCTGATGGACGAGTGCAGCGTGCAAGGCTCGCCCGAACATGGCCTGCATGTATTGATGCTCAAAGCCTTGGGGCCGCGCCAGCACATCGACCGCGATCGCCTGCTGCAACTGGGCGGTGAACTCGCTGCCAGCCCGGTACAAAACACGGTGGCGGAAATGCAACAGCAAAACCGCGAGCTGGCCATGGCGCTGGCCGAGCTGCGCGACCGCCAGGAAGACCTGATCTCGCTCACCCACGAACTGGAAGACACCAACCGCGGCGTGGTGGCGCTGTACGCCGAGGTCGAAGAAAAAGCCGAGCGCCTGCGCAAGGCCGACGAAATGAAATCGCGCTTCCTGTCCAACACCAGCCACGAACTGCGTACGCCGCTCAGTTCGATCCGGGCGCTGTCGAAGCTGCTGCTAGACCGCATGGACGGCGAGCTGACGGTGGAGCAGGAACGGCAGGTGCAGTTCATTGCCACCGCCGCGAGCGACCTGTCGGAACTGGTCAACGATTTGCTCGACCTGGCCAAGATCGAGGCTGGCAAGGTGGAACTGACGGTGGCGCCAATCGACGTCGCCAATTTGTTCAGCGCTTTGAAGGGCATGCTGCGTCCGCTGGCCCACCACGAGCACGTGGAACTGGTGTTCGTGATGCCGCCGCCGGGCCCGCTGCTGCTGTCGGACGAAGGCATGGTGGCGCAAATCCTGCGCAATTTCATCTCGAACGCACTCAAATTTACCGAGCACGGCCAGATTAGCGTCGAGCTGCGCGCCAACGACAGCCCCGACCATGTTACCTTTGCAGTCAGCGACACCGGCATCGGCATCAGTTCCGACAACCTGCTGCTGATCTTTGAGGAATTTTCCCAGATCGAGCATCCGCTGCAACGCCAGGTCAAGGGCACCGGCCTCGGTTTGCCGCTGTGCCGCAAGCTGGCCACGCTGCTGGGCGGGTCGGTGGACGTGGAGAGCACCAGCGGGGAGGGGTCCACTTTCTTCTTGCACCTGCCGCGTGCTGCGCCGGACGCTTAGCCTGTTCATTTCTCTGAAAGACCGCTTGTGAGCAATAGTGACATCCTGATCCTCAACGTCGACGACAACGACGGTGCGCGCTACGTCAAGACCCGCATCCTGCAAGGCGCCGGCTTCGATGTGGCGGAAGCGGCCAACGGCACCGATGCACTGACCATGGCGCGCCGCCTGCTGCCCGCGCTGGTACTGCTCGACGTCAAGCTGCCCGACATCAACGGCATCGAAGTGTGCCGCCAGATCAAGTCCGATATTGACACCTGCACCATCCTGGTCCTGCAAACCTCGGCCGCGCTCACCGGCCGCGACGACAAGATCCGCGGCCTCGAAGGCGGCGCCGACAATTACCTGGCCGCGCCGATCGAAGCCGACGAACTGATTGCCAACGTCAATGCCCTGCTGCGCCTGCAACGCACCCAGGCCGACCTGCGCAACAGCGAGGAACGCTTCCGCCAGCTCACCGACAATATCGAAGACGTGTTCTGGATGTTCAGCCTGGACGGCAGCGAACTGCTGTATGTCAGCAATGCCTACGCTACCATGTGGAACCGGCCGGCGCAGCTGCTCGAACGCGCGCCCGGCGACTGGCTCGACGCCATCCACGCCGACGACCGCGCCGCCGTCGCCGCGCGCTGGCAGCTGGCGGGCGCCGGCGAACCGTTCGACGAGGAATACCGCCTGACCGTGCCTGGCGGCGTGCGCTGGGTACGCGACCGCGCCTTCCTGGTACGCGATGCTGCCGATGTGCCCTACCGCATCGCCCGCATCACCAGCGATATCACCCAGCGCCGCGACATGGAAGACCGGCTGCACGCGGCCGACGACAACAAGAACGATTTCCTCGCCACGCTGGCGCACGAGCTGCGCAATCCGCTGAGCCCGATCCGCAACGCGGTGGCGCTGATGGGCGAAGTGGCGCCTGGCGACGTGGCGCTGCACCAGAAGGCGCGCCAGATCATCGTGCGCCAGGTGGCGCACCTGTCGCGCCTGGTGGACGATCTGCTCGACGTGGCGCGCATTTCGCAGGGCAAGCTCACTTTGCAACTGCAGCGCACCGAGCTGCATGCAGTGGTGGATTCTGCGCTGGAAACCGCGCAGCCGATGCTCGAATCGCGCCAGCACCGGCTGGTGGTGGACGTGCCGCCCGAGCCGCTGTGGATCAACGGCGACCCGGTGCGCCTGGCGCAAGCAATCGGCAACCTGCTGCACAACGCCGCCAAGTTCACCAACCGCGGTGGCGAAGTGCGGCTGCAGGTGGCGCGCCTGGCCGACGCCCGCGTGTCGATCTCGGTGCACGACAACGGCATCGGCATCACCTCGTACAACCTGCCGCGCATCTTCAATATGTTCGCCCAGGGCGCCGCCGCCCACGACCGCGTGCACGACGGCCTCGGCATTGGCCTGTCGCTGGTGTCCACGCTGGCGCACATGCACGGCGGCAGCGTTCATGCCAGCAGCCCCGGCATCGATCACGGCAGCACCTTCGAGCTGATCCTGCCGCTGCTCGATGCCGCCGCGACCGCATCCGCCCCGGTGCCGCCCGATACCGCCCATCCAACGCTCGCGCCCGGCATGCGCCGCGTGCTGCTGGTGGACGATAACATCGATTCATCCGAAGTGATGGGCGAACTGCTGGGCGTGATGGGCCACGAGGTATTCCTGGCCAACGATGCCGACCGCGCGCTGGCCCTGGCGCGGGCGCACCGGCCCGACACCATCATCCTCGACATCGGCATGCCCAAGGTGGACGGCTACGCACTGGCGCGCATGCTGCGCGACGACCCGTTGTTCGCCCTCACCCGGTTGATCGCCCATACCGGCTACGGTTCCGACCAGGACCGCCAGAAAACCCGCGACGCCGGTTTCGATTTCCACCTGGTCAAGCCAGCCAATTTCGACGAGCTCGAGCGCAGCCTGCGGCCGTCACAGGTTTTAGAACATGAGAAAAAGTGATTTACTGGTCCGCTTCAGCATGCATCGCGGCCTGGCCGCGAACGAACGCGAAGCGCACACCGATTTGCTGCTGCTGTTCAGCGAGGAATACCCGATTTCCAATTTCGAGAAATGGGATACCCCGCTTGACGAGGAATGGGCCGACAGCTTCTTCCTGCGCTACCGCGACGACCCCGACTGCGACCTGCGCTGGCTGCTGGCGGGGTTGTGGCAGGTGAATTAGGCCGGAGGGGCTGCCGGTGTTGCCGGCAGATGCAGCGTAAAGCGCACATGCGGTGCCTGGTACGTGTATTCGATGGTGCCGCCGTGCTCGAGCATGATCTGGCGCGCAATATATAGCCCCAGGCCCATGCCGCCCTTGTTGCGGGCATTGTTGGCCGACAGCCGCTTGAACGGGTTGTACAGCGTGCGCGCGGTCTCTTCGGCGATTTCATCACCCACATTGAGCACCTCGAGCGTCACGCCGGCGTCGTCCTGCACCAGGCGCACGTCGATGGTTTCCCCGACCTTGCCGTGGTGGTAGGCGTTGCTGATCAGGTTGCTCACCACTTGCGCCACGCGGTCGGCATCCATCGGTACCAGCACTTGCGGCGGGCTGTCCAGGTTGAGCACGATATTCGGCTTGGCGGTGCGGAATTCGTCGGCCAGGTCGGCCAGCATGGGCGCCAGGTCCACTGCCACGACCTCGCCACCGAGGCGCATGCCGCCGTTGATCATGCTCATGTCGAGCACCTGCGAAATCAAACGCTCCATGCGCCCGCTCGACGCCTTGATGCGGCGGCCGGCGGTTTCCTTGGAGCCGCCCAGTTCCAGCACCGTGGCTGCCATGCTGATCGATTGCAGCGGGTTGCGCAAGTCGTGGCCGAGGATGGCAAAGAGCTGGGCGCGGGCGCGGTCGTTCTGTTCGTGGCGGGTGACCGACGCGCGGTTCATTTCGGCCAGCAGCTGGCGCGCGATGGACAGGCGCGTGGCTTCCCACGGTTCGGCCTGGTCGAACACGGTTTCACGCCACTCGGCAAACGAGCCGCGCGGCGTGAGGCGCGGACCCAGCGGTCCGTGGGCAATTTCCTTGTCGGGCTTGCCACCCCAGCGCACCAGTTCCACCTGCTCCTCGCGCAGCGCCAGCAGCCAGCCGTTGGCGGCAGCGTCGTAGCGCAAGCCCAGCAGGCCGACCCATTTGCCGCAGCCATGTTGCTGCCCGGCCGGCCAGTCGCGCCGCGCCGACCGTTCGACCACGTCGGCGTCTTCCAGCTGCATCGACGCCACTGCCGCCGTTACCACGTCCGCCGGTACCGGGCCGTGGGCGACCACCCGGCCGCCGTGCATGACCACCAGCGCGCCGGCGCCCAACGAACCGCAAATCTCGGCGGCGCACGCGGTGAGGCCGGCGGCGACATCATCGAAATGCAGCAGTGATTGCATGACCTGGGTGCGCACTTCGGCCGCGCGCTCGGCCAGGGTGGCCCGTTCGCGCGTTTCGAGCGACTGCACCGAGGCCGCCAGCACCTGCGCCATGACATCGGCCGCCATGCGGATCGCGTACGGCACCCGGCGCGGCGCCATGTGGTGGCAGGCAATCATGCCCCACAGCTTGCCATTGATGACGATGGAAATGCTCATCGACGCCTCCACCCCCATGTTGCGCAGGTATTCGACATGGATCGGCGACACGCTGCGCAGCACGCTGTAGCTCATGTCAAGCGGCGCCGCGCCGGTGCGGCCGATCATGGGAACCGGGGTGTAGCCCATGTCGCCGATCAGGCGCAGGGTGTTGATCACGTACAGGCGGCGCGCCTGGGCCGGAATGTCGCTGGCCGGGTAGCGCCGGCCCAGGTACGGGTCGAGCGACTCGGTGCGCGCCTCGGCCGCCACTTCGCCGCTGTCGTCGTGGCGGAAGCGGTAAGCCATCACGCGATCGAACCCGGTAATCAGCCGGATCTGATCGACTGCCGCCTTCAGTAGCGCCGGCACCGACTTCTGGCGCTTGAGGCGCTCGATGGCGGTATGGGCCTTGAGCGCGAACGTGGCCACGCTGTCGGTGGCCAGTTCGCGGCATTCGTATTCGACAATGACCAGGCCTTCGTGGCCATGCACGATGCAATCGAAGGCCTGGGTACCGACCAGGGTTTCCGCCATGGCGGCCGGGGCTTCACCGCCGTCCATGTCCTCGATGCATTCGTGGATTTTTTCCTGCACTTCGTCCGCCAGGCCGAGGTCGGCCAGGGCCGTGAGCAGCACCATCGGTACCGTCAACTGCAACATGGCGTGGGCGTTGGCGCTCCACGAGACCAGTTCGGCCGCGCTGTTGAACACCAGTATCGCGCCATGCGGCTGGATGCTGCCGGGAATGTGGATTGGCTCGTCGGCGCAGTTGGCCAGCGTGACGGGCGTATCGGCATTGCGGACAGCAAAATCAGGTGTGATCATCGGCTTTCAAGGGCAGTGGAAATTGACCGTGGATGGGCAAACTCCCCGGTGACGAATTATAGCGCCAGCGCCGCGCCAAGCCGGGCGCAGTACGCATCGAAATACAACGAAAACCGGCCACATGAATAATTTTCACGTTTAATGAAAATCTTTGGAATGACTCAATGTTATCAATGTCGTAAACTGTGCGCCTCCTTCCGCGCTCACCGCCCTCGCATGAACCATTTGGCCCTGACCGCACTGGCCACCGCCAGCATGACCTTGTGCGCCGCCGCGCGCGCCCATCACCCCACCCTGCCCACGGTGGAAGTGGTCGAAAGCCGCCTCACCGCCGACAGCGGCCTCGGCCTCGTCGAAGAAAACGGCACCGGTTCACGCCTGGGTCTGACCGCACGCGATACCCCAGCCAGCGTCAGCAGCATGAGCAGCGCCGACATGGCCGAGCGGGTGCTGGTGCGCGCCCAGGACGCCGCTGTGCGCATGCCGGGCGTGAGCGAAGCGCCGTCGCCGGGCAACGGCGGCACCAGCCTGTCGGCACGCGGCTTTTCCGGCCATAACTCGGTGGCGCGTCAAAGTGGACTACCAGGCCGCGCCCGGCGTGCGCGTGCGCAACGAGAGCTACTACGTGACCAGCAAGCGCCACTGGCGCAACGCCGAGAGCTATACCCTCAACCCGGTTGGCACGCTGATCAACCGCGACAGCTACCTGGAAATCCTGCACGCAAACGACTACACTCCGGTGACCGGCCGCGGCGGCCTGGTGTGGAACATCGATCCCGCCGTGAGCCTGTACGTCCAGTACGGCACCGCCACCGATCCGCCCAGCGGTGCGCTGGCCCCGCCGAACGGCAGCCCCAGCTTCGACCTCACCAAGGGCAAGCAACTCGAATTCGGCGCCAAGGGCGGCATCGCCGCGCTGCGCGGCGAATGGAGCGCGGCCTTCTCTAAAATCGAAAAGAACAACCTGCTCTCGCGCGACCCGGACAATCCCACAGTGGCATTGCAGATCGGCCAGCAGTCATCGACCGGCATCGAACTCGCATTCGCGGCCGAACCGGTGCGCGGCTGGACCATCGACGCCAACCTGGCAGCGCTGCGCGCCCGCTACGACGACTTCAACGAAGTGGTCGGCGGCGTGCCAATTTCGCGCGCCGGGAACACGCCCACCGGCGTTCCCGAGCGCACCGCCAACATCTGGACCGGCTACCGCTTCGTGCCGGGCTGGCAAGCGGCGATCGGCGCCCGCTACGTCGGTGAGCGCCAGGCCAATACCGCCAACACTGCCAACCTGCCCGCGTACACGGCGATTGACGCCTCGCTGGCGTGGACCGCCTCGCCCAAGCTGGGCCTGACCCTGTCAGTGAAAAACCTGGCCGACCGCGACTACGCCTTGTCCGGCAGCGCCGGCGTGCGCTGGCTGCTGGCCGATCCGCGCTCGGTGCAGTTGACAGCCCGCACCACGTTCTGACCATGAAGCAGGCGCTGCTGTTCGTCCACAAGTGGCTGGGGGTAGCGCTGGCCTTGCGCTGGAACGCGGCCAGTGGACCGCGGCGCAAGGTTTCAATCCTTGCCGGCCGCTGGTCCGGGTGGAGCTCGACGGCGACGATGGACTGGAGCTGTATGTATCCCCCGGCGCGGCCGAAGTAGTCGGCGAAACGCGCCGCGCCGAGCGGGCCTGGAACTGGGTCGGCGCAATTCCCCACTGGATCTATTTCACCGAACTGCGGCGCTGGCCCGAGCGCTGGCACCATGTCGTGGTCTGGCTGTCGCTGCCCGGCATGCTGCTGGCGGCCACCGGTTTGATCATCGGCGTGTGGCAGCTGTTCCTCAACCGGTCGCGCTCGATACCGTACCGGACTTTCTGGATGCGCTGGCACCATATTCTCGGGCTGGCGGTTGGCGTAATTACGCTGACATGGATTTTTTCGGGCCTGATGTCGATGAATCCGTTCAGCGTCTTCTCGCCACGCGGCGCCACGGCGAACGAACAGCGGCGCCGGTCGGGTCAGGAAGTGGCCGCACAATTGTCGCCGGCGGCAGCGTTGCGGCTGGCCGCGCCGCTAAAGGTGCGCGAACTGGAAACGCTGCGCTTCAATGGTCAGGCGTGGTATCGGCTGAGGGGCGTGGATGGTTCGCTGCTCGTGCGTGCCGATAGCTTTGCTGCTGCCGGTGGAGCCGATCCGGCCTCTGCCCGCATCGGGCTGCGCGCCGACAGTTCCAACCGCTGGCAGCGCCTGCTCCTCAAGGCGACGGTTGCCACCAAGGCGGACCTGGCCGAAGTCAAAGCAGAAATCAAGGCAGCGGTCGCCGAAGTCCAAGCAGAGACCAAGGCAGCGGTCGCCGAGGTCAAGGCCAACACCAAGGCCGCCATCGCCGAAGCGAAAAACGCCATCATCGCCTAGGTGGTCGGCAGCGTTTTCCTGGCGCAGTTGCTGCCCGGCCTGCTCAGGAAGCTGGGCCTGCAATAGCAATTACTTGTGGTTGGCCTTCAACCACGAGATATACGCGGTCACCCCGGCGCTCACATCATAAAACGGCTTGTCGTAACCGATCGCGCGCAGCTTGGCGATGTTGGCCTGGGTGAAGCTCTGGTACTTGCCTTTGAGCTTGTCCGGAAACGTCACGTACTCCAGCAATTTCTGCTCGACGATGGCGTCCAGTCCCAGGGCGCCGGCTTCAGGCTTGAGGTTGTTCACCACCGCCACCGCGATATCGTTGAACGGCTGCGCACGACCGGTGCCCAGGTTGAAGATGCCGCTCTTGTCCGGGTTGTCGAGGAAGAACAGGTTGACGCTGACCACGTCGTCGATATAGACGAAGTCGCGGGTCTGGGTGCCGGCGGCGTAACCGTCGTACTCTCCGAACAATTTCACCTGGCCATCGGCCAGGAACTGGCGGTACTGGTGCAGCGGCACCGAGGCCATATTCCCCTTGTGGAATTCGCGCGGGCCGTAGACGTTGAAGTAGCGCAGGCCTACCACTTGCGCGCCACGGTCACCATTGGTTTTCCAGAAGTTGCGCACGTACTGGTCGAACAGGAATTTCGAGTAGCCGTATACGTTCAATGGCCGCTCGCCCGAACGCTCTTCCGTAAACCCTTCCTCGGCGCCATACACGGCTGCCGACGAGGCATAGATGAACGGAATTTTTTCCTTCTGGCAGAAGTGGAACAACGACACGCTGTAACGGAAGTTATTGCGCATCATGTACTCGCCGTCCATTTCCATGGTGTCGGAGCACGCGCCTTCGTGGAACACGGCCGAGAACTTGCCGGCAAATTCGCCGCGCTCGAGGCGTTCGATGAACTCTTCCTTGCCCATGTAATCGACCACCTCGGCATCGACGACATTGTGGAATTTCTCCGGCCGCTTCAAGTTATCCACCACGAAGATCGCCTCGCCGCGCTGGCTCAGCGCGTGAACGATATTACTACCAATAAAACCCGCACCGCCGGTCACCAAAATCATGATCTGTCCTGTTCTAAAATTAAAGGGCTGCCGGCCGCGCCGGCAGCATGGCGCGCAGCGGCGCCCATGCCAGGTCCACCGTCAGCTTGTGCATGCAAGCCTGGTGGCCCAGCGGACACACGCGCTGCTGGCACGGTGCGCACTCGAGGTGTAGCCACAGTATCTTGGCAATGTCCGACAACGGTGGAGTATGCCTCGGATCGGTCGGACCATACAGCGCCACCACCGGCCGGTTCAACGCGGCGGCAATGTGCATCAGGCCCGAATCGTTGGTCACCAGCGCCGCCGCGCTGCCGAGGATGGCGAGCGCATCGGATAACGACGTCACGCCGGCCAGGCTGCGCACGCCGGGCGCGGCGGCGACGATCTCGTCGCACACCTCGGCATCCTTGGCCGACCCCATCAGCACAATGGTGATCTCGGGACGGGACTGCTGCAACAGCCGCGCCAGGCCGGCAAAATAGCCGCTGGGCCAGCGCTTGGCGGGGCCGAACTCGGCGCCAGGCGCGAACGCCACGATGGTGGTGCCGGGCGCGATGCCCACCCGGCCCAACGCGGCAGCCTTGTCCTCATCGCTGATGGTCAGCACGGGATACGGTACGTCCTGCGGCGGGGTCTTTGATACAGGGCCAGCCAGCGCCGCGTAGAACGGCAGCATCGGGCGCTTGTGTTTCGGATCGTCGTGGTGCATCACGTTGATCAAACCGTAGCGCATCTCGCCCTTGTAGCCGATCCGCTTCGGAATCTTGGCCATCCACGGTATCAGGGCGAATTTCAGGGTATTGGGCAGGATATAGGCTTCGTCGTAGCCGCGTTCGCGCAGCATGCGCGCGTACTCGCGGCGTTCGGCCCATTGCAGCTTGCCGTGCTTGAACGGCGTTTCCAGCACCTCGCTCACTTCGGCGGCAGCGCGCCATACGGGCGCCACCCAGGCCGGGGCCAGCACGTCGATGCGGCGCTGCGGATTGGCGTCCTTCAAAGCGCGCAACAGCGGCTGCGCCATGACGGCGTCGCCGATCCAGTTGGGCGAGATCACCAGCGTGCGCACGGCACGCGTATCGATTGATTTTTCCATAAGTTCCAGTGAGACCGGCCGGCTGCTGCGGCGCGCCGGGCGCTGCCGAGCCGGCAAACCGGAATTATAGCGCCAAGGCGCCCGCGCAGCAGGCCGGACCAGGCGTCAACCTGGCCGGTTGAGCTTGGCACTGACCGTGCAGGGCGGCGGTCAGCACAAGATGGCCGGCGCTGCCCGCCACCATGGCTAAGGCGCCAAGCCGCCCGACGCTGACGATTTGGCCCTGGCGCCAGCCAGCGCCGGCAACAAGGCCGCCAGCGCCAGCAGCGCGAAACTGCCGTGCAGCAGGTACGTGACCGGATAGCCGTAATGCGCCACCAGGTAACCGGCCACCACGTTGCTCGAAGCCGCCCCCACGCCCTGCACCACCATCACCGCCGCCAGCGCCATATTGAAATGGCCGCTGCCGCGCGTCAGGCGCTCCACCAGGAACGGCGTCAGGATGCCCAGCAGGCCCACGCCGAGGCCGTCGAGCAACTGCACCGGGTAAATCATGGCAAAGTCGGAAAAGCTCCACGCCAGCACCCCGCGCAGCGGCAAACTCAGCACCGCCAGCACGGCGGCCGCGCGCACCCATTCGCGCCGGATGATGCGCTGCGCCGCCAGCGCCGCCGCCAGCGCGGACAGCTGCGACACCATGGTAATCACCGCCGTGGTCTCGAACGGGCGCTGCATCTGCAAGGCGAATTGCTGGGCGATCAGCCGGGCCAGCGGCGCGTTACCGAAGTGGAACAGCAGCAAGGCCACGCTCAGCAGCAGCAACGATCGGTTGGTGGCCAGCGCGCGCCACGACGGCATTGCCGCCCCTGCCGGTGCTCCGCTTGCCTCCTTTACCGCGGTGGGACCGGCCGGCGCCAATCCGCGCGCAGCCGCATGGTCGATGCTGGCCGGGGCGATGGCCAGCGTGGCCATGATGGCCGCCATGGTCGTCACCAGCATCAGCCCGGCCACACCGGGCAGGCCGAGCCAGGCGCTGGCGCCCCAGGTGCCACCGAGCAGCACCACGTTGCCGGCGTGATTCCAGGCCTCGTTCCTGCCCAGCTGGCGGCCGAAGTGTTTCGGACCCACCACGCCCAGCGTGATGCTGGTGAGCGCCGGCGCGATCAGCACGCCGGCCAGCGCGGCCAGCGCTTGTGTCACGAACACCACGCCTCTCTGCGGCCAGGCGATGCACAGGAAACTCATGGCCGTGATCACGGCGATCGGCACGACGATCATCATGCGCTTGTTGCGGGTGCGGTCGGCAAAAGCGCCGGCCGGCACCCCGGCCGCGAGGCCGATGGCGCCGCCGATGGTGGCCAGCATGCCCAGGTCCAGCGGCTGCCACCCCCTGGTGGTCAAAAAAGCGTCGAGGAATGGACCGAGGCCGTCGCGCGCATCGGCCAGGAAAAAGTTGAGCAGCCCCAGTGCCCACAGGGTGGCGGCAGTCGGGCTTGCCACTTTGGCGCCAAGGGCGGCCGGTACTGCGCTCATGCGGCCACCTGCAACAGCAGCAGCGCAGCCAGCAGGCTGGCCGGCATCACCAGCACGCCAAGCTTGAGGAAGCGCCACGCGCTGAACTGCACGCCCTCGCGCCGCAGCGCGGTCAGCCACAAGATGGTGGCCAGCGAACCGCTCACCGACAGGTTCGGGCCGAGATCGATGCCGATCAGGGCGGCAGCGCGCAGCGACGGCTCGGCCGCCACGTGGTCCAGCGTGGCCGCCCCCAGCAAGCCGGCCGGCAGGTTGTTGAACAGGTTGCAGGCCAAGGCCAGCACGGCGCCGGCGATGCCATCGGCCATGACCGGTTCAGCCGCCTGCAAGCGCTGCAATTGCGCCGCCAGCGCGGCCACCACGCCGTGCGCCTGCAACGCCTCGATCAGCACGAACAGGCCGGCCACCATCAGCAGCACGTCCCACGACAGCGCCCGCACGGCGGCCAGCGGCGACACCCGCGCAGCCACACTGGCCAGCAGCAGCGCCACCAGTCCGGCCGCCAGCGTGACCGGCCCCAGCGGCAAGCGCAGCGCCGAGGCCGCCCCCAGCAGCAGCGCCGTACCGGCAAGCGCGCCAAGCGTGACGCGGCCGCCACTGGATAATGCCGGCACCGCGATTGCGCGGCGGATGACCTGCGGCAGCCCGGCACGCAGCCGGTAATACAGGATCGCGTACGTGACCACGATGGCGCCCAGCGACGGCAACAGGAACAACGCCAGCCAGTCGGCCAGTCCCGGCATGTGCTCTCCGAACACGACCAGGTTGGCGGGGTTGGACACGGGCAGCACGAAGCTGGCCGCGTTGGCGACAAAGGCGCAGATGAGCAAGTACGGCACCGGCGGCGCATCGACCGCGCGCGCCACCGCGTACACGGCGGGCGTGAGCACCACGGCCGTGGCGTCGTTCGACAGCGCCACCGTCACCACCGTGCCCGCCAGGTACACCAGCAGGAACAGCCGGTGGCCGGACCCGTCGGCTGCGCGCGCCGCGTGGGCGGCCAGCCAGTCGAACACGCCGTGGCGCCGGCCCAGTTCGGCCAGCAGCATCATGCCTGCCAGGAACAGATAAACATCGGCGCCGCGCGCCACGCCGGCCACGGTGTGCGCCATGTCGATCAGACCGAAGATCAGCAGCGCCGCGACGGCCAGCGCCGCCCACACGGCCTCGGGCAGGCGCCAAGGGCGCACCACGATGCCCAGCATGGTAATGGCGGTGATCGTCCACAGGATGGTGTTACTCGACATGATTGGAATTGGTTGGATTGTCAGTTTTGCCGGCCGTAGCGGAAATCGCTTCGATGGACAGGCCTGCCGCGCTGCGCGTACCGATGCCGGCTGCCGCGAACGGCAGACCCGGCGCCAGCGCAAAGCCGACCAGGTCGGGCCGGAAATAGATGATGGCGCCATCGGCAAGGATGACGCCGTTGGCCTCGCCGCGCGGGCCGTGCAAGACGACATCGATCGTGCCTTGCACTGCGTACTGCTGCAACGGCGGACGTGGCGCCGGCGCTGGTGGCCGGGGCGGACCTTCACCCTGCTCGTCCACCGCGCCGCCGGTCACCAGGTTGACCAGCGCCTGCGCGCGCAAGGCGCCACCGCTGGCCGATAGCCCGATCGCGCGCACGCGGTCACCCACGGCGACGACACCGGTCAGCTGCACGGCCAGGTGCGGCGGCAGCAGCACGACTGTGCCGTCAGCAAAACGCAGCCCATTCGGTTCGCCGTAAGGCGTGACCAGCAGGCGCTGCACCTGGCCTTCGATGACCGCCAGCGCCGCATTGCCTGGCAGAGTCGGCGGCATCGGCAAGCCCGGCGGCATTCGCGGCCCCGGCGGCGCGGCGCTGGCGACGGCGGCAACGCCGCCAAGCATCGCCGTCAGCAAGGCGGCAGACAGGCGACTATGCAGTTGCATCGGTCGCGTCCCGCCCGGTTAGAGCTGGCCGCCAACTGGCGGCGCCGGTGGCTGCTGCATGCCGGCGCCTGCAGGCGGTGGTGGCGGCGCGCCAGCGCCGGCTGGCGGTGGTGGCGGCGCGCCAGCGCCGGCTGGTGGAGGTGGCGGCATACCGGCACCGGCTGGTGGTGGCATGCCCGCGCCTGCTGGAGGTGGCGGTGGTGGCGCACCTACGCCGCCGGCTGGTGGAGGTGGCGGCGCGCCGGCTCCTGCTGGTGGTGGCGTCACGCCATCACGCGGCGGGGCCGGTGGTCGCACGCCCTTTCCTGGCTGGGCAGGCGGTTTGGCACGGCGCGCACCGGCTGCTGGTGGCGGTGGCGGCGTGTCGGCCTGGGCCAGCAATGGCGCGGCCGGCGGCTGCGGTGGCTGTGGTGCAGCCATGGCGGCGGCGGTGGCAACGGACAGTGCGGCGGCCAGCATGGCGGGTTTCAGTTTCAGGACATTCATGGTTCTCTCCTTGTTTCATTAAAAGGCGGGGTAACCATGTCTATGCAGATAGCGTGCCAGCGTCATTTGTCCCTTACAGCGCACAAATGGACTGTTCGCCGCCGGCACGTGTCCGGATTGGTGACACCAGCCTGTCCGTCCTGCGGACAGGCGTCACATATCCAGTCCATATTGCGCCAGCTTGCGGTACAACTGCTGGCGCGACAGGCCCAGCCGCCGCGCCGCCTGGCTGCGGTTGCCGTCGCTGGCGTCCAGCGCGCGGACCAGCATCGCCGCCTCCAGCTGCGCCACGGCCCGATCCAGGTTGCCGTCCCAGTCGATGGCAGGCAACCCGCCAGCCGCCGAAACGGCTGTCGCGACACCCTCCGCGACCGCAGGCGCTGCTGCAGCAACTTCCCCGCCAGCGCCAGCATGCGCAGGGGTCGCAATGCCGCCAGCAATAGCCGGAACCACATGCACAGCGTCGGCATCAGCCCGCCGCGGCGCGGCACTACCCGGCAGCACACCAGCCATTGCGCTCAGCCCCAGGTGCTCGACCTCGATCAAATCCCCTTCGCTCAGCGCAATCGCGCGCTGCACGGTGTTGCGCAGCTCGCGCACATTCCCCGGCCAGTCGTGCGCATGCAAGGCTGCCAGCGCGGCGCCGGACAGGTGCTTGCCGCGTCCGCCGCCGTGATGGAGAAAATGTGCGATCAGCACATCGATATCACCCTGCCGCTCGCGCAGCGGCGGCAACATGATGGTAATGACCTGCAAGCGGTACAGCAAGTCGGCGCGGAAGGCGCCATCGAGGACTTCGCTTTCGAGATCGCGGTGGGTGGCCGCCACCACCCGCAGGTTGACAGGCTGCGCGTGGCGTCCGCCGAGCGGCGTCACTACCCGCTCCTGCAGCACGCGCAGGATCTTGGCCTGGGTGGGCAGCGCCATGTCGCCGATCTCGTCGAGGAACAGGGTGCCGCCATCGGCCTCGCGGAAGCGTCCGGGCCGATCGGCGGTAGCACCGGAGAACGCGCCTTTTACGTGGCCGAACAGTTCGCTCTCGAGGAGGTCGGCCGGTATCGCCGCGCAGTTGACGGCCACGAATGGGCCGCCCGCGCGCGCGCTGTTGCGGTGCAGCGCGTGCGCCACCAGTTCCTTGCCGGTGCCGGTCTCGCCCAGCACCAGCACCGAGTTGTCGCTGTCGGCCACCAGGCCGATGCGCTTGAAGATGGCGCGCATCGCTTCGCTGCTGCTGACCATGGTGTCGGCCGGATCGGCCGCAACTTCCGCCGGTCCCGGCGCCGCCGCTGCCTTGGCGCGCAAGGCCCGCTCCAGCGTTGCGGCCAGCGCGCTGCGTCCGATCGGCTTGGTCAGGTGGTCGAAAGCGCCCAGGCGCATCGCCTCGATGGTGTTGGCGCCGCTGGCATACGCGGTCAGCATGATGCACGGCACGTCCGGTGCGATGGCCGGCGCGGCGCGCAGCAGCGCCAGGCCGTCGTCGCCGGGCAGGCGCAGGTCCACAATCGCGGCGGCAATGCCGCCCTCGCCCAGCGCGCGCAGCCCCGCCTCGGCGCTGGCCGCCTGGCGCACGCGATAGCCGAGATCTTCCAGCGTCTCGGCCAGCGTGGCCCTGAAGGCGGTATCGTCATCGACAACCAGGATCAGGTCCATGGCAGCTCCATCACGATACGGGTGCCGGGCACGTGGGCGCGGTCGAGCGCCACCGTGCCGCCATGGGCGTGGACCACTTCGCGCACCACCGCCAGCCCGAGGCCGGTACCGCCGGGCCGTCCGGTCACCAGCGGATCAAACAAGCTGGCCTGCAAGGCCGGCGGCACGCCGCGCCCGTCGTCGGCCACCCACAACCGCAGGACATTGCCGTTGCGGGCGGCGCCCAACTCCACGCGGCCGCCTGCCGTGGTGTGAGCCAGCGCGTTGATCAGCAGGTTGTCAAGCACGCGCGCCATCTGCGCCGGGTCGAACAGCGCGACCTCCTGGTCGGTGTGGACGGTGCTGCGCGCGCCCGGGCCGCTGTCAGCAGGAGCGGCGGCTACCTCGGCAGCGACAGAGTCTGGAGGTGCGGCGTGGGTGCCAGCATGGGCAGCGCCAAGGCCAGGCCCGAGTTTCAGCGCCAGTGTTACCGAGAGATCGGCAGCCGCATCGGCATGGTCCTGCCGGCGCTGCTCGAGCCAATCGGCCAGCGCCACCGGTGCGCGCTGCGGGTGGAACGGCTGCGTCAGCGCCAGCAGACTGGCCACCAGGGTTTCCAGCCGCTGCACTTGCAGCAGCGTCGTGTGCAGCGCGGCCTCGGTGCGGGCGGGACGGCGCTCGGGCGCGGCGGCCAGCGCATTGTCCACCTTCATGCGGATGGTGCCGAGCGGGTTGCGGATTTCATGCGCCAGCCCCGCTGCCAGGCTGCCGAGGGCGGCCATCCGTTCGCTGGCCACTAGCAGGCCCGACAGCCGCTGCACTTCGCGGCCCCAGCGCGTGAGCAGCACCGCGAACCAGGCCCCGGCCAGCACCAGTGAACAAAGCAGCACACTGACGGCCACCACCAGGTGGTCGAGCGCGTTGTCGGCCATGCTGGCGACGCGCGTCAACGTCCAGCCGGCGACGTTATCGCGCACCGGGCAGGCGCCATACACGACCGCCTCGCGCAGGCCGGGGCGCACCTCGATCACCGGCGCGGCGCTGGCCAAAGCGCGCTGCGCCAGCGAGCCGATGCGCGGCAACTCGGCCGCCGGGGCATCGTCCTTGATGCCGCTGCCGTCGTAGGTGGGAAAGGCGTACGCATACACGCCGCGCTGCGCCTGCCACAGTCCGCCCTCGACGCCGCTGTCTTCGCGCAGCGCCATATCGACCACCGCGCGCTCGACCGCCTCGGCCTGCATATCCTTGCCGTCCAGGCGCTGGGCGCCCGCGCGCATGATCTGGCAAATCACGGCGGCACGGGTGCGCGCGGCCGTGATTTGCGCCTGCGATCCTTGCCGGCCCAGTTGCAGCAGCAGCCAGATGACGAGCACCACCATTGCAGCGATCGCCGCCCACAGCCACGACAGATCGCGTTTCAGCATTCCATTCAGCACATTATGTCCTTTAGGCAACCAACCCTGTCGCGCATTATGCCGTTTCAAAGCGGGCACGACAGCACAGTAGCCTGAAGGTAAGTTAATGAATGATGGTTAGTGACAACAAGTGATCGAGGGTTACCGGCAGCACCTGCACCGTCTGCCCATGGCGGCACAGCGCCAGCCGGTAAGCGGGGTCCAGTTCAAGATGGGACAGCACGTAGGGCTGCGACGATACCTGCGGATCGTCGAGCGCCACGTGCAGGTCCGCGCGCGGCGCCACGGTGAACGACGCCATGTCGCGCTGAAAACCGAGCCCGAGCGCCTTCATGTACGCTTCCTTGGCGGTCCACAGGCGAAAGAAATAGTCGTGCTGGGCGGCTGCCGGTTGCACGGCAAGCGCTGCGCATTCGCGGCGGTGAAAGAAGCGCCACGCCAGCACCAGGTCCAACGGCCGCATCTGCTCGACATCGACGCCAACCGCCGTCTGCGAGATGGCGCACACCACCCAGCGCCCGGAATGTGACAGGTTGAACTCGGCCGTGCCATCAACCAGCCTAGGCTTGCCATAGTGGCCGATCGTCACGCCGGCGCCATCGTCGAGGCCACGCAGCCGCAGCCCGTGGCGCAGCAGCAGGCGGCCCAGCATCGACCGCAAGCGGTCCACCGGCTGGCGCAGGCGGTCGATGCGGCCCAGCGTTGGCCGGTCGAGCCGGCGGCGCAGCCTGCGCTCGAGCGCAGCCGGGTGGTATTCATCTGGCAACGCCACGCACAGCACCACGCAAAGGTTGCTCATATCATTCACGCAGCGGGCCGCCGGGCATGGCAGCAGGCGCGCGGGCCGGCACCAGGTGGCTGTTGCGCACCATCGGCAAGGCCAGCATGGTGCTGCCGATGGCCATCAGGAGCATGGCAGTAAACATCTGGTTCGAGATGATCTGCTTGTCGAGCAGGATGTTGGCGAAGATCAGCTCAATCAAGCCCTTGGTTTGCAGCAGCCAGCCGATCACGCGCGCATCGCCACGGGGCCAGCCCAGCATGCGCCCGGCCAGTCCCACGCCCAGCAGCTTGCCGGCCACGCTGGCCACCATCAGCAAGCCGGCCGCCACGAAGACCGTCTCCGCGCCGACGGTCCAGGTGGTCTTGAGTCCGGTACTGAGGAAAAACACCGGCATGAAGGCAAACAGCACCTGCTCGCGCAGCGCGTCCATGCGGGTGCGGTCGAACCAGCCGGCGTCGAGCACCACGCCGGCCAGGAACGCGCCCACCATGTAGTGCAGCCCGGCCCAGTCCGACAGGAACGCGCAGGCCAGCAGCCAGGTCAGGCTGGCATACCAGCGGTCGCCCTCGCGCAAGCGCACCATCGCGCGCCGCACCAGCCAGGCGGCAATCCCGAAACCGCACAGGAACAGGCCCTGGCGCCCGATGCGCTCCCAGTCGAGCAGGATCAGCGCCAGCACCCCCCAGATCGCCAGGTCGTCGAAACTGGCGTAGCGCAACAGGCGCTGGCCCAGCGCAGTGCGCAGGATGCCGAGCTTTTCCAGGAACAGCACCAGGATCGGCAGCGCCGTCACCGCGCATCCCATGCCCACGCCGGTGACGAATTGCCAGGTACGGGCGCGCGGGCCGATCCAGTCGGACTGCCAGCCCAGCAGCACCAGTGCCACACCCACGCCGAGCAGCAGCGGCGTGACCAGCGCCATGCCGGCCACCACCAGGCTCTCGCCGCGATGGCGCCAGGCCTGGCGCAAATCGAGTTCGACGCCCGCAATCCACACGAACACCATCACCGCCCACCAGGCGATGCCGTTCAGCGCCAGCGTGACCTGCGGCGAAAACACGAAGGCGTGGTACTCGGGATAGGCGGCGCCCAGCACGCCGGGCCCGAGCAGCACGCCGCCGACGATCTGCACCACCACCAGCGGCGCCACGTTGTCGGAATTGAGCAGGCGCCACACCAGGTAAGGCACGGCAAAAATCATCATCATCGCCAGCAGATAGATTTCGGTGGTCGACATGATTTGCTCCTGTCAGGCGGCGTTGGCAAGCGGACGCACGTGGGCGGCGTCGATCTCGACGCTGAGGCCACGGCCGATCAGGTGCAGGTTGATCACCAGCCGGCGCTGACGCCCGACGCTGACGAACTGCCCCTGCGCGTGCTTGAACGGTCCGGCGATCACCTCCATCGGCTGCCCGGCCACCAGGTCGGCATGGACATCGAGCGGCGCGCCGCTGCCGACCATGATGCGGATCGCCAGCACATCGTTGGCGGCCACCTGCGCGTGGCGACCGCAACTCATCAGGAGGCCGCACGAACCGCGCACGGTGCGCAGTGCACTGACCTGTTCGGGGCGCGGCTGCACGAAGATATAACCGGGAAACAGCGCGGTTTCGGTCGGCTTGGCGGCCTCCCGGTGCTTGGGCAGGTAGGAGTGAATCTGGCGCTGGCGCAGCACTTCCTGCACCACGTTTTCCTGGCGGCTGCGGGTGCGCAGCACCAGCCAGGGGTTGGGGGATGCGTCGTTCATGGAACCTCCGTTGGTCTAGGGTGTCGAGGTTCATTATGTTTTTGTCGAACTGGCAAGAACAGATGTCAGTGGATACCTGCCCGATGGCAGGTGTCATCCGGCACGGTGGGTGGCGATAGACGAAAAAAAAGACCCGGAGGGTCTTGATGATGGTTGTCACGAGCGCTGGTAGCCGCTGTCGCGGATCTTGAGCGCCATCTCCAGCCGCGAATTGACCGAAATCATCCGCATCAGGTCGAAGATGTAGTTCTTGACCGTGCCGCTGCTGAGGTTGAGCGTGCAGGCGATCTGCTTGTTCGAGTAGCCGATCAACAGCAGATCGACGATGTCGCGCTGGCGCGGCGTAAAGCGGATCGGCGCCGGTACCGGCGTCGCAAGATCGGGCGCCGGCTCGAAATATTTTTGCCGCGCGCAGACGGCGCGGATCGCCGGGTCAATCGCGGTAAATGCGTGGGCGCGCGACATGAAGCCGTGCGCGCCCAGCCGCTCGCACAGGCGTGCCGTATCGGCGTCGGGCGCATCGGCGATGACGATGCTGGCCGTGCGCCTGCTGTGCGGATCGTGCTGCTGCAAGTGACCGAGCAGCGCCAATCCCGAATTGTCGGGCATGAGCAAGCTGATCAACACGACATCGGGCTGTTGCGCATCGGCCTGCTCGATGGCGGCAGCAACAGTATGGGCAATGTCCACCTGCCAGCCGGGAAAGCTGGCGCGCACCATCTGCGCCAGGCCGCTGGAAATGACGGGATGATGATCGACGATCAGGCAAATCATGGTGCGCACGCCTTGGAATTCCGATGCAGCGATTGTAACGACAGGCAAAATTGAACGAAACAAAAAAATGGCCTCCGAGACAATTTTGCCACCGATAGTAATTACGCGGCTTGACAAGCGCGCCTTGCGGGTATTGGCCTCGTTGATTATTTGACGGCGACCCGGGCCGTCACAGACAAGCCCGGCCGTAGTTTCGACAACCACTTTTCCTGGCCGCCATCGAGCGCGATCCGTACCGGCACCCGCTGCACGATCTTGGTGAAGTTGCCGCTTCCCGGCTCGAACGGCAGCAGCGAAAACTGTGCGCCGGTGCCGGGCGCGAAACTCTCCACCGTACCGCGCAAGGGTTGGTCGGGCAGCGCATCGATGTCGAGCCGCACCGGCTGACCGGCGACGATGCGCTCGCTTTGCGTCTCCTTGAAATACGCCACCACGTACATGCGCTCGAGCGGCACCAGCGTCATAAGCGCCGAGCCCGGTTGCACGATGTCGCCGCGATGCACTTGCAAGGCACCCACCGCGCCATCGACCGGCGCCCGTATCACCGCGTAACCCTGCTCCTGGCGCGCCAGTGCGAACGCGGCATCGGCTCGTGCCACGCCCGCTTCGGCCTGGGCCAGCGCGGCGCGCAGGCTGGCGCGCCGGCTGCGCGTCAGCACCAGCTGACGCTGCGCCACTGCCAGTTGCGCGGTGCTGCGGTCGGCGTCCGCCGTGGCGTCCAGCGCCACGGTGCGCGACAGCTCCAGTTCGCGCTGGGCCACGGCGCCCGCTTGCGCCAGCCGTTCGTGGCGGGACTGCTCGGCGGCAGTACGCGCCACCCGCGCCCGTGCCGCGACGATCCCCGCCTGCACAGTGGTGATCTGGGCCGCCGCCAGCTGTTCCTCGGCATCGAGGCTGGTCAGCGCCGCCTGCGCGGCCTGCACGTTAGCGCGCGCGCCCTGCAGATCGGCAGCAGCGGCGCGGGTACGCGCGGCCAGGTCGTCGGGGTCGAGCCGTACCAGCGGCGTACCGGTCACCACGCGCTGGTGGTCGCGCACCAGCACTTCCAGCACCCTTCCCTTCACCTGCGGGGCGATGCTGGTGTCGTCGGCGCGCAGGTACGCGTCGTCGGTCGAGACCTGGCTGCCGGGGGCGGCCAGCCACAGGGCGCCGGCGCCGCCGACCGCCAGTGCTGTCAGCAGCGGCAGCAAAGCACGCCGCCGATTTTTTGTTTCGGTTTGCGTCATGGTTCTATCGCATGTGGTTTGGAAGATGGCGGCGCCGGCCGGCACCAGGGCACCAGCACCAATGTGGCCAGCAGCAGCCAGGCCATCAGGCGGAAGACGTCGTCGAACGCCAGCACCAGCGCCTGCCGCTGCACGTGGCGTTCGACCAGCGCCTGCGCGGCCAGAAAGGCGTTGGCGGCGTCGGTAGTACGGGTGGACAGGTCGTGCAGCAGCCCCTCGAGCAGTTGCCGGGCGCCGCCGCCGCGCGTACCGAGCGCCTCGCCGAGGCGCAGCAGGTGCAGCCGGCTGTGGTCCTGCAGCCAGGTATTGACCAGCGCGATGCCCAAAGCCCCACCGAGGTTGCGCAGCAGGTTGAACAAGCCGGACGCTTCGTGCAGCGCCTCGTCTTCGAGATCGGCCAGAGCCAGGTTTGCGGCCGGCACCACGCAGAGCATGCCGGCCACGCCGCGCAGAACGTGGGGCCAGAACAGTTCCTTGAAACCCCACTCCGGGCCGACGAACGAGAACATCCACAGGCTGGCGGTAAAAATCAGCACCCCGAGCGCAATCACCAGGCGCGGATCGAAGTGCCTGAGCAGGCGCATGGTCAGCGGCGCGCTGATCAGCATGCCCAGCCCCGTCACGCACACGGTGGTGCCGATATCGAGGCTGTTGTAGCCGCGCACCCGGCCCAGGAACACCGGCACCAGGTACGTGGCCGCAAAAATGGCCGCGCTGGTGGCCAGCGCCAGCATACTGGCCAGCACGAACGTCGGCCGTTTGAATGGCGTGAGCCGCACCACCGGCGTGGCCGAGCGCAGCGAACGTTCGACAAACAGCACGAACGCCACCAGCGCCACCCACGCTGCCACGGCGATGCCGGTGTGGCTGAACCAGTCGTGGCGCGGCCCCTCCTCCAGTACGTAGTCGAGGCAACTGAGGAACAGCGCCATCGCCAGCAGGTGCGACCAGTCCAGGGTACGCAACAGCGCCGGCCGCGCTTCGTCGAAGCGGATCAGCGCCGCCGCCAGCACCGTCACCATGACGCCCGGCACGACATTGATGTAGAAGATCCAGCGCCAGTCGATCAGCTCCGTGATCCAGCCGCCGATGGTGGGCCCGGACACCGGCGCCAGCATAGTCACCACGCCAAGGATGGACGAGGCCAGTGCGCGGTCGCGTCCCGTAAACAGGATGAAGCCCGTGGCCCACACGGTGGGCACCATGGCGCCGCCCACAAAACCCTGGAACACGCGGAATGCGATCATCGAATCGATATCCCACGCCAGCCCGCACAGCGCGCTCGCCAGCGTAAACAGCCCTGCGGACAAGGTGAACAGCCAGCGCGTGGACAGGGCCTTGGCCAGGAAGCCGGCCAGCGGGATCATCACCAGTTCGGCCATCAGGTACGCGGTTTGCACCCAGCTGATCTCGTCCGGTGCGGCCGACAGGCCGGCCTGGATGGCGTTGAGCGAGGCGGCCACGATCTGGATATCGACCAGCGCCATGAACTGGCCGAACGCCATCACGCCGAACAGGAACAGGCGGGCGCCGCGCGTCATCATGCGGTGGTGTGAACATCGGCAAGGTCGAGCACCTGCTGCAGCCGTGGCAAGTCGCCGCCCCAGGGCGAGAGGATGCCGTGGATGCGCCACTGGTCGGCATGCGGCACGGCGCCGTGGCGGATCCAGTTGGCCAGCGTGGCCGACGGCCCCACGTCCACCAGCGTGCATGGCGCCTGCCGGTCCAGCATGGCCAGCGACGCCGGAAAATCGAACGGCTCGCGAATCACGTCCCACAGCGCATCCGCGTGCGGATGGTTGGCGTAGCGCCGCACCCAGTGCGCGCGCATCGGGTCCATCAGCGCGCTGTGAAACGGCACCCGCACCGGCAGCCGTCCGAACGCCACACCGCGCGCGCGCAGCGCCGCCTCGAGCGGCGCCAGGTTCTGGCGCCGGCCCGTGAGCACGGTGGCCGATGGCATGCCCACGCCCGCCACCCACGCCAGCCGGCACACATCGGGATCGGCCGCGCACCAGGCGCGCGGCGCCATCGCCGCCAGCATGAAGCCCGGCTCCACGTAATGCGTTGCCCACTGCGCCTGCCGCGCCATCATGTCCAGCGCGGTCTCGATGGTGATGCGGCCGGTGAACGCCAGTGCGGCGAATTCGCCGGCGCTGGACGCGATCACCCGCGTGGGACGCAGCCCGCGCTGGCGCAGCACGGTGGCCAGGCAGTACTCAATCATCACCACCAGCGGGTGGCTCAGGTGGATGTCGTCGAGCGGCGTGACGGCCGAGAGCGAACCATACAGGCGGGCGAGCAGCGACACGCCCTCGCGTTCGGTGAATTGGGCATCGAGGCCGGTCATCAGATCGCGGAAAGCGGGATCGGCGTCGAACAGCGCGCGTCCCATCTGGTAGTGCTGCGAACCCTGTCCAGGGAACAGGAACACCAGCTCGGGACGGGATGGCT
The DNA here is from genome assembly GCF_001421905.1 of Duganella sp. Leaf61. Classification (NCBI taxonomy): domain Bacteria; kingdom Pseudomonadati; phylum Pseudomonadota; class Betaproteobacteria; order Burkholderiales; family Oxalobacteraceae; genus Duganella; species Duganella sp. Leaf61. The sequence continues at coordinate 266,328 of NZ_LMLM01000033.1, forward strand.
TGGTTGCGTGGATACTGGTCATGGGCGTTGGAGAAAATCGACGATGTGGGCGATCACGCCCGGTTCCTTGAGGATGTGGAAGTGTCCGAGACCGCTGGTCACGTGCAGACGCGCGAGCGGCAGGTGCCGCAGCGTGGCGTGGGTACAGTCGAGCGGGATGTGGCGGTCGTCGGTGTCGTGCACGAACAGGCATGCCGGGTTGCGGGTAGTGCCATGGCGCGGCAGGCAGTGGCGCATCGACTGCTGCTCGAACTGCATGCCGCCGATGTCCTCGAACCAGCGCCGCAGGCACGGCTCCACAGCGCGCGGTACCCACAGGTAGTCGGCAAACGTGCGCAGCGTGGTGGCGATATCGGGGTACGGCGCCAGGTACACGCATTTTTCCACGCTGGCGGTCGGTTCGCACAGCGCCAGCATGGTCAGATAGGCGCCGGCCGAATGACAGACGATGGCGTGCAGCGGTCCCAGTTTTTCGATCACGCACCGCAGGTGCTGCACCGAGCGCCCGGAAAATGCCGTGCCCGGCGGCGAATTGCCGTGGTTGACGGCGTCGAATATGACGGCGCGATACCCTGAATGCGCCAGCGCCGGCGCCAGCGCGCGGAAATTGGCGGCGCTGCCCTGCAAGCCGTGCACCAGCAGCACGGCGGGACCGGCGCCGATGCTGTAGCCGGCCAGCACCGCGTCGCCGCAATCGAAGTCGAGGCGCTGTGCGCCATCCAGAAACGCCTGCTCGCGCGCCGACAAAAGCCGGCGCGGCATGTGCGACAGCAGCCAGCGGAACGCCCCCGCTGCCGCTTGCGGCGCGATGCGGCCGGCCAGCTGAAAATACAGTCGCAGCGGCGCCAGCACGATCAAGGGCAGCTTGACCACCATGGCATTGGGCTGGTTGACTGTGCCCTTCATGACTCGGCCTCGCGGCGGATCAGGCGCAGGATTTCCTTGCGCACCAGGCCACTGAACGGCTTGATCATCAGCCAGTACCCGAGAAAAGCGAGCCGGCTGCGCGCACCGATGCACAGCACCCGGGTTTCGGTATCGATTTCCACGCGCTTCGCATCGAGCTGGCGGAAGCGGAACGTGAAGCCCACTTTTTGGGTGGCGCCCGGCAGCGGGCCGCAAAACTGCGCGGCGTCCTCGATGCGGCGAATGCGGTTACCATCGCCGCCGCGCCAGTAGGCGACCAGGAATTCCGCAGGCCGCCGCTGCGCCAGCTCGGTCCAGTGCATGGCAGCGCAAAACGCCCGCGCGCGCCAGCGGCCGCATGGCAGGCCCCGCAGCCGGAACAGCAGCACGATCACGCGCGAGCGCGATAAATCGACGTCGCGGGCGATATCGTACACGCGGCCTATGTCACCGCAATGCACCACCGTCTTGTAGCGGTGGGCAAAGGTATAGCGCGGCAGGTAGTGCTCGAGCAGGCCGTGGGACTTTATGGGCATGGACGGCCTCACAAGCGCTGCCAGCACAGCGCCGAGTTGACCCCGCCAAAGCCGATGCTGACCGTGAGCGCGTGTTCGACGTCGCAGGCTTGCGCGGCTGCGCCGACGAAATTCCAGCCGGTTTCCAGCGGCCGGTCCAGGTTGCGGCACGGGTGCAGCCGCCCGGCGCGCATCTGCAGCAGCGTGGCCACCACCTCCACCGCGCCGGCAGCAGCCAGGCCGTGGCCGGTGAGCGACTTGGTGGTATTGAGCCGGGCGTGCGCCAGGCCGCTCTCGCGCAGCGCCAGCAGTTCGGTCTCGTCGCCGATACGGGAGCCGCTGGCATGGGGATTGACGTAATCGATCTGCGCCGCCGTCAGCGCCGCACGGCGCAGCGCGCGGCGGATGGCCAGGCACTCGCCGGCCAGCGACGGATTGGGATGGCGGTTGCCATCCACATTGACCGCCCCACCCAGGCAGCGTGCATACGGCTGCACGCCGGCGCGCTCGAATGCCGCGCCGCGCTCCACCCGCTCGACCACCACCGCGCCGCACGCCTCGCCAAAAATGAAACCGTCGCGGTCGCGGTCGAATGGCCGGCACGCCACCGCCGGTTCGCCGGCGAAGCGCGCGGAACCCATCGCCCCCATGGAACTCAAGGCTTGCAACTCCCAGTACGACAGGTCGGTCAGGGCGCCCAATGCGATGCAGGCGTCGGCCTGGCCCGCGCGTACCGCCTCCACCGCCTGCAACACTGCCACCTGGCCGCTGGCCGACGCCGCGCCCAGGGTGTAGGCAAAGCCCCGGATATTGAACGCCTCGGTACACAGGCCGCATACATCGCTGTCGAGAAAAGTGTGGCCGTAGGCCGGCGCAATGAACCACGGCTCGCCCGCCAGCGCGGCCTGCGCCAGCACCAGTTCGCGCTGCTGGACATTGCTGCCGCCGATAATCAGGCCGATGCGTCCGGGCCGCACCTGGTCGAGACGGGCCTCGTGCCAGGCTTCGTGCAGCGCCGCCAGTGCCGCGCGCCCTGCCAGGGACGCGGTGCGCAAGCCCTTGCGCGGCATGGTTGCGGAGAGGTGCAGGTCGGCGATTTCGGCGCCGATAAAGGGCGGCGCAACGGTTTCACCGTCGCCCGCGGGCACCTGTCGCCCCGTGCGCCGCAGCACGTCGAACGCCTGGCGTCCGTCCAGCAATGCGTCGAGAAACGCCTGCTTGCCCTGGCCGATTGCCGACACCACGCCCAGGCCGGTGACCACGGCGTCAGGCGACACGTGCACCTCGCTCCGCGAGCAGCGCGGCCAGTTCACCGAGGTTGCGCGGCTGCGCCAGTTCGACCAGCGGAATGCGCAAACCCAGCGTGGCCGTGGTGAGCATCAGGATTTCGGCGCGGTCGATGGAATTGGCGCCCAGTTCGCGCAACGAATCGATGGCTCCCAGCGGCCGCGTACCCAGGTCGGGCAGCACCTCGCGCGCGTGGCCGGCGATGATATCGACGATAACTTGTGTTCCCACGGTGATTCCTCCTTCATCTTCAATAAGAGTGCTTTATGCCGAGATGACCGCCATTTCAGGGGAGCTGTACATCACTTCCCGCACCTTGATACTGGCGTCCATCACGATCAGCGGCGTGACCAGGCGCCCGAGCCGGAAGTGGACCTTGCGCCGTTCGGTGATCAGCAGCCCTTCGCAGTTCTTGTACTCGTGCAGGAAATTGGCGGCGCGCGCGACCGGCGAGCTCACTTCCGGGCGATAGTCGTGACGCACCAGCAGGCCGGTGTCATCGAAATAGAAGGTCTCCTGCTTGCTGTGGGTGTGGGCGCCATCGGGATACTCGACATCGATGCGGGTGCGCCAGTCGCCGCTGCTGCGCCGTGCCAGCCCCACCACTTTCAACCCCAGCAGCGAAAACGGCAGCGAGGCGTAATGCGTCATCGCATAGCCGAAAAAATAGACGGCATCGAGCACGGCCCATGGACGCCGCAGGCGCGAGACGCTGAGCATCTGCTGGCGGTGGTTGTCGCTGTCGAAGACCGCTTCGCGCCCTCCCCCCACCATGGCCACGCGGCCGTTGTCGTACAGGCAGGAGCGTCCCGGCGCCGGATAATCATGCAGCACGGCCTGGCTCCGACGGGGCATCAGCGTGACCCGGTTGGGCAGCGGGAAATCGGCGTGCAGCCCGCGCCGGCGCATGGCCAGCCCGCCCATGGTCGTCACGTCGCAGACAATCCGATCGACCTGCTCGTACCGCGCCATGCCGCCATGGCGCAGGATGGCCTGCTGGATTACCTGCCTGGCCTGTGCTTGCATATTGTTCGCCATATCAGTCCTTTCAGTGGTTGGGATTCGAGGTGTTACGTGGCAGGCGCGGTGCTGGGGGCGGTAGCACGACCGGCACCCTGGCCGTCGGCGCCCTGGTTGACGCTCTTGTTGATGCCCTTGTTGATGCGGGCTGCGCGTTTGGCCTTGCGACGGCCGTGCAGCGCCGACAGGCCGGTGGCACCGGGTACCCAGTACGGCCGGGGCGACAGCGGGTGACCGGGCAGCGACACCCGGCGCGCCGAACCTTCCGCGCGCAGTAGCCGCCAGTCCACGGTGCCGCCGTCAACCCAGTGGCGGGCCAGTTCCGGCAACCGACCCTGACGCGCCCACAAATCGGCCTGGACGCGGTCCGCGACTTTGGCGCCGGCGCGGCCGGTGGTGGTCATGGTGGCGTTGTTGGTGGCGTTGGCGTTGGCGTTGGCGCCGGTGTTGACAGCGTTGCCGTCAAGGTGGCGTTGCAGTTCGCGCAGCAGTATCTCGTGGCTATCGGCCACCACCGCCAGCCTGCGATTGAACGCCGCGCGACCTGTTTGCAGGGTGAAAGCGATATCGCCCAGTGCCGGCACTGGGCCTTCCTGCAAAGCCAGCAACAAGTCGGCAGCACTCTGGCGCAGGGCGGCATCGGTGCGGGCGGAGAGCACGATCAGTTCCTGCTGTTGCGGCAGTTCCGGCCGCGCCGCCGGCAGGTACTCTTCCAATACCAGGTGGGCATTGACGCCGCTGAAGCCGAAGTTGTTGATCGCCGCCCGGCGCGGTTCAGTAACGCCGTGCCGGTCCACCGGCGCCGGCCAAGGTTGCGGCTCGGCGCTGAAAGCGAAGCGGCCGGCGGCCGTCGCCAGGTTGGCGTGCGGCCCCGCAAAGCCCGGAATGCCAGGCAAGGTGCGGTGCCTGAACGCCATCAGCACCCTGACCAGCGAGACCAGCCCGGACGCCACTTCTGCATAGCCCACGACCGGCCGCGCGGTGCCGATCCGGCACGGCGTATCGGATGTCGAACGACGGTACTCGTCACCGAGCGCACCGATCTCGATCGCATCGCCCAGCGGCGAGGCGATGCCGTGCGCCTCGATGTACGACACGCTGGCTGGATCGACGCCGCTGCCAGTCAACGCTTGCCGGATCGCCTGGCGCATGCCGCCGCCATTGGGCGTGGTGAGCGATAGCGCGCCGCCGCCGTGGGCCACGCCGGTGCCGCGTATCACGCCATACACATGGTCGCCGTCGGCCTGCGCCTGGCGCAGGGGTTTAAGCAGCAGCGCGCCCACGCTCTCGGCCCGTACGAACCCGGACGCGCCAGGTTCGAAAGCTGCCATACGGCGACCGGCATTCAAGTAACCCATGGACTGGAAGCCGATGTAGCCGGCAGGCGTGAGCAGCAGGTTGACCGCTCCCACCAGTGCCTGCGCGCACTCGCCGCTGCGGATCGCCTGCACCGCGCGATGCAGCGCCACCAGGGTGGAGGAACAGGCGGTATCGCAATGTTCGCTGGGGCCACGCAGGTTGAGGAATTGTGAAATGCGGTTGGGGATCATCGACGTCGAGAGGCCGGTTACCACTAACGGCACATGGTCTGCGTGTTCTAGTCGGTTCAAATAGTCGCTGGGCACGGCCGCGATGAACACGCCGGTGGGTGATTGCGCCAGCGTGGCGGGAGTGATGCCGGCATCCTCGACGGCGCGCCAGGCGTGGGTGAGCAGCAGCCGCTGTTGCGGCGCCATGTACGCCGCCTCCTCCGGCGCGATGCCGAAAAAGCCGGCGTCGAACTGCTCGACGCCATCGAGAAAGGCGCCCCAGCGGAAGCAGGCGCGTTCGGCGTCGGTCAGCGATTCATCGCCGACCTGCTCCCAGTCCCAGCGCTGCTTCGGCACTTCGGTCACGCAGTGGCGGTCGCTGGCAAGGGCCTGCCACAGGGCTTCGGGGTTGCCGGCTTGCGGGAAGGCTGCGCTCAGGCCGACGATGGCGATGGGTTCTGCCGTCGGCGCGATAGTGGCGATTGCTGGCGCAGGATTATCCGCAGGTAGGGTTGGTGATGTGGTTGGTGCTGCTGATGCTGCATGTGCAGCTCGTGCAGCTTGTGCTGCTTCTGCCGCCTGTGCTGCTGGTGCTGGTGCTGGTGCTGGTGCTGGTGCTGGTGCTGGTGCTGGTGCTGGTGCTACCAGGGTCGGTGCCGTTGTTCGCGCCATTGACGACGGTGGATAAAATACTGCCGGTCCTGGAACTGGCGTTGTCGTTGGCGCCGTTAGGTGAGCTGCCGCTGGTGCGGTTGATGGCACCGGTGTTTTCTGCGCCAGCGGCTGAGTGATGTCTGGCGCAGCGCCATGACGGTTGAGCAGGTGCTGCGCCAGACGCCGCACGGTGCCGTGGTCGAAGAACAGCGTCACGTCCAGCTCCAGCCCCAGGCGCTGGTTCAATGTTTGCGCCAGCTGCACGCCGGTGATGGAATCGACGCCGTAAGCCGAAAACGGCTCGTCGGGGTCGATATCGCCGGGAGCCACCTTGAGCGCGGCCGACAGCACGCTGGTGACGATGGCGGTCAGTCCGGCTTCGTCGGGAGCCGTCGCCGTTGCCGTTGCCGTTGCCGTTGCCGTTGCCGTTGCCGTTGCCGCTGCGGCTGCGGCTGCCGATGGTGGCGCCGCCATTGCCTGCACGGGTGACTCTGCGGTCGGGTGGCCGCCCGCCAGCACTCCTGCATAAATCCCCTGCGACAGCTCGGCCAGCGGCCGGGTGACGTTGACCAGCGCGGTCTGGTTTTGGCTATCGGCCAGCAGCATTTCCAGCGCCTCCATGCCCTCGGCCGCATTGATCGAACCAACGCCAAGGCGCTCCATGCGTTCGCGGTAACCATCGTCCGCAGCCAGACCCACGCCGCCCCAGTACCCCCAGTTCATCACCTTCACCGGGCAGGTCCAGTGCGCGGCCATGGCCTGGGCCCAGGCATCCTGGAACACGCAGCCAGCCACATAGTTGGCCTGGCCAGGCGGATGCGCGAACGCCACCAGCGACGAGCAGCACAGCAGAAAATCGAGCCGGTCGTCGCCAAACACCTGCGCCATGCGCACGCTGGTATCGACCTTGCTGGCATAAACTGCGCGCAGATCCGCTTCGTCCAGGTTGGCCAGGCTGGCATCGGACAACACCGCCGCCGCGTGCACCAGGCCATCGATGCGGCCGAAGCGCGCCAGCACTTGCGCACGGGCGGCGGCGAGCGATACGGGATCGGTGGCGTCGGCGGCTAGATACACCGGCGGTGGCGCGGCGATGTGGCTGGCCAGTTCTTCTATCCGCGCCGCGATGGCTTCATCGAGCGGCCGGCGTCCGAGCCACACCACCTGCGCCTGGTACGTCCGCATCATGTAATCGGTCCACACTGCGCCGATGCCACCGGCGCCGCCAATCACCACGTACAAGCCACCGGCCCGGTACGACGATTCGCGCAAGCGTGGTGCGGCCACCCGGTCCAGCACATGCAGCGGCGCCAGCTTTTGCTGGTAACAGACGCCGTCGCGCACCACCGCGTCGATGGCGGGCAGCGCCAGGGCCGCAGACAGTGTCGCCACATCGGCCGACCAGCCGGGCGCCAGATCCAGCACCCGCACCGACCACTGCGGATATTCCCTGGCCAGCACGCCGGCCAGACCGCGTACTCCGGCATGAGTAGGATCGATGCGTTCATCGGCGTTCGGCGCCGCCGTGCCGGTCGTGATAAAGGTCCAGGCCAGCGGCTTGCCGCCATAACCGTGGGCCACCAAGGCCTTGACGGCGCGGAAAACAGCGAAGATACCGCACTCCTGGGCGGCAAGCATGGCATCTCCGTAGGTCGCCAATGCCTGCCGGTCGGCGGCAGCCCAGACAACGTGATCGACGCCATCCGCCAGCAATGTCCGTAGGTCAGCGTCGCTTGCCTGCCCGGCGGGTGTGACGGTCGCGGCGGATGTACCCTGCGGGCTGGGTGTCCTGGGTGTGGATGTCGTGACGAAACTAGCGGATGCGCCAGGTGTGAACGGCGTGCCGGCGTTACCAGGTTTGCCGGGTGTGTAGATCGCAGACGTCTTGGCGAGGCTACCGTGGACGGCAGGTGCGAACGGAGTGTCGGGGCTGCCAGATGTAACGGGTGAGGACGATGCGTCAGGACCGCCTGGTGTAAAGACGGTGGGGTGTGCCCACTGCGCTCGCAGAACGGCGGCGGCAGCGGGGCCACAGGCAGCGTCCAGCAGCCACACGCGGTCGCCGGCGCGCGGACTGGTCTCGGCCGAGGCCCGATATTCGAGCCGCTCCCAGACCGGCGCCAGCACCAGCGCGTGCGGTTCGCTCGACAGCGTACGGTGGGAGGAGGTTTCGGTATGCGAACCACCTGCCTGGCGCGCGGCGAAGCCGCCAATACGTACGCATAGCGCGCCCCCGGTGTCGTACAGGTCGATATCGAGGCGGATAGTGTCGCCATCCTGGGCATGAGCGGCGTCGCGTGTTACCAGCGCGCGCATGCTGGCGGTGCACGGCGCCAGCACTTCCAGCCGCCGCAGGTGGAACGGCAGCGGCGCCTGACCGCCGGACTGCGCCAGCATGAAGCCGATACCCGCTTGCAGAGCACCATCGAGCATTGCCGGGTGCAGCACGTAGTCGTGCATGCCTGCGGTGGCGGTTGCCGGCAGTTCCAGCGTGGCCCATATCTGCGCTGCGTGGCCTTCCACAGCTTCCGCCACGTGCAACTCGCACAGCGGCCGGTGGGCAGGGCCGTAGGCAATGCCCAGTTCCGCGAACCGCTCGTAGATCCGGTCGGCGATGACAGCGACGCCGCCAGCCGGCGGCGGTGTGAACGGCTTTTGCTGTGGCCCGGGGCCGGACAGGTTGACAAGTCCCAGGCAGTGCGTGCGCGGCGGCTGGTCGCCGCTGGTGATGGCAAACGCCACGTCGCCGTCGTCGCGCCGTATCAGCGCCAGTTCCAGGGTGATGCTCGCATCGCCGACATCGAGCGCCGCCGGTTGCAGCCAGGCCACGTCACGCAGCACCATGCCTTGGGTTGAGCGGGCGGATTGCGCCAGCGCCGCGCACACCATCTCCAGGTAAGCCACGCCTGGCAGCACGCGGCGCTGTAACACCACGTGGTCGCGCAGGAACCATTCCTGGCCGGTGAAGGTGGTGCGGAAGCGCTGGCCGTCGAAGCCGGAGACGTTCATATGCAACAGCGGATGCAGAACGTGCGCCGGTGCCGGCAGCGGATGACCGACGGTCCCTGGCGGCACCCAGTGGCGCTCCTGTGCAAACGGGTAGCCGGGCAGCGACAGCCGGCGCGGACGAGTGCTGGCGTACAGCGGTGTCCAGTCCAGCGCCAGCCCATGTACCCACAGTGGCAGTACATGACGGTATTTGCCCCGCGCCAGCCAGTCGGCCAGCACCGGGCGCCATTCGTCGTCCGACTGGAACAGCGCGATGGTGTCGCGGCCGGCCTTGCCGGCACCGAGGTAAACGTCCGGCACGGTGGCAGCACGGCCTTCGACTACGGCGTCCAGTTGCGTGCGCAGCTGCGCCAGCGAACCGGCCACCAGCGCCGCCCGGTGCGTCATGGCCTCGCGGCCCAGTTGCAGCGTGTTCGCAATGGCCGGCAAGTCGTCGTCACTGAAAGCGTCCAGCGCTGCGCGCAGGCGGCGCGCCGCGTCGAACAGCTGAGATTCGGTCCGGGCGGACAGCACGAAGGCCTGCGGTCCTGCGGTGCCGTCGCCTGCCGACTGAGCCGCAGCCTGGTACTCCTCCAGTACCACGTGGGCGTTGGCGCCGCCGAAACCGAAGGAACTCACGCCTGCGCGACGCGGCAAGGTGCGCCCCTCGGCATCGCGCGGAGCGGCCCACGGCTGGCCATCGCGCACCACGAAGAACGGGCTACCTTCGATCTCCAGGTAGGGATTGAGTTCCTGCGCATGCAGGGTGGGCGCCAGCGCGCGATGGCGCAGCTGCATCAGTACCTTGACCATGCCGGCCATGCCCGCCGCCAGTTCCAGGTGGCCGATATTGCTCTTGACGGAACCGACGCCGCAGTGCGCCTCCTGCGCCGGCGCCGCGCCATGCCTGGCATACAGATCGGCAAACGCCAGCTTGAGGCCATTGATCTCGATCGGATCGCCCAGCGCCGTGCCGGTGCCATGCGCTTCGATATAACCCACTGTACGCGGATCGATGCCGGCTTCGGTGAAGGCGGTTGCGATCAACTGCGCCTGGGCGTTGGGGTTGGGCGCGGTCAGCGAGTTGGCGCGGCCGCCGTGGTTTTCGGCGCTGCCGCGCAGGACCGCGTGGACATGGTCGCCATCGCGCTCAGCGTCGGCCAGGCGTTTGAGCAGCAGCACGCCCACGCCCTCGCCACGCACATAACCGTTGGCGTGGCGCGAGAAAGTCTTGCAGCGGCCATCCTCGCACAACATGCCGGCCTTGCGGAAGCCGATATGGCCATCCGGCGTGACGATGGTATTGACCGCCCCCACCAGCGCCTGGTCGCAGTGGCCGGCGTCGATCGCGGCCATGGCGCGGTGGATGGCCACCAGTGCCGACGAACACGCGGTTTCCACCGGCTCGCTGGGGCCGTGCAGGTCGAGCAGGTAGCTGATGCGATTGGGCGCCACCGACGGCACCATACCGGTAATGGTCGAACCATCGACTGCCAGCCCGGCCTGAGCCAGCAGATTGCCGTAACCGCTGTTGGCGGTGGCCATGAACACACCGGTGCGGCTACCCGCCAGGCTGCGCGGATTATGGCCGGCTTCCTCGATCGCATGCCAGGCATGTTGCAGCAGCAGCCGGTGCTGCGGGTCCATCAACTCGGCCTCGCGCGGCGAGATGCCGAAGAACAGCGGATCAAACTGTGCGATACCATCCAAGAAACCGCCCCATTTGACGTCGGTTTTGAACGGTTCGGTGGCCGGGTCACCGAACAGCGCGCGCCAGTCCCAGCGCTCGGGCGGGACTTCGACGATGCAGTCGCGGGCGCTTTCCAGGTTGCGCCAGAATGTATCCAGGTCCGGGGCCTGCGGGAAGCTGGCGCTGACGCCGACGATGGCAATGGCCTTGCCGGCCGACCGGGCCGGCTTCGGTGGTGGTGCTTCGGCAGCATTTTCGAACACGCGTGACGGATCGGCCGCATCCTCGGATACGCGTAACGGTTCGGCGGCGCCAACGAGGATGTGCGGCGCTTCGCCGGCATCAGCGAACGCACGTGGCGCTTCTATCGCATGCACGAGCAAGCTTGGCGCTTCGGTGAGGTCCGCGATCACGCGTGGCGCCTGCTGCTGCCGCCCGGCAGTCGCGCCGTGCATTGCCGCCACTTGCTCCGGATAGCGGCTGGCCAGGAAGCGCGAAAACGCGGCAAGGCTCGGGTATTCGAAGAACACGGTCGGGTTCAGCGGCCGCTCCGCAGGCAGCCGGTATAGCTCATTGAGCAGGTTGCCCAACTTGGTGAGGTTGATGGAGTCGAACCCGTAAGCGCCCAACTCTTCGTCGGCGCTGATGTCGTCCACCGCCACTTGCAGCAGCGCCGCCACTTCGGCGCGCAGCAAGTGCAGCACCGGTTCGTGCACCGCCTGATGCGACGCTTGATGTGCCAACATTGGCGTGGCGGCCGGCCTGGCAGCGCCAGTATTATCCATGCTGCTCAGCGAGAAGCCCGACAGCGCTAAGCACAGGCGGCCATCGTGGGCATAGAGGTCGATATCGAGCTTGCGCACCCGGGCGCCGGCAGCGCTGCCTCCGGTGTCTCGGATAAAGGCCCACATGGTGGTAGTGGTCTCGCCGTGGATCGCCACGCGTTCGACGGCGAACGGCAGCGATAGCGATGGCGATGGCGCCAGTGCCCCGTGACCTTCGGCTGGCGTGAGTGCGGCAGCGGCATGGATGGCGGCGTCCAGCATCGACGGATGCAGCGCCATGCCCGTGCTGCCATCGGCACCGGCGGGCAGTTCGAGCCGCGCCAATACTCGTCCCGCAGCATCGGTATGCAGGGCCGTGACCGCATGGTAGCCAGGACCATAAGCCAGTCCCGCTGCGCGGTAAGCCGCGTAAAGCTGCTCCGGCTGCGGACCAGGTGTGATGCAGGCAGCGCGCAACTGGTCCAGCGTGGTGACATGTGGTGCGGCTGGCGCGGCGCCGGCCCGTGCCTGCCCCTGGCAGTGCAGCAGCGGCTCCCCGTCACCAGCGCTGGTAACGGTAAATCCCAACAGCAGCGCACTTGCATTGGTTAAGGGCGTGAACGCGATCTGGAGTTTTATCTCCCCGGCGCCATCGAACACGATCGGCCGCACCCAGGCCACCTGGTGCAACTGCACGCTGGTGGCCGGGCATTGCAGCGCGCTCGCAGCGGCGTCACGCACCAGCTCCAGGTAAGCCACGGCCGGCAGCATGACCTGGCCGTTCACCACGTGGTCCGCCAACCAGGCTTCCCTGCCGATCAGCGTGACGACTTTGCGTAGCGCTGGAGATTCCGGGACGGTGGCACGATCAACGATGGGAGGGTTGGTGGGGTTTGCGGTGGTAGAGACGGTGGCGATGCTGGCGCCAGTGAGACTGGCAGTGACGGTGCTGCTGCCGTTAGCGTTACCTGTCACGCCTTCCCCCGCGCGCGGTGGTGGCAGCCAGCACGGCTGGGCATCGAACGGATAGGCTGGCAAACCACTCAGGCGCGGGCGCCGGTGGCCCGTGATCGGCGGCCATGCGAATGACTGGCCGCCAGCCCAGGCGGCAGCGATAACCAGCGGATCACCTTCCGCCGCAACCGGTGCGGACGGCTGGTCGCGCCGACCCAGTAAGGCACGTTCGCCACCCTGCCCTTGCAGCGCTGCCGCCAGCATGGCCTGCAAGTGCGGCACATCGGCCGGGACGAACGCGGCACGCCAGCGCAAAGCATCACGCTGGCGCAAGGTGTACGCCAGGTCGGCCAGCGCGGTATGCGGATGAGCGGCCAGGTACCCGAGCAAGTCGCGCAGGCGGGCGTGCAGGCTGGCCTGCGACTGCGCCGAGACCAGCACGATGCCATCGAGCGCGGATGGTGGTGCTGAAAGGTGCGCAGCACCGGCACCGGATTCGACATATTCCCGCACCACCAAGTGGGCGTTATAGCCGCCGGCGGCAAAGCCGTTGATGCCGGCCACGCGCGGCACATCGTTCTGGCGGGGCCACGGCGCCGCTTCCGACGACAGCGCAAAGCGCAGTGGATCGAGCCGCAGCGCAGGGTCGATGCGATCCAGTCCTGCAACGCCGACTACCCGGTTGTGCCGCAACTGCAGCAGCACCTTGACCAGCGACGCCATGCCGGACGCCGCCTCGGCGTGGCCCGTGGCAGCCTTGGAGGTGCCCAGCCGTACCGGCGCAGCGGCATCATTACCATTACCGCCGCCACCCTCGCCAAACGCGTGCTGGAGCGCGGCGATTTCCGCAAAGTCGCCACCGCGCACACCGGATGCGTGGCACTCGATCAGCGATATTTCCTCCGGTCCAATGCCGGCCGCTTCCCAGGCAGCGCGGATCACGGCTGCTTGCCGTTCGACGTGCCCTGCCGCCAGCGACAGCGTTTTGCCGCTGCTGTTGACCGCCGAACCGGCGATGACGCCGTAAATACGGTCGCCATCGGCCTGCGCCTTGGACAGCGACTTGAGCACCACGCTGACGATCGCCTCGCCGCGCAACTGGCCATCGCTGTCGCTGCCGAACAGGCGTGCCTGCGGCTGCCGCGTAAGCAAGGTGCCACTGCGCGCCGCGAAGCCATACGGATGCAGCAGCAAATTGGTGGCGCCCACGATGGCCTGGTCGATCTCGCCGGCGCCGATCAGCCGCGCCGCTTCGTGCAGCGCCACCAGGGAGCTGGTGCACTCGGCATTGACCAGCCGGATCGGTCCCTGGATATCGAAGCAGCGCGCCACGCGCGAAGCGAAGATCGCCTGCTCGTTGCCAGCCCAGGACTGCGGATCGTCGATCCAGCCCTGGTCGTGAAGCAGCTTCTGGTAGTCCGCCGACAGGTTGGCGATGAACAGCGCCGTGCGCGGGCCGGCATAGCTGGCGGCCGGGTGGCCGCTATCATCGATGCTGTGCACGATCTCCTGCAACAGCAGCCGCTGCTGGGGATCGATGAAGCGCGCCTCGTCGGGCAGCACCTGGAAGTAGCCCGTATCGAAATGATCGATGCGGTCGATCAGGCCCGCATGGCCGATGTCGGTACCTTGGGCCAGCCAGGGGCGCGCCTCGGGCAGCGCTGAAATCAGCGAACGCCCGTCAACCAGCGCCTCCCATAGCTCATCGACAGTATCGCATTGCGGAAAACGGCCGGCCATGCCGATGATCGCCACGCCTACTCTCGGCGCCGCAGCAGCAGCCAGTACCAGGGCCGCATCGGCCCGTGCCTCCACTACCGCTTCGCGGCGGCCGTGGAACAGCTTGGCCAAGCGCTCGTGGTGGCGGGTAAAATCGGTATCGAGAAACTGGATGTAGTTGACCAGCTGGGTTTCGATGGCGGCGATACGTCCATCGCGCACGCGCATCTTCATTGCCGCCAGCAGGCCGTCGGCGCAGCGCAGGATATATGGCGACTCATGCGCCACGGTAGCGCGCAGGAACACCCGCAGCCGGTCGCCGTCACGCAGGTACAAGTCGTCGAAGCGCGTGCCCTGCTGCCCGCCCAGGCAGGTGTGCAGCGCATACACGAAGGTTTTCCACGCCTGCACGCCCGTCCCCCGGGTGCCGCCGGTATCGTAGCTGATGTCGTGGTGCTGGATGTCCTGCATATTGCGCAGCGACGAACGGTTGAGAAAGCAGTCGTTCATGCGCCTGAACAGCGCACTCATGGCATGGGTGTCGGCATCGTCGGTGGCGCGGATGGCGCCGTCCGCGCAGGCCAGAACGCTGGACAACACTACCTGTGGATACGCCATCGGCGCCTGCAACGGCAGCTTGCCGAGCAGGTAAAGAAAATCCGGCGACTGCTGCCAGATCTCGGCAATGCGGCCATCGCGCACGCGCAGCACCACCTTGCAGTAATTGGAATGGCGCCCACCACCGACGATGTCGGAATGCCATTGGGCGGCGGTCCAGCGATAGACCAGCATCAGCAGGTCGTCGCGAGCCAGCACCAGCTCTTCGTCCAGATCGAGCTCGCTGGCGGATGCGCGCGCGGTGGCCATGAAACGGCGATACGAATCGGGGCCGTACAGCGCCTGGTCGTGGAAGTGGAACACCAGCGCCGGGTCGAGCAACCGCGTTGTCTCGTCCGGCGCCAGCGTACCATTCCACAGGCTGCGAAACGCCTGCGCCATGCGCTGGGCCCAGGGCTGAAGATAATTGTGTTGGTCCATGATCCGCTTTATCCCGGTTAAAGGAACAGTCCCGTTTTTTCCTCGCGCACGGCGCTGTCGCGCAGGTACGGAATCCTGACCTTGCGCGCGGCGTCGTGCATCTCGGCCAGCCTGGCAAAGATGGCGCCCGCCTGCTCCTGCCGCCTTGCCGGCTGGGCATGGGTGGCGATCTGCTTGAGGAACGCGAAGTAGTCCTTGTCTACGACTACCTGTTCTTCCCAAAGTTCCTTGGCGATGCGCGCGACCGGCGTGTCGAGCCCCTTGCGGAACATGTAGTAGGACGAAATCCGGCCGCGCGCCTGCTCGACTATCCCCGACAGGAACTTCATCGCGTCCAGCGGTCCGATGCCCGAACCGAGCAGCGTGTCGTAGATGCGCTGGGTCTTGGCAAAGCCGCGTACATGGCGGCTGTAATGTTCGCCATAGACTTGCGGTTCGTCGATGATGCGATCGGCCATCGCCGCCATGCACGCCAGCATGCTGATCTGCGACCCGGACGTAAACCACGTGCTGGCTGCGCAACCGCCCACCATCGACCAATTGGCGCCATAAAAGCGTTCATGCATGAAGTGCTGCGACGGCACGCTGACAATCTCCTTGCGGCGCGCAAATTCGCGGCTGTAGTCGATGCCGCGATTCTGGTATGCCTTGGTCAGCGCGGTGATGATCTCCTCGGGATTGCGGTCGCCGATATCCTCGGGCGCCATGCTGATCCCCACCGAGACATATTTGCCGAGCGGGATAAACCAGGACACGCCATTGAGGTTATCGAACTCCGTCTCGGCGCGCAGCAGCGTGGTGGCGTGCATCCATGGCAGGTCTTCGCGGTGGCACAGGTCCTCGCAATCCTTTTGCATATAGTGGGTGAAGATGACCTGGCGCGGTGCGTCGAAGTTCTGGTACGGGATCTCGAGCTTGCGGCCCAGCAGACGGATATGGTTGGTGCAGTCCCACGCGTAAGACGGCTTGATGGTGGCGCCGTTCTTCAGACGCAGCAGGGACAGGCGATCACCTTCCTTGTCGTAATCGACATCGACCACCAGGTCGTCGACCCAGTAGCACTGCTCGCAGGCGCTCACTTCGTCGAACAAGGCCTGGTCGAAACCGATGCGATCGACGTGGATGAAGGCGCGCGGCGCTTTGTCCAGGAACAGCGAAGCCATGGTGCCGAAGAAATCGAAGCGCAAGCCGGCCACGATGTCGCCCATGAAGAACGGCGTGTAGTTCTTGGCAAACAGGTAGGGTTCGTAGCCTTCGAAGTCCTGGGTGAACTCGATGGTGCACGCCTCCGTCATCGATTCGCCCAGCTTGGGCGTGTCGCCCAGTTGCGGCGAGCCGACCAGCACATGGCGGATATTCTTGCGGCACAGTGCGCGGCTGATCAACATGCCGCCGATGCCGCCGCCGATGATCACCGGGACGTTCTGCGGTAGTTCGCCATGCGTCCCCCTGGTGAGCGGCCGCGCTTGCGCGTCCATCGGCGCCGCAGCCGGTGACGGAATGGCGCGTGCCATGTCGGCAGCCATCATCGACAGGTACTGGTCCACCTTGTCGGACTTGTGCTCGAGCAGGTAGCCGGTAAAGGCATCCAGCGTCGCGTGTTCGAAAAACACGCCCGGGTGGATATCGTCGTCCAGCGCGGCCGACACCTTTTCCACGAAGCCGACCAGCAGAACCGAGTTGAATCCCAGGTCCTGGATGTTGACGCCGGTGGCGATGTCGCCGGGCGCCACGCCCAGCGCTTCGCCGGCGAGCGTAATCACGGTGTCGCGCAGCGCGCGTTGCTTGTCCATTCGATGCTCCTTGAGTTGAATTGAAGTTGAGCAGCGCTGCCGGTTCATGCGACCAGCGATTCCCAGCCATCGGCAGACGCCTGCGTGAAGGTTTCGTGGAACAGCTTTGCAAAGACATCTTCCGCCGCTGGTTCATCGACGGGCGCCGTCAGCCAGAACGACTTCTCGTCGAAGCGCTGCCGGGGCAGCGGCGCGCGGGCTCGCGGGGTGGTGGCCAACGGCGCTTCCTCCAGCAGCACGTGGGCATTGACGCCGCCGATGCCGATCGAATGCAGGCCTGCGCGGCGCGGTGCCGCGCCCCGTTCCCATGGCACCACCGTGGTCGGCACGTGGAACGGCGACTGCTCGAGCAGGATGGCCGGGTGCAGCGACGCCCAGGTGGCGATCGGCGCGATGCGGCCATCGCGCAGCGAGCACAGGGCCTTGACCAGCGATGCGATACCCGAGGCGCCTTCCAGGTGGCCGATATTGGCTTTCACGGAACTGACCGCACAACGGTGCTGCCGCCAGGCTTGCGGCGTGAGCGCCTCCTTGAAGTACTGCTTGAAGGCGGCCAGTTCGGCCGCATCGCTGAAGCTGTTGGAGGTGCCATGCGCTTCGATGTAGGAAACCGTCTCCGGGCCGAAGCCCGCCACGCGATACGCCTCACGGATGGCGCGGTACTGGCCGTCCACGCTGGGCGCCACCTGTGACAGCGCGCCACGCCCGTTGTGCGTCACGCCCACGCCGGCCACCACGGCGTGGATGGTGTCGCCCTCGACCAGTGCCCGGTCTTCGGGCTTGAGCAGCACGCAGCCCACGCCCTCGCCGCGCACATACCCGTCGGCGCGGGCATCGAGCGGGTACATGCGCCCGCTGCGGCTGAGGATTTCCCCCTCGTCGCGGCTGCGGAAGCCCGCCGGGTCGAGCAGAATCTTAACGCCGGCGACGATCGCCGTGTCGCACTCGCCCGCTGCCATCGCCTGCGCCGCGCGCTTCAATGCCACATAAGTGCTGGCGCAGGCGTTGTCGATCGCTTCGCTGGGGCCGGTGAAATTACAATAATACGAAACCTGGTTGGCGATCATGCCGGGACTGAGTGGCTGCACTGTCCCCTCGTCCATGTCCAGGTTGCGGGCCAGCGCCTGGTAATCGACCGCATCGAGCGCCAGGAACAGGCCCACGCGGCCGGTGGTCAGTTCACGCATGGCGATGCCGGCGTGTTCCACGCACTGCCAGATGCTGCGCATCAGCAGCCGCTGTTGCGGGTCCATGGCGCGCGCTGCCGCTGCGCCGACGCCCCAGAAGGCGGCATCGAACTTGTCGATGTCGGTGAGCAGTCCGGCGTGGCGCATGCTGGCGGGATCGGCATCGGCCACCACGCCACGCGCACGCCAGGCG
Organism: Duganella sp. Leaf61; assembly: GCF_001421905.1. Classification (NCBI taxonomy): domain Bacteria; kingdom Pseudomonadati; phylum Pseudomonadota; class Betaproteobacteria; order Burkholderiales; family Oxalobacteraceae; genus Duganella; species Duganella sp. Leaf61. Next base: position 284,565 of record NZ_LMLM01000033.1, read on the forward strand.
TCGTGCGCGTTGTCGTCGATGCTGATGGTCTTGTCCTGCACCTGGCGCCAGAAGGTGTCGGCATCCGGCGCGCCCGGTAGCCGGACGTCGTAGCCGATGATGGCGGCACGCGGCTTCGCTGCATGGCTGGTCATGGGTTGCGGGTCAGGTCGAGGTTTTGCTGTCAGTGGCGGTGCAGGTGCCGGCTCAGGCTCAGGTCCCGGTTGCGGTTGCGGTTGCGGTTGCGCTTCCGCTTCCGGCATCGGCATGGGCGCGACGAATTTTGGCGTAGCTGCTTGTGTCGATGACATGGTCGCGGCCAGGTAACCGATCAGCTTGCGCGGCGAGTTCAGTTCCATGAACAGCGGGCCGGTCAGCGTCAATCCCAACTGCTCGTTGAGCAGCGCGGCGATCCTGGTGGCGCCGATCGAATCCATGCCATGGTCAGCGAAATCGACGTCGGCATCCACGGTATCGGGCGCCAGACCCAACACCTGCGCCACGGCCGCGCGTACCGCGTCCTCTGCATCTTGCGAGCTCTTTTCGCTAACTGTACGCTGCGCACCAATCTGCCCGGCAGGTTGCGGAGCTGCCGTCAGCAAGGCGGCAATGCGGGCGCGCTCCCCCTGGAACACGCCGAACTGGTGGCCATTCGAGGCGAGCGCCGCCCCTAGGGCCGCCATGCCGGCGTCTTCCTGCAGCGGCACGATGCCGTACTGCTCGCGCATCAGCTGCGCATAGGCAGGCTGCACCGACATGCCGCCGTTCTGCCACAGCGGCCAGTTGATCGACACGGTTTTACCGCGTCGCTCGCCGCGCGCCACCAGCGCCGCGCGGTGGCCAGCGAAGCTGTCGAGGAAGGCGTTGGCGGTCGCATAGCCGAACTGGCCCGGGTTGCCGAACGCCGCCGACGAGGAAAACGCCACGAAGAAGTCGAGCGCCAGGCTAGCGGTGGCGTGATCCAGGTTGACGATGGCGGCCGCCTTGGCATCCAGCACCGCATGCACCTCGGCGGCAGTGGCGCGCGCAATGAAACTGTCGGCCAGCACCCCGGCGCTGTGGATCACACCGTGCAAGGCGCCATACCGCTCCAATACCTGCGCCACCAGCGCGTGCGCCGCTTGCGGCTGCGCCGTATCGCAGGCGATGTAGTCCGCCTGCACGCCCTGGCTGCGCAGCGCAGCCAGTTGCCCCTCACGGGCCGCATCCAGCAACGAACGGCCAGTCAGCACGAAGCGCGCCTGCGTGCCGGCTCCCAGGTGGGTAGCGAACATCCGGCCCAGTCCACCCAGGCCGCCAGTGACCAGGTACACGCCCTGGCGGCGCAGATGATCGGCGCTGGTGCGGCCGTCTTGCGCGTCGGCTGGTGCTGCGTCCAGCAGTTCGCGCCGCAGCACCTGGCGCTGGCGCCCGGCCGGATATGCCACTTCCGTGTAGCCATCGCCGGCAGTGATCTCGGCGCGCAGGTTGGCTTGTGCGGAAGCCATGTCACCAACCGCCAATGCAGCATCGAGGATCAGCCTGGTGCGGATGAACGGCAGTTCCAGCGCAATGGTGCGCAAGGCGCCCATCAGGCCACGGTGCGGATAGTCGGTACCCGTGTGCGGCCCGTACACCAGCAGCAGTTCCGGTTCGGCGCGGCGCTGGCGGGCGGCTTCCTGGCTCCACGCCAGCAGCGCGGTGGCGTGACGTTCGAGATCGGCGGGAATATCGTCGCTGGTCGGCAGGTGGACGATGTCGATAGCATGCCCCGCCAGTTGCGGCGCGTTGAGCGCTGGCGCACCGATGGCGAACACGGTGGTCTTGCATGGTTTTGCCGTGCCTGTTGCGGGACAGTCGTGCCACGCGGTGGTGAAGTACACGGTGTCGGCGAATGCCGGTGCCTTGGCAGATACGGAATCCGAAGCCGAGGCCAATCCCGGAGCTCCCCCGCTAGCCGACGCTGGTGCGGGTGTCGTTACAGGCGCTGACGCGGCTATGACGGCACTCGCATGTGCAGCTGGCAGAGGTGTCGATACAGCTGATGCAGCTGTTGCAGCTGATGCAGCGGACGCCGGTACGTCGATCCAGTGGCGCTCGCGCGCAAACGGATATGTCGGCAGGCTCACCCGACGCGGCGCCAAGTCAGGGAACTGCAGGCGGTGCACCACGTCCCATTCAATCGCTGCGCCATCGAGCCAGGCCCGCGCCAGCGGCTGCATGTCGCCGGCAGCAATCCAGCGCTCGAGGTCTTCCACTGCAGGCGCTGACGCCTGTTTGCCCTTTGCCGTGGTGGCGCGCATGGCATGCGGTGCACCGCCGCTAAAAGCTTCAAGCTGCGTGCATAATCCTTCGATATTGGCAGCCACGAAGACAACCCGCTCGGCCATCGCTTCACGTCCCGTTTGCAGGGTCCAGGCCAGGTCGGCCAGCGACAAGCCCTCCCCGTGCCGGCGCAGGTATGCCAGCAGGCGCGCCGCCATGGCCTGCAGGCGATCCGCTTTCTTTGCCGACAACGGCACGATCACGGGGCGCGCAGGATAAGCGGACGCCGGCGGCGCGACTGGCGCGGCGTACTCCTCCAAAATCAGATGCGCATTCGAACCGGATGCACCGAAGGAACTGAGGGCGGCGCGGCGCGGTATCGCCACCTCGTGGCCGTCCTGGCTCATCACCGGCTGGCGCCACGGTTCGCACACGTGCTGCACCCGGAACGGCGAACTGGTGAAGTCCAGGTAGGGATTGAGTTCAGTCGAATGCAGCGACGGCACCAGGGTGCGGTGCCGCAGTTGCAGGGCCACCTTGGCCAGTCCGCTGATGCCGGCCGCCGATTCCGCGTGGCCGATATTCGACTTGACCGAGCCGATGGCACAGTACTGGCGGTCTGCCGTGTAGTGGCCAAAGGCTTTTACCAATCCCTGGATTTCGATCGGGTCGCCGAGCGACGTGCCGGTGCCGTGCGCCTCCACGTAACTGATGGTGCGCGGATGGATGCCGGTCTTTTCCAAACACTGCTCGATCATGTCCGCCTGCGCCACGGGGCTGGGTACGGTCAGGCCGCTGACCGCGCCCACGTGGTTGGTCGTGCTGCCCTTGATGACAGCGTAGATATGGTCGTTGTCGCGCACCGCGTGGCGCAGGGGCTTGAGCAGAACCGCGCCCACGCCCTCGCCTGACACGTAGCCATCGCCGCCCTTGCCGAAGGCGCGGCAGCGGCCGTCGCTGGCGTGCATGTCCATCATCCCGTAGGTGAGGTACTTGACCGGATGCAGCGACAGATTGACGCCGCCTGCCAGCGCCACCTCGCATTCGCCGCTGCGCAGGCTTTCCAGCGCCATGTGCACCGCGATCAACGACGACGAGCACACCGTGTCGATGGCCATGCTGGGACCGTGGAAGTTACAGAAGTACGATACCCGGTTGGCGATCTGCGCGTAGTTGAGCGACACCGGCATCGGTTCACCGCGCGCGTTGGCTTCGGCGCTCAGGAGGGCATAATCGTTATGCATCACGCCCGCGTACACGCCCACCTGGCGCCGCTGGTTGCGCCCACGCGGCGTGACCAGGTTCTTCGGCGTGTAGCCGGCATCTTCGATCGCCTCCCAGCACACCTCGAGGAACTGGCGCTGCTGCGGGTCGAGCAGCTTCGCCTCCCACGGCGAGACGCGGAAGAACTGCGCATCGAACGCGCCGGGATCGTTGATAAAGCCCCCCCAGCGCGACATCGGTTTGCCCGACGGCGACGTCACGCCATCCATCCGCGCGCGTTCCCAGCGCGAGGCCGGCACCTCGGTCACGCTATCGACGCCGGCGCGCAGATTGTCCCAGAACTGCTCCAGGTTGTAGGCGCCCGGATAGCGGCCGGCCATGCCGATGATGGCGATGTCGTCAACCTGCGTATTGTGACGTGACGGCGCACTCAGGGACTCGGGCGCGATTGATACGGTTGAATTAACCGGCGCCCTGGCATCGGCTTCGTCGTGCACCTGACCATCCCACGCCTGCGGATATTTTTCAGCCAGGTACGCCGCCAGCTCCGCAATGGTGGTGTATTCGAACAGCAGCGTCGGCGCCAGCGTGGCGCCCAGCCTCCTTTCCAGTGCTCCCACCAGGTCCAGCAAGCGCGCCGAATCGAGCCCCAGTTCGTAGTAGCCGACGGAGGTGTCGATACGGTCGGCAGGCGTGCCGATTCGGGCAGCCATTAGCTCTACCAGGTAGTGTTCTGCCGCGGTACTGGCGGTGATCGCCCGCATATCGTCGGCAGTTGCAGCAGCGGCGATCGATTTGGTTGCGACTGTCGTTTCCGCCGGGCCGATGACGACGGTTGCAACGGCTGCGGTGTTTGCCGCGGCTGCAGCCGTAACGACAGCAGCGGAAACAGTGCCGACCTGCGACTGCGCAGCCAGCACCGGCTGCGCCATATTGCGCTGCGGGTTGATCGCGCCCTCGTCGCGTACCAGCTTGCAGGCGTAGTTGCGCAGCTCGGCGACCTTGACGCCGGCGGTGTCGAAGAACTCGATGGTCATGTACAGCAGCTCGTTCCGGCGGCGTACGCCGGTAGAGTCGATACGCGCGACGCAATTGGTGGTCAAAGGCGCACTGGCGCGGAACGATTCGTAGAACAGCGGCAGTATCAGGCGATCCTCGCCTTCGAAGAAGGCCGCAAACAGGCGCTGCGCGCCTACGCTGGCGCCATCGATCAGGGCAGGATGGAAGCGGAAGGCGGCAGCATCGGACAGTGCCTGCGGCCCCACCGCGATCTCGATGACAGTAGCTTCCAACCCCTCGTGCACCACGCCTGCCGCCTTGATCACGCCACTGTGCTCGAGACCCTGGCGCGCGCACTGCGCATACAGTTCCTCCAGATCCGTGCTGGTGGTGGCCGCGCGGCGTGCTTGCGCCAGGTCCAGAATGGTATCGAAAGTGGCGGGCGCCACGCGATGCATCTCGGCCATGGCGTAGCGTTTCGGCTCGCCACCGCCGGCCGACTCCACGTGCGCCTGCCAATGACCGTCGGTGCGCTGTTCGCACCGAATGTCGAACAACACGTCGGCGCCTGCCGTCACCGTGAGCGGCTGGTAAATCGACAGGTTGCGCAGCTCCAGCTGCGCCAGCGGAATGGCCATTTTCTCGAAGTGCTGGAACAGCATGTCGATATAGGCCAGGCCGGGCAGCAGTTTCTGGCCGTAGGCGCGGTGGCCCTGCACTACCGGGTGCCGGGCGTCGAGGCGCAGGTGGCCGGTGGAATCGTCCAACGGCCAGGCTGGCGCCGTACCATGCAAGCGGCGCCGTTGCAGCGCCGGCATCGGCACTGGTGCGCGGCGTACAACGTGCCCTGCCGGCGCTTCCCACGGCGCCATGATCACGTGGGCGTTGGTGCCGCCATCGGCAAAGCAGCTCAGCGCCGCGAGCGGCGCAGCGACGGACCACGGTTCCACCGCGCGGCCGAAGCGGAACGGCGACTGTTCGAGGTCGAAGTGCCGCATCGGCTGCTGGCCGGACAGGAATGGCACACGCTGGCGGTGGTCCAGCATCAGCGCAAGCGCAATGAAGCCGGCGATACCCTTGGCGCACAGCGGATGGCCGATATTCGGCTCCATCGAGCCCAGTTCGCACGGGGCGCCACCAGCGGGACGGTACACCGCCTGGGTGGCCTTGATCTCGAGCAGGTCGGTCACCTCGCTGCCGGAACCGTTGACATGGACATAGCCCACCTGGTCGGCGCGTACGCCGCTGTTGTCGAGCGCAGCCTGCATCACCGCCTTTTGTGCCGCCAGGTTGGGGGTGGCGGGACCGGCGGTGCGGCCGTCGTTGTTGATCGCCACGCTCTTGACCACGGCATGAATGCGGTCGCCATCCTGCAACGCGCGCTGCACGGTTTTCAGCATCACCATGCCCACGCCCTCTGCCGGCACCACACCGGCAGCGCGCCCGTCGAACAGGTGGAACTCGCCGCCCTCGCGCAGCAACTGGCGGCTTTCGAACAACCGGTGTGCTTCGTCGGAGGCCAGTAAGCTGGAGCCGCCGACCAGGGCCGCGCCGATATCACCTGCTTGCAGCGCGCGGACCGCCATCTGCATCGCCACCAGCGCCGACGAGCAAGCGGTATCGAGTACCAGGCTCGGACCTTGCAAGTCGAAGAAGTGCGAGATGTTGGCGGCCATGTAGTTCTGGCCGACGGCGACGATGGGATTGCGCGCCTGCGCCAGTGCCGATGCTGCCGGTTGATGGCGGCTGCGTGCGCCGATATACACGCCGGTCGCACTGCCCTTCACTTCGCGCGCGGTGTAGCCAGCGTGGGACAAGGTTGCCAGTGCCTGTTCCAGCAACAGCAGCGCTTGCGGGTCCATGGCACGGGCATCGTCTTCACCGAGCAGGAAGTGGGCCGGATCGAAGTCGGTCACATTCGAGAGCAGACCCGCGTAGCGGGTGCAAGGCGCCTGCCAGCGCCGGTCCGGCACCGGGCCGATGACGCAGCGGCCTTCGGACAGCAGGCGCCAATATCCATCGAGATCGTCGGCCCCGGGCAGGCAGCACGACATGCCGACGACGGCGATGTCGTTCTGGTTACCCCTGCTGCTGCCGCTGCCATTGTCCGAGGCCGAGATTGGTGACTCGGTTGGTAACGCCGGACGGGATGCCGGACTTACAGGCGTTGCCGCATTTGCAGGAGGTGTAAAATTTGCTGCCATTGCGTGCGCGACTGGCGCTTTCGGCATTGCTGGCGTTATGGGCGTTTCCGGTGATGCTGTCATTGTCCGCGTTGTCGGGATTGCCGGAGCCAAGGGCATTGCAACCAGGGCCTGCTGCGTGTGCGTGGCTGGCCCCGGAGTTGCGGTACCCAACATGCCTGCCAGCGCAGCCGGATACTGCGCCGCCAGGTAAGCCGCAAATGCTGCCAGCGTCGGATGCTCGTAGAAGATCGACGGGTCCATCGGCGCCGTGTTGCCATGCGCCGCCAGCGCACCGTCTACGCGGCGCAGTATTTGGGTGAGCATGATCGAATCGACGCCGTAGTCCTGGAACGGTGTGGCCCGCTCCAGCGTGTGCGCCGCTACCATCAGCTCTTTGGCGAACAGGTCCGCCAGCCAGTCCAGCGTGGCACTGGACAGGTCGGCCGGCGCGGGGGCAGATATAGCCGCAATGGCGCCGCTGGCGACAGCGGCAGCCTTCACGACAGGTGCGGCCGCCAGGCTGCGCTCCATCAAGCGCTCCGGCTCCCAAGATGTGGCATCGACCACGGCTGGCAAGATCACCGGGCCGGCGCCACTGGCCAGTACCGCGTCAAGCAGTTGCAGGCCCTCGGCATCTGTCAGCGTCAACAGGCCGGTGTCGCGGTAAGCACGGGTGGTGGCCTCGCCCATGCCGGTCTCCTTCCACGATGGCCACTGGATGCTGACCAATGGCAGCGCACCGGCATGGGCCTGTGCCACGTAGTCCATATAGCAGTTGGCACACGCGTAATCGCTTTGTCCTGCGGCCAGAGACGGCACCGTGGCGGCCACCGACGAGAACAAGACGAAGAACTTGAGCGGCTGTCCGCGCACGGCGGCCAGCAGCGCGTCGAGGCCGGCCACTTTCGGCTCCAGCACGGCCGTAAAATCGGCAGGGCTCTTGCGCACAAAGGCGGGGTTGTTGAAGTCGTTGATGCCGGCGCAATGCAGCACGCCACCGATGGCGCCCATTTGCGCCGTCACCCGCAGCACCGCATCGGCGACTTGCCGCGCATCGGTGCCGGCCAGCGCCAGCACCTCGATTTGCACTCCTTGCGCCACCAGGTCCTGCAAGGCCGCCAGCTTGCGAACCAGGGCCGGGCTGACGGAGGCATCCGCCATGCACGCGCTCCATTGATCCATAGGCGGCAATGCTTCGCGTCCCGTCAGCACCAGCTTGCGTACGCCATGGCGTGCCACGAAGTGACGCGCGCACAGCAGGCCCAGTCCGCGCGTGCCACCGCTGATCCACAACACGGTGTCCGGATCGAACGACCACGGTGCGGACGCTGGCAATGTCACTTCGGCCAGTCCCGCCACATACCGCAGCCCCTGGCGATAGCATGCTTGCGGCGCCGCCCCTGCCGCGCGCCATTCGGCCGCGATCTGGTGAGCCTGTCCGGCGATATCGTCGCGGGCATCGAGGTCCAGGTGGCGCGAGCGCAGCGACGGATATTCGCTTTGCAGCATGCGATACAGCCCCGCCCCGTTGGCGCCGGCCAGCCGGATCGCCGCATTGTCATGCGCCTCAAGGCCGATGGTGACGCCCAGCAGCAGCGCCGGCTGGCGCAGGTCGCGCTGCGCGGCCAGGCGACGCAACCAGGGCAGCAGCGACAGCGCAGCTGGTGCGTCGTCGCCGCAGGCGGCCAGGTCGATCAAGCCGGTGATGGTGTCGAGCGAGGTATCCCCGGCGTCATGACCGGTCGCCGGATCGACGATCACGCCATCGACCTGCTGCGCCAACAACCGCGCCAGCGCCATGCTGCCATCGGTGGCGAGTATCAGCGCCCGGCCCGATGCCATGACGTCGGCAGGCACCGCAGGTTGCGCCAACCAGTGCTTCGCCACGAAGCGGATGGAGCGTGCTGGCGTGGGCGCGGGCGACGAAGCAGTGCTGGTGCTGGTGCTGTTGCTGTTGTAAGACTGCGGCCAGTGCCGCTCCCGCGCAAACGGGTAACCGGGCAGGCTGACGCGGCGTGGCGGCTGTGCGTACAACATGCGCCAGTCGATCTCCACGCCCTTGATCCAGAGCGTGAGCAGCTTGCCGAACTGCCGGCGCGCCACCCACCGCGTGATCGTCTCGCGCAACTCGTCGCCGTTGAACAGGTCCAGCACCTGGTCGCCAAGGGCGACCTTGCCGCGATAACGTTCAACGTCCTGTTCACCGGCGATAAAGGCGGCCAGCCGCTCGCGCAATTGCTGCAACGAAGTCGCCACAAACGCCACCCGCTCATCGAACGTCTCGCGCCCCGTTTGCAGGGTGTAGGCCACGCCATCGAGATCGAGCGCATCGTCGTCGGCCACGGCCAGCAACTGCCTGGCAGCCTCGATCAGCCGGTCCTCGCTGCGGGCCGAGAGCACAATCAGTCGCTCGTGGCTGGTGGGTGCGAGCGCCTGTGGTTCGACAGCTGGCAGATACTCTTCGAACACCACGTGGGCATTGGCGCCGCCGAAGCCGAAGGAGCTGACACCGGCGCGGCGCGGCGCCACGCGTCCCGAGGCATCGACCGGCGCCGGCCAGTGCGCAGTCTTGCGCACCACGTGGAACGGCGTGCCCTGCAAGTCGATGTACGGGTTGAGGGTCTCCGAGTGCAGGCTTTTCGGCAGCGTGCGGTGCTTCAGCTGCAGCAGTACCTTGATGGCACCGGCCACGCCTGCGGCCAGTTCCAGGTGGCCGATATTGCTCTTGGCCGAACCCAGGCCGCAGTGGGCGGCTGTCACCGTGGCGTCGCCGCTGGCCTGGTACAGGTCGCGGAACGCCATCTTGAGCGCATTCACCTCCACCGGGTCGCCCAGCGGCGTGCCGGTGCCGTGCGCCTCGATGAAGCCGACGGTGCGCGGGTCAATCCCTGCTTCGGTGTGCACCGATTTGATCAAGTCCGCTTGTGCCTTGGGGTTGGGTGCAGTGAGCGAGTTGGCGCGGCCGCCGTGATTTTCACCGCTGCCGCGCACCAGTCCATAAATGTGATCGCCATCGCGCTCGGCGTCGGCGAGCTTTTTCAGGAACAGCATGCCCGCGCCCTCGCCGCGCGCATAGCCGTCGGCGGTGCTGGAGAAAGTCTTGCAACGGCCATCTTCGCTCAGCATGCCGGCCTTGCGGAAGCTGATATGGCCGTCCGGCGCGATCAGCACATTGACGCCACCCACCAGCGCCATGTCGGCCTGGCCACTGTCGATCGCCATCACTGCGCGGTGGATCGCCACCAGCGACGACGAGCAGGCCGTGTCGATGGTCTCGCTGGGGCCGGAGATATTGAGCAGGTAGCTCATGCGATTGGCGCCTAGCGAGGCGCTGCGCCCGGTGGGCAGGAATGCGTCGCACGGCACTCCGGCCTTTTGCAGCAGCATGCCGTACTCGCTCACCGACGTGCCGACGAAGATCGCGGTGCGGGTGCCCGATAGCGCTTTAGCGCTGTAGCCGGCATCCTCGATGGCGTGCCAGGTATGCTGCATCAACAGGCGCTGCATGGGGTCCATGTACAACGCTTCGCGTGGAGAGATGCCGAAGAACAGCGGATCGAATTCGTCCACGCCTTCGATAAACCCGCCGTAGCGCACGTCGGTTTTGTCACCATCCGCTGCCGGATCGCCATAGTAGTCGCGCCAGTTCCAGCGGTCGGCCGGTACTTCGGCAATGCAGTCGCGGCCTGCCGCCAGGTTGCGCCAGTATTCGCGTGCGTCGCTGGCCATCGGGAAGCGGCCGCTCAAGCCCACCACGGCGATCGGCTCGCGTTGCCGGTCCGAGCGCGGCAGACCCGGTGTTAGCTGCGGCAACTGTGTCGCAGCGGCGGTTGTCGCAGCTACTGGCACGAAGGATGCCCGCGCTGGTGCTGGTGCTGGTGCAGTTGCCGGTACAGTTGCGGGTGTGGGCACAAGCGCAGGTGCACTCGAAACTGGCGTCAACGTGCCGGTTATCGCCACCTCGGGATATTCCGTAGCAAGGTGGCCGGCCAGGCTGCGCATGGTCGGATGCTCGAAGAAGATGGTCGGGTTGAGCGCGCGCCGCGCCGGGATCCTGAACTGCGCATTGAGCTCGTTGGTCAACTCGGTCAGGCTGATCGAGTCGAAGCCGTAGCTGCTCAATTCCTTGTCCAGGACGAGCTGGCCCGGCGCCATCTTCAGGATGCGCCCCACCACGGGACGCAGCAGCGCAGTGACTTCTTCTATTGGGCGCGCGGCGTCCACGTGACTTTTGCTGGTTGACTGCATGACGATGTGCTCCGCGATGGGTGGCGGCGCGAAGGGCGCCGAAGGTGCGGCCAGGCCGGGAATGAAGCGTGCGATGGCGGCGGGGTCGCCCGCCAGCACCATCACTTGCGCCAGTCCGCTGGACCAGGCGCGATAGAAGGCATCGATGCCGGCAGCGGTTGGCAGCGGCACCAGGCCCGTGTTCTCGGCCATCCAGCGTTCGGTCCCGGCATCGGGCGCCATGCCGCCTTCGCGCCACAGAGGCCAGTTGATGGCCAAGGTACGGCGCTGCGGATTACGGCCGGCGGCGTACGCACCGAGGAAGGCATTGGCCATCGCGTAATCGGCCTGGCCGGCATTGCCCAGCGCCGAGGCGATCGAGGAAAACAGCACCACGAAGTCCGGCGCCAGCGCGGCGCACGCACGTTCGAGATTGAGCAAGCCGGTCACCTTGGGAGCGAATACCGCCTGCAATTCGGCCCCGGTCTTGGCCGGGATGAAGTTGTCGCGCACCACGCCGGCGCAATGCAGCACACCGTCGAGACGCCCATGACGCGCGCGGATGGCGTCGGCCAGGGCATCGACACTATCAGCTTGCGCCAGGTCGGCGCAAAAGTAATCGATGCGCGCGCCACCGGGATAAATCGCGCTGCGCGCCAACGCATCCAGCCGCGCTGACAGCTCCTCGTCAAGTGCGGAGCGCCCGGCCAGCACCAGCGTAACATGCCGCAAGCACCCCAATATCTCGCGGGCGAACAGCGTGGCCAGTGCGCCGGTGCCGCCGGTCAGCAGATAGACGCCGCCCTCGCGCCACGGCAAGCTGGGTGGCTGGTGGCTTTCCGGAACCGGCTGCCATTGCCGCATCTCGACCATCCCGGCGGTGTGGCGTACCAGCACGTCCTCCGCGTCGTCCGCATGCTGCGTGCTGGCGTTCACCTGGCTGGCGATATCGCTGCCGGTGGCATCGACCAGCACCACCTGCGCCGCCACCTGCAAGTGTTCGCGCGCCAGCACCCGCGCCAGGCCCGCCAGCATTGCCAGCAGCGGATCCGCCGCCACGAACTGGATCAGCACGCGGCCGGAGCTGGAACCGGAATGATGCCGGCGTTCCTGCAGTTGGGCGCGCACCAGGGCCAGCGCTTGGTCCGCAACGTCAGCATGGCGGCGATTGCCCACGCCGATGTCGATGGCGTGGATTTCGGCGTCACGAAAGCGATGGCCCCAGTCAGCGGCCGGCCCCATGCCGCACATGACCACCAGCCGGCGATCGTGCGCCGCGTTACGCCGGCCGTGGTGGCCGGCGGTCCATACCGGCTGCGACAGCAGGATTGCTGGCGCCTCGGGCCTAGCAGCACTCTGCGGCCCCTGCTCCACCACCTTGAACGAGAAACCCTTGAAGCGCACGCAAATCATGCCGGCGTCGTCGCACAGGTCGATATCGTATTTGAGGGCGCCCGGCGCCGCGCCGCGCGCGGGCCGCGCCAGTGCCCACATCTCCTCCTGGCAGCTGCCCAGCACCTCGAGCTCCTCCAGCGCGAACGGCAGCGCCAACGGAATGCGGCTGGCATCTTCCCAGCCGGCCATCAACGGCGGCGCGGTGTGGACGGCGGCATCCATCGCGGTCGGGTGCAGTACGAAGCGGTCCACCGCGTCGGACAGTCCCTCGGGAATGAATATATGGGCCAGTGCCTGCGGCATGCCATCCGGCGTAGCGCCAAGGTGGTATTCGCTGATGCCACGGAAGCCAGCCCCCAGGTCGGCGCCGCGCAACCGCATGGCGTCAAAGTGATGGCAGGCGGGGATGGTGGCATGGTCACATTGCGCACGCAAGGTCGCCAGGTCCACCGATGGAATCACGTTCACTGCATGCCGCATCGCCACGCCCTGGCTGTGTACCACCAGCGGCCGGTCCGCGCGTTCGCCGCCGCTGAAGATGGTGAAAGCGATATCGCCACCGTCATCGTATTTGAGGCCGATATGGATTACCGTGCGCTGGGCGGGATCGTCGCCATCGTGACAGGCCACCGGCCGCATCCACACCACGTTCTTGATCTGCAGGCAACTGGTGTCTGCCTCCACGCCGCACGCTTCGCGCACGGCTGCACGCACCATCTCGAGGTGGCCGACGCCGGGCAGCACCTTGCGGCCCATGATCACGTGTTGAGTGAAGAAGAATTCCTGCCCGGTAAAGTGTGAGCTGTAACGGTGGCCCGCCGCCAGGGTCGAGGTGTTCTGATGCAGCAGCGGATGCAGCATGGGAGCCTGCGCCTGCAGGCTGCCGGCATGGCTGACGGCTGGCGGCAGCCAGTAGCGCGCCAGCTCGAATGGATAACCGGGCAGGCTCACACGGCGTGGCCGGGCCGCGTCCTGCGGATACTGCGCCGGCCAGTCCACATGCTGGCCGGCCACCCAGCCAGCGAGTAGCGGCGGCAACGGAGACATTGCTTCGGCACCCTGTGCCAGGCCGGCCAGCGCCTTGCGCAATTCGGCCATGCTGCGTACCTCGAACGCCGCGCGGTAAGCCATCGCTTCGCGCCCGACCTGCAAGGTCCAGGCCAGGTCGGCCAGATTGATGGCCGCCGCTGCGGGAAGGTCGAGGAAATCGCGCAACCGCTGGGCCATTACCGGCAAGCGCGCGCGCTGGCGCGCCGACAACACGATGGCGTGTGGCCCGCTGGATGACTGCACTGGCGCCCGCAAAGGCGCTTCTTCTATTACCAGGTGCGCATTGGTGCCACTGAAACCGAACGAACTGACGGCCGCGCGCCGCGCTTTCCCCGGCGTCTGCGTCCAGGGCTGCGCACTGCGGTTGATGAAGAATGGCGATGCCGCCAGGTCGATGTGCGGGTTGACCTGTTCCACGTGCAGGGTGGCCGGCTTGATACCATGGCGCAGCGCCAGCAGCAGCTTGATGGCGCCCGCCACCCCGGCCGCCGCCAGCGTATGGCCGATATTGCTCTTGACCGAACCGAGCGCGCAAAAGCCGGTGCGCGCAGTGAAGGCGCCAAACGCCTCTTTCAGTCCCTCGACTTCGATCGGATCACCGAGTGCGGTGCCGGTGCCGTGGGCCTCCACCAGCTCGATGGTGTCCGGGTCGATATCGAACTTGCGGTACACATCCTGTGCCAGGCGCGCCTGGGATTGCGGATTAGGAGCGGTCATGCCATTGGTCTTGCCATCCTGGTTGACGCCCCAGCCGCCTATTACGCCGTGAACCTGGTCGCCGTCGCGCAGCGCATCGTCCAGGCGCTTGAGCATCAGCGCGCCCACGCCCTCGCCCGGCACGAAGCCGTTGGCGCGCTGGTCGAAGGTGTAGCAGCGGCCGTCGGGCGACAGCATGCCGGCCTTGCTGGTCATGATGTGCATGTCGGGACCGGCCAGCGCGCACACGCCGCCGGCAATCGCCATGTCGCAGGCGCCGGATGCCAGGCTGTCGCAAGCCGCTGCCATCGCCACCAGCGACGATGAGCAGGCGGTGTCGATCGACACGCACGGTCCCTGCAGATCCAGCAGGTAGGCAATGCGCGACGCGAGTATTGACGTGGCGCGGCCCATGAAGTTTTGCGCGTTGAGGTCGCAGCGGACTATCTCCTGGCTATAGTCGCCGGCGGTGCACCCGACGAACACGCCACAGCGGCTACCGGCCAGCGCCGCCGGTCCGTAGCCGGCATCCTCCACGCAATGCCAGGCATTTTGCAGGAACAGCCGCTGCTGCGGGTCCATCCACTCGGCCTCGCGCGGCGAGATGCCGAAGAACAGCGGGTCGAACATGGCAACGTCGTCCAGGCAGCCCATCCACCGTGAATAGCTTTTGCCCGGTTGCTGGCGGTCGGTATCGACATGGTCGGCGATGCGCCAGCGGTCGGCCGGAATCTCGCTGATGCAGTCGCGCCCCTGGGCAAGGTTGTCCCAGAACTGCGCCAGGTCGCGCGCCATGGGGAACTGGCCTGCCATGCCGATGACAGCGATTTTCGGTGGTGGCGATGTGCGCAGCTCGAGCTGCGGCGCTACTTGCAGCGCCGGTTCGGCACGCACAGTGCACAGCATGACAGGCGCGGGCTGTGGAGTCGGCGTCGGCGCAGGCATGGCGTCCGGCGGCGCTGCGGAAACCTGGCCCACACCCTGCTCGCACAGGCACGCCGCGAACTCACGCAAGGTCGGATGGCGATAAATGGCGGTAGCGTTGAGGTTCAGACCATAGCGGCCGTTGATCTTGCGGACCCAGTTGACGCCAGTGATCGAATCGAGCCCGATGTCGATGAACTTCTGGTCCAGGCCTATCTCGCCCGCCTGCATGAACAATTCGGCAGCCAGCATGGCGGCCAGTTCCGGCAACAGATCGCCACCGCCGTTGACTGGAGCTCCGTGCGGCGGCCGCGCCATCGGCGACTCCTCTGCTTGCGCCCCTTCGCCGAAGTGCCGTTCGATCAGGGACAGAACCTCGCTGCTGCCCACGAAGCATTGCTCGTGCATGGCCTGCTCCTGCGCCAGCACCTGCGTGAGGCGTGCAGAGATATGGGCTATCGAAGCGCGCTTGGCCGCTGCCAGCGCGGCACGGTCTTGGCGCGCCAGCTGCGTGGCCAGAGACAATGCGTGCGGCAGCACGCTGGCGGCAGACACCACCTCGCATGGTGTACCACGGTCGCGCAATTCGGCGCCCGTGTACTGGCGCGCGCCAAACAGGATCTCACGTGCGATGTCGATGCCGAATTTGTCGGGGAAGGCCAGCGTGGCGCCAGCGCCCGGCGTGAAGCCGTACCGCATATAGGGGCTGCGGTACGTATGCTGTTCGCTGCACACCACCAGGTCGCAAAACATGCCCAGCGCCCAGCCGGCACCCACCCCATGGCCCTGCATCGCCGCGACGACGGGAATGCTCAGCGTGGCCGGCAGGCTGTAGATATCGATGTCGGTGAACCTGGCGCGGCCGGACTGGATGTCCAGCAGGCTTTCGCGCGTGCCGCCGCTGGAAAAATAACTGCCGTCGCCGGTGATGACCAGCACCCTGGCTTGCGGCTCGGCGGCCACCGCCGCAAACGCGTGCGAAACGCCGGCTACCAGCAGGCTGGTAAAGCCATTGCGGCTGAGCTGGTCGCACATGGTCAGCACGGCCACGCCCTGGGCGTCGATGTCGAGCCGGACGACGTGGGAGTCTATGTCGATAGTCCGTACGCCGTCACGTATCGCGGGCATTGCAGGCATTGCAGGCATTTTGCCAGTTGTTGCAGCGGTATCGCCAAGCAGCGCATTCCATGCCGATGGCATTGGCGCTGCCACGGAGAATGCGTCGCCTCGGGCGCGCTTGAAACCATCGTGCCAGCCGGCCGCCAAGCCAGCCGCCAGCGCCCGCAGTTCCTGCGCCATGTGCTGCTTGAGCAGCGCCAGCGACACGGCCGGCGCCGCCGCCAGTTGCCGGGCCAGCGTCAATGCTGCTGCCTTCAACTCATGCGCCGGCAAAACGGTCAGTCCCAAGCCCGATTCGCGCAGTTCGCGTCCGCTGCGGGCGGTATCGGTCAGCACGCAGGCTGCACCGTCCCCCAGGCGCCAGCGTGCCGCGAACAGCGCAGCTTCCGCTGGCGTGCCGCGCGCAGCGTAGCGATAACGTCCATCCTCGGCGCACAGCATGAAGTCGCACAGCGACGCAAACAGCCAGGCCAGGCCCTCGGCATCGCCCTCGACCACGGCAATCACCGGCGCCGGGCAATCGAACGGCAGCAGCGCCGCGCCTTGTGAAATGAACGCTTCGTCACCATCGACCGGCAGGAAGCGCGATTCGCCGTGCAGCAGTACCGCTTTCAGATCGGGCCTTTCCGCCACCAGCAGCATGGCGCGGCGCAGTGCATCCACCAGAGCCGCGTTCCACTGCGGCGGACAGGCGCGCATATCGAGGGCGTAGATGCCATCGCCGTGATCGACCACATCGATTGCAAGCCCGGTAGTGGCGGGCACCGCTTCCACTTCCACCTCTGTATCAGTCGCTGCCTCCACCTTGGCGGCTGGCAGCGCCGGTAGCGTTACGGTGGGCTTGGAAGACGGAGGAAGGCGGTACGCACAGAAATCGGAGCTCGCCAGGGCGGCCAGCGCAACGTTGTCCGGTTTTCCGCGCAAGGCGCCGGCTGCGGGCAGCAGCTGCGGCGGCTGTACTCGCGCGTGCGTCTGCGGCTCATCCGGCGACGACAGAAACGAATTCGCTCCCAACTGTGGGACTTCCATCGCTACGCCCACCGCCGTAGCCCGCGCAGGCCACAGCCGCTCACGCTCGAACGGATATGTCGGCGCGCTGATGCGGCGCGGGCGCCGGTCTGCCGCCAAGTGTCGATACAAGCGGTTCCAGTCAAAATGCACGCCCTTGACCCACATGCCGAGAAATTGCGCGACCTTGCCCTTGTCCAGCCACAGCGCCATGGTTGCCTGCAGATCATCGTCATCGACATAGCTGCCCAGCGCCTCCCGGTTGCGGCCCACCTGCCCCTGGACAAAGGCGCCGGACTGTCCCCCGCCGTCGAGGAAATCGCGCAGGCCCCGTTCCAGCTCGGCCAGCGACTGCACCGCGAACCCCAGCCGCTCGTCGAACGGATCGCGCCCCACTTGCAAGGTGTAGGCCAGCGATGGCAGCGACACGCCCGGTTCGACAGTGATCCAGTCGAGCAGCGACTGGACGTAGCGACGCAAGGCCGCGGGCGTACGGGCCGACAGCGGCACCAGTACAGGTGCATTCAATGCGATGGCGGCGGCTGGCGGCGCCGGATATTCCTCCAGTACCACGTGCGCATTCACACCGCCAAAACCGAATGAGCTAACCCCGGCGCGGCGCGCCAACGGCCGGCCATCGGCGCCCGGCGGGGTTTCCCATGCCTGCGCCTGGCGCGGAATATGGAAGCGGGTGTGGGCCAAGTCAATCAACGAATTGACGGTATCGCAGTGCAGGCTGGGAGCGATACGCTGGTGGCGGAACTGTAGCAGCACCTTGATCACACCTGCCACGCCGGCCGCCAGTTCCAGGTGGCCGATATTGGTCTTCACCGATGCGATCGCGCACGGCGCGGCCGGTCCCCGTGCCTCGAACGCGGCCTTGATGCCGTTGATCTCGACGGGGTCACCCAGCGGCGTGCCGGTGCCGTGCGCTTCCAGGTAGGTCGCGGTATCCATATCGATACCGGCGCGCTGCCATGCCTTGGTCATCACCTGC
Organism: Duganella sp. Leaf61; assembly: GCF_001421905.1. NCBI lineage: Bacteria > Pseudomonadati > Pseudomonadota > Betaproteobacteria > Burkholderiales > Oxalobacteraceae > Duganella > Duganella sp. Leaf61. The sequence goes on from NZ_LMLM01000033.1 coordinate 302,613, forward strand.
GCCTGCGACAGCGAATTGGGCGACGTGAGCGAATTGGCGCGACCGCCGTGGTTCTCGGCGCTGCCCCGGATCACGCCATAAATATGGTCGCCATCAGCTTGCGCCGCACCGAGCTTTTTCAGGAACAGCATGCCCGCGCCTTCGCCGCGCACATAGCCGTTGGCGGCGCTGGAAAAGGTCTTGCAGCGGCCGTCGGGAGCCAGCATGCCGGCCTTGTTGAAGCTGACATGCAGATGCGGTGCAACGATGGTGTTGACGCCGCCGACAATGGCCTGCTCGCAGTCACCTGCTTGCATCGCCTGCACCGCGCGGTGGATGGCCACCAGCGACGATGAACACGCGGTTTCAACGGGTTCGCTGGGGCCGGTGACGTTGAGCAGGTAGCTCATGCGATTCGGCCCTACCGACGGCACCACGCCGGTGGCGCTAAAGCCTTCGACCGGCAGTCCGGCGCGCGCCAGCACGCTGTCGTAGCCAGTGCTGGCCGTGCCCACGAAAATGCCGGTGCACGATCCCGCCAGGCCCGATGGTGCATAGCCCGCATCTTCGATCGCTTGCCACGCGTGCGTCATCAACAGCCGCTGTTGCGGGTCCATGCTCAGCGCTTCGCGCGGCGAAATGCCGAAGAACAGCGGATCGAAAACATCCACGTCATCGATAAAGCCGCCCCACTTGATGTCGGAGCAGTTGGGGTGTTCCGCCGGATCGGCGTAGATCGCTTGCCAGTCCCAGCGCTGCGCGGGGATCTCGGTGATGCAGTCACGGCCCTGTTCCAGGTTGCGCCAGAACGTTGCCAGGTCGGGCGCCATCGGGAAGCTGCCGCTCATGCCAACGATGGCGATCGGTTCGGAACCATGCGCAGGAGTGGCCGTCACGCCAATTGTCTCGTGGACGGCGTGGGCTTGGGCTTGCGCCGAAGCCGGTGCCGGCGCCGGTTCCGGTGTTGATGCTGATTCAGCTTCCGCCACCGCAAACGCCTGCGGATACTGCGCCACCAGGTAACCCGCGATGCCGGCAATGGTGGGGTAGTCGAAGAACATCGCCGGCGACAGCTCGATGCCGTATCGCTCGCTGATGCGATTGGCCAGACCCGTGTACGCGATCGAATCGAAGCCATATTCGCTCAACTGGGTACGAGTATCGAGATCGGCCGCATCAAGCTTGAGCAGGTCAGCCGCGATCGTGACCAGCGCCGCCGCTACACTGCCGACGCTATCCGCACCCCGGCGCGACCCGGTGGTGACGATGTTGACAGCAGGCGCGATCAGCCTGTCGCGCATGCGTGCCAGGTCGCCTTCCATCACCAGCACCTGCGACTGGCCGCTTGCCACCGCCCGGTAAAACGCCTCGATGCCGCTGGCGGTGTGCAGCGGTCGCATGCCCAGGCGCTGGTCCAGCATGCGTGCAGTGACAGCGTCGATGCTCATGCCGCCGTCCTGCCACAACGGCCAGTTGATGGAGACGGTCACGCCGTGACCATTGCTGCGCCACGCCGCGTATCGGTCCAGGAAGCCGTTGGCGGCGGCGTAGTCGGCCTGGCCGGCATTACCCAGCGCACCAGCAATCGAGGAGAACAGCACGAACAGGTCGAGCGGCCGGCTACGCGTAGCGGCGTCGAGATGGACCACGCCATCGACCTTGGGCGCCAGCACGCTGGGGAAATCGCTACCGTCCTTGCGGACAATGTAGTTGTCGCGCACCTGGCCAGCGCAGTGCAGTATGCCGTTCAGGGCGCCGTGGCGGCGGTGGATGCCATCCACCAGCGCGTGCACGGCATCGGCATCTGCCAGGTCGAGCGCATGGTATTCCACCACCACGCCTTCGCGCCGCAGCGCGTCGAACTCCGATGCTGACCTGGCGGTGCGACCGGCAAGCACCAGGGTGGCGTGTTGCAGACGGGCGGCGATTTCGCGGGCGAAGATCAGTCCCAGCGCACCAGCGCCGCCGGTGATCAGGTATACGCCGCCCTCCTTCCATGGCGTAGATGGAATCGCCCCCGGTACCGGCAGTTCGGTCAGCACTGCGGCCATGCGCTGTGTGCCCACGCAGCAGAACAACACAGTCTCCGGCCGCGCGGCACAGGCCAGCACCTGGTCGCGCAGCATGCCCGCCGTAACCGCGCCACCGATGCGCAGCACCTGCGTCACGCACTGGGGATTTTCCAGCTGCGCCGTCTTGAGCAGGCCTGCCAACCCGGCCAGCAGTTGGTGCGGTCCGTCGTCGGGCACCAGCAGTTGCAGCAACTGGCGCCTTGGCGTTGCCGCCGCTGCTCGCATGGCGGCGCGTACCTGCTCGAACAGCGTCACGGCGGTGTTGCGGTAGTCCGCAGACAGCGTCGTGCCTTCGCCATCGACCAGCGCGCTCACCGTGCGGGCGCCCGGCAGCAGCGCGCCAAGTTCTGCGGCCAGGCCGGCATTCTCGAAGCCCGCCAGCCAGATGCGATGGCCCGACCAGTCCTGCGGCGGCAAGGCTGCGGCATCATCGTCGCGCCAGCCCGGCGTGAGCATCAGCAAGCCGCCAGGCGCCGGAGCCTGCTCACCAGCCAACACGCGCAGGGACAGGCCGCGCAAGGCGGCAAATACCTGTCCTTCGTCGTCGCACAAGTCGATGTCGAACGACTGCGGCGCGCGGTCGCTGCCCTCTTTGCCCGCCCCAGGCCGCACCCACGCCCACAACTGCAACGGCGGAGCGGCCGCCAACACCGTGGCGGCCGGCAGCAGCAACCGGTCCAGCGCAAACGGCACCAGCGCTTGCGTACCGGCGCCGGCAAACCCTGCAAGGCTTGCCTGCAATGCGCCATCCATCAACCCCGGGTGCAGGACAAGACCGGCAGCGCCGGCCGCATCGACCACGCGCACCCTGGCTAGCACCTCGCCATGGGCATCGGCATGCAGCGCGATGATTGACCGGTGCGCCGGCCCATAGTCGATGCCCATGGCGGCAAACATGGCGTAGTGCGCGTCCACACTGCGCTCGCCGCCAGCCAGGCGTGCGCGGACTGCTGCCAGATCCACTGCCGGAACGGTCCAGGTCAGCGCCGTCGCCTTGCCCTGGCTGTGAATCAGCGCGCCATCTGCTGCACCGGAGCGCACGTTCCAATCCACTGCGTCCGGTTGCTGCACCAGCGCCAGTTGCACCTTGACCGGTGCGGCGCCGGCCACCACGGGCCGCGACCACACCACGCCGGACAACTGCAACCCGCCGGTTACCAGCTCCGGCATCGCCTGCCGCAGCGCAGCGCGCACCATTTCCAGGCTGGCTACGCCAGGCAGCACCTTGTCGCCACGGACCCGGTGGTCGTTGAAAAAGAATTCCGCGCCATCGAATTCGGCGTCGAAACAGGCGCCGTTACCGGTCGATGCAACGCTGTGCAGCAGCGGATGCAGCCATGCCTGGCCCGCTTTTCCAACCTTTTCATCCTTTGCTTCCTCGAACCAGTAGCGTCTGCGCGTAAATTCATAGCCGGGCAACGTCAGCCTGGCTGGTACGCCGTCTGCGAAGTACAGCGACCAGTCCGAGATCGGCACCCCTGCTACCCACCACCGTGCCAGCCTTGCATGGTCGCGTGAGCGCAGGCAGTCGGCCAATTCATCCGCCGTGGGTGCGCCATTCACCGAAGCGCCAACCGCCGGGCCGCCGACTGCCGTGTCACTGGCCGCCTGGTTGCCGGCCAGCCGGTCGCTGGCAACCGGGTCGCCGACCTTCGGAGCGCCGACCGAATCGCCCGCGCCTGCCCTCGTATTGCCGTGCAAAGCACCAGGCTCCAGCTGGCCGGCGGCAAACGCGTTCAATGCGCGGCAAAGCGTCTCCGCATCCTGCGCCTCGAAGGCCAGTCGCTCTTCGAGTGGTTCGCGCAGGTGCAGGGTATGGGCCAGCGCGGCCAGCGAAAACGGCCGGTCCCAGGTCCGTTCGCGCGGTCCGTTCACATACCTCGCCAGCGATCCGGCGTACCGCGCCAGGCTGTCGCGGTTCTTTGCCGACAGAACGAACAGCAGCGGGGCATCGGTCTGCTGTGCCTCTCGCACCGGCGGATCTTCGAAACCCTCCAGCACCACGTGGGCATTGACGCCGCCAAAGCCGAAACTGCTCACGCCAGCGCGCCGCGCGCCATCGGGTCCCGGCGCCCAGTCCTGCCCCTGCTCGAGAAAGTGGAAAGGCGAGCCATCGAGCTTGATGCGCGGATTGGCGCGGGTGAAGTGCAGCAGCGGCGGCAGGTGGCCGTGCTTCATCGCCAGCAGCACCTTGATGATGCCGGCAATGCCGGCCGCCGCCTCCAAATGTCCGATGCTGGTCTTCACGCTGCCGACCGCGCACGAGCGCGCAGCCAGTTCCACGCCTTGCGCCCTTGCCTGACTGGCGTAGGCGCGGATCAGCGCATTCATCTCGATCGGATCTCCCTTGGGCGTGCCGGTGCCGTGGGCTTCGATGTAGCCAATGGCGGCGGGAGACAGTGCCGCATCGCGCAGCGCCATTTCCACGCAGCGCGCCTGGGCGAACGGATTCGGGGATGTGACGGTAGCCACCTTGCCGCCATGGTTGACGGCCACGCCCTTCACCAGGCCATACACCTTGTCGCCGTCGCGCAGCGCCTGGCGCAACGGCTTGAGCATGATCAGGCCAGCGCCTTCGCCGCGCACGTAGCCGTCCGCGCCTTCGTCGAAGGAGCGGCACACACCGCGCGGCGACAGCATGCCGGCCTTGGAGAACGAGATGAAATGGGTGGGATTGAGCAGCACGCTCACGCCACCCACCAGCGCCGCACCGCAATCGCCGCGCCGCAGCGCATGCACGGCTTCGGCCAACGCCACCAGCGAGCTGGAACAGGCGGTATCGAACGGGATGCTGGGGCCACGCAGGTCGAATTCGTACGACACGCGGTTGGGAATCAGCGTGGTGTGCACGCCGGTGGACATGTGGGCTTCGATGGCGGCCGGCGCCCGTTCGACCTGCATCTTGTAGTCGAAATTGCACACGCCCAGATAGACACCGGTATCGCTGCCGCGCAGGCTGGCGGGCGCATAGCCCGCGTCCTCGAAACACGACCACGCCAGTTCCAGCATGATGCGCTGCTGCGGGTCCATCAATTCCGCTTCGCGCGGCGAGATGCGGAACAGCGCGGCGTCGAACTGGTCGATGTCGGCCATGAAGCCGCCCCATTTGCTGATGGTCTTGTTCTCGTCCTCGCGCCGGGTGGAATAATACTGCTGCCAGCGCCAGCGGTCGGCCGGCACTTCGTCCACGCAAAACCGGCCATCGCGTTGCGCGCGCCAGAACGCTTCGTAATCGCCCGCGCCGGGAAAGCGGCAAGCCATGCCGATGATCGCGATGTCATCGGGAGGATCGGTTAGCTCAGACACGTTAGCTCCTTGGGCAAGCGGCATATCAGGCCGGCTGCAGTTCGTCGAGGTCGAAATAACCCTGGTAGCCGTCGAGGTACACGGCGGGGCGGTGCTGGAACAGCACCACGGCTTCGGTGCGGGTGGCCAGTACGGCGCCGGCGACGATGGCCGAACGCACGCGCGTACCCACCGGGTAGCGCAAATTCCAGTCGCGCACGCGTTCGTGGACGGTGGCGGCTGGCGCGGACACCGGCGCCACCTGCCGCTCGCTGCGGATTTTCTTGAGCAGGTTGGTCAGCACTTCGCCATGGCCAAGTTCCACCATCTGCTGGCCCGGGTCCAGCGCCAGCAGGTAGGCGATGGATTCGTGCCAGCGCACGGTGCCCGTGATCTGGCGCGCCAGGTTGGCTGCCACCGCACCGGGCTGGTACGGCTGCGCGGTGACGTTGGCGATCACGGGAATGGCCGGTGCGCGAAAGTCGAAGCTGGCGAGAAAAGCCTCGAACTGCTGGCGCGCCGGCTCCATCAGACGCGAGTGGAAGGCGCCGCTGGTATTGAGCGGGATGCAGTGTCCGTTCGCTGTTTCGAACAACGGCGCGGCACGGGCGATCTGCTCGCGCGCGCCAGAGATCACCGTTTGCGACGGCGCATTGAGGTTGGCGATGTCGATCTGGTCAAGACCATGGTCGCGCAGAATGGCTTCGATGTCGGCTGCGCCCAGGTTCAGCACGGCCGCCATGGCGCCGTCGGCTGCCTCGCTCATAAGCTCTGCGCGCTTGCGCACCAGGCGCAAGCCCGTCTCGAAGCCGAACGACTCGGCGGCCAGCAAGGCGTTGAATTCGCCCAGGCTGTGACCAGCCACGAAATCGGGCTTGCCGTGGCTGGCCAGGTGCTCGTACCACGCCAGCGCGCTCACCACGAAAATCGCGGGCTGGGTGTAGCGCGTTTGATTGAGCTGCTGGCGCGGATCATCGACGCACAGTTCACGGATCGAGTAGCCCAGCACCTGGTCCGCCTGCGCGGTCAGATCGGGAAACCGGTCGAACAGGTGGCGGCCCATGCCTTTCGCTTGCGAGCCCTGACCGGGAAACAGACAGGTTTTCATACAACCTCCCATGGAAATTGGCCGGTGGCGGCGTAGCGCGCCAGCTTGTCGTGCGTGGCCGGATCGGAAAACAGTTCGGCGTTGGCTGCCACCGCCTTGTCGCGGGCAGCTTCGAGTCCACCATCGAGGCTGGTGGCGTAACGCTTGTAGCGCGCGATAGCGTCGCGCGGCAGCAACCGCAAACGCAGCAGGTGCATGCGCAGCAGGTTGGCGCTGTCGGCGGCGCTGGCATCGGCCAGCCCCCACGCCACCGCCTGTGGTGCGGCCACCGCTTGCGTCAGCAGGGTCATGGCATGGGCGCGCGCGCTGCCCACGCGTTCGATCAGAAACGGCAGCAAGCAGGCGGGCATCAGCCCGAACAGCAGTTCCGGCAGGGAGAACGTGGCGTCGTCCGCGCACAGCACGAGGTCGCAGGCAGCGACAAACCCCACGCCGCCCGCACTGACCTTGCCGCGCACATGCGCGATGCTGATGAATGGTCCGCGCTTGAGCAGCAGCCACAAGCCATACAGCGCCTCGGCGTTGCGCGTCGCAGACTGGCGGTCGGGCCGGGACCGCCCTGCTTCGTGCAGGTCGGCGCCCGGACAGAACACGTGCGGCAGTCCTTCGAGCACCACCACCCGCGCCCACGCCGTGCAGTCGCGCAGCACCGCGCCGCAGTCGACCAGCATGGCGTCGTTGATGGCGTTGTCGGCATCGGGGCGGTGCAGCTGCAAGTAGCACAGGTCACCCTCGCGCCGGGTGATCACGGTGGCGCCCGCCGGCGTTAGGCCATCCATGCATATTCCCGGTGATAGTTCTCGATGCGGCGCAGGAACAGCGTGGCGCCCTGCCCGTCCGTTGTCGCCGGCGTATAACGTTCGGCCAGCGTGGCGTTGCGGGTGCCGAAGCGCACCACCCCGCCGCCAGAGAGGATCTCGTCGTATTCGGCCATCGACAGGCGGTAGCGCTGGTCGAGCCGCCGGCCGATGTCCATGGTGCGCAGGCGCGCCTGGCCCGCGCTGGTGGCCACGCCGCTGAAGAACTCCGAGCAGCAGCCGGACCCGTAGGAGAAGCAGCCCACCCGCTGCGGCGTGTCGAAGCGGCCATTGGCGATGGTGCTGGCCAGCGACACCATCATCGCCGCGCCCATGGTGTTGCCCACGCGCTGGCAATAGTCGAGACCCGGCGCCACGCGGCGATTGAAGTCCAGTTCAATCTCTGCCGATGCAGCCGGCGCCAGCTTGCGCATCAGGCTGCGATGAGCGCCCTTGATCATGCCGCCGAACGGCGTGTGGAACGCCAGGTACTGGAACGAGCTGGCGTAGTCCGCCTGCGGCACGCGCTTGCGGTATTCGAGGTACGCGTTCTCGCAGCAGTCGAGGTACGACAGCAGGGACAGATCGGCGTCCCCGGCCTCGCTGTCGGCCGACGGGCGGCAGGTATCCATCACCTCGTAGCCGTAGTAGCCGTTGGCGCCCACGTCGATCCGGAACACCTGCGGGTCTTCTCCCACCAGCATTGCCACCGCACCGGCGCCGCCACTGGGTTCGGCAAACGACCAGTCCTGGTCGTGCGTGTCCTCGTCCATCAGGAAGCGGCTGATGTCGGTGGCCACCACCAGCACCCGGGCGCCGGGCGAGGTTTGGGCGAGGATGAAATTGACCGCCATCTGCAGGCCGGCCACGCCCGAGTAGCAGGCATTCTTCAATTCGAACAGCCGGCAATTGCGGTTCAGTCCCAGCAACTGGTGCACATAGGTGCTGAGCGACTTGCCGAAGTCGAACGACGATTCGGTGCAGGTGATGACCATCTCGATGCGGTCCTTTTCTTGCGGCGCCAGCGCATCGACCAGCGGCCGCGCGGCGTTAACGGCAAAGGTGACCGGGTCTTCGTTGGGCAGCGCCACGGTCTTCTCCAGCATCAGCAGGTTGTCGAAGCGGGCCAGGTCCAGTTGGCGGTGCCGCGCCAGCGCGCGCACATCGACGCAGGCCGTGCCGGCATAAACGTTCATCGCTTCTATTCCGACGTGTGGCATGTTCGCTTTCCTCTAGTTGGCGGTGAGCGCGGCCACGCGCTCGAGCATCAGGGCGCCCGCATCGCGCATCAGCTGGCGGCCGATGCGATCGACATGGCGTGCGCGCCAGTTCTCCAGCGGCGTGCCTTTCACGTAGCGGTTGAAGGCACCGAGCGCGGGGCCCGTGTGGATCTGGTAGTCGACGCGGTTGGCGGTGTCGCCATTGATGGCCGCCCGCATCGAGTGCCCGAAGTACCAGCGAAACACCAGCGCCATCTTGTGCTTCGGGTTGGTCTCGGCCTTGTCGACGTCGTCCTGGCGGCCGCGCGTGGCAAGAAAGGTCCGGGTGTCGCGCCATACGTCGTCCAGCGACTTGCGGAAGTATTTTTCTTCGAGCTGCGTGCGCACGGCGGCCGGGATCTCGGCTAGAGATTCGTACTGGCTGTAGAGCAGGTACAGGCGGTTGGCGCGCGCCGGGAAGAACACGCCCTTGCGCAGCACCTGCACCTTGGCCCCCATCTCGAACATGTCGCCGGCCGGTGCGTACGTCGTATCCTGGATGTCGATCTCCTGCAGCAGGTCCTTGACGGCGTCATTGGTGCCCGCCTCCACCGTGCACTGGTTGATGGAGCCGGTCAGCACGAAATCGGCGCCCAGGATGAAGGCCGCGGCCACCGCCTCCGGCGTACCGATGCCGCCGGCCAGGCCCACCCGCAGCGACCGGGGATCGCCCCCCAGTTCGCGGCGCAGCCGCTGGATGGCCGACAGCAGTACCAGTGCCACGCCCTGGTCGGTATGGCCGCCCGAATCGGCTTCCACGCAGATGTCGCTGGCCATGTTGACGTGGCGTGCCAGGCGTGCCTGCTGCTCGGTCACCAACCCTTCGGCCAGCAGCCGCGCGACGATGCGTTCGGGCGCCGGCTGCATGAACTCGCGCGCCACCTCGGGGCGCGACAGCTTGGCCAGTATCTTGTTGCGGCACACGACCGCACCATCTGGCCCGGCCTCCAGTCCTTGCAGCCGGTAGTGCACCAGCGCGGGCGTGATCTGCATGAACGCCGACGCCTCGATGGCGTGCACGCCCAGTTCCAGGTACAGCGCCACGGTGGCGCGCTCCATGGCGTCGTCGGCCACTTGCGCGATCAGGTTCATGCCCCAAGCCTGGTGCGGCTCGAGCTGTTCGCGGATGGCGATAATATCGGTGCGAATCTGCTCCAGGCTCATGCCGCCCGTGCCCAGAAAGCCGAGCAGTCCCGCGCGCCCCATCGCCACCACCATCTGCCGCGAGGCGATGCCGCGATACATGGCGCCAGACAGGTAGGCGTAGCGCAAGCCGTAATCGCGGCGGAACTGCGCGCTGCCGAGGCGCATGGCGACGGTATCGGCTTCGTCGGCGCGATTGGCTGGGTCGAGGCAGTGCAACTGCGCGCCTGCCGACGGTTCGGCGAAGTCGGCGGGGTTGGCGCGCGGCTGGTCGAGCGTAAGGTCTTCCATGGACATGCTCCTGCACACGCGCGGACATCGGCGTGGAGATGGTGAGGATCGGGTGGGAACGGCGTGGGTGCGCCGGGACAGGCGCGGAATCTACAAGGGGAGTGATGCAGTGCGGCGGGAAATGACGCCGTGATTGCCACGGCTCCGCCCTTTCGCAAGGATGCGATAAGGACAATCGTATGCGAACGACATCAAGGCGTCAAGAACTGACTGGGGCTGTGTCGAAAAAACAAAAGACCGCCGCAAGGCGGCGATCGGTGGTCTCAAGGGAGTATGCGCGCCAATACCCCCGCGCCAAATACCCGCTGAAACGGCAAGTTCTTGCGCTGGGCATAGCCGATATAGCAATCGCACTTGAAGCGTGGGCAAGTGCGCTCCTGCAGCAAATCCGCCAGCTCGTCCTGGTACAAATTCCCAAGAATCTCAGGCACGAAATGGCAGCGCGTCAGCGTGCCGTCGCCGTCCACCGACAGTGCAGCCTCGCCCGCCAGGCAGCCCTTGCCGCGTGATGGCGCCGGGCGGCGGCTTTGTACGAACCACGGGTCGATGGCGTCGAGCCAGGCCAGGTCGTCGGCCGCGTAGTAGCCGGGCCCGCGCCGGTCGTACGCGTTCAACCAAAGATAGATGTGCGACGGCAGCGCCGCGCGCAGGGTGCGGATGGCGTCGTAGTGTTCACGCAGCGCCACCACGCCGACCGAGTAGCGCACACCGATGGCGTCGAGCCGCGCGCACCGCTCGACAAAGCGCGCCAGCGTGGTCTGGTCCGGGTGGTAGGTGCACCACAGGCCGATCTTGGCGCGCGAGGCTTCGTCCATGTCGGCCAGCCAGCCCAGCGGGCCCGACAGGTTGGTTTGCAGCGCCACCTGGCGCACATTGGGCAGCGTGGCCAGGGTATGCATCGCGGTGCGGTAATGGCGGCGCACCAGCGCTTCGCCCCACGGTGTAAACAGCACGCTGATGGCGCGGTCCTGGGCGGCCACCCATTCGGTGAAGCGCCCTACCTCGCGCTCATCGCGCGCCAGCACGGCGCGGCTGTCCTGCTTTTTGGCGAAAGGACAGTAGTCGCAGGCGTAGTTGCAGCTCGAGAGCGTGCCCCGGTACAGCAGCGCCAGTGCCCCATCGGCCGCTGTCAGCACGCCTGTCCGCTTTCTGCCATCAGTGCACGTACGGTGCTCGACGCCAGCCACGGACCGATGGTATCGGCGTAGGCGTAGCCCTGGTCGTTCAAGCGCAGCAGCGGTCCGTCACGCTCCACCAGTTCCAATGCGAACAGCTCGGCCAGTTGCGGCAGGTCGGCTTCGCAGACGGTGCCGAAGCGCGCGGTGTAGGCGTCGCCATCGAGGCCCGGTTCGGTCAGCAGCGACTGGATCACGTAGCGCCGCTGCTGGTCTTCCACCCCGAGCAGGTAGCCATGTTCGGCCTGGGCGAAGCACGCCTGGTCCAATGCCAGGTAGTTGTCGATGATGCCGATGGTCTCCGTGCGGGCCACTGCGTATTCGCTCGAATAGTGCAGCTGCGACGTGTACGAACGCGCACCCGCGCCCAGGCCCACCATGCCGTCGTTCTGGCAGCAGTAGGACGGGCCGGCATCGCCCGGTGCATGCGGCGCGCGGAACATGCGCATCGACACCTGCACATAGCCGCGCGCGCGCAGGTGGTCGCGTGCGGCCGCGTACAGCGCCAGCCGGCTGTCGCCGTCGCGCGCCAGCATGATGGGGTTGAGGGTTTGTGCGCCCTGCCGGCGCGCCACCTTGCCCAGGACCGTCTGCTCGCGCACGTACAGCGGATACAGGTAAATCTCTTCCGGCGCGAACGCCAGTGCGCTGTCGAGCGACGCCAGCAGGCTGGCCACCGTCTGCCCTGCGATGCCGTAGATCAGGTCCAGGTTCAGGGTCGGAAAGCCCGCCGCGCGGATCAAGCCGATGGCGTGATGCACGGTGGCGTTCTGCTGCGGACGCGCCAGTGCGCGTATCTCGCCGGCGGCAAAGCTCTGGATGCCCAGGCTCACGCGGTCGATGCCATGCGCGCGACATACGGCCAACCGTTCGGCGGTGATGGTTTCGGGCGAAGCTTCGATGCCGGCCGGCGTGGCGTGCAGGTCGATGCCGAGAATGTCACGCGCGCCACACAGCAAGGTATCGAGCTGCGCTGGCGATAAATACGTCGGCGTGCCGCCACCGAGCGCGAAGCGGGCAAAGCTGCGCGCACCGAGCACCCCATCCATCGCGCGCATTTGCACCAGCACCTGCTGCACGTAGCGTTCGACCATGTCGGCACCGGGCCGCGCCATGGCGAACAGGTTGCAAAAGCCGCAGCGCATTTCGCAGAAGGGAATGTGGATGTAGGCGAACAGCGCGGAGCGGTCCTGCTGCGCCCACAGCGGCGCGAGCGGCGTGGCCTGCGGCAGCGAGCGATATGCGGCCTTGTGCGGATACGAGTACGAGTATGCCTGGTACGGCGTATGCTTCATGCGCTGCGCCAGGGTTCCCGGCTGTTCGGAAATGTTCATGAGGCGGTTCCTGTTGCTTGTGCGTCGATAAGTGCGGGGATGAAGAAGTGCGCATACGGCACGTTCCAGACGCTGTCGTGCGCCACGCGGTGGCCGCGATAGCCGCCTTCGCCGTAGGCGCTGCCATGGTCGGAGCAAACGATGGCAAAGGTGGGCGCGCGCGCGGCGCAGGCGTCGAACAATGGGGCCAGCGCCTGGTCGACGTAGCGCAAGGCTGCCGCGTGGCTTTCCAGATTGTCGGCGCGGCAGCCGGGCAGATACGCGCGATTGGGCGTGTGCAGCGCGGCCACGTTGATGAACAAAAAGGTGCGGCAGCTGTTCTGCGCCAGCAGATCGCGCGCCAGCGCCACCTGCTTTTCGGTGGAGTGGCGGCTGGCCACGCCCATGCCGGCGCTCCAGTGGCTTTCCTGGAACAGCGCCGGCAGCACGCAACCCAGCGCCGTCTGCTTGTTGAAAAAGCCGACGCCGCCGATGCAAATGGTGCGGTAGCCGCGCGCCGCCAGCGCCTCGGGGATGCTCGCCTGCTCGAACGCGAAAGTGCGCGGCGACGTGGTCTCGCTGCCGGCAAAGGCGCTGGCGAACAGGCGCGGGTGGCGGCCCGGCGCCGCCGGCGTCGGCAGAAAACCGGCAAAAAATGCCTGGTGCGCGGCATAGGTAAACGTGGCGGGCGAGTGGCGCCGCTCCCAGCCGGTGGCTGGCAAAAAACGGCCCAGCACCGGGAGCTCGCCGGCCTCGAACAGCGCTTGCGCCACGTCGTAGCGCAAGGTGTCGAGCGTGATGAAGACGACGTCGTGGCTGCCCACGACCAGGTTCATGTCCGGCATGAGGACAGCTCCTGCAGTTGCGCCGCATAGGTATCGCGCTCCTGCCACAACAGTCCGGGCAGCAGGTCGCCGAAAGCGTTCGCCTCCAGCACGTGAGCCCGCCCCCGACGCACCACCAGGTCGTAGCCGGCCACGCCGCTGCCAGAAAACGCCCGCGCTGCCTGCTGCACGGTGGCTTCCAGCGCCGCCATGTCTGCTGCGTGGAGCAGCGTGGCGGCGTCGCCGCGCCGGTTGTCGAGGTGCAGATTGGTCATCATCTGCGTGCCCAGGCGCGCCACCCGGTGCGCGGGCCGGCCGCCGATGGCGACCACGCGCAGGTCGTAATGGCTGTCGCCGCAGCGCGGCTTGTCGAGCCACGCCTCCGCATACAGTTCCTGCGCGGCCAGGGCATCGACCAGTACGGCGATATCGGCGGCGTGCTCGATGCGCGCGATGCGCTTGTCGTTAAACAGCCGGATGCCGCCGTTCGCATGCACGATGCGGGCCGACGTGGTGGCCTGCTGTCGCCCTGCCCGGTTGCGCCGGTACGCCACCACGCCGGAAGCGGAGGAGCCGTAGCGCGGTTTGAGGTACAGGCGATCGAGGTCGTGTTCAGCGAGCAGCGCTTGCAGGTGGTCGTAACCGGTCACGCGCCCCAGCAAAGCCGGCGTGGGCACGCCGTGTTCATGCAAGTGGTGCTGGCACGCCAGCTTGTCGGTCATCAGCGAGATCTCGTCGGGGGCGTTGACCACGCTGGCGCCAGGCAGGTCTGCCAACTGCTTCGACAACCGCGCCATGGCGTTGGCAAAACCGGCAAACCAGGCGTCCATCGCCAGCAGTTCGCCGTGCTCGGGCGCGCACGGCGCCGGCCGGTCGAGCAGGCGGCAGCCGTCACGCAGCAGGTGCAGGTGCGCGGCGGGATCGTCGCCGGGCGGTTCGATCTTGAACAGGCAGCGCTGATCGAGCGCCTGTTCCAGCAACGACGGCAAGTTCAGCCAGTCGCGCCATTCCAGCACGCGCGCTGGCGATATACCCAGCTGCGCGCGCGCGGCCTGCAACAGCCGCACACGCTTGCTGCCGGCTGTTGCCAGCACCAGCATCGCGGTCATGGGACGTACCAACGATTATTCGCCGACGGCCACGTAGCGATGGCCCTCGCCGTCATACTGGTCCTCTTCCTGGGGATCGGCCAGCACGACATCGAACGGCAAGGCCCGGAGCTTGTCCTGGTTCGCTGGCGAGATATAGTGGTGGGACAGATCCAGGCGTTTGAGGTTGCCGAGTTGCGTACCATTGAGCAGCGCCTCGGCGCCCGCGTCGCCGATGGTACCCAGCGACAGGTCCAGCGTGGTGACGGTGGCAAGCAAAGGCTCGTTGGCCAGCCACGCGGCCAGGTCGTCGGCGATCTCCGAATCGCGCAGGCCCAGGTAGAGCAAGGTTGGCGTGGCCAGTTGCGCCAGCACTTGCTGGTACAGCGCCACGTCGCCGGAGAAGCCGTAATCGTCGGCGCCCAGCCACAGTTCCAGGTGCTCCAGGTTGGGCATGCTGGACGCAGCCAGCGCTTGCGCGATCTTCTGGTCCAGGCCACCGGATTCGATGGTGAACTTGCGCAGGTTCTGGTGCGCGAACGGCTCGATGGTCAGCTCGTTGCCGCCGCGGATACGCAGTTCTTCCAGCTGCGGGAAGGCGTCGAGCAGCGGCTTGTAATTGCCCTGCACGATCCACGAAATTTCGCACTCCTCGTAGGTCATGTCGCCGATGAACAGTGCGCGCAGCGCAGGCAGTTGCGGCGCGTGGCTGGCCAGCGCGGCGATCACCGCATCGGCGCCCGCTTCGTAAGGCTCGCCCCACATGCCGATCACCAGTGCCTCCAGCGTGGCCTTGTCGGCCCGCGCCAGGAAGCTATCGATCAGTTCCGGCATCTTGCGCGCGTCGTCATAGTCCAGCGCCAGGCGATAGACCACGTCGGGCGACGGATCGAAAGCGCTGTCGGGATCGTACTGCACGACTGTTTTATTGCGGAAGGTGGTGGTGCTGTCGGAAATCGTCATCGCTTGGGCTCCGTGGCGGACTGTTGGGGCCTGGCGGTGGAGGTGGTACTGCGGCCTGCCAGGACTACCAGGCCTGGAAATCTTGTTTATTCCTAAATCTTAACATGGGTGGCGCGCTCGTCACGACATCAGCGCCAACCAAACGGTGGCTTTGGGACGGTCATTAGCTGATCTGGCGCTGAATCGAGGCATAGCCCCCTCAAGATATAGATCAAAGCCTGTCGCCGTCGATCTGTCATCTTGGAGCATGGTGCCGAACAATTTCCAGGGGCGAGCGTGGCGAAACATCGACAGTGCAAACGACGTGCGCAGGGACTGGCGGCGGTCGAGTTCTTCCTGGTATTGCCCCTGCTCTTGCTGCTGCTGGCGTTCCCGCTCTACTTCGGTCGATATTGCTACCATTACAGCGTCGCCCATGCCGCAGCGACAAGCGCAGCCAATTACATGTCGAAAGTCCCTCTCGCCGAGGCAACAAATACAGTTAAGGCGCCAGCCGCGTTCGGAGTAGCCAGGGAAATATTTCAGGAAATGACAAGCGACTTGCGCACCGGCGGGGCACCGCCACTGGTGATGATTGACTGTGTTCAGCACCAGTGCGGAGGCAACGCGAAACCTAATTTTGTGCGCGTGTCCGTCGAGATGACTGTTGAAGATATTTTCTTCCGCGATATCACTCAGCTTAGCCTGCCGATATTTGTCACCGTCACTATCCCCTACAGGGGGCGGTGAACCATGGCGCGATAAAATAGCTCAGTGGCAAATTTTCTGCTCTAGATACATCCAATCAGGGCGGCCTGCATAAACCAGCGGTTTTAAAGGGCCTTTGGTTGGCCATGGCGCAAAGAAAAAACGCCATAAAACCTTGATTTCCAAGGGTTTATGGCGTTTTACGCGGTACCGCTGAAATGAGGGCTGGTGCTCCGGGCCGGAATCGAACGTCGTTAAAAATCAACAGCTTGCACACCGGTTGCGTAAAATCTAGGGAGCCTGTATCCGAGGCCATGCACGTTAAGTGTCACTTGCTCGAATAGGAATTCGACGGTGGAATCCCTAAAATCCGTCGCAGCCCGCATGGACGCGCACTTTCACAAAACTCTGCTGCGTTCCTACCCTCACCCATACCCAAAAAAAGGTCGAGGACGCTGACGCTTAGTGTGGCTGCGCTTCGACATGGACAGTGTAGCAGCGTCGCTCCCACAATCTGCACGTTACCGCGCAGAATTCTCGGCGTCGTCGCGGCTGCCGTGAGCTCAAGCGTTCCAGAGCACTAACACTGAGGGGCACTGAATACGCGAGCGTATTTCTGCTTAGCGGAATGCTACGGGGGATAGGCCCCAACCTTACTTGCCATCGACCGTTTTGCGAGTAAGCCTCGAGCGTAACGTCTTTCCATTCTTGAGCAACTCTGCGTTGACGGCTTCTACTGGCAAACACCAAATTAAGGATAACTGCTCCGCTACATTTGAGGCTTCCCACGGCATTATCGGATTGCCAGAGGATTTCGCAAAGGGACCATCGCTTTCCGATACAACTCTGCTCATTGGCATCATCGCGGCGAGCTTTCGTCCGTTCGCGGACGTGAGCATTGCTGGTCCAACACTGAACCAACAGCCCATGTTACTGGCCCGGCGGAGCAAAGGTGCAGAATCCGTGAACCAATGCAGCACAGCAGTGCCAAACGCGGGGAATTGTTCTAGGGTGTCTAAAACCTCTTTTGCCGCAGCACGCGAGTGAATGCTAAGAACTCTCCCACCCAAGGACTGGGAACGCTTAATAACGGCAGAGAAAATTTTTGTTTGTAGGTCGAAATGCTGTCGATATCTTGCCGAGCCATAGAGCCCGACCTCGCCAATTGCAACCGTGTCAGCCATCTGATGAAGTAGCAACTCGAGCTCTGGCGCTTTTTGGACTGCAACCTCAGGGTGTAGTCCTGGCAACACGACAATCGATTCGGTTTGTCGCAACACTTTTGAGGTCGCTGCGAACCCGCGCGGACTCGTGGTCACGAGCCAGACAAAGTCCATCTTTCTTTGAGCTTCTGCGTACACGTTTCGCGCGTCCGGATACATTAGACCACTACATACCGCCTTTTACAACCGCGATGGATATGTGGCCGAAATCAATAAACGCCAGCGTGGTGTGGTAACGAACTGAGGATTTCCGTGAGCGAAGCAGGTCAGCTTGCAGTATGATCTTGCCCCCGTATAACCGGACACAGCCTGTCGCTTAATTAACGCCGCTTTCCTGAGCCCGGCGTGCCAGCTCCCTCCTGTACATGCGAGGTGATTTCAAGTTCAAAGACGAGTGGGGATGCACCTCGTTGAAATGCGTAAAAGCTTCTGGCAGTTGGGCCAGCACTGCCTCGGCAGTGCTGCGGTCCATCAGGCTGACGTAGTCCCGTTTAAACGTGTTCACAAAGCTCTCAGCCATGCCGTTCGATTGCGGGCTGCACACGGGCGTATGCACAGGCTCGATGCCCAGCGCGCGTGCCAGCGCATGCGTTTCATGGGCTCGATAGGCGCCGCCGTTGTCGCTCAAAAATTCCAGCTTGGCCGATCCCACGCTGGCCTGCCCAAATCTGGCTTCCACCGCTTCCACCAACATGTCGCGCACCGGCTCGCCAGGCAGGCCACGTTCGGCCCAGGCCCGCCACGCGATGATTTCACGATCACAACAGTCTTTCATGAAGACGCCGGTCACCACTTCGCCGTTGTCGCAAGCGATCTCAAAGCCGTCGGAGCACCAGCGTTGGTTCGATTCAGCCACCGACACTACACCGTCATGCACGCGGCTACTGAGAGGGCGTTTGGGCGCTTTTGGCAGCAGCAGACGGTTCTCTTTCATGACCCGATAGAAGCGCTTATGGTTGATCGTTTGCAGCCCCATCAACGCGCGTGTACGGTTTGTCAACGGCGATTGAAAACTGATACAGAGGGGATGCGGACAAAATCTTGGACTATTTGGGAGTAGTCCATGTATTCATACGAAGAGCGCCTTCGGGCAGTAAAGCTTTATCTGA